>NZ_LSIC01000017.1 GCF_001556045.1 Bradyrhizobium sp. CCH5-F6
GATCGAGATGGAGCTAAAAGCCGCTTAACCCGTCCACTTTATCGGGGGAAGATCAATCCGACCTTTCCCAGAAAGTGGGGCGAGGTAGAACCGCTACACCGGAATCCGCACGCTCGCCCTCAAGCCGCCCATCGGGCTGTCGCCGAGCGTGATGTCGCCGCCGTGCGAGCGTGCGATGTCGCGGGCGATCGCGAGGCCAAGGCCGGTGCCGCCTTCGTCCTGGTTGCGAGCATTGTCCAGCCGCAGGAACGGCTTGAACACCTCTTCGCGCAAGTGAGCGGGAATGCCCGGGCCGTCGTCGTCCACCGTTACGGTCAAATAACGGTGATCGCGCTGGCCGGTGATGGCGATGGCCTTGCCGTAGCGCGCTGCGTTGGTGACGAGGTTGGCGAGGCAGCGCTTGAACGAGGCCGGCTTCACCGTGACCACGGGCAGGCCGTGGAAGGCAACGGTCGCGGTGTGGCCATGGCGTTCGGCATCGCTGCGCAACTCCTCGAGTGCCTGCGCCATGTCGGTCGGCTGCGACTGCTCGCCGGAATCGCCGCGGGCGAAGGCGAGATAATCCTCCAGCATCATCGACATCTCGTCGACGTCCTTGCGCATGCCCTCCAGCTCGGGGCTGTCGCCGATCAGCGCCAGCTCGAGCTTGAAACGGGTCAGGATGGTGCGCAGATCGTGGCTGACGCCGGCGAGCATCGCGGTGCGCTGCTCCATGGTGCGCTCGATGCGCGATTTCATTTCGAGGAAGGCGACTGCCGCGCGCCGCACCTCGCGCGCGCCCCTCGGGCGGAAGTTCGGCGCTTCGCGGCCCTTGCCGAAGCTTTCGGCGGCGTCGGCAAGACGAAGGATCGGCTTGATCTGGTTGCGCAGGAACAGCACCGCGACGATCAACAGGATCGAGGACGTGCCGACCATCCAGAACAGGAATATCTCCGAGTTGGAGGCGTAGGCCGCGCTGCGCTGCGCGAACACGCGCATCACGGCATCGTCGAGCTGGATGCGGATCTCGACGAGGTTGGAGCGGCCGACCGTGTCGATCCAGAACGAGCGTCCGATCTGGCGCCCGAGCTGCACCGATAGCGTCTGGTCGAGCAGCGAGAAGAACGGCTTTGGCCCTGGCGGCGGCATGTCGCCGGCGGGCAGGAAATCGACCACCAGGCCGAGCCGCTGCTGGGCGATGCGGCGGATCTGGTCGCGGTCCTTGTCCTGCGGATAGCCCTTGTAGACGTCGATCAGCGCGGCGATGTCCTGCACCACCGCGGCCGACAATCTGCGCGTCACCGTGTTCCAGTGCCGCTCCATGAACACGAAGGCGACGACCGATTGCAGCACCACCATCGGCACGATCATGATGAGAAGCGCGCGGGCGTAGAGGCCGGTCGGCATCCAGCCCTTGAACGCATTGCCCATCCAGCCATTGGCTGCGGAGACGCGGCCGGCGGCGCTTCGCAGCAGCGTCAGGCCGGTATCGATCGTGCTCATCGCTCGCGCTTCACTGCTTGGGTCTCAAGGCGAGGCCACCAGCCGGTAGCCGATGCCGCGCACCGCCTGCAGGAACAGCGGATTGGCGGGGTCGGTCTCGATCTTGCGCCTGAGCCGGTTGATCTGCACGTCGACGGCGCGCTCGTTGACGCTGCCGTTGCCGGTCAGCGCGCTGCGCGGCACGGTCTCGCCCGGTGTCTCCGAGAGAATCCGCAGCATTTCGCGCTCGCGGTCGGTGAGGTGGATGACCTCCTCGCCCTGGCGCAACTCGCCGCGCTCGAGATGGTAGACGTAGGGACCGAAGGCAATCTTCTCGACGGTCGCGGCCTGCGGCGGCGGGGCGGCGCGCTTGAGGATGTTGTTGATGCGTAGCGCGAGCTCGCGCGGCTCGAACGGCTTTGCCACGTAATCGTCGGCGCCGATCTGCAAGCCCTCGATGCGGGATTCAGGTTCGTGGCGCGCCGTCAGCATCACGATCGGCACCGAGGAGGAGGTCCGGATGAAGCGGGCGAGGTCGAAGCCGGTCTCGCCGGGCATCATCACGTCGAGGATCAGGAGGTCGAAATGCAGGCCCAGCAGTTTCGAGCGCGCATCGCCGGCGCTCGCAGCGGTGGTGACGCGGTAGCCTTCACTGGCGAGAAACCGCGAGAGCAGATCGCGGATGCGGCGGTCGTCGTCGACCAGCAGCAGATGCGGGGCGTCGTCGGCGGGTTGCACCGGCGGGCGGGCGAGCGTGGCAGCGAGCGGCACGGTCACTCCTTGTCGTGGTTGTCGGAAGCGAAGATCGTCTCGAGCACCTTGTCCGGATCGTCGCGGTCGATCATCGCGCGCAGGAAGCGCTTCACGGTCTCGGCGTCTTGCGGAGCCATCTCGGCGAGCGCCCTCGTGATCCGCGTGGTCTGCAGTCCGGCGAGCTTCTGCACCAGCGCCTCGCCCTTCGGCGTCGCGTAGAGGAGGCGCTGGCGGCGATCATTGTCGCCGGTCTTCTGCACGATATAGCCTTCGTCCAGCAGCTGCTTGAGCACGCGGCCGAGCGACTGCTTGGTGATGCGCAGGACGTCGAGGAGGTCGGCGACCTTGAGGCCGGGATAGCGATAGACGAAGTGCATGACCCTGTGGTGGGCCCGGCCGAACCCGAACGCCTCCAGCTCCTGGTCGGGATCGCCGACGAAGTCGCGATAGGCGAAGAACAGCAGCTCGATGATATCCCAGCGCAAATTCCCTCCATCGGAGCCGGCCGGCCGGGGCTCGGCGGCGTCATGAGAGGAAGTTACGAAATTTATGTCAGGCATATTGACGTATCTTGGGTTCAATGTTACAAAACGATCGGCCCGTACGAAATTTTAGATCGTTTCACGACGGGGCGGCATCGAAGCAGGGACGGCGGAAGGAGCCGGACAGGCGACGACGCCGGATCTGATCTACCGTGCGATTGTCGAGCGGCATTTCGGCAAAACATACTGGACTTCTGCCTTCCGCAAAAGCATGTCCTCGGCGGCATGCTGGCCACGGAAACCGGCCTTAAACAAGGCTGGCGGCGGTCCGGCAGCAACCAATCGAGCCAGCCGGGCCCCAAAGCGGGCAGGGCGGGCGCCAGAACAGCGCCGCCACCGGGCAGCGGGAGGCAAGGACATGAGCATGACATTCGACATCCAGCCCGCATCCAATCCGACTCCTGAGAAGGACCGCGTCGCCAAGCTGGTGGACCCCGGCTTCGGACGGATCTTCACCGATCATATGGCGATCGTCCGCTACAATCAGGCCAAGGGCGGCTGGTACGAGGCGCGGATCGAGGCGCGCGCCAACTTCCAGCTCGATCCGGCCGGCGCCGTCCTGCACTACGCCCAGGAAATCTTCGAGGGCCTGAAGGCCTACAAGCGAGATGACGGCGGCGTGAACCTGTTCCGTCCCGACGCCAATGCGCGCCGCTTCAAGGACTCCGCCGACCGCATGGCAATGGCTCAACTGCCCGAGGACGTCTTCATCGAGGCGGTCGAGCAGGTCGTGCGCATCGATCGCGCCTGGATCCCCGGCGGCGAAGGCAGCCTTTACCTGCGTCCCTTCATGATCGCGAGCGAGACCTTCCTCGGCGTCAAGCCGTCGTCCGAGTACATCTTCTCGGTCATCGCCTCGCCGGTGGGGTCATACTTCAAGGGCGGACCCGCCCCGGTCTCGATCTGGGTGTCGGAGAATTACACGCGCGCAGCCGTCGGCGGCACCGGCGCCGTCAAGTGCGGCGGCAACTATGCCGCGAGCCTGCGCGCCCAGGCCGAAGCGATCCAGCACGGCTGCGATCAGGTCGTCTTCCTCGACGCGATCGAGCGCCGCTACATCGAGGAGCTCGGCGGCATGAACGTCTTCTTCGTGTTCGACGACGGCTCGCTGCTGACGCCGCCGCTCGGCACCATCCTGCCGGGCATCACCCGCGACTCCATCATCACGCTCGCGAAGGATGCCGGCAAGATCGTGCGCGAGGAGCCCTATTCGCTCGATCAGTGGCGCAAGGATGCGGCCTCGGGCAAGCTGAAGGAGGCGTTCGCCTGCGGCACCGCGGCGGTGATCTCGCCGATCGGCAAGGTGCGCTCGGTGAGCGGCGATTTCGACATCAGCGGCGGCGCCGCCGGCCCCGTCGCCATGGGCCTGCGCAAGCAGCTCGTCGACATCCAGTACGGCCGCACCAACGATCCGCACAACTGGATCCGCAAGGTGTTTTGATCGGCGATGAGAGCGTCTCTCCTTCTCCTCCTGGACAACCAAGGGGAGAGGGGAAACGCGCATCGCTTGTGGCTTTTCGTGCACTGAACGTACCGCCACAACTCCGCGACAAAGCCAGGATACATCGAGTCATCCTGGACATTGCGATCATGGCAACAAAGCTCTCCCAACCCGTGAAATGGGTCGTTCTCGCCGCAATCACCGGCCTCTCCGTCTTCGGCATCCTGACCATCGGCCCGACGCACGAGGTCGCAGCGCAAGACCGCTCGCCGATCGTCGACGTGCGCACCAGCGATCCCGAGATGAACGCGGCGATCGCGCGGGCCCGCGGCACGCTCCCGACCTTCTGGGCCTCCTACGAATCGGCGAAGCCGGCCGAGACCGGGCACGCCCTGAAGGTGCGCTTCTCGACCCGTAAGGGCGGCGAGCACATCTGGATCGGCGAGGTGAAGAAAATGCCAAATGGCACCTATTCCGGCCTCTTCGCCAACGAGCCGCGCGACATGCCGGGCAAGCACGCTGGCGACAAGGTCTCGTTCAGCGACGCCGACATCTCGGACTGGATGTTCATGCGCAACGGCAAGATCGTCGGCGGCGAAACCATCAAGCCGACGCTGAAATCGCTGCCGAAGGCGGATGCCGACGCCCTCAGGGCCCGGATGGAGCAGCCGTAAATTCTCTTCCCCTCTCCCCGCCTGCGGGGCGAGGTGAAGAACAGCCCGGTTGCCGCTTCCCGCGTCGGCTGGTAAACGCCGCGCATGGCCGAGAAACCCAAAAAACCCCAGAAACTGAAGGCGCGACTGCCGCGCGGGCTCGAGGATCGCGACCCCGCCGCGATCCGGGCGACGCGCGAGATGGTCGAGAAGATCCGCGCCGTCTACGAGCTCTACGGCTTCGAGCCCGTGGAAACGCCGGCGATGGAATACACCGACGCGCTCGGCAAATTCCTGCCCGACCAGGATCGTCCGAACGAGGGCGTGTTCTCGTTCCAGGACGACGACGAGCAGTGGATCAGCCTGCGCTACGACCTGACCGCGCCGCTCGCGCGTTACGTCGGCGAGCGCTACGGCACCGACGGTCTGGTCTTGCCCTACCGCAGCTACCGCGTCGGCTATGTCTTCCGCAACGAGAAGCCCGGCCCCGGGCGCTTCCGCCAGTTCATGCAGTTCGATGCCGACACGGTGGGCTCGGCGACGCCGGCAGCTGATGCCGAAATCTGCATGATGGCGGCCGACACGATGGAGGCGCTCGGCATTGCGCGCGGCTCCTATGTCGTGAAGGTGAATAACCGAAAAGTGCTCGATGGTGTTCTGGAAGCGATCGGGCTCGCCGGTGACGAGAACGCCGCGCGCAGGCTCATTGTGCTGCGCGCGATCGACAAGCTCGACAAGTTTTCCGCCGACGAAGTGCGCAAGCTGCTTGGTCCCGGGCGTTGGGACGGAGGCGAAGAAGGCAAGGGCGACTTCACGAAAGGAGCCGACCTGAGTGAGGCTGAGGCAGACGTCGTTCTCGCCATCACCAAGCCGCGTGAGGATTGGAAAGAAGCCATCGCCGCGGCAGAAGCCTACCTTGCCAAGACCCAGGTCGGTCAGGCCGGCGTCAGCGAGCTCGAAGAGATTGCCAAGTTGGTCACAGCGTCGGGCTACGGTGCGGACCGCATCAAGATCGATCCGTCCGTCGTGCGCGGCCTCGAATATTACACCGGCCCCGTCTACGAGGTCGAACTCCTGCTCGATACCAAAGACGAGAAGGGCCGCCCGGTTCGCTTCGGCTCGGTCGGTGGCGGCGGGCGCTACGACGGCCTGGTCTCGCGCTTCCGCGGCGAGCCGGTGCCGGCGACCGGTTTCTCGATCGGCGTGTCCAGGCTCCAGGCCGCGCTGACGCTGCTCGGCAAGCTCGACACGCGGCCGGAATTCGGCCCCGTCGTCGTCACCGTGTTCGACCGCGACCGCGTCGCCGACTACCAGAAGATGGTGGCTGCCTTGCGCACCGCCGGGATCCGCGCCGAGCTTTATCTCGGCAATCCCAAGAACATGGGCAACCAGCTCAAATATGCCGATCGCCGCAACTCACCTTGCGTGATCATCCAGGGTTCGGATGAAAAAGCGCGCGGCGAGGTGCAGATCAAGGATCTCATCGAGGGCGCCAAGGCCGCCGCCGCGATCGCCTCCAACCAGGAATGGCGCGAGACCCGGCCGGCGCAGTTCTCGTGCAGCGAATCCGATCTCGTCACCAAGGTGCGCGAGGTCCTGGCCCGCCATGACGTGAGCTGGGGCTAGCCATTCGCCTCGATTGCCATGCGCGGGCTTGACCCGCGCATCCATCTTCAAAATGATGAAGGGCCGGGTGCAGACAAGTTTACGCAGTCTGCAAGAGCAGACTACTATGCCGGCCATGACGACAGCAGCAGGGAGACAACGATGCCTGAGATCACCATCAGCATGGCCGAAGGCCGCACCGACGAGCAGAAGGCCGGCATGATGCGCGACATCACCCAGGCGCTGGTGAAGAACCTCGGCGTCGACGCCGATGCCGTCGTCATCCAGATCAACGAAGCCCCGCTCCGCCACAAGATGAAGGGCGGCAAGACCTTCGTGGAACGCGCGGCGGCTGCGAAGAAGTGACGCGTTAGCGTCATTCCGGGGCGCGCGAAGCGCGAACCCGGAATCGCGAGCTGCAAACTTCTGGATTCCGGGTTCGGCGCTGCGCGCCGCCCCGGAATGACGAGCAAGACCCATGGACGCACGCGACTTCATCATGATCGGCATGAGTGCCGAGCGTACGCTGGTGGTCCCGGCCGAGCGCACGGTCGGGCATTTCGTGCCCGGCATGCCCATGGTCTATGCAACGCCGATGATGATCCTCGAGATGGAGATGACGTCGGGCGATGCGATCCGCTCCGCACTCCAGCCGGGCTGGGTCACTGTCGGCACCGAAGTCGACATCCGTCATCTTGCAGCAGCCCTTGTCGGCGCGACGGTGCGGACCACGGCGAAGGTGGTTGCCGTCGAGCGCCGCGTCATCCGCTTCGAGGTCGAGGCGTTCGAAGGCACGCGCAAGCTCGGCGAGGGCCGCCATGCGCGCGGGCTGGTGAATGTCGAGATGTTCAACAAGCGGCTGGGGGCGTAGCGGCTACTTCGCCAGTTCCTTCGACCGCTTCGTGGCCGCCGCGATGGCGCGGATCATCAACTCGCGGAGGCCCGGCTCGCCCATCAGCACGCCGAGCGCCGCAGCCGTGGTGCCGCCGGGCGAGGTGACGTTCTGGCGCAGCGTGCTGGCGGGAAGGTCTGACCGGTGCAGCAGCTCGCCGGAGCCGGCGACGGTTTCGCGGGCGAGCTTTGTTGCGAGCGATTCGGGCAATCCTGCCTCGACGCCGGCGCGCGCGAGCTCCTCGGCGAGCAGGAACACGTAGGCCGGGCCCGAGCCGGACACGGCGGTGACCGCGTCCATCAGGCCTTCATCCTCGACCCATTCGACCGAGCCGGTGGCGCGCAGCAGCGCATCGGCCACCGCGCGCTGGGCGGCGCTGACGCTTTTCGCTGCGACCGCAACGGTGATGCCGCGGCCGATCGCGGCCGGGGTGTTCGGCATCGCGCGCACGACGGCGCCGCCGCAGACCTCTTCAAGCGACGCGATCGTGGTGCCCGCCATGATCGAGACCACCGAGGTCTGGTTCGAGACGAACGGCTTCAGCTTGGCGCCGGCCTCGCGGAACATCTGCGGCTTGACCGCGACGACCAGCGTGTCGACCTGGCCGGCGGTCTTTGCGTCGGGATTGAGCACCACGCCCTTGGCGGCGAGCGCGGTGATCTCAGGCGAGACATGCGGCTCGATCACTGCGACCCGTCGCGGATCAAGCCCGCCGGCCAGCCACCCGGTCAGCATCGCGCCCCCCATCTTACCGGCGCCGGCGATGAGGATGGTGCCGGTGATGTTTTGGAGGGGGTTGCTATCTGCCACTGTGATCACCCAAGCAAAAGGTGTCGTCCCTGCGAACGCAGGGACCCATAACCACAAGCGGTTCTAGTGGATGGAAGGCGGAGCAACAAGCGTTGTGCCACGAGGGGCATCACGCGGTATGGGTCCCTGCGTTCGCAGGGAGGACGATGAGGAGAGAGAAGTGGGCCTCCTCACTTGCTGAAGAGCAGGCCTTACGCCTCTCCCACCGTGTCGAACATTGCGGCGTCCATCGCCTCGGCCGTGGTCTTGCCGGCCCACACCACGAACTGGAACGCCGGGAAGTAGCGTTCGCAGGCGTGGATGGCGCCGGCGAGCATGGCTTCGCACTGCGCGGTGGAGGCGGTGAGGCCGCCCGGCAGCACCAGGGCCTGGCGGTGCATCACCATGCCGGTGTTGGTCCACAGGTCGAAATGGCCGACCCACAGCTGCTCGTTGACGGCGGCGACGAGTCGCTGCACCTCGCTTCGCCGCGGCACCGGAATCTTCATGTCGAAGGCGCAGGCCAGATGCAGCGCCTCGATCTCTCCCATCCAGGTGAAGGAGAGCTGGTAGTCGGTCCATTGTCCCTTGGAGACGATCGTGAGTTCGTCCTCGCCGGAGCGTTCGAACGGCCAATTGTTGCTGGCGGCGATGTCCTCGACGACCGCGAGCGGATGGCTTCTGGAATCGATAGTGCCTTCGAGCAGGGACATGCCGTCTCGACCTCTTGCCTTCTTGTTGTCTTTGATACGCACGCGGTTGGGCCCGGCGCGCGCTCCCTAAACGTCGCTACGGCGATCTCCGGGGTCGCTCTCGCGATCCCCTCGGATCAGCACGGGCCTGTCGCGGATCAAGTGATGTGATTTGCGGAATCTGCGCAACGGGGTCCCGAGTCCGTCCACAAGCCAGGACTCGTTCGTCCACAGCTCATCTCCGCCACAATTATTAACGTCGGGGGGCTCCAATCCGGATGGAGGAGAACAAACCGGAATCGGATTCACCGGGCGGGCGTCAATCGTTGAATTCCGCCCCGCGAGGCCCGCTCCCGCGGGGCTGGCATGGGACCATGCGATTTGCCCATGCGGAACGCGCTTGCCGCGACTGTGCGAGGGCTGCATATTTCCGACTAGGCCGTTCATTCCGGGCGGCCGATGTTCTCAGGGCGGGGTGAAAGTCCCCACCGGCGGTAAGGGCCGAAAGGCCTAAGCCCGCGAGCGCCTTCCCCCAGGGTTCCTGAAAAGGATTTCGCCGAAGGGAGGGGTCAGCAGATTCGGTGCAACTCCGAAGCCGACGGTCATAGTCCGGATGAAAGAGAACGGTCGGTGGCAGACGCATCGCAAGATGCGGCTGTTTGTCGTTCCGTGTGCCCTGATTCTGGTCCTTGAACCGAGGAAAGCCATGAATCAGATGCTGCAAGATCCCCAAGTCGAAACTTCCCAAGTCCAAACCTCCCACTCCACCGAATCGCCGGTTCCACGTGACCCGGTGACGGATCATCCGCGCTTCGCAAAGCCGCAGCGGGTGGCCTTCGTGCAGGCCTGCTGGCACCGCGACGTGGTCGAGGAAGCCCGCATCGCCTTCATCAGGGAAGCCGAGGCGCGGCACCTCACCCATGTCGATGTATTCGAGGTGCCGGGCTCGTTCGAGATCCCGCTGCACGCCCAGGTCCTCGCCAAGACGCGGCGCTATACCGCGATCGTCGCGGCGGGCCTCGTCGTCGACGGCGGCATTTATCGCCACGAATTCGTCGCCGATACCGTGATCAAGGCGTTGATGGACGTGCAGCTCCGTACCGAGGTGCCGGTATTCTCAGCCGTGCTGACGCCGCAGCAATTCCACGAGACCGAGGTGCACTACGACTTCTTCCGCAAGCATTTCGCGATCAAGGGCGTCGAGGTCGCGGCCGCCTGTGCGGAGACATTGCTCGGCCTCGAACGTCTCCGTGGCCAGGTCGCGGCGGGGATCGTGGGGTAGGCAATGGTCGTTCCGGGGCGCGCGGAGCGCGAGCCCGGAATCTGTTCATTGCCACGGATTGCTGCAACATGGATTCCGGGTCCGGCGCTGACGCGCCGCCCCGGAATGACAACAAAAAAGCAGTCAAAACAGGCTCGAAACCGACTCTCCGGCCGCCGTCGTCAGCCGAGCGATACACCCGCCTTGGCCCGGCTGATCCCGAGGGAAAGGATGCGGTGCAGGAGATCCGGATATTTAAGCCCGTCATGTAGAGCGGCCGTGGCGAACTCCTGGCTCTTCGCGATTTCGGGATTTGGGTTTGCTTCGATGAAATACGGCGTGCCGTCGGCGGTGAGACGAAAATCGATACGCGCGTAGCCGTCGAGGCCAAGCGCCCGATAGATGCGCTTCGCCGCGCGCTGGATGCGCGCGGTAACTTCAGGCGACAGGTCTTTCGCCGGCCCGTCGACGATGCCGACCTTCTCCTGATAGTCGGTGTCGTGCTTGGCCTTTTCGGTGGCGATGTGCCGAGACCTGCGCCCGCCCATGCTGCCGAATTTCAGTTCCCACACCGGCAGGACGCGCAGACGATTGTTGCCGATCACGCCGACGTAAAGCTCGCGCCCCTCGATGAATTGCTCGGCGATGGCGGCGGTTTCGCTCCGATCGTGGATGAAGGCGACGCGCTCCGCGAGCTTTTCATCGGTGTCGACGATCGAGGCCTGGGAAATGCCGGCAGATCCATCCATGTTCAGGCTCTTGACGATCAGCGGCAGCGCAAGATGCTTCGGTCGCTTGACCTTACGTCGCATCGGGAAAACGGCGAAGGCCGGCACCGCGATCCGGCGATGATGCACCAGCGTCTTTGACAGGTCCTTGCCGCGCGCCAGGATCAGGCCGCGCGGATTGCATCCGGTATAGGGCACCTTCATCAGTTCGAGATAGCTCGCGATGTGCTGGTCGAAGGCGACGTTGTTGTGGAACTCCTCGAGCAACGTGAACACCACATGCGGCTTGAAGCTCTCGATCTCTACGCGCACCGGCTTGATTTCCTCCTGCGCGCCGAGCGCGCGCACGTCGTGGCCAGCCGCACGCAAGGTGCTGACGACGTCGTATTCCGTTTTCCAATTGTTGATTTCCTGCGCGGTGTATCCGTCGGAGGAGTCCGGGGGCATGAAGTCCGGATGCATCAGGACCAGAATGCGCAAGCGTCTCATAGCGCGATCCATTTGCGCCGAGACGGGCCGAACATCGTGTGCATCGTCTTGGCGGTCACGAGGACGGTGAAGTCGAGAACGAGCTTCTGTTCAGGGCCGACGGCGCGCAGGTCGAGCTCGCGGCAGCGGGAGATCATCTCGTCGAGCACGGCATCGAGCGTGAGCTGGTTCTCGCCCGTCCATCGCGCGACCAGTTGCCTGATATGGGCGCGGTGCCGCCTGATCAGGGCCGAAGCCGGCTTTGAGCGGTGATGCCGTGGGTCGGCTGAAAACAGCCGGGAGAGGTCGCGGTCGTAGGTCTTCGGCGGCGTGAAGGCGTAGAACGCCTGCTTCTTCTTGTAGTGGTCTTCGAGCGTCTGGCTCAGCCGGCTCAGCGGGTCGACGCGCTCCCGCGTCGTTATCTGCGGTCGCTTTCCCGCAATCTCGCTCATCAGCTCGTCGACATATTCGAGCTTCTTCAGCGCCGGCCAGCCGGCATATCGCGTCCGCCAGTTCGAGCGCGGCCGCAGCCACACCGCGAAGGTCTCGGCGAAATCCTCATCCGGATGGCTCTGCGCGTACCACAGCCGCAGATGCTGGACGTATCGTCTGCTCGCAGGATTGGGCCGATAGTAGCGAGGGTAGTGTTTCGACGACGGGCCGAACAGCTGCTGCCAGCGCCGTCGGCGCTGCAGCTGGTAGCCGTGCTGCAGGGCATGGCCGGCCTCGTGACGGAGGATGGCCATGCATTCGCGCCAGGTCCCGCCCTCGACGTCGAACATCATCTTCTTCTCGAGCTTCATCAGGCGCGGATGGGCGAGATAGAAGGGTATAGCGATGCCGGGGACGTCGCCCGGACTGAACCATTCGCTCGAGATCCAGGTGTGCGGCCGCAGCCGAATGCCGCGTTCTTCAAGTTCCTCGTGGAGCGTGCTGACGCAGTCCTCGAGCCAGGTACCTTCGACCGTAACCCTCAGGCTGGAGAGACGCTGCTTGAGCAAGGCGTCGTCCGACAGCTTCTCCCAGGCAAATTTCCGGCGTGGCATCAGGCATCCAGTGGGCAGAGATGACTCGGTCCCCGGATGATGTCATGGGCTGCCGTTGGCAACAACCCGCGCGGTCAGGTCGCTGCGGGCACCGTGGCGTAGGGTAGATGGTCGTCATTCCGGGGCGTGCGTCGCACGAGCCCGGAATCCATTGATCTCACGGATTGCTAGAAGATGGATTCCGGGTTCGCCTCTTCGAGGCGCCCCGGAATGACGACTGGAGAAAATCAGTCGAACAGGCTCGAGACCGACTCTTCGGCTGCCGTGCGCGCGATCGCGTCGGAGATCAGGCTGGCGATGGGCAGCGTGCGGATGTTGGGCGCCTTGCTCACCGCATCCGTCGGCAGGATCGAGTCGGTGATCACCAGTTCCTTCAGCTTGGAGCCGGAGATGCGCGCGGCGGCGCCGCCGGAGAGCACGCCATGGGTGATGTAGGCGTAGACGTCCTTGGCACCCTTTGCGATCAGCGCATCGGCCGCATTCACCAGCGTGCCGCCGGAGTCGACGATGTCGTCGACCAGGATACAGGTGTAGCCGGCGACGTCGCCGATCACGTTCATGACTTCGGACTCGCCCGGACGCTCGCGACGCTTGTCGACGATCGCGAGCGGGGTGTTGATGCGCTTGGCGAGGCCGCGCGCACGCGCCACGCCGCCGACGTCCGGCGAGATCACCATCACCTTGGAGAGGTCGAACCGCTCCTTGATGTCGCGCACCATCAGCGGCGCCGCGTAGAGATTGTCGGTCGGGATGTCGAAGAAGCCCTGGATCTGGCCGGCATGCAGGTCGAGCGTCATGACTCGGTCGACACCGGCCTGCGTGATCAGGTTGGCGACGAGCTTGGCCGAGATCGGCGTGCGCGAGCCCGATTTGCGGTCCTGCCTTGCGTAGCCGAAATAGGGCAGCACCGCGGTGATGCGGCGCGCCGAGGAGCGGCGCAGCGCGTCGGTGATGATCAGGAGCTCCATCAGATGGTCGTTTGCCGGGAACGAGGTCGACTGGATGATGAAAGCATCCGAGCCGCGGACGTTCTCCTGGATCTCGACGAAGATCTCCATGTCGGCGAAGCGCCGCACCACCGCCTTGGTCAGCGGCAGGTCGAGGCCCTGCGCGATGGCCTGTGCGAGGGCCGGATTGGAGTTGCCGGCGACGAGCTTGATGGAGCCGTTCTTGGCCGACATGGACGCTTCCTCCCGCGCTTTGCTGGATACGACGTTCAACATCAGAAAATACCCACTGGCAGCACGGTTACGACGGGCGAGGAAATATCAGGCGAGAGGCCGCAATGGCAACCCGGCATGCTACGTTTTCCCTTCGAAAATCCTGAGTCGGGCCAACGGCTTGGCCGCAACTTGAGGCCGTGGTTTAGCGGGGGTTATCGGTCGGCATAGCCGAGCGCCGAGGCGGGCATCTCAGGCACGGGCGCGACCGGGCTCATGCTTGCCACTGCCGGTCCGCGCAGGCCAGGCGCTGCGCTCGGAGCATCCGGCGCGCCGTTGATCATGTTGGAAAGTCCGCTGAATCCGGCCTGGGCGATCTTCCGCAACACGAGGTCGTCGGCAGCCGCCCATGCGTCGCGGCCGCCCTTGGCCGAGGTCGGTTCCTCCCCGGAGAGACGCAGCGCCCGTTGCTGGTTGGCGTCATAGACGTCCCAGACCCAGGCGATGACGGTCTTGCCGCGCACCACCTGGGCCGAGAGGTAGCTGCGCACGCGGTAGGCGGCCGTGCCCTCGCGGGAAACGACGGACAGGCTGCGCAACTTGGATTCGCTGTCGAGCACGCCGACCATGCGGTCGAACACCTGTGGCGGCGGTCCGTCGATGGATTCGAACGCCACGGTCGCCCCGCCGCCGGTGCTCGGCGCCATCGCATAGGAGTTGGCGGCATTGCCGCCGCCCCCGGCACAGCCGCCGAGGGCGGTCGCAGCCGCCAGCAGCATGACCGCCAGCACGCGCGAACCCGCACGGCCCAGGATGAATGACGCGTCCCTCATTATGGAGGGCAGCGATATCGTTAAAATCGATTAAGGTCTAGGGCAGCGGCGACACACACCGGGAATACACGGATTCCCGTGTTGTCACTTGGGCTTGAGCCAGAAGGAAGGTTTCGCGCCCCGGGGTGCGCTGGGGCGCATCACTGACGTGCTGCGCCGCGTCCGGGGCACGAGAATTCACGCTTCAAGCGCGATGGCGTGAACGTGCCGGCCGTAGTCCGGCTCCTTGCGATGCACGGAGCGGCGATAGCTGAAGAAGCGCTCGTCGGCGTAGGTGTCGAGCCCGAGATCGTCGATCATCAGGATTCCGGCGGCTTCCAGCCGCTTGCGGATGAAGCCGGCGAGATCGAACATCGCGTGGCCCTCGCGCACGGACGGGATGAAGAACACGGCGTTCTCGGCGTCAGCCTCGATGAAACGCGTCACGAACTCGTTGCCGACCTCATAGCTCTCCTGGCGGATCAGCGGGCCGATTGCGGCGATGATGCCGCCGCGGGTGGCGCCGAGCTTTTCCATCGCCGAGATGGTCGCTTCGAGCACGCCCGTCAGCGCGCCCTTCCAGCCGGCATGCGCGCCGCCGATCACGCGGGCGTTGGGATCGACGAACAGCACCGGTCCGCAATCGGCGGTGGAGACACCAAGTGCAATGCCGGGCTTGTTGGTGACGAGCGCGTCGCCCCTTGGCCGCGGTCCGCTCGGCCAGTGCGCATCGGCGACGAGCACGTCGGGCGAATGGATCTGGTGCAGGCTGAGGAAACGCTCGGGCGCGACGCCGACATGCTCGGCCATCCGGCGGCGGTTCTCCGCGACGAGCGCCTGATCGTCGTTGGAGCCGAGCCCGCCATTCAGCGCCGAATAGATGCCGCCGGAGACGCCGCCCTCGCGGGTGAAGAAGGCATGGCGCAGGCCGGGCACGGACGACAGCAGCGACGAAGCAAGCGTCATCAGGTCTCTCCAGACTGTTCGGGATCGCTGAAGCCGGCAAGGCCCGATAGCCGCGGCTCGGAGATGCCGAGCACCTTGAACATCGAACCCATGCCGCCGCGCCCGGTATCGGTCAGGCGCTTGTGCGCCACCGAAATGTCGGTGGCGACGTCCGGCGCCGCCTTCTGCATCAAGGCGGCGGCGCGGGTATCGATGCCGATACGCTTGAGGAAGTCGCCTTGCGTCACCGGGCCATGCACGCGGGCGCCGACATCCTCGGCCGCGCGCGCCAGCGCCTGGAAGTCCACATGGGCGGTCACGTCGGCCTGGCCCGGCGCCTTCAAGGGATCGGCGAAGGTGTGGCGCGCGATGGCCTGGAAGGTGTCGCCGGCATCGCTGCGCAGGTGGCCGTAGTCGATGATGAGGGCCGCGCCGTCCTGGTCGCGCACGCGCGTGGCGAGCTTCATGATTTCGGTATCGGGTCGCCACTCGAACACGGCGCCGATGGGCGCGGCGCGCACCAAAGGCGGGAGCAGCACGTCGAAGCGTGGCGTCGGCTCGGCCGCTGCGCCGAACTGAAGCCTTCCGTTGGGATCGATCTCGATCACGCGCTCGTGCCAGCCGGTCTCGTGGCGGATCATCTGGTGGATCGGCAGCACGTCGAAATATTCGTTGGCGAGAATGATGCCGGGGCCTTCGGGCACGTCGTCGATGCTGTCGTGCCAAGCGATGTTGCGCACGTTGGCGAGTGTCGCACTCTGCCGATCACGCAGGACGGGATTGACCTCGACCAGATGGATGTGGAGCGCCTGGTAAAGCGGCGGCAACACGCGGAGTGCGCGCAGCGCATCCGCCATCATGGTGCCGCGACCGGGACCGAGCTCGATCAGCCGCAAGAATTGCGGCGAGCCCATCTGCTTCCAGACCGAGGCGGTCCACAGTCCCAGCAGTTCGCCGAACATCTGGCTGACCTCGGGCGCGGTGGTGAAGTCGCCCTCGCGCCCGAGCGGATCGCGCGAGACGTAATAGCCGTAGCGCGGATGCATCAGGCACAGTTCCATGTACCGCCAGACCGGCATCGGGCCTGCGGATTTGATCAGCGCCTTGATCTCGTTGAGTAGCGGCGAGTCGCTCACTGTCCATCTTCTCGAAGTGAATTAACGAATGGCCTCGAGGGGCTTCGGCGCACCGCGCCTGACTGCCCATACAATAAGTATGAGGCCTACGATAAGCATCGGGATCGACAACAGCATGCCCATGGTTAATCCGCCCCAGAGGAAACCGAGCTGCGCATCCGGCTCGCGGAAATGTTCGCCGGCGATCCGGCTCAGGCCATAGATCAGGATGAAGGCGCCGAGGATCATGCCGGGCCGCTTCAAGGCGCCGAGGCGGATCATCACCGCGAGCACCACGAAGAGCAGGATGCCCTCCATGCCGGCCTCATAGAGCTGGCTCGGATGACGCGGCAGCTGCGTCGGGTCGTTGGGGAAGATCATGGCCCAGGGCAGGCTGGGGTCGGTGGCGCGGCCCCATAATTCGCCATTGATGAAATTGGCGATGCGCCCGAGCAGCAGCCCGACCGGAGCGACCGCCGTGGTGATGTCGCCGAGCGACAGGATCGAGATGCGGTTGCGATAGGCAAACCACATCACGGCGACGACGCAGCCGAGGAAGCCGCCATGGAACGACATGCCGCCCTCCCACAATCTGAAGATCGCGGCCGGATGCTCGATGAAGAACGGCAGATTGTAGAACAGCACGTAGCCGGTGCGGCCGCCCAGGATGATGCCGAGCGTCACCCAGAGGATGAAGTCGTCGATCTGGAGCAGCGAGATCGGCGCGGGTCCGCCCCACAGGCGCTGGTTCTTCAGGAGCGAGCGCGCATAAAGCCAGCCGAACACGATGCCGCAGATGTAGGCCAGCGCATACCAGCGGATCGCGAACGGACCGATCTCGATCGCGATCGGCTTGAAGGCGGGAAAGTCGATGAGAAGAAAGGGCATCGCGCCTTATTGTGTCCAAGCGAGATTGGGGGCAGGCCGCCGTCGGCCGTCTCCCGGCGATCGGCTAGCCGATCGCCTCCGGTCACCCGGTGATTCCCGTTATGCAGGGACGTTGAATACGATTGCAAGGAAACCGGGGCATGACAAGGATAGCGGCGATCGGCCCTTGAACCGTCCCGCTCGGGTTGCCATTGTTTCTCGAGAGTTCGCGCAAAGTTTATCGTAAGCCGCCAGGAGACCGAAATGACCCAGACCAGCAACCGGTTTTTCGACGAGATCGGCCGCCTGATGAACGACGCCGCCGGTGCAGCCCAAGGCGTCAAGCGCGAGTTCGACACGGTGATGCGAACCCAAGCCGAAAAATTCCTGCGCGACATGGATCTGGTCAAGCGCGAGGAGTTCGAGGCGGTCAAGGACATGGCCCGCCTCGCCCGCGAGGAGAACGAGGCCCTGAAGGCGCGGATTGCGGCGCTGGAGGCCAAGCTCGGCGGGTAGTTCCGGTCCGTAGCCCGGATGAGCGAAGCGATATCCGGGATCTTGCCTCAACTGCCGCCGGCCCCGGATGTCGCTTCGCTCATCCGGGCTACTTCCTACCGGCCCATTCTCCTTGTCATTTCCGCATCTTCCGGGTAAAAGCCCGCCACGTCCGCGGCCCCCGCACCCCTGGAGGCTTGCTGTGGACGGCACCATGGGCCGCCTTGCGGCCCATTAACTTTTGCAAAAACAAGGACTTAACGACATGGCGACGACCGTCAAGGAATTGAAGGCGACCGCACGTCCGAAGAGCGGCAAGGGGGCCGCCCGGGCTGAGCGTCGCGCCGGCAGAGTGCCCGGAGTGATCTACGGCAACAACCAGCCCCCGCTGACGATCTCGATTGCAGATCGTGAGCTGCGCCAGCGCATCCTCGCCGGCCGGTTCCTGACCACGCTGGTCGACATCGACCTCGAGGGCAAGAAGCACCGCGTCATTCCGCGCGACTATCACCTCGATCCGGTCAAGGATTTCCCGATCCATGTCGACTTCATGCGGCTCGGCGAAGGCGCCACCATCCGCATCAGCGTTCCCTTGCATGTCGTGAAGTCGGAAGCCTCGCCGGGCGTGAAGCGCGGCGGCACCGTCAACATCGTTGCCCATGCGATCGAGCTCGAATGCGGTGTCGAGAGCATTCCGCAATACATCGAGGCCGATGTCGGCTCGCTCGAAATCGGTCACTCGCTGCATCTGTCGGACGTCAAGCTGCCGGCCGGCGTGAAGGCGCTGACCCGCGAGGACGCCACCCTCGTCACCATCGTGCCGCCGTCCGGCTACGCCGAAGAGCAGAAGGCCGCGGCTGCGGCTGCAGCTCCTGGCGCTGCTGCGGCTGCTCCGGCGGCGGGTGCTGCTCCGGCCGCGGGTGCTGCTCCGGCGGCCGCTGCCAAGGCTCCCGCCGGCGGCGACAAGAAGAAGTAATCTCTCAAAGAGCTGGCGCGCGGTCTCTGATCGCGCGCCGAGCGAGGGGCGCGCCGCGTCATGCGACTCTTTGTTGGGCTCGGCAATCCCGGCGCGAAATACGCACGTAACCGGCACAATATCGGCTTCATGGCCGTCGATGAGATCGCGCGGCGTCATGGTTTCGCACCATGGCGCCGTCGTTTTCAGGGCGAGACATCGGAAGGCACGCTTGGACCTGAGCGCGTGATCCTGCTCAAGCCCACGACCTACATGAACGAGTCCGGCCGCAGCGTTCAGGAGGCGGCAGGCTTCTTCAAGATCGCGCCAGGCGACGTCACCGTGTTCCATGACGAGCTCGAGCTGCCGCCGGGCAAGGTGCGGGTGAAGATCGGCGGCGGCATCGCCGGCCACAACGGCCTGCGCTCGATCTCGGCGCATATCGGCAACGAGTATCGCCGTATCAGGCTCGGCATCGGTCATCCCGGCGTCAAGGAACTCGTGCACGGCCACGTGCTGTCGGACTTCGCCAAGGCCGACAACGAATGGGTGGCGACGCTGTGCGAGGCGGTGGCCGAGCACGCAGGCCTGGTTGCCAAGGGCACGGACGCGACCTTCGCCAACAGAGTGCATCTCGCGATGCAGGCGAAGGGATTTTTGACCAAGGACGACAACGGCAAGGAATAACGCTCGTGGGATTCAAATGCGGGATCGTCGGATTGCCCAATGTCGGCAAGTCGACCTTGTTCAATGCGCTGACCGAGACGGCTGCGGCGCAGGCCGCGAACTATCCTTTCTGCACCATCGAGCCGAATGTCGGCGAGGTCGCCGTGCCCGATCCGCGGCTGGATAAGCTCGCCGCCATCGCCAAGTCCGGCCAGATCATCCCGACCCGGCTGACCTTCGTCGACATCGCGGGCCTCGTGCGCGGCGCCTCCAAGGGCGAAGGCCTCGGCAACCAGTTCCTCGCCAATATCCGCGAGGTCGACGCCATCGCGCATGTGGTGCGCTGCTTCGAGGATTCCGACATCACCCATGTCGAGGGCAAGATCGCCCCGCTCGCCGACATCGAGACCATCGAGACCGAGTTGATGCTCGCCGATCTCGACAGCCTCGAGAAGCGCGTCGACAATCTCACCAAGAAAGCCAAGGGCAACGACAAGGACGCCAAGGAGCAGCTCGACCTCGTCAACCGCACCCTGGTGCTGCTGCGCGAGGGCAAGCCCGCGCGCCTCGTCGAGCGCAAGGCCGAGGAGGAGCGTGCGTTCTCCATGCTGGGGCTGCTCTCGTCCAAGCCCGTGCTTTATGTCTGCAACGTCGAGGAAAGTTCGGCCGCCACCGGCAACGCTTTCTCCAAGGCGGTCGAGGAGCAGGCGGCAAAGGAAGGCGCGGTCGCCGTCGTCATCTCGGCGAAGATCGAATCCGAGATCGCCACCATTTCCCGCGAGGAGCGTGCGGACTTCCTGGAGACGCTGGGCCTCGAAGAAGCCGGCCTCGACCGCCTGATCCGCGCCGGCTACACGCTGCTCGACCTCATCACCTATTTCACGGTGGGCCCGAAGGAAGCGCGCGCCTGGACCATCCGTCGCGGCACCAAGGCGCCGGCAGCGGCCGGCGTGATCCACACCGATTTCGAGAAAGGCTTCATCCGCGCCGAGACCATCGCGTATGAGGACTACGTCGCGCTGGGCGGCGAAGCCGGCGCCCGCGATGCCGGCAAGCTGCGCCTCGAAGGCAAGGAATACGTCGTCGCCGACGGCGACGTGATGCATTTCAGGTTCAATACGTAAGCTGCGAACAGCGGTCCCGTAGGGTGGGTTAGCTGCGCAGATGTGCGAAGCGCATCTGCGTAGCGTAACCCACCAATGACTCGATCCGCGGAAACAGAAGAGGTGGGTTACGGCTTCGCCTAACCCACCCTACGAGACCACCCTCACCGCATCCCGCCGCCCTGATCCCGGATCGCGCCGAGATGCTCGTTGATGCGGAAGACGATCAGGATCAACTCGGCGATGATGCGCGAGAACACGATGCCGACGATGACGCTGGCGATCGACGACAGCAGCACCAGGAAGCCGCCGAACGGGCTGATCGCCATCGCAGCCAGGCCCGAGAAGATACCGGAGAGGCCGAACAGGCAGATCAGCGCGATCACCAGCCAATAAAAGGTCTTGATGATCGTCGGCGTGATGAAGCGGTCCCATTGAAACAGGTCGCTGAATGAAAACATCGCTCTCCCCAGGGGCAAATCAGGCCTCGGCCGTCGGTCGATCCGACTCAAGACCAATGCCGACACCCCATATGTAGCACGAGCCATGCGGGCCGGCGGGTTGAGATTGCCGCAAAGTGCGGCCACAATCTGTCATCCTGCAAAGCTTTCCCAAGATGACCCTGACCTTTGAAGATTTCCCGCCCGGCCGGTTCGGAACATTCGGCCCGCGCCACGTCACCCGCGACGAGATTCTGGCCTTTGCCGCCGAGTTCGATCCGCAACCGATGCACCTCGACGAGGAGGCGGCGGCGAAGAGCATGCTGCGCGGCCTGTCCGGCTCGGGCTGGCACTTGTGCTCGCTGATGATGCGGATGATGGCCGACGGCTTCATCACCCGCGCCGCATCGCTCGGCTCGCCCGGCGTCGATGAGGTGCGCTGGCTGTCGCCCTTGCGGCCCGGCGACGATCTCATGCTCGATGTCGATGTCGTGGAGGCGCGCACCTCGAAGAGCCGCCCGGGGCTCGGCATCGTCAAGTTCAAATGCACCGTGCGCAACGCCAAGGGACAGGCCCTCGCCGAGATGACCTCGCCGATCCTGATCAAGCGGCGCGAGGGGGCGGTCTGATGCGGTTTTTCGAGGACATCGAAATCGGTCAGCGCCGCGAGATCGGCAGCTATACGTTCACGGCCGAGGCCATCAAGAATTTCGCCGCCAAGTTCGATCCGCAGCGCTTCCATCTCGACGAGGAGGAAGGCAAGAACTCGCTGTTCGGCGGGCTCGCCGCCTCGGGCTGGCATGTCGGCTCGGCCTGCATGAGCCTTCTTGTCGCCGATGGCCAGCGTCTGGCGCGGGAAGCTGCAGCGCGCGGCGAGGAGGTTGCGGTGTGGGGCCCGTCGCCGGGCTTTCGCGACCTGCGCTGGATCAGGCCCGTGCTCGCCGGCGACACCGTCGCTTTCGTCAACGTCGTCGTCGACAAGCGTTCGTCGGCCTCGCGCCCCGGCTGGGGCATTCTGACGGCCCGCACCACCGGCACCAACCAGCGCGGCGAGGAGGTCTATTCCATCACCGCCAGCGCGTTCGTGCCGACGCGCGTGAACGCTGCTTAGACTTGTTCCAGGATGAACGTGGAAATGAGTGCGCGAGTGTTGCCCGCGCGCTATGGACGCGATTCCGGACGGCTGCCATAAGCCTGCGCAACATGGTTACCGCGAGCAGTTTGGCGGAACCGATGAGTTGCTAACTAATTATGAACTTGTCGCTGTCTATTTGAAACGAACTGGCAGAGGACAGGGGACGAGGACCATGGCAGACCGCGGCGCACTCAAATTCGTTGGATTCATCTTCGCGACCGCGACGCTCGCCGTGATGCTGGTCGCCGGCATGGTGGTCAAGGGCTATGCCGATGGCGGCTACACCCTGGAAGCCTCCACCACGGAAGCCGCCCGATAAGAAGCCGCCCGAGAAGGGGCGTTGATTTCCGAGGCATGATTCGGAAAAGCACGCAGCGGTTTCAGGAACGATCTGCGAAACGACGATCCAGACCGCAGATGACGCTTCATCCCACTCGCATCGCGCTTGAGGGGCCGCGCGTCCGGCCCTCGGTCAGCGGCTGTACACGAACGCCAGCACCGCGATCGCAACCACCAGCAATCCGACGAAACGCAGCATGATCGTGCCGAGCTGATTCGGCGCGGGCCGCAGCGATATAGGGTCCGTGTTGTCGGGCCGAATGCTTTCCATGACTGTCCCCAGGGCTCGGCCATAGCGGCCACGAGCGCTGGGCATTTGTCGCCGGGCAGGGGCGGAGGGTTCAAAGGTGGGGCTGTGTTGGGCCGCGTGAGTGTGTGACCGCCTGTTCACTGCCGCGCTGCCATGTCCTTCAGCCATCCCCTCCACGGTCATGCCCCGGCTTGACCGGGGCATCCAGTACGCCGCGGCCTCTCGGCTCCTGCCTCACCATCTCGGAGTACTGGATCGCCCAATCAAGTCGGGCGATGACACCTTCGTTGGGGAGATCGCCGCCCCCCCCAAAAAAACCGCCGCGCTCCCTTCCGGGAACGCGGCGGCCGGTGATGCCGTGTCTTGCGATCAGCTGTTGCGCAGGCCGTCGGCGGCGCGCTTCCACTGCGCGACGTTGTCGGCGATCATGCGGGTCGACTTCATCGCGGCCTGGCTGAGCTGGGCGTAGCCGGAGATCTCGCGCTGGACGCGCTGGCCTTCGGCGTGGAGCAGGTCGCGCAGGCTCTCGAGCTCGGAGATCAAGTTCTCGATCTCGGCGAGCGAGGTGCCGGCGACGCGCTGGATCAGCGAGTTGACGTTGTTGACCGTGGCTTCCGCGCTCGGGTCGAGCGGCGGCGCGTCGGTGGTCGTTGCGGCCGGGCGGCGCAGATAGGCGATGTCGTTGCGGACGAAATCGCGGATGCCGGCTTCGACCTCGGTCACGGCGGCAAGGTCGGTGTCGACCGTCTCGGTTTCGGTGGCTTCGATCTTTTCGGGACGCATGGCGTTCATCGTTGTTCCCCTGTTCGCGTTGAGCGCAGCGCGAGTGTCCCCCGCACGACGACGTCTGTGAGGTCCCTCATCAGGACCGTCCGATTTTGACCGCAAATGGGCCGAGATGCGGCAAGGGCGGACCATTCGGGGGTATTGCCGTGGCGCATGGTTAGGAGAGTGTGAATGCGGCCGGGGCGAAGCGCGTTCGCGGCTCGGCTGGTGGTTCAACTCCCTCGCCCCGCAAGCGGGGCGAGTAGGGAAATCACCAGCTCTTCTTGAACCCCGCCGTCAGGCTCTTGTTGATCGCGCCCTGCGAGGTCTCGCCGACCGAGCCCGAGACGGTGACGTTGTCGAACAGCTTCTGCTCGGCGCCGAACCTGCGCAGCCATTTGTCGTCGGTGGTCGACAGCGTCTGGCCGGCGGTGATGCTGGTGCCGGTGTCGGTGAGGGTGACCCTGGCGGTCTGGTCGGTCTCGTAATTGCGCGTGACGTGTCCGCCGATGCCGGGGACCGCGGTGGTGCCCTGCTGGTTGACGCTATAGCCGTTCTGGAGCGTCAGCGAGGTGTCGCCCGACAGCGGCACCGACTTGGTCAGCGACGCTCCGATCTTGCTGTGCTCGGCGCCGGGATCGACCCGGGCTTCCACGGCGGTCTTGTCCCAGAGCGAGCCCGCGCCGGGCGCGGTCGCGGCGGCCCAGGCGCTGCCGGAGGATTGCGGCAGGCTGCCGCCATTGGTCGCCTTCTGTGCCAGAAGCTCGGACATCGTCCGCGGCTCGCTCGTGACCGTCATGTCGGCGCCGATCCGCGTGTCCCAGAACGAGGTCACGGACTGCTTCACCGTCACCGCCGAGGAGCCGTTTGCATTGGAATTGGACGACCAGTCCAGGCCATCCTTGGCCGCGGCCTGGGCGCGCTTCCTGGCGGCCATGGGGTCGATGCCGGTCCCGGCATCGACCGCGAGCTGACTCCAGTCCAGCTTGTCGACGTCGATGCCCTTGAGCACGTCCGCGTCGTTGACGTCCGCGGCCTCCGCCGGCTCGGTCTCGGCCTCGTCGTCAGGCGCGGCCGCGGCGGGGGAGAAGGGCGGAATGATCTGCGCAGAAACCGTCAGCACCGAGCCCAGAATGAAGGCGGCCGCCAGCAACGGCAGCCTGGTCCAGCCAAACCCTGTCGAGAATTCCATCGTCCTGCCCGCAAGCCCCAACGCACGCTGTCCGAGAATATATACCGGCCTTCAGCCATGCGCCATTCCGCCCCCACGATGCTGATCCATCGTTGCGGAATTGTGGCGGCTCGCCAGGGGACGCGAACCAACGGGCGGCGCGAACCGCGCGCGCCCGGTGACGAACTCCCGATGCGACGGCATCCGGCGGGGCTGGAGGCCGGAACGTCGCGGTCGCCTCGTCATCGGTCCCGACAAGCGGGGCCCGTTGGCGTCCCCCCTAAAGCGCGATGATCGTCATCGCGCTTTAGGTTGTTGTTTGCGCTTGATCTTTTCGGAAAACCGCTTCGCACTTTTCCGGATCATGCGTCAGCCGACGCTGGTCATCTTCGGCAGATGAATGGCGCGGCCGAGTGCCTGCTCGACCAGATCGAACGTGTCGATCAGCACGCGCATGCTGATGAGCTTGCCGGCCCTGAACTGGGCGAACTGCGCGACGCGCAGGCTGATCGGCTTGCTGGAATCCAGCGCCGTCAGCGAATAGCGCACCATCGAGGCGGCGGAATCCACGCCGAGCATGATGCTCTCGCGGTCGAAGCGGCGGACCTGGAAATTGTCGGCAAGCTGGCGGATGACGTCGAGCACGGCGTCCTTGCCCTGGCGTGCGCCGAGGAACGGAAACATGTCGATCGGGCCGTAGAGCGCCCATTCGACGTCCTCGTCGATCAGGGCCTCGATCTCCTCGAAATGCCGGTCGTTGATCGCGCGGTGCAACGCGCGCGAGAAACGCCAGAGGCTGTGCTCTGTCATTTTGGGGCGTCCTGAAGCTGGCTTGCGAAAGAAACGAGAAAGGCCCCGGGCATCAAGGACGCCGCGGAGGCCGCTCAACTCATTTGTATACAAACAAAATAGAGCGTTTCGATCAAAGCGCAATTCACATTTTTGCAATGCACAATTGCGCGGGCTTTGTGGGATTTGCAATAGAACCCCGTAGTCTCACGGTCCGCATTGCGCTCCGGATCCGCGGGCGGGCGCGTAGTAGGCTTGATGTTGAATGAAGATGGCAACGCCATCCGGGCGACCCGCTGTCGCTCCTCGGTTTGGGGTTAGAACTCGACGGCGACGCCCGCGCGGCCGACCTTCATCCCGCCGGCATTGGCGAAGCTGCCTTGCACCATCAGCGGCACGGCCGAGTCGAGATTGAGACGGTGCGTAGCGGCGACGAGGGCGTCCCACATGGCCCGTGGCCGGACTCGCTCCGGCGATTGGGTCCCCCGGCCCGGGAGTTTCTCCGGCCCGATCACGTTGCATCGGCGCGAAGCGCCCTGCTATATGGCGGATGATCTCTGCCCGCTCTGCACATGGATACGCAGCTGCGGCAGTTTGATGGGAGCCGGTTCTCTCAAGTGGCTAGCAATCAGCTCGCAACGACCGCACGCCGGATTGGCGCAACGCTTCTCGTCCTGGCGGCAGCTTGCCTCGAATCGAGCGCTCAGCAGGCACAACAGGCGGCCAAGCCCGCCAACATCGATCGCAACGGCGTGCTCATGTTGGTGCGCTCGACCTTGCTGGCCCTCGACCATGCCAACAAGACCGGCAACTACACCGTCCTGCGCGATCTGGGCGCTCCCGGCTTCCAGGGCGCAAACACAGCCGCTCGTCTCGCCGAGATCTTCGCCGCCCAGCGCAACGAGAAGATCGATCTCTCGGGCGTCGCGGTCATCGATCCCCAGCTCAGCCTGCTGCCCCAGATCGAGCCGAATGGCATGATGCGCATGGCGGGCTTCTTCCCCTCCGTGCCCTCGCAGGTGAATTTCGAGCTGCTTTACGAGCCGGTGAACAGTCAGTGGCGCCTGTTCGGATTGTCGGTCAACGTCGGACAATCGGGCCCGGTGGCGCCGCCGCCGTCAGCGCCGAAGGCGCAGGCGCCGTCCAAACGGTCGACGGACGCCAGGCACGGCGCGCCGGCCGCGCAGAACTGACCGGCTGCGCATCACGCCCCGTCCACCCGCGCGCCCACGATCAGCGGCCCGATCTCCCGCTCCAGCACCTGCTGCACCAGGTCGTAGGAATCGATGATCTCGCGGATCTGCGCCACCAGCCCGCCGCGGAAGGTGTAGAACACCGCCGCGTCGAACTGCACGATGCGGTCGTTGCTGCGCTTCTTGAAATAGATGTGCATGTAGGTCGCGACCTCATCGCCGTCGGCGAGGATGTGCGGCGCCTTGTAGCGCACTTCCGAATAGCGCGACCAGATCGTCTCCCAAAGCTCACGCAGCTCGGCCTTGCCGTGGCGCGGCATCATGTGCGGCAGCACGTCGACCGGGGCGTGGGTGAGGAAGTCGACGTCGTCGGTGCAGCAGGCCAGCGCAGCCTCGATATCGCCGCGCGCGAAGGCATCGAGCAGATGCACGACGCGCTGGCGATTCAGCTTCTCGACCGTCATTCCGCCCGTCCTTGTTGGTCCTGTGGCGTCGCGCGAGGCTAACGCGCGGTCTCACGCACCGGCAATCCGCAAAACCACCGGAACGCTGCAAATGGTTTGACGCGCCAGCGCAATGCCAGGTTCATGGCACGCCGTGCGGTTCGAGCCGCGGCCTTGCTTGCTCGAATTTCCGTCGCCTTCGGCCGCGTCGGGCGCAACGCGGCGTGGACGGATGCGCAACGGCACGCCGCCGCGAAAGCAGAGCCAGGTGAACGGGCAGGGACGTTGCAAGGCGCTACAGTCATGCGGGCGGCGCGCTCCCTCGCCCCCGCAAGCGCGCGAGGCAAAGGTGCCGCGTGACGCATCTCACATCATCCCTCCGAGACCGCGACTAACGTCATCCCCATGTCATCAGGGAGACGTGCCATGGCCGCCATCGCCACCGCCAGAAAGTCCCGCCTGCACAACGCGCTCGAAGGCCTCGCGCTGACCGCGACCCTCCAGAGCTTCCCGACCTTCGCCGCCGCTGCCTTCCTGCTCAAGCTCTGCGGCGACCACGACCTCGCCGGCGACCCCGGCGTCGCCATCTTCGTCGCCATCGCCTCGCTCGCCCACGCGCTGATCGCGGTGACCCTGGGACCGAGCTTCCCCGTCTTGCTCAAGACCGTCTATGAGCCGAAATTCTTCGAGGCCCATCTGTCGCTCTCCGACAAGATCACGGCCTGGCGCACCCAGCCGGTCGCCTCGCTCCAGCTCATGACGATCGTGCTGCTGCTGTCGGTGATGGCCGTGGTGACGGCGAGCGTGGGGTGAGGACGCAAATCTCCCCGTCATTCCGGGGCGTCGCAAAGCGGCGAGCCTGGAATCCATAACCACCGCTGGCGCAGATGCCCTACCTCTTCTTCCACCCGCCCCGTCGCCCCGGCATGCCGCCCGTCGACTTCGGTGCGGGTCCGAACTCCGGTCCCGATTGCCGCGAGTCCGTCGGCTGGATGATCCGGCTGGTGCTGCCGAACGGCTTTGACGGGAGCGCGCGGTTTTCGCGGAAGGGCAGCGATTCCGGGCCGTGCATCTCGTCGAGATGCGGCTTGTGCACCTTCGAGCCGCTGCCGCCGCCGCTCGCCTTCAGCGCGGAGCTGACGGTTTTCTTCTTCATGGCGCTGACCGGCAGGTTGGCGGCGTCGCCATACTTCTTCGTGCCGGCATAGGCGCCGGCCTTGCCCTGCACCGTGCGCTGCTTGGCGGTGGGATCGTCGACAACGGCAAGCTCCGTCGCGCGCAGGCGCTTGACCTCGTCGCGCAGGCGCGCGGCTTCCTCGAAGTTCAGATCGGCGGCGGCTTCGCGCATCCTCGTTTCGAGATCGGCGAGCACGGCCTCGAAATTGTGGCCGATCGAGATGACGTCGTCGGTCATGTCGTGACCGCCGACCTCGACCAGCACGTGGTCGCGCTCGTAGACGGAATTGAGGATGTCGCCGATCTGCTTCTTGACGCTCTCCGGCGTGATGCCGTTGGCGGTGTTGTACTCGACCTGCTTCTCGCGGCGCCGATTGGTCTCGGCGATGGCCCGCTCCATCGAGCCGGTCATCTGGTCGGCATAGAGGATCACCTTGCCATCGACGTTGCGCGCGGCGCGGCCGATGGTCTGGATCAGCGAGGTCTCGCTGCGCAAAAAGCCTTCCTTGTCGGCGTCGAGAATCGCGACCAGCGCGCATTCGGGAATGTCGAGGCCTTCGCGCAGGAGGTTGATGCCGACCAGCGCGTCGAAGGCGCCGAGCCTGAGATCCCTGATGATCTCGATGCGCTCGATGGTGTCGATATCGCTGTGCATGTAGCGGACGCGGATGCCCTGCTCGTGCAGGTATTCGGTGAGGTCCTCCGCCATGCGCTTGGTGAGCACCGTGATCAGCGAGCGATAGCCGGCCTGCGCGGTGGCACGGACCTCGCCGACGAGATCGTCCACCTGCGTACGCGCCGGACGGATATCGACGGGCGGATCGATCAGCCCGGTCGGGCGAATGACCTGCTCGACGAACACGCCGCCGCTCTCGTTCAGCTCCCAGCTGCCGGGCGTGGCGGAGACGGCGACGGTCTGCGGCCGCATCATGTCCCACTCCTCGAAGCGCAAGGGGCGGTTGTCCATGCAGGAGGGCAGGCGGAAGCCGTATTCGGCCAGCGTCGCCTTGCGGCGGAAGTCGCCGCGGAACATGGCGCCGATCTGCGGGATGGTGACGTGGCTCTCGTCGGCGAAGATCAGCGCGTTGTCGGGCACGTATTCGAACAGCGTCGGCGGCGGCTCGCCCGGCCGGCGTCCGGTGAGGTAGCGCGAATAGTTCTCGATGCCGGCGCAGCTTCCGGTCGCTTCCATCATCTCGAGGTCGAAGGTGGTGCGCTGCTCCAGCCGCTGCGCCTCCAGCAGGCGTCCCTGGTCGTGCAGCTGGTCGAGCCGCTGCTTCAGCTCGAACTTGATCGACTTGATCGCCTGCACCAGCGTCGGGCGCGGCGTCACATAGTGCGAATTGGCGTACATCTTGATGAATTCGAGCTCGTCCTGCTTGTGGCCGGTGAGCGGATCGAACTCCTCGATGGTCTCGATGGTGTCGCCGAACAGGTTCACGCGCCAGGCGCGGTCTTCATAGTGCGCCGGGAAGATGTCGATGACGTCGCCGCGGACACGGAAGGTGCCGCGGGTGAAATCGGCCTGGGTGCGCTTGTACTGGAGCGCGACCAGGTCTGCGATGAGCTGGCGCTGGTCGATGCGCTCGCCCTTCTTCAGCGCGAAGGTCATCGCGGTGTAGGTCTCGACCGAGCCAATACCGTAGATGCAGGACACCGAGGCGACGATGATGACGTCGTCGCGTTCGAGCAGCGCGCGCGTCGCCGAGTGGCGCATGCGGTCGATCTGCTCGTTGATGGAGGAGTCCTTCTCGATATAGGTGTCGGTGCGGGGGACGTAGGCCTCCGGCTGGTAATAGTCGTAGTACGAGACGAAGTACTCGACCGCGTTGTCCGGGAAGAAGTTCTTGAACTCGCCATAGAGCTGCGCGGCAAGCGTCTTGTTCGGCGCGAGGATCAGGGCCGGGCGCTGCGTCGCCTCGATCACCTTGGCCATGGTGTAGGTCTTGCCCGAGCCGGTGACGCCGAGCAGCACCTGGCTGCGGTCGTTGCGATTGATGCCCTCGACCAGCTCGGCGATCGCGGTCGGCTGGTCGCCCTTGGGCTCGTAGGACGACTTGATCTCGAAACGCACGCCGCCTTCGGACTTCTCCGGGCGCGGCGGCCGGTGCGGCGTCCACACCTTCATGGAGCCGTCGCCCCTGCGGAACTCCGGCCGGCCCTCGCGGATCAGCGCTTCCAGCGCATCCGCGGTCGCCTTGACGCCGAGCGCCTCCATCTTGCTGCGCGGCGGCCGTGCCAGCGCCTCGGTATCGTCCTCTTCGGTGGGAAGGCCGAGCTGCCGCGCGAGTTCCGGATCGAGCGTCGGGATGGTGGCCGCGGTTCCGTAATTGGCCTGCGGCGCCTCGTCGAAACCGCCACTCTCGGTCGACGCGCGTGCGCCCGGCGGCTGCGGGTTGGGCCGCAGCGGCATCGGTCGCGTATTGTCCTGCGGAAACTCCTTCGGCGTCGAAGCCCGCGCGCGATGCGCGGCGGCCTCGCCCCCGGCCCGGCGGTCGCGCGAATTGTCCGGCGGCGGCTGCAGCCCGGTGCCAGATCCCAGCCCGGCATCGCCGCGATTGATCGCGGGATTGAGCAGCTCGGCCAGCGCCGGCCCGATCGGCTGCACGTCGGGACGATGCGCTTTCGAGTTCGGGGTCCTGGTCTTCGGGGATTTGCCGGATTTTTCGGAGGATGCTGGTTTCTTCGCCATGAGGCGAATATGGGACGAGTCCGCCCCGCGATAAAGGGCGAATGGCCGTCGTCATGCAGGCTGCTGACAGCAGGTTGGCAGCAGGCGGGATCTCACGCCGCCGGCAGCGGCCCGCCGTCGTCCTCGGCCGTGACATGCGGCTCGAGGATGTCGAGATGGATGCCGCCGCAGCCAGTGCAGCGCATGGCCCAGTACTCGCATCCGGCGCGACCGGGGATCACGCGGAGAACCGCGAGATCGCCGTCGCATTCCGGGCAATTGGACAGCACGGCGCGGGCATAGATCCGCGGCCGCAGCCCGTCGATTTCGATGGTAGACATGTTTCCCCCCTCTGCGCCGCCTTGCCCCTGGTCAGTCCGCGGATCGCCTCATTCGTCGTCGCTGTCGGTCCGTCGGCGGAAGCGATCGATGTGGTGCTTGGCGTCGGCAATCGCGGCATCGCGATCGGGCCAGGCGAAGCCGACTTCCATGGCAGGAAACAGCACGCCGTCGATGGCCACCGGGCTGAAATCGGCACGCCGGATCCGCGCGTGCCACAGCCCCTTGCCAGCTTCGAAGGATTCGATGTCAAAGCCGTCGTAAAGGGTCGTCATGAGTGTAGGTCCCACGTTTCTTCTCGGAGAGTCAGGGGACCACATTTGCGCATTTCAGAATGTGAAGCCGTTCACAAGCGATGCGGCTTTTTTGCCCAAGCTTATCGAAAAGGCTTCAGGTCCGCGCGCCGGCGCGGCCGATCCGCCGGGGGCGGGCGGCGGGTTCCGAGGCCGCGCGCATGATCCAGCGGCGGAACGCGGCAAAGTCGCGCTGCTCGGTCTGGAAGCTGCGATAGAGCAGGTACCAGCGCATGCCCTTGGGCACCGAGAGGTCGAACGGCGCGACCAGGCGGCCGGCAGCGAGATCGTCGTCGATATAGGGGCGGATGCCCATGGCGATGCCGAGCCCGTCGGCGGCGGCCTGCAAGGCCTGGCCGTAGAACTGGAACTCGGGCCCGCGCGCGTTGATCCGCGCAACGCCCGCGGCCCTCAGCCAGATCGGCCAGTCCTCGGCGGAGTGCGCGACCCGGATCAGGCTCGGACCCTTCAGGTCGGCCGGGCGCTTCAGGCCGCCCGCGAGGCGGGGCACGCAAACGGGGGTGAGGTCGCCGGCAAACAGCGGCTCGGCGACGAGGCCAGGCCAGTCGCCGGTGCCGAGCTTGATGCCGCAGCTCCAGTCCTCGCCGAACGGCACCGACGCGCCGCCGGTGGTGAAGCGCACCTCGATGTCGGGCTCCTCGCTGCGGAACTCCGACAGGCGCGGGATCAGCCAGCGCATCGCGAAGGTGTGGCCGACGCCGATGGTGAGCACGCGCACGCTCGAGGGCGCCGTCACCTGCGCGGTCAGGCTCGCCAGCGCGTCGAAGATCGGGGTCAGCCCGCTCTGATAGGCGCGGCCGGCCTGCGTCAGCACCAGGCGGTTGGCCTTGCGCTCGAACAACGCGACGCCGAGCCGCTCCTCGAGCAGATGCACCATGCGGCTGACCGCGGCCGCGGACACGCTCAGCTCCAGGCCGGCCGCAGCAAAGCTGCCGGTCCGCGCCGCCGCCTCGAACGCCTTGATGCCGTTGAGAAACAGCAACCGCCGCAAATGACCGACCCTCAGGAAAGCTGATGCCAGGGCAAGATAACTCAGTTTGCGGAGAGGGGGCAAGCAAGGCACTAGAATGAGCGCAATTCCTGCTGATTTGTTGGAGCGCGGGCGCGGCCTCTTCGCCTCTCCCCGCAAGCGGGACAAGGGGGAATGAGCAGCTCACGTCCCTTACATGCACCACGGAGATTTTGCTCGTGACGCCCATCATGATCGCGGCCCTCGGATTGCTGATGGTCGCCACCGCGTTCCTGTCGGGGCTGTTCGGCATGGCGGGCGGGCTGATCCTGATCGGCGTGCTGCTGGCCCTGATGCCGCTGCCGACAGCGATGGTGCTGCACGCGATCACGCAGATGGCCTCGAACGGCTGGCGCGCGTTCCTGTGGCGCGCGCATATCCGCTGGCGGCCGGTCGCGAACTATATGGTCGGCGCTGCGGTCGCGCTCGCGGCCTGGTCGCTCACCCGCTACGTGCCGGACAAGCCGGTGGCGCTGCTGATGTTGGGAGCCACGCCGTTCATGGCGCGGCTCTTGCCGACGAACATCAAGCCCGATCCCGACCGTCTCTGGCAGGGCACGGTCTATGGCACGATCTGCATGGGCCTGATGCTGATGACCGGCGTCTCCGGCCCGCTGCTCGACACCTTCTTCCTCGGCGGCGATTTCGGCCGGCGCGAGAAGGTCGCGACCAAGGCGATGTGCCAGCTCGTCAGCCATTTCACCAAGCTGGTCTATTTCGGCGGCATCATCGACCAGGCCGCGAGCCTCGACCCCGTGCTCGCAGCTGTTGCGATTCTCGCCTCCATGCTCGGCACCACGCTGGCACGGCGCATCCTCGAAGCCATGACCGATCAGCAGTTCGTGGCCTGGTCGAACAAGCTGATCACCGCCATCGCCTGCTACTACATTGCCTATGGCGGCTGGCTCATGCTTCGCACGCCAGTGCTGGCCGCCCTCGACAAGGGAGGTTTGCAATGAACCGTAATGCCGATCCGCTGGTGCTGGACTTCGTCGAATGGGTCGCGCGCGAGCCGCGCGCCTATGCCGAGGTGATCGCGACCTGGAAAACCTCGTGCCCGCGCCTCACCATCTGGGAGGACGCCGCGGACCGCGGTTACGTCGCGCGCGAGACGGTGCCCGGAATCGGGATGGTCATCGCGGTGACGGAGGGCGGCGAGCGGCTGCTGCGAAGCAACGGGCGGTGACTCGCACTGCCGTCTCCACATCGTCATTGCGAGCGCCAGCGAAGCAATCCAGAATGTCGCCGCGGCGGCAGTCTGGATTGCTTCGTCGCAAGGGCTCCTCGCAATGACGGAGCATGTGGAGGGAGCTCATGTCACTCAAACTCTTCGAGCTCGTCGGCACCGACGCCGAGCGGCCGTTCAGCCCGTTCTGCTGGCGCACGCGGATGGCTCTGGCGCACAAGGGATTGTCGGCGCAGTCGCTGCCCTGGCGTTTCACCGAGAAGAGCGCGATCGCGCCGCACGGCTCGGAGAAGGTGCCGGTGCTGCTGCATGACGACAAGGCGGTGGTCGAATCCTGGACGATCGCCAATTATCTGGAAGACAGTTTTCCGGATCATCCGTCATTGTTCGGCGGCGAGGGCGGCCGCGCCATGGCGCGCATGATCAATGCATGGGGCGACATCGCCATCGTCGGCGGCATCTTTCCGCTGATCGTCGCCGACATCCCGAACAATCTGGCCGAAGTCGACGCCGCCTATTTCCGCCAGTCGCGCGAGGCGCGCTTCGGCGGCAAGAGCCTGGAAGAGGTGATGGCAAGCCGCGACACCGGCGTGATCGCGTTCCGCAAGTCGCTGGAGGTGATGCGGCAGACCTTGAAGAAGCAGCCCTATCTCGGCGGCAACGCGCCGAACTACGCAGACTACATCGTGTTCGGAGGTTTTCAGTGGGCGCGGGTGGTCAGTCCGTTCAAGCTGCTGGAGGCGGACGATCCGGTCTATGCTTGGCGCGAAAGACTGCTCGACGCGTTCGACGGCATGGCGCGGACATCGCCGGGGTTTGAGGTGTAAACTTCGTAGCCCGGATGGAGCGCAGCGAAATCCGGGGCCCGTGCCTGTGGAAGGATTCCCGGATTACGCTTGCGCTCCATCCGGGCTACGGGCTGCCTCCGCAGCCTTGCGCAAGCATTCGCGGCACAGGCAGTCCTCGCCCTTGACCGGCATCGGCAGTTTTGCCGTTTCCTCCGCGCACCAGCACGTGCCCGAGAGATCGCAGCCGAACTCGGTGCCGCAACGCGCGCAGACGAGGCGGCGTGGTTCCTGCGTCAGGGATTCTTTCGGATTTGTCATGATTTACGCAAAGGTTTCGCCGTCATTTTCATGTCGGGTTCATCTGCCGCTGCGGTATAGTAAGCGCTGCGCACGTATCAGGAAAGCGGTTGGCAAGGCGCGAAGGACAGATCGATGGCCCGCGATTCGCAAGCCGCCCTCGTCGCGCTCAACCGCTTCGGCTTCGGCGCCCGCGGCGGCGCATCCGGCGATCTCATCAACGCGGCCTCCGATCCGCGCGGCTTCGTGAAGGCGGAGCTCGCGCGCGCGAACGGCGTGCTGCTGGAAGCGCCGGGCCTGCAATCGACGCCGCAGCTTGGGCAGGCGGTGTTTGCCTATCAGGACCAGGTCAAGCAGGCCCGCGAGGCTGCGAAGGCCGCCGCGCCTGCTGAAGCACCGCCCACACAGGCGCCGGCTGATCAAAAGCCGGGGCTGCGCCGCAATCTGTCGCTGAACGCCGCGGCGGACATCGCCGGCCAGATGGCGGCTGCAAAGCCCGGCGAGACCACCGCCAGGTCCGACAGGATGCAAGCGAACGCGCCGCCCGCCGCAAAGCCCGCGCCGCAGCCGCTCAACGTCATCCAGAAGACCTTTCGCACCGAGGCGCTGGCGCGCTTGCAGCGCGCGACGCTGGCCGAATGCGGCTTCACCGAGCGCCTCGTCGCGTTCTGGTCCAACCATTTCTGCATCTCCGCCAGCAAGGGCGAGCTGGCGCGGATCTGGGCGGGTGCATTCGAGCGCGAGGCGATCCGGCCGCATGTGCTCGGGCGCTTCGCCGACATGCTGAAGGCGGTCGAGCAGCATCCGGCAATGCTGTTCTTCCTCGACAACCAGCAATCGCTCGGTCCGGATTCGCGCGCGGGGCAAAACCGCAAGCGCGGGCTGAACGAGAATCTCGCGCGCGAGATCATGGAGCTGCATACGCTCGGCGTCGGCGGCGGCTACACGCAGGAGGATGTCACCTCGCTCGCGCGCATCATCACCGGCTGGACCTTCGCCGGGCGGCAGGGGCAGCTCGGCACCCCCGGCTCCTTCGTCTTCAACGTCAACGCCCATCAGCCGGGGCCGCAGGTTCTGCTCGGCAAGACCTATGAGCCGGTCGGCCTTGCGCAGGGCGAAGCCGCGCTCGCCGACCTCGCGCGCCATCCGTCGACCGCGAATTTCATCGCCACCAAATTCGTTCGTCACTTCGTCGCAGACGATCCGCCGCCGGCGCTCGTCGCGCGCCTGCGCGATGTCTTCGTCAAGTCCGACGGCGACCTCAAGGCGCTCGCGACCGCGCTGGTCGATTCCGACGAGGCGTGGACGGCACCACTCACCAAGATGCGCTCGCCCTACGAATTCCTGGTCGCGAGCGGTCGGCTGCTCGCGCGTGTGCCGGAGGATCCCAGCCGCTATCTCAACGGCCTCAATCTGCTTGGGCAGCCGCTCTGGTCGCCGCCCGGCCCCAACGGCTTTCCCGACAGCAATGCCGCCTGGGCCGCGCCTGAAGGTATCAAGCTCAGGCTCGATATCGCGGCGCAAATCGGCGCGCGGCTCGGCAACAACATCGATCCGCTCGACCTTCTGGAATTCGCCGCGGCGGATGCGGCGTCCATCGAGACGCGGCGGACCATCGAACGCGCGGAATCGCGGCAGCAGGCGCTGTCTCTGCTGTTGATGTCGCCGGAAATGCAGCGGAGGTGATGATGATCGACTGCGTCGAGAACCGGCTCCTCACCTCGCGTCGCGGCCTCCTGCTCGGCGGCGCGTCCTTTGCCGCCTGGGCTTACTTGCCGAAATTCGCGCGCGCGGCCGAGGGGCGCGATCCGCGCCTGGTCGTGGTGATCCTGCGCGGCGCGCTGGACGGGCTCTCCACCGTTGCGCCCATAGGCGATCCTGACTATGCGGGCCTGCACGGCTCGATCGCGCTCGCCGCGGATGGTGCGCATCCCGCGATCATGCTCGACTCGTTCTTCGCATTGCATCCGGCGATGCCGGAATTTGCGCGCATGTATCGCGACAGCCATGCCGCAGTGATTCATGCGGTGGCGACGCCCTATCGCGACCGCTCGCATTTCGACGGCCAGGACGTGCTCGAAAGCGGCTATGCCGGCCCGGGCCGCGTGCAGTCCGGCTGGCTCAACCGCGCGCTGGAAGCGCTGCCGCGCGGCGAGCGGGTATCGAGCGGTCTAGCCGTCGGGCCGACCACGCCGCTGGTGCTGCGCGGCAATGCGCCGACTGTTGGCTGGGCGCCGGTCGCCCTGCCGCAGGCCGACGAGGACACTGCGATGCGCCTCGTCGAGCTCTATCGCCATCGCGATCCCGCGCTAGCGACTGCGTTGTCGCAAGGTCTTCAGCTCGACAAGGTCGCAGCCGGCGATGACATGAAGCCGAAAGGCGGCAACGCCGTCGCTCAGATGCGGCAGGTCGCGCGCGGCGCGGCAAAACTGATGGCGGCCGATGACGGCCCGCGCATCGCCGCGCTCGCCTTCGACGGCTGGGACACGCACGCCAATGAAGGTGGTCCCGTGGGGCGGCTCGCCTTCCTGCTCGGCGGGCTCGACGGCGCGCTATCCGAATTCGAGAGCGGGCTCGGCGCGCGCTGGCGCGACACCGTCGTCGTCGTCGCCACCGAGTTCGGCCGCACCGCGCGCATCAACGGCACCGAGGGCACCGATCACGGCACGGGAACGGTCGCGCTGCTCGCCGGCGGCGCGGTGAAGGGCGGCCGCGTCATCGCCGACTGGCCGGGCCTCAAGCTCGCCAACCTCCATGAAGGGCGCGACCTCAAGCCGACGACAGATCTGCGCTCCGTGATCAAGGGCGTGCTGCAGGACCAGTTCGGCCTGTCCGATCGCGTGCTGGCGGAGACGGTGTTTCCGGATAGCGCAAGCGCAAGGCTGATGAAGGGGCTGGTTGTCTAGGCCGTCATTCCGGGGCGCGCGGCTTGTCCGCCGAAGCTCGAAGAGCGAAGGCGGAAGCGCGAACCCGGAATCCATTTATCGACCAGTTCCGTGGCGAAATGGATTCCGGGCCTGCGCCTTGCGGCGCATCCCGGAATGACGACATGATGGGCGGAGCATCAGGAGAGACCACCCATGTACATCGCCATGAATCGCTTCCGCGTCGCCAAGGGCTCCGAGGCCGCTTTCGAGCAGGTCTGGCTCACGCGCGACACCCATCTCGACAAGGTGCCGGGCTTCGTCGAATTCCATCTGCTGAGGGGCCCCGAACTCGAGGACCACACGCTCTACGCCTCCCACACCGTGTGGGCGAACCACGCGGCGTTCGAGGCCTGGACCAAGTCGGAGGCGTTTCGCGCGGCGCATCACAAGGCGGGTGACAACAAGCCGCTTTATCTCGGCCATCCCCAGTTCGAGGGCTTCGAGGTGGTGCAGACGGTCGGGCGCGGCGCGAAGTGACGCGGCCAACACAAAAAAATGCGGTCCCTGTCAGACGCGGCGACTGACGGGGACCGCTTTGGAGCGCTTGATCGGTGACGGGGGGCCTGACCAGACGCAGGTGCAACCTAGCCTTGCTATGTTACGCGCGGGTGACAGGCGGAGTTATCCACAGGGCTCCCGGCGCAGGGGCTCAGAAGATCTTGCGATAGACGATGAAGCCGGACCGCTCGGCGACCTTGTCGTATAGGCGCTGTGCCGTGAGATTGGTCTCATGCGTCTGCCAGTAGACGCGCGGCGATCCCGCCAGCCTTGCCCGCTCGTAGACGCCATGGATCAGCGCCGAGGCGACACCCTTGCCGCGCGCCGCCTCGAGCGTGAACAGATCCTGCAAATAGCAGGATGGTTCGATCGCGGTGGTGCTGCGATGAAAAAGATAGTGCGTCAGGCCGAGCAAGCGGCCTTCGTCCTCGGCGACCAGCGCGTGCATCGGCTCATAGGCGTCGAAGAAGCGCTGCCACGTCATGCGCGTGATCTCGGGCGCGAGCGCGGTCGGACCGGAGCGGCCGTAGAAGGCGTTGTAGCCGTCCCACAGCGGCAGCCATTGATCGTAGTCCTGCCTGGTGACGGCGCGAATGGTGAGGGACATGTGAGCTTCCGAAGCCGATGAAGCACCCTTCATACGTGATGATTGCGTCGTCGAGCAACCTGGCGGCCAATCCGGACAAGATCATGCTCTACTCGGCGACGCGCAAGGTCCGGATCAGCCGGCCGGCCGTGGGGTCGCGCAGTGAGCGGTAGTAGTCGGCGCGTGAGGGCGCATCGGTGTGGCGCACGAGGTCGGTCACCGGCGTGTAGCTCAGCATCCGCCCGCCGTCGGGCAGCGCGGTGCAAACGAAGCGCAGCACCTCGCCGTTGCGCAGTTTGATGTTGATCGGCGTGGCATCGCCGAGCCGCACCATCTCCATGCGCTGCGCGATGAAGGTGCCGAGCTCGTCCTCCGGCAGCTCGAACGCGCCGGTGTCTCGGCCGTGATACATCAGCGCGATGAAGGGCGGCTTGCCGTCGGCGATCACGTCCGGCACTGCGAAGTAACTGCGGAACGCGCGGTTGATGAATTCGGCCCGGGTCTCGGCATCGAGCAGCACGATACCGATATCGACCTGGTCGAGCGCGGCCGACAGCCGCGCGGCCGTGGCGTGGCTCTTCCGCTCGGCCGCGAACGTGTCGAGCAGCCTCTGGCGCATCAGGCCGGTGATGCCGGCGGTGCCGGCAGCCGTGATGGCAAGGAGGCCGAGCCGGACCAGATCGGCGGGTCCATAGCCGGACACGCCGTGATGGTTGAGGAAGAACAGTGCCGCGCCGATCACCGCGAGAACCGCGGTGGTCATGGCGGAGGCGAGACCCGCGAGCGCGCCGGCGAGAGCCACGATGCAGATGAACAGCGGCGCGGGCGAGGGAGTAGGGACAAAGCGATCGAACAGCATCGCCAGCAACAGGGTCGCTGCCGTCAGCGCCGGACCGGAGATCGCACGCCATCCGAAACGCATGGACCAGTCTCGCTCCTCCCGAACGAGGTAAGGTCGCAACACTGACTGATTGTTTCGCGATCCCGACGCGATTTCGTGCGGCGTGCTTAAGGCGCGCTTGCGTACAAGCCTAAAGCTTTCGGATGATTTTAGACCATGTGCGCGTGCTTGACGCGCTGTTGCATTGCGGGCCCATTCAGCGTCGACGTCCCCACGCCCTTGCGCGTACCGACGATGATCAGCAGCGACGCTGCGACCAGGATGGCCGCGGTCAGGGTGATTGCAACGACGACCACAGGTGATTTCATCGACGTCCTGTCGCGATGCCGGTCGGCGCGGGCCGCACGGCGCCCTGAAGGCAGGTCCAGGATGAAACGGGAATCAGACCGGCAGGCCCATCGCCATGGTCGCCTTGGTCGACAGCACCGTCAGGGTGACGATCACGCACAGCGAAAGCGCGGCGACGGCGAGCGAGGCCGCGACCGCATGGGTGAGCCGGGAAGACGCGACGGTAGCGGATGGGCTCTGAAAGCCTGCCGTGCCGGACGCCCGCATCATGGTCTAAATCCTTCAACGCGCGAGCGAATCACCCGCGACCTCCCGCAATTTCACCGTTGCAACCGGCAATATTGCGGCGGCGGTCGCGCCAAAAACGGCGAGATTGCGGCAGCAGCGTCCCTTATGCCCGCTATTCGACGGAGCGGGGTCGCCGTCAGGCGCCGGCCGCGATGCTGGCGGGGTCGGAGATATCGGCAGGGCACCAGTCCATCGACACGAAGCCGGGCGCGGCCTCAACCCGCTTCAGCCAGTCCCGGATGGCAGGAAAGGTTGAAAGATCGAAGTCGCAGCGGTCGGCAAGGTGGGTGTAGCCGTACAGCGCGATGTCGGCGACCGTCAGCTGGCGCGCGGCGAAATAGGCGTTGGTCTTGAGATGGTTCTCCATCACCTGGAGCGCGCCATAGCCGCGCTCCATCCAGTCCTCCAGCGAATGGGTCTGGAGATCGCGGCCGCCCTTGACCAGCGACAGCCAGAAATAGGCGGCGCCGATGTTCGGCTCGAGCGCGTGCTGCTCGAAGAACATCCATTGCAGCGCCTCGGCGCGATCGATGCGATTCTCCGGCGCGAGCGGTGTGCCGACCGCGACGTACCAGAGGATGGCATTGGACTCGGCGAGATAGCGGTCCTCGCCGACCTCGAGCAGCGGCACCTGCCCCGACGGGTTCTTGCTCAGAAAGTCCGGCGTGCGGCTCTCGCCGCGCAGAATGTCCACCTCCACCGCTTCGTAGGGCAGGTTGAGCAGCGCCAGCGCAAGGCGGACCTTGTAGCTGTTGCCCGAGCGTTGCATCGAATAGAGCTTGTACATTCTGAGGTTCGGATCCGAGGACGTGAAGACGCAGGCTTGTTGCCGCGCAAGGCGGCTAAACAATGATGCCGATGCGAATCCGCCGCAAGAGCCAGCCAATAGAAAAACTCGAAAACCCTGCCGCACTGCAATGTTGCGGAAGATGATTTCCGCGCGGCGATGCAACTCAGTTCACGCTTGCGTCAACGCGGGGAGGCATTGCTCTGCGAGATCGTGAAGCAGTTGGGCATCGTATCGACGATCGGGGGATGAACCAATGCTTCCGCATCGTCATGGCCGACCGGCCATGACGGCGACGTCTCTCCTGCCGACGCCGATGCGCAAAATTGCTCCGAGGACAGGCCTTGCCGGATATGAGGGATTTGGGCGGCAAAGTTGCCCAATATTGCGGGAGATCGCGCCTCGAAGTGCTGGAATCCGTAAACTTTTGCGGGATCGGGCCGAAGTTTCTTGCGGCGCAGCGGCGCACGTTTTAGGGTGGCTCATTCCCACAATCAGAGTCGTGAGGCGAAAGGCTTCACGACGCTCGCCAGGAGATGATGATGTCCTTCCTTGCCGCCGCGCTCGACCGTGTGAAGCCGTCCGCGACCATCGCGGTCACGGATAAAGCACGCGCGCTGAAAGCGGCGGGGCGCAACGTCATCGGCCTTGGCGCCGGCGAGCCCGACTTCGACACGCCCGCCAACATCAAGCTGGCGGCGATCCACGCCATCGAGGCCGGCAAGACCAAGTATACTGCGGTCGACGGCATCCCCGAGCTGAAGGAAGCCATCATCGCCAAGTTTCAGCGCGAGAACGGCGTCGCCTACAAGCCGAACCAGATCATCGTCGGCACCGGCGGCAAGCAGGTGCTCTACAACGCGCTGATGGCGACCATCAATCCGGGCGACGAGGTGATCATCCCCGCGCCCTATTGGGTCAGCTATCCCGAGATGGTCGCGCTCGCCGGCGGCGAGCCGGTGCCGGTGGTCTGCACTGCCGCGACCGGTTTCAAGCTCCAGGCCGAGGCGCTGGAGCGCGCGATCACGCCGAAGACCAAATGGGTCATCCTGTGCTCGCCGTCGAACCCGACCGGAGCCGCCTACACGCGTTCGGAACTGAAAGCGCTCACCGACGTGCTGATGAAGCATCCCCATGTCTGGGTGATGACCGACGACATGTATGAGCATCTCGTCTACGACGACTTCCAGTTCACCACCGTCGCGCAGGTCGAGCCCGGCCTCTACGACCGCACGCTCACCGTGAACGGCGTTTCCAAGGCCTATTGCATGACCGGCTGGCGTATCGGCTATGCCGGCGGTCCGGCGCATCTCATCAAGGCGATGGCGACCATCCAGTCGCAATCGACCTCGAATCCGTGCTCGATCGCGCAGTGGGCCTCGGTCGAGGCGCTGAACGGTCCGCAGGAATTCATTCCCGCCAACAACAAGGTCTTCAAGGAGCGGCGCGACCTCGTGGTCTCCATGCTCAACCAGGCCAATGGCATCGAGTGCCCGCGCCCCGAAGGCGCATTCTACGTCTATCCCTCCTGCGCCGGCACGATCGGCAAGAAAGCGCCGTCGGGCAACGTGATCTCGAACGACGAGCAGTTCGTCACCGAGCTGCTGGAGACCGAAGGCGTTGCCGTGGTGCAGGGTTCGGCCTTCGGCCTTGGGCCTGCGTTCCGCATCTCCTATGCGACCAAGACCTCGGACCTCGAAGACGCCTGCAAACGCATCCAGCGCTTCTGCGGCAATCTGCGGTAAGCCGAGAGTACGCGGTGTGTGCCCTCTCCCCTTGTGGGAGAGGGTGGATCGCCGCGAAGCGGCGAGACGGGTGAGGGGGCGTCTCCACGAGTCCAACTCTTGCTTGAATTCGCCGAGAGAACCCCTCATCCGGCGCTGCGCGCCACCCTCTCCCACAAGGGGAGAAGGGACGACACTGCATCATTGCGCCGTGTCCGATCTGGCACCATCACGGCTGTTGTGGCATAGACCATCACGTAACACGGGTGGGCGCTCTCTCTGCTCGCATCATCATCGCCGGAGACATTTCATGCGTCGTTCATTCCTCCTCGCAGGGCTCACTGCCGTCAGCCTCCTTGCCTCCGTCGCGAACAGTGAAGCGCAGCAGCGGATGGCGCGCGTCGGCGTGCTGGAGTGCCGCGGCGGCGCCAGTGTCGGCTTCATCGTGGGATCGGTGACCCATCTCGGCTGCGTGCTGCGCGCCGACGGCTCGCCCGATGACCGCTACGTCGCGACGATCCGCAAGGTCGGCCTCGACATCGGCATCACTCAAGAGACCGCGCTCGCGTGGGGCGTGTTCGCACCGGTCGACCGCCTCGGCCCCGGCGACCTCTCCGGCAATTACGTAGGCGCGCAGGGCAGTGCCTCGATCGGCGTCGGTCTCGGCGGCAACGTGCTGGTCGGCGGGTCCAACAATTCGATCGCGCTGCAGCCGCTGAGCGTACAGGGCCAGGTCGGCCTCAACATCGCCGCGGGCCTCGAAAGCCTGGAACTGCGTCCGGGCCGGTAGGTGTCCCCGCCGGTCTTCAACTCTCCCTTCGGGAGAGGTGAAACCGCAACGACGCAGCGCAGCGACGTTTGACGCTTGCCAAATCCTGGGGACGGGCAGACCATCTGCGTTTGCCGACCCAATCATGGGCCGAGCTCCACAAGAAGGAGGCGGCGAATGGGACAAGACGTCAGAAGTCCCCGAGGTCCACGGTGCATCGCGCTGGTGGGCCCTTTCCAAAGCGGTAAAACGACACTTCTCGAAGCAATCCTGGCGCGAACGGGCGCAATCCCGCGCGCCGGCAGCGTGGATGCCGGAACTTCCGTCGGCGACGCCACGCCCGAGGCCCGCCATCACAAGATGACCGTCGGGTTGACTGCCGCGACCACGAGTTTCATGGGAGACAGCTACACCTTTCTCGATTGTCCCGGTTCCGTCGAGTTTGCCCACGACATGCGCGCCGCGCTTCCCGCGGTCGACGCCGCAATCGTGGTGTGCGAAGCCGACGAGAAGAAGCTGCCGCAGCTTCAGATCATCCTGCGCGAGCTGGAGGAGCTGAAGATTCCGCGCTTCCTGTTCCTCAACAAGATCGACCGCGCCAGCCAGCGCGTCCGCGAGACTCTCGCGACCCTCCAGCCCGCCTCGCGCGTGCCGCTGGTGCTGCGCCAGATCCCGATCTGGAAGGGCGAGCTGATCGAGGGCTTCGTCGATCTCGCGCTCGAGCGCGCCTTCATCTATCGCGAGCACAAGGCCTCAGAGGTGATCGCGCTCGAAGGCGGCGATCTCGACCGCGAGAAGGAGGCCCGCTTCTCGATGCTGGAGAAGCTCGCCGACCACGACGACGCGCTGATGGAGCAACTGCTCGAAGACATCCAGCCGCCGCGCGATGCCGTATTCGACGATCTCGCCCGCGAATTGCGCGAAGGGTTGATCTGTCCCGTGCTGCTGGGCGCCGCCGCGCGCGAGAACGGCGTGCTGCGCCTGATGAAGGCGCTGCGCCACGAGGCGCCGGGCGTCGCGGACACCGCAAGACGTCTCGGCGTGCCCGAGACCAGGGATGCGATCGGCTACGTCTTCAAGACGCTGCATTCGCAGCATGGCGGAAAGCTGTCGCTGACGCGGCTGCTCGCCGGCCAAGTCGACGACGGTGCGACGCTGCAATCGTCGTCCGGCGGCGCAGGGCGCATCTCCGGCATCCTCGCCGTCAACGGCGCCTATGACACCAAGCGCGCGTCGGCCGAAGCCGGCGACACGGTGGCGCTCGCCAAGCTCGATCCGATCAGGACCGGCGACACGGTCTCGAACGGCAAGACCCCGCTCGCGGCCTTGATTGCAATCGAGCCGACATCGCCGGTGCTCGCGATCTCGATCGCGGCCACCGATCGCAAGGACGACGTGAAGCTCGGCCAGGCGATGGCCCGGCTGCACGAGGAGGATCCCTCGCTGGTCGTGGTGCAGAACGCCCAGACCCACGATACGGTGCTGTGGGGGCAGGGCGAGATGCATCTGCGCGTCGCCGGCGAACGGCTGCGCGACCGCTTCGGCGTCAAGGTCACCTCGCATCCGCCCGCGATCGGCTATCAGGAGACCATTCGCAAGCCGATCGTCCAGCGCGGCCGCCACAAGAAGCAGTCCGGCGGCCACGGCCAGTTCGGCGACGTCGTGCTCGACATCAGGCCGCTGCCGCGCGGCGACGGCTTCAAGTTCGCCGAGAAGGTGGTGGGCGGCGCGGTGCCCCGCAACTACATCCCGGCGGTGGAGGAAGGCGTCGTCGACGGGCTGGCGCGTGGCCCGCTCGGCTTCCCCGTCACCGACGTGCAGGTGACGCTGACCGACGGCTCCTATCACAGCGTCGATTCCTCCGACCTCGCCTTCCGCACGGCGGCGCGGATCGGGCTCAACGAAGGCCTGCCGCAATGCCAACCGGTGTTGCTGGAGCCGATCCACATGGTCGAGATCGTCTGCCCGACCGAGGCCACCGCCAGGATCAACGCGATCCTGTCGGCGCGTCGCGGCCAGATCCTCGGCTTCGACACCCGCGACGGCTGGAGCGGCTGGGACTGCGTCCGCGCCATGATGCCGGAAGCCGAGATCGGCGAACTCATCGTCGAGCTGCGCTCGGCCACTGCCGGCGCCGGCAGCTTCACCCGCCAGTTCGACCACATGGCCGAAGTCACCGGCCGTGCCGCCGACCAGATCATCGCCGCGCATCAACACGCGGCGTGATCGGTTAGGGAGGTGACGGCCTCTCTCTCCCTCTCCCCGTTCTTCATGGGGAGAGGGCAGGGTGAGGGGCTGCCTCCGCGCGTGCGGAGCTTCCTTTAGGCTGCGGTTTCTCCAAGCGTCATTGCGAGCGCAGCGAAGCAATCCAGAGTCTTTCCGCGGCGGGATTCTGGATTGCTTCGCTGCGCTCGCAATGACGGAGGAGGCGCTTGCATTCGTCCTAAGATGATGTATTTTACATCATTGTATATGTGTAGGATATCACTTATAGTATCTCATACGTGAGGCCAAGTTGATCACGTCATTTCAGATGCGGGCGGCGCGGGCGCTGCTCGGCATTGACCAGAAAGCCTTGGCCGAGCTCGCCGGCGTGTCGCTGCCGACCATCCAGCGGATGGAGGCTTCTACCGGCAATGTTCGCGGCGTCGTCGAGACCCTGATCAAGGTGGTCGACGCGTTCGATCGGGCCGGCGTCGAGCTGATCGGCGAGCAGGCGCGCAGCGACAGCGGCGGGCGTGGCGTTCGTCTCAAGGAGCCGGGGCCGCCGCGACGGGTGGGGGCATGATCTTGTATTGATCGTGCTCGGGATCAGGATGAGCTAGCGCATCGTCGCGCCTCGGCAACACGCGACGCACGATGCTTCGGGGCATTGTGGGGCAGCGGAGCACTTTGCTGAGATGAGCATCACGAGCGATCACGCGGGCAAACTGCATCAGCTTCGCCGGCCGACCTTTGCCGAACTGTATCTGCCAAAGCTCGTCACCGTCTGGCGCGAAGGCTATGGCTTGGCGGACTTCCGTGCCGACGTTTTCGCGGGCCTGACGGTCGCGATCGTCGCGCTGCCGCTGTCGATGGCGATCGCCATCGCCTCGGGCGTGACGCCCGACCGCGGCCTCTACACCGCCGTCGTCGGCGGCTTCATCGCATCCCTGCTCGGCGGCAGCCGGTTCCAGATCGGCGGACCTGCCGGCGCCTTCATCGTCCTGGTCGCCGCGACCGCGGAGCGTCACGGCGTCGACGGTGTCATCCTCGCGACCCTGATGGCGGGCCTGTTCCTGATCGCCGCGGGCCTGTTGCGGGTCGGCACCTACATCAAGTTCATTCCCTATCCGGTGACGGTCGGCTTCACCGCCGGCATCGCGGTCATCATCTTTGCCAGCCAGCTCCGCGATCTCTCAGGCATCACGCTCACGGGGAAGGAACCCAGCGAGTTCGTGCCGAAGCTCGTCGCGCTCGCCGGCGGCCTCAACACCGTCAATCCGTCCGCCGTCGCGGTCGCCATCGTCAGCATCGCCATCATCGCCGCCTTGCGGCGCTGGCGGCCGTCCTGGCCCGGTATTCTGATCGCGGTCGTGTTTGCTGCGGTCGCGACTGCGCTGCTGTCGCTCCCCGTCGAGACCATCGGCTCGCGCTTCGGCGGCATTCCGCGCGAACTTCCCTCGCCGGCGCTGCCCGCGTTCTCGCTGGAGAAGGCAAGGGCGGTGCTGCCGGACGCGATCGCCTTCGCGCTGCTGGCCGCCATCGAATCGCTGCTGTCGGCGGTGGTCGCCGACGGCATGACCGGCCGCCGTCACCGCTCGAATTGCGAGCTGGTGGCGCAAGGCGCGGCCAATATAGGCTCGGCGCTGTTCGGCGGCATCTGCGTCACCGGCCTGATCGCTCGCACCGCCACCAACATCCGCGCCGGCGCGCGCGGTCCGCTCGCGGGCATGCTGCATTCGGTGTTCCTGCTGCTGTTCATGCTGATCGCGGCGCCGCTGGCGAGCTACATTCCGCTGGCCGCGCTCGCCTCGGTCCTGGTCGTGGTGGCCTGGACCATGGCGGAGAAGCACGAATTCGCCACGCTCCTGCGCTCATCATGGGGCGATGCCGTCGTGCTGCTTTCGACTTTCCTGCTCACGGTCTTCCGCGACCTGACCGAAGGCATTCTCGTCGGCTTCGCACTCGGCGCGGTGCTGTTCATTCACCGCATGTCGGAGATGACGGGCATTGAGGAGCGCGCACCGTTCGTAGCCGCCGATCGACCCGACGACGGCAACGGCGCGCGTGTTCCCTACGATCCCGCCCTCGCGGTCGATCGCGACGTGCTGGTCTATCGCATCACCGGTGCGTTCTTCTTCGGCGCCGCCTCGGCGATCGGCAGCGTGCTCGACGGCGTCGCCGACGGGCGCAAGGCCTTCGTGGTCGACTTCGCCGCGGTGCCGTTCCTGGATTCGACCGCGGCCAACGTGCTTGGCCGCGTCGCCGCCAAGGCGCACCGCCAGGGCATCAGGCTGTTCATCACGGGAGCCTCGCCCACGGTCCGCCGCGCGCTGCTCACCCATGGTGTCACGCCGCCGCGCGCGCGCTATCGCACGAGCCTCGAGCGCGCCATCGCCGACATCAAGGGCTCTGCGCCCGCTGAGGCTGCCGCGGACTAGCGGGCGTCCCGCGCGCTTGACAGACCCCGCCGGACGCGAAATGGATCGCCTCGGAAACGACCCGAGGGAAAGATGACCGCGCGCAAGACCCCCGCAGCCTGTCTGATCGGATGGCCGGCGGCGCATTCGCGCTCGCCACTGATCCATCATCACTGGCTGCGCACGCTCGGCATCGAGGGCGGCTACGTCATCGAGGCGGTGCCGCCCGAGGACCTGCGCGATTTCGTGCTGCGGCTGTCGTTGCGCGGCTTCGTCGGTGCCAACGTCACCATCCCGCACAAGGAAGGCGTGCTGGCGCTGTCGACGCCCGACGCCCGCGCACAGGCGGTCGGCGCAGCGAACACGCTGTGGTTTGCCGATGGCGAGCTGCGTTCGACCAACACCGACGTCGAAGGCTTCATCAACAATCTCGACGCCAGCGCGCCAGGCTGGGGCGCGGCCGAGGAGGCGCTGGTGCTTGGCGCCGGAGGATCCTCGCGCGCGGTCGTGTTCGGCCTGCTCGAACGCGGCATCAAATGCGTGCACGTCGCCAATCGTACCGTCGCGCGGGCCGAGACGCTGGCAAAGCAGTTCGGGCCGAACGTGCGTCCGCTGCCGTGGGACGCGATCGACGACGTGCTGCCGCGCGCAGGACTTCTCGTGAACACGACCTCGCTCGGCATGCGCGGCCAGCCTTCACTCGATGTTGATGTCGCACGCCTGCCGCAAGCGGCAGTCGTTGCCGATCTCGTCTATGTTCCGCTGGTGACGCCGCTGCTCGCCGCGGCAAGGGCGCGCGGCCTGAAGACCGCCGACGGGCTCGGCATGCTGCTGCACCAGGCGGTGCGCGGCTTCGAGCTGTGGTTCGGCCGGCGGCCCGAGGTCACCGCCGAGCTCCGTGCGCTGGTCGAGGCCGATCTCACAAAGACTTGAGAGGGACGCGGCGAATAGCACACCATCTCCGGAGTTCTACCCCCGTGGGGACGATCGGAGACCATCATGACGATTCAACGCGCTACTTTCACACGTCCACTGATCGCCGTCGCGATGGTGGTCGTCTCGACTTACTGCGCCTTCGCCCAGAGGGCGCCGGTGCCGACGCGCGTGCGCGGCACCATCGAAAGCGTCAATAACGACACCATGCAGGTCAAGTCGCGCACCGGCGAGGACGTGAAGCTTCACCTCGCTTCTGACGTGAACGTGTCGGGCATTACCAGGATTTCACTCGCCGACGTCAAGCCGGGTTCGTTCATCGGCGCGACCACCGTGCCGGGACCGGACGGCAGCCAGAACGCCGTCGAGGTCCACGTGTTTCCGGAGAGCATGCGCGGCACCGGCGAAGGCTCGCGGCCCTGGGACCTCAAGCCGAACTCCAGCATGACCAATGCGACGGTGGCCGAAAGCGTCGTCGGCAACGACGGTCACACGCTGCTGGTCAAGTACAAGGACGGCGAGAAGAAGGTGTTCGTCGCCGACAACACGCCGGTGGTGACCTTCGTGCCGAGCGACAAATCCGAGTTGAAGCCGGGCGCCAAGGTCATCGCCTTCATCAAGCAATTGCCGGATGGCTCGTTCGAGGCCAACCGCGTCAGCGTCGGCCGCGACGGCCTCACGCCGCCGATGTGAGGTGGGGAGGTACGCTTCCGTAGCGTCGTAGTGTGGGCAAAGGCGCCTTTGCGCCGTGCCCACATCTGCTTTACGTCGCGCGAAAGGTGGTGGGCACGCTTCGCTTTGCCCACCCTACGCTACGGCACCGTCTCCGCGCTCACACCGCAATCACATGATCGTCGATCTCGTCGATCCGGTTGACGCCGCACAGGCCCATGGTGGTGAGCAGCTCCTTCTGGATGATGTCGATCGCCTTGGCGACGCCGGCCTGGCCGCCGGCGCCCAGGCCATAGGCATAGGCGCGGCCGATCATGCAGGACTTTGCGCCGAGCGCGAGCGCGCGCATCACGTCCTGGCCGGAGCGGATGCCGCCGTCGAACATGATCTCCATCTTGTCGCCGACCGCGTCGGCGATCTCCGGCAACACCTCGATCGAGGACGGCGCGCCGTCGAGCTGGCGGCCGCCGTGGTTGGAGACGACGAGGGCCTGCGCGCCGGTCTTGGCGGCTTCCTCGGCGTCCTCGACGTCGAGAATGCCCTTGATGACGAGCTTGCCCGGCCAGATGCTGCGGACCCAGTCGACGTCCTTCCAGTTCAGCGAGGTGTCGAACTGCGACGCCGTCCATTCGGCGAGGCGGTTGAGATCCTCGGTGTTCTTCACGTGGCCGGCGATGTTGCCGAAGGTGCGGCGCTTGCCTTGCAGCACGCCGGAGACCCAGGCCGGCTTGCTGGCGAAGTCCAGCAGCTTCGACAGCGACCATTCGGGGGGCACCGTCATGCCGTTCTTGATGTCGGCATGGCGCTGGCCGATCACCTGCAGGTCGACGGTGAGCACCAGCGCGCTGCATTTCGCCGCCATCGCGCGCTGGATCAATTCCTTGATGAAGCCGCGGTCCTTCATCACGTAAAGCTGGAACCAGAACGGCTTCTCGACATTGGCGGCGATGTCCTCGATCGAGCAGATCGACATCGTCGACTGCGTGAACGGGATGCCGGCGGCCTGGGCGGCGCGGCAGGCGTGGATCTCGCCGTCGCCATGCTGCATGCCGAGCAGGCCCACGGGCGCGAGCATCAGCGGCATGGTCGAGGGTTCGCCGAGGATCGTGGTCGAGGTGTCGCGCTTGGAGACGTCGACCAGGATGCGCTGGCGGAACTTGATCGCCTGCATGTCCTCGCGGTTGGCGCGCAGCGTTTCCTCCGCATAGGAGCCGCGGTCGCAATAGTCGAAGAACGCCTTCGGCACGCGGCGCTGGTGCAGCGTGCGAAGATCGTCGATACAGGTGATGTGCTTCATGTCGTTTCCCCGGCCCGTCTTACTCGGAAGTCTTGCATCGGAAGATTTCGGGGTCATCTAGCATGGTTGGATGCACAGCCAAATCGTTTGCAGAACGTTTTGCGGGAGGGCGCCATGACGAAGCCGCACACTGGACCTTCGCCGGAAGAGATCAAGGAGAAGCACGATCTCGAGGAGGCGCTGGAAGAGGGACTGGAAGAGACCTTTCCGGGCTCCGATCCGGTCAACGTGACCCAGCCGGCGCCGAGCCGTGAGGACGGCCATGTGAAGCGCAAAGGCTAGAGGCGGGGTTCCCGCCCCGGTGCGGCTTTCCGGCAGGAAATATAGTGTTAACAGGATCTTACCGAGCCGGCCGCTGCCGGTTCCGTAATGATTCATCATATTTTTTGAAGCCAAGTTAGCCGCAATGGGACTATAAGACCCCAAGCAAATCAGGGATGCGGGCCTCCTTCGGGCAGCCCGTGGTTGCGAGGGGATCCCCTGGTTGTTGCCTTGGGGGACGATATGAGCCGCAAATATTTCGGGACGGACGGGATCAGGGGCCGCGCCAACGGACTGATCACGCCGGAGCTCGCGCTCAAGGTCGGCCAGGCCGCTGGCCTGGCGTTTCAGCGCGGCGACCACCGCCACCGGGTCGTGATCGGCAAGGACACGCGGCTGTCCGGCTACATGATCGAATATGCGATGGTTGCAGGCTTCACCTCGGTCGGCATGGACGTGCTGCTGGTCGGCCCGATGCCGACACCGGCCGTCGCGATGCTGACCAAGTCGATGCGCGCCGACCTCGGCGTGATGATCTCGGCCTCGCACAATCTGTTCGAGGACAACGGCATCAAGCTGTTCGGGCCGCAGGGCTTCAAGCTTTCCGACGACGTCGAGAAGCAGATCGAGCAGCTGCTCGACGAGTCTCTCGACAAGCGGCTCGCACAGAGCGCGAGCCTCGGGCGCGCCCGCCGTATCGACGGCGTGCACGACCGCTACATCGAATTCGCCAAGCGCACGCTGCCGCGCGATCTGTCGCTGGACGGCCTGCGCGTCGTGGTCGATTGCGCGAACGGTGCCGCCTACAAGGTGGTGCCGGAGGCGCTGTGGGAGCTGGGCGCCGACGTCGTGCCGATCGGCGTCGAGCCCGACGGCTTCAACATCAACAAGGAATGCGGCTCGACTTCGCCGGAAGCACTGTCGAAAAAGGTGCGCGAGATGCGCGCCGACATCGGCATCGCGCTCGACGGTGACGCCGACCGCGTCATCCTGGTCGACGAGCGCGGCCACGTCGTCGACGGCGACCAGTTGCTCGCGGTGATCGCGCAGAGCTGGAAGGAAGACGGCCGGCTGTCGCGGCCGGGCATCGTCGCCACCGTGATGTCCAATCTCGGGCTCGAACGCTTCCTGCAAGGGCAGGGGCTCGAACTCGTGCGAACGCCGGTCGGCGACCGCTACGTGCTCGAGCAGATGCTGAACGGCGGCTACAATCTCGGCGGCGAGCAGTCCGGCCACATCATCCTGTCCGACTATGCCACCACCGGCGACGGCTTCGTTGCCGCCTTGCAGGTGCTGGCCGTGGTGCAGAAGCTGCGCCGTCCCGTCTCCGAAGTCTGCCACCGCTTCGATCCGCTGCCGCAGATCCTCAAGAACGTTCGCCACAAGGGCGGCAAGCCGCTCGACGATTCCGACGTCAAGTCGGCGATCTCGGACGGCGAGAAGCGGCTCAACGGCCACGGCCGTCTCTTGATCCGCTCCTCGGGCACGGAGCCCGTGATCCGCGTCATGGGCGAAGGCGAGGACCGCATCCTGGTCGAAGACGTCGTCGACACCATCGTCCTGGCGCTCGGCCAGGCCGCGGCGTAGGGCACAACTGTAGCCCGGATGGAGCGAAGCGAAATCCGGGATTCGCGCAACAGGCGATAAGGACCCGGATTGCGCTTCGCTCCATCCGGGCTACGAACCTCGCAGCAGGGACCACGCATCCCAGCCATTTGCGATTGGTGGTGGTTCGGCCGTCGCCACCATCGTACCCAAGAGCTCGCGGCAGCCTGCCGCGCCGGGATGCTTCAGTGAACAAGCCTGTCGTCGTCTCCGAGGAAACGCTGACCGAGCCCGTCGTCGTCGCCGACGTGGCGCCCGCTGCCGCCAGGGCCGCGGGGCCGGCTTATGTCGTGCTTGCCGGCATCAGCTTCTCGCACTTCCTCAACGACACCATGCAGTCGCTGATCGCCTCGGTGTATCCGATCCTGAAGGACACCTACGCGCTCGACTTCGCGCAGATCGGCATGATCACGCTGGCTTTCCAGTTCACGGCCTCGCTGCTGCAGCCGGTGGTCGGCCACTATACCGACAAGAAGGCGCAGCCCTATTCGCTGGCGATCGGCATGGCCGCGACGTTCTTCGGCCTGTTGCTGCTCAGCGCCGCGCACCAATATCTCGTCATCCTCGTCGCCGCCGCGTTGGTCGGCCTCGGTTCGGCGGTGTTTCACCCCGAGTCGGCGCGCATCGCGCGGCTCGCGTCCGGCGGCCGCTACGGCTTTGCGCAATCGGTGTTCCAGCTCGGCGGCAGTTTCGGCACCTCGATGGGACCGGTGCTGGCGGCGCTGATCGTGGTGCCGTTCGGTCAGGGCAGCATCGCCTGGTTCTCTTCGATCGCCTTCCTCGCGATCCTCATCCTCTGGCGCATCGGCCGCTGGTACGCACCGCAGATCAAGGCGAAGAAGGCGACCCCCGTTCACACCGAGCCGGGCGGGCCGAGCTCGCGCCGTGTCGCGGCGGCGCTGCTCGTGCTGGTCGCGCTGTTGTTCTCGAAACAGCTCTACGTCTCGAGCCTGTCGAGCTACTACATCTTCTATCTGATCGACCGCTTCGGCGTGTCGACGCAGGCAGCCCAGATCTATCTCTTCGTCTTCCTGGCGGCGAACGCTGTGGGCGCGTTTCTCGGAGGTCCGTTGGGCGATCGGTTCGGACGCAAGATCGTAATCTGGATCTCGATTCTCGGCGCGCTTCCGTTCACGCTGGCGCTGCCTTATGCGGGGCTCGTCGGCAGCGCCGTTCTCAGCGTCGTCATCGGTCTGATCATCTCCTCGACGACGTCGTCGATCATCGTGTTCGCGCAGGAGCTGGTGCCGCACCGCTTCGGCATGATCTCCGGCGTGTTCTTCGGCGTCGCCTTCGGCATCGGGGGCCTGGGCGCGGCCGTGCTCGGCAAGCTCGCCGACCACACCTCGATCGCGTTCGTCTACCAGGTCTGTGCCTGGCTTCCGGCGATCGGGCTCCTCGCGGTATTCCTGCCCAAGCTGCCGCGGCACGTGCGTTGACGCATCCTGTCTCGCCGCCTTCCAGCTTCACACATCGTTAGGAAATGCGGCGAAGTCGCCGCATTTGGCGCGGCGTTTTTGCAACGCTGGCGAGGGGCGCGCGTGTGCGTAGAGAAAAAATCAACCTTAAAAATTAGGGTTAAGTGGCGCTTAAACATTTGCTGGCATCGTCCGGGCCGTGAGTTTCCAGAACGTGAGGCGTCGGTGTTGCCTCACCGGCCAAAAGGACGAAGCCAATGCGTAGCGTTAAGTCTCTCCTTGCCGCGGGTGCGGCAACCCTGATCTCGTCGATGGCGTTCGCCGCCGACATGCCGATCGCGGCGCCCCCTCCCATGTACGCGCCGCCGGCTCCGCCCGCCGATTTCGGCGGCTGGTATCTGCGCGGCGACATCGGCATGACCAACCAGAGCGCCAAGCGCATCGAGAGCGCGCTGCCGGCCGGATATACGAAGTCCACGGAGGGTCTCGGTTTCGACTCTTCGCCGCTGTTCGGCCTCGGCGTCGGCTACCGCTTCAACAACTGGTTCCGCGGCGACGTGATCGGCCAGTACCGTGGCAAGGCCAATCTGCACGGCAGCGACAACGTCGTTGGACCCGGCTTCGTCGGCGTCAATAATTACAGCGGCAGCAAGTCCGAGTGGGTCGTCATGGCCAATGCCTATGTCGACCTCGGCACCTGGTGGTGCATTACGCCGTTCATCGGCGCCGGTGTTGGTGGCTCCTACAACAAGATCAGCGGCTTCCGCGACGACGGCGTGTCGTACAGCCCCGGTCTGAACAACAGCGTCGCCTACTTCGCCGACAACGGCAAATGGAACCTCGCCTGGGCCGCTCATGCCGGTCTCGCCTACAAGGTCAATCCCGGGTTCACCGTCGAACTGGCCTACAGCTACATGAATCTCGGCGACGCGGCGCCCGGCAACTATCGCTTGTTCGACAACAGCGCCTCCGGCCCGACTTCGATCAAGGTCAAGGATATCACTTCGCACGACGTCAAGATCGGCGTGCGCTGGGATCTCAACAGCCCGCCGGCCTACATGCCCCCGCCGCTCGTCACCAAGGGCTGATCGTCGAGTCGATCGATTAGGACTTCTTAACGGCGCGGGATCATCCCGCGCCGTTTTGCTTTGCGTTTTTTTCATTGCTCGCAGCGGTGAGGCGCTCTGACGCAACCATTGATTAAGGTTAACGGGCGATGATCATCGCAACGGTTCGAGTCCGATGGAGCGTGGTGATGCGTAGGCTTTTGTTGGCGGCGGCGATGTTGGGGACGGTTTCTGCCGCGCACGCGGCCGACATGCCTGACCTGCCGATCCTGCGCGGCAGCTTCACCGACGGCCTGACGACATCCGCCGTCAACTGGCAGGGCTATTACGTCGGCGGCCAGGGCGATTACGGCACCATCACCTCGAAGATTTCGTCCAGCATCAACAGCGACATGCAGTCGACCTTCGTCACGCCCGGCCCGGCCTACAACTGGCAGCCGCTCGCGGCGGCGACCAGCAACAGCGGCGGCTACGGCGTCTTTGCCGGCTATAACGGGCAATGGGACGACGTCGTGATGGGCATCGAGGCGAACTACATTCATGGCGGCTTCAAGTCGACCTCGAGGTCGGTCGGGCAGACGTTCAACAATGTGAATGCGCTGATCGCCACCACCGCATCCTCGGCGGTCGTCGGCATCTCCGACTTCGGATCGCTGCGCGTCCGCGCCGGTTATGCCTGGGGATGCTTTCTGCCCTATGCGTTCATCGGCGGCGGCGTCGGCTATCAGACCGTCGATCGCTATGCGTCGGCCTCGCCTTCGCCTGTGCTGCCGGCGACGACCTACGCGAGCAAGGACAAGCTGGTCTACGGGTATTCCGCCGGTCTGGGCGTGGACGCCATGCTGGTCGGTGGGCTGTTCTTCCGAGCCGAATACGAATTCCAGCGCGTGACCGCGGACATCGAGTCGAACATCAATTCCGTCCGCGCCGGGCTCGGCTACAAGTTCTGACGCGTGCGCATGGCGCCGATTGACAGGTCAAGCCGACCCTGATGCTGTGTCGTCCCAACGGGGCAGCAGCGATGAAGATATACGGCGACAGCAATTCCGGAAATTGTCTCAAGGTGAAGTGGGTCTGCGACAGGCTCGCGCTGCCTTACCAATGGATTGAGATCGACACTCGCAAGGGCGAGACGCGCACGCCGCAGTTCCTCGCCATGAACGGCGCCGGCCAGGTGCCGACCGTCGCATTCGACGACGGCCGCACACTGGCGCAGTCCAACGCCATCATCCGCTATCTCGCCCGCGACAGCGCGCTGATCCCGCCCGACGCCTTCACGGCGGCCAAGATGGACGAATGGCTGTTCTGGGAGCAGTACAGCCACGAGCCCTACATCGCGGTGTGCCGCTTCCAGATCGTCTATCTCGGCAAGGACGTCTCCGAGCTCGACCCTGAAAAGGTCAAGCGCGGCTATGCTGCGCTCGACCGTATGGAGCAGCATCTCTCCGGCAGCCGCTTCTTCGCCGGCGATGAGGTTTCGCTCGCCGACGTGTCGCTGCTCGCCTATACGCGTGTCGCGCATGAAGGCGGCTTCGATCTCGCCCGCCACGCGTCCGTCCGCCGCTGGATCGGCGAAGTCGAGGCCTTTCTCGGCCTTTCGCCGGCGCGTTGAGTGCGGAGTTGGATGACATGAACGCCGCAGCCGTCTCCATCCGTCCCGCGCGCCGCGAGGACGTCGCCGCCATCGTGGCGATGCTGGCCGACGATCATCTCGGCCGCGCGCGCGAGCGCGTGGAGGATCCGTTGCCCGCGTCCTATTACGAGGCCTTCGCGCGGGTCGAGCGCGATCCGAATCTTGCGCTCGTGGTGGCCGAGAGCGCGGGCAGGGTGGTCGGCTGCCTGCAGCTCGCGATCCTGCCAGGCATCAGCTCGCAGGGCGGTGTGCGCGGTCTGCTCGAGGACGTTCGCGTTGCTTCCGATTGTCGCAGCCGTGGCATCGGCGAGCAGCTGGTGCAATGGGCGCTGACGGAAGCGAAATCACGCGGCTGCAATCTCGTCGAGCTGCTCACGCATCAGACGCGAATCGATGCGCAGCGCTTCTACAAGCGCCTCGGATTTGCGGCGAGCCATGTGGGCATGACTGTCCGCTTTTGAAGCAGCTCCGCGCGAACGTTGCGCGATCAGCGAATTCGGATCGCGCATTCGTTCATCTTAATCGGTGGTAAACTACGCATCCGTCGTTCATGTTGAACGAGGAACGAATGGTGCTACGGCAACTTCTGACACCGAGCTCTGTCGGTTCGGGGATTTCGATGACAAGCTATTCAATGATCAAGGTCGGCAACGACTATGTCGTTCAGGCCAATGACGAATGCATTTTGAAGGTCGGCAGCCGCCGCAGGGCCGCGCAATTGATCAGCGATGCCACGGACCTGCTGAATGCGCTTGCCGCGGTCGAAGCCCCGGAGATCGCACCGGAGGCGCCATCACTCGCCCGTGAGGCCCCGGAACTTCCTTGACGACTCTTCCCGTTTCCCGTATCAGCCGCGGCGGGACACCTCCCCCCAACGGGAGGCTTACTATCTGGAAGGGTAGATCATGACTGTAGCGAAGCCCGCTTCGCGGCCGACCGTGCCGCATTTCTCCTCCGGCCCCTGCGCCAAGCGCCCCGGCTGGAACGCCCAAAATCTCAAGGACGCAGCACTCGGCCGTTCGCATCGCGCGAAGGTCGGCAAGACCAAGCTCAAGCTCGCGATCGATCTGACGCGCGAAGTGCTTGAGGTGCCCGCCGATTACCGCATCGGCATCGTGCCGGCCTCCGATACCGGCGCGGTCGAGATGGCGCTGTGGTCGCTGCTCGGTGCGCGGCCCGTCACCACGCTCGCCTGGGAATCCTTCGGCGAGGGCTGGGTCAGCGACATCGTCAAGGAATTGAAGCTCAAGGACGTCACCAAGCTGAGCGCGGCTTACGGTGAGATTCCCGATCTGTCGAAGGTCGATCCCAAGAGCGACGTCGTCTTCACCTGGAACGGCACCACCTCAGGCGTGCGCGTGCCGAACGCCGACTGGATCAGCGCGACCCGCGAGGGCCTGACCATCTGCGACGCGACGTCCGCCGCATTCGCGCAGGCGCTCGATTGGCCGAAGCTCGACGTCGTCACCTTCTCCTGGCAGAAGGCGCTCGGCGGCGAGGCCGCGCATGGCATGCTGATCCTGTCGCCGCGCGCGGTGGAGCGGCTCGAAACCTACAAGCCGGCCTGGCCGCTGCCGAAAATCTTCCGCATGACCAAGGGCGGCAAGATCAACGAGGGCATCTTCGTCGGCGAGACCATCAACACGCCGTCGATGCTCTGCGTCGAGGATTATCTCGACGCGCTGAACTGGGCCAAGTCGATCGGCGGCCTCAAGGCGCTGATCGCGCGCGCCGATGCCAACACCAAGGTGCTCGCCGACTGGAAGGCGAGGACGCCGTGGATCGACTTCCTGGCCAAGGACGCCTCGATCCGCTCCAACACCTCGGTGTGCCTGAAGTTCACCGATCCCGCGATCACCTCGCTCTCCGACGACGCGCAGGCCGAGTTCAGCAAGAAGCTGGTCGCGCTGGTCGAGAAGGAAGGCGCCGGCTACGACTTCGCCTATTACCGCGATGCCCCGGCCGGCCTGCGCATCTGGTGCGGCGCCACCGTCGAGGCCAGGGACGTCGAGCTGCTGACGCAGTGGATCGACTGGGCCTTCGCCGAGACCAAGGCCACGTTGGCCAAGGCGGCGTAAGCTTTTTTCTTCACCTCTCCCCGTTCTTACGGGGAGAGGTCGGATCGCGCAGCGATCCGGGTGAGGGGCCTCTCTCGGCTTGCACCTCGCCTGTGTCTGCCCCTCACCCCGACCCTCTCCCCGTAAGAACGGGGAGAGAGAGACGTGACCAGAGACTTCACCACATCAGCCCAGTGGCCCGCCCTCGTTGCGGGGCGAAGGAAAACATCCCCCATGACCAAACCCAAAGTTCTCATTTCCGACGCGCTCTCGCCCGCCGCCGTGCAGATCTTCAAGGACCGCGGCATCGAGGTCGACTTCCAGCCCAATCTCGGCAAGGACAAGGACAAGCTCGCCGAGATCATCGGCAATTACGACGGCCTTGCGATCCGTTCCGCGACCAAGGCAACCGCCAAGATCCTCGAGAAGGCGACCAGACTGAAGGTGATCGGCCGCGCCGGCATCGGCGTCGACAACGTCGAGATCCCCGCCGCCACGGCCAAGGGCATCATCGTGATGAACACGCCGTTCGGCAATTCGATCACGACCGCCGAGCACGCCATCACACTGATGCTGGCGCTGGCGCGCGAGATCCCGCAGGCCGACGCCTCGACCCAGGCGGGCAAATGGGAGAAGAACCGCTTCATGGGCGTCGAGATCACCGGCAAGGTGCTCGGCGTCATCGGCTGCGGCAATATCGGCTCGATCGTCGCCGACCGCGCGCTCGGCCTGCGCATGAAGGTGATCGCGTTCGATCCGTTCCTGTCGCCCGAGCGCGCCAAGGACATCGGCGTCGAGAAGGTCGAGCTCGACGATCTCCTGAAGCGCGCCGATTTCATCACCCTGCACACCCCGCTCACCGAGAAGACGAAGAACATCATCGACGCGGCCGCGATCGCCAAGATGAAGAAGGGCGTGCGCCTGATCAACTGCGCCCGCGGCGGTCTCGTCGACGAGCAGGCGGTGGTCGATGCGCTCAACTCCAAGCACATCGCCGGCGCCGCCTTCGACGTGTTCGTCGAGGAGCCCGCGACCAAGAACGTGCTGTTCGGCCACCCCAATGTGATCTGCACGCCGCATCTCGGCGCGTCCACCACAGAAGCGCAGGAGAACGTCGCGCTCCAGGTCGCCGAGCAGATGTCGGATTATCTCCTGACCGGCGCGATTTCGAACGCCGTCAACTTCCCCTCGATCACGGCGGAAGAGGCGCCGAAGCTGAAGCCGTTCATCGCGCTTGCCGAGAAGCTCGGCTCCTTCGCCGGCCAGCTCACCGAGACCGGCATTCTCAAGGTCGAGATCACCTATGAGGGCCACGTCGCCGAGATGAAGATCAAGGCGATCACCTCCGCGGTGCTGTCCGGTCTGTTGCGGCCGATGCTGGGCGAGATCAACGTGGTGTCGGCGCCGGTCATCGCCAAGGAGCGCGGCATGGTGGTGGACGAGATCGTGCGCGCCGCCCAGAGCGACTATGAGAGCCTGATCACCGTCACCGTCACGACCGAGCGGCAGGAGCGTTCGGTCTCGGGTACCGTCTATGCCGACGGCAAGCCGCGTCTCGTCGACATCAAGGGCATCCGCGTCGATGCCGAGTTCGGCAAGTCGATGATCTACGTCACCAACGAGGACAAGCCGGGCTTCATCGGCAAGTTCGCGAGCCTTCTGGGCGACGCCAGGATCAACATCGCCACCTTCCACCTCGGCCGCGTCGCGCCCGGCTCAGATGCCATCGCGCTGGTCGAGGTCGACGGTGCGGTGCCGGCGGACCTGCTCGCCAAGGTGCAGGCCCTGCCGCAGGTCAAGCAGGCCAAGGCGCTGGCGTTCTGATCTTCACCTCTCCCGAAGGGAGAGGTCGGATCGCATCGCAAGATGCGATCCGGGTGAGGGGTTGGGCTCTCACGGATTGCTGCGGCCCCTCACCCGGATTGCTGCGCAATCCGACCTCTCCCCGCTGGGGAGAGGTGACAGAGCAAGCCGGCAGAGGCGGATCTTAGCACGCTTGTCGCCACATATTCCGACCCGCGGAACAACGCCGCCTCTGTCACCGGAGGCGGCGTTTTTATTTCCCGCGCCCGCCGAACTTTGTGTACCAATGACGCCAGGAACGCTTCGTACCTACACTCCGTTCAAAATCCTTCGACAGGGAGAAACACATGCGTGAAGCCGTCATCGTTTCCTATGCGCGCACGGGCCTCGCCAAATCCGGCCGCGGCGGGTTCAACATCACGCCGCCGATGTCGCTCGCGGCCCACGCCATCCAGCACGCGGTCGACCGCGCCGGCGTCGAGAAGGACTATGTCGAGGACTGCTATCTCGGCAATTGCGCCCATGGCGCGCCGAACATCGGCCGCCAGGCCGCGCTGCTCGCCGGCCTGCCGAAGACCACCGCGGGCGTCTCGGTGAACCGCTTCTGCTCTTCGGGGCTCCAGACCATCGCGATGGCCGCCAACTCGATCCGCTCGGACGGCGCCGACTGCATCGTCGCGGGCGGCGTCGAGAGCATCTCGATTCCGGGCGGCGCCACGCCGAAGGAATCGATCGATCCGGAGCTGCTCAAGGTCGCGCCCGACATCTTCATGGCGATGATCGACACCGCCGACATCGTCGCGGAGCGCTACAAGCTCAGCCGCGAATACCAGGACGAGTTCTCGCTGGAATCGCAGCGCCGCATGGCGGCGTCGCAGCAGGCGGGCAAGTACAAGGACGAGATCGTCCCGATGAAGACGAAGATGAAGGTCGTCGACAAGGCGACCAAGGCCGAGAGCATCGTCGACTACGTCGTAGACCGCGACGAATGCAATCGCCCCGAAACCACGCTGGAAGGATTGGCAAAACTCGAGCCGGTGAAGGGTCCCGGCAAGTTCGTCACCGCCGGCAATGCCAGCCAGCTCTCCGACGGCGCCGCCGCCGTGGTGCTGATGGAGGCCAAGGATGCCGAGAAGCGCGGCCTCAAGCCGCTCGGCCGCTTCGTCGCCTGGGCGACCGCCGGCTGCGAGCCCGACGAGATGGGCATCGGCCCGGTGTTCGCGATCCCGAAGCTGCTCAAGCGCACCGGCCTCAAGATCGACGACATCGATCTCTGGGAGCTCAACGAGGCCTTCGCCAGCCAGTGCCTGTATTGCCGCGACAAGCTCGGCATCGATCCCGCCAAGTACAACGTCAACGGCGGCTCGATCGCGATCGGCCATCCCTTCGGCATGACCGGCGCCCGTCTCACCGGCCATCTGCTGCAGGAAGGCGCCCGCCGCAAGGCCAAGTGGGGCGTGGTGACGATGTGCATCGGCGGCGGCCAGGGCGGCGCCGGCCTGTTCGAGATCTACAGCTGAGACCAGGCGACAGGAATGCGAAGGGGCACGGCACGCGCCGTGCCCTTTTTGTTATCCGGCGACAGACGGAGAGGCGCGCTTGAGCGCCGAACGCGCCGCCGGACCTATGCAGCGCGAAAGCGTCTCGAACAGCCAGGCTACACCGGCATCCGCCATTGCGGCTTGCGAGGCGACGACATGCACCGGGTCAGGCGTCCACGGAAACGGCACGGGACGCATCACCAGGCCGAAGCGTGCGGCATGACGTTCGACCAGATGGCGTGGCAAGGTCGCAATGAAATCGCTCTCGGCGAGCTGCGCCAGCGCCATCATGAAGTTGGGTACCGTCAGCGCGACGCGCCGGGAATGGCCGCGTTCGGCAAGCCTGACGTCGACGATCCCGAGCGCATCGCCGATCGCTGAAACCAGCAAATGCGGTGCAGCCAGATAGGCCGCGAGCGTGACCTTGCGGGCCATGCGGTGGCCCTTGCGCATGGCGACAACGAAGTCTTCCTCGAACAGCAATCGCTGCACGTAACGTGACGGCAGCGGACCGATCGGCAGCACGGTGAGGTCGAGCCGGTGCGAGTCGAGCTCCGAGAGCGTATCCTGCCACACCTGGCTCGACGACTTGCCCTGACGTTGCGGCATCAATTGCAGCAGCCGGATGTCGATGCCCGGTCCTTCCCGGGCCAGGGCCTTGAGGAGAGGGGCGAGAAACACCGCGGCAAGCGCATCAGGTGCGCCGATCGTGAACGAGCGCCTCGCCGTTCTTGTGTCAAACGGCGCGGCTGCCGATACGATCGCGTCGAGGCGCGACAGCAGCTCTGCGACGGGACCGGCAAGCGCGAGCGCACGCTCCGTCGGCTTCACCCCGTTCGGCGTCTTCAGGAACAAGGGATCGTGGAAGATGCGCCGCAGCCGCCGCAATCCGTGGCTCACCGCGGACGGCGTGAGATTGAGCTTGTCCGCCGCGCGCAAGACCTGGCGCTCCTCCAGCACCGTGCTGAACACGACGAGGAGGCTGACGTCGATCCGGGAAAGCTGAGCAGGATTCAGCATGATCCTGAGTTCTTATCACTGGATTCATGATGTTCAAAGCGGCATCCAGGCTCTCGTACGGCCACGTGCCCCCTCGACAACGGAGCCCTCGAATGAAGAACGATCAAGCCTCTCGCGCAGCCGCGCCCGCGGCGGTGTCCAGGCGTCACACGCTCGCGGGGATGGCATGCATGCCGCTCGTCGTCGCCGAGGCGGCCACGGCCGACGACGTGATCGCAAAACTGATCGACCATACGCAGCGATCGAACGCGGCGCTGATGCGCGGCGACGTCGGCACCTACCGGCAGATGATCTCCATCACCGACGACTTCGTGCTGATGTCGCCCTTCGGCGGCGTCCCGTCAAAAGCCGCGGAGTACACGCCCGAAAGGTGGGAGCGCATGGGCCGCTTCTTCAGCAACGGCACGCACAGGCAGGAGGTGGTCCAGACCTATGGCTCGCAGGACATGGTCGTTCTCGCGCTGATCGAGCGGGACAGTGTCGAGGTCGGGGGGCTGCCCGCGCAGGAGTGGGCACTGCGCGTGACGCTCGTCTACCGGCGCGTGGAAAGCGAGTGGCACTTGGCGCATCGTCACGCCGACCCGCTCGCGAACGGCATCAGCCTGCAGCAGGCGGCCGCGCTTGCGCGCGGTCTACCCGCGAGCCAGTGAGCGCCTCAGGCCTTCGCCAGCGCCGGCGCGAACACCACTTCGATCAGCGTGCCGTGGCCCGCGTTCTTGATGTTGAACTGGGCGCGGTTGGCTTCGACCAGCGCCTTGGTCAGCGACAGGCTGAGCGCCGAGCTGTCCGCGGCGTCGCCGGGCGGCGGGGTGCGGAACGGCTCCATCGCGGCGGCGACCTCGCGTTCGCTGAGGCCGTGGCCGGTGTCGCGGATGCGCAGCGCGATCTCGCCGCGGTCGGTGAGCGCGGTCGAGACGATGACCTGGCCGCCGGCGCTGGCGAGCCGGATCGAGTTCGAGATCAGGTTCATGGTGATCTGCCGCATCGCGCGCGCGTCGGCCGCGACCTGCGGCAGCGCATGGGCGAGCGAGGTGCGGATGATGATGCGCTCGCGGTTGGCCTGCGGCTGCATCACCGTCACGCAGGCTTCGACGAGGTCGTTGAGGTTGAGGTTGGCGAAGGTGAGATCGAGCTTGCCGGTCTCGATCCGCGACAGCTCCAGCAGGTCGTCGATGATCGCGATGACGCGTTCGCCGGAGGCGCGGATGTCCTTCATGTATTCGCCGTAGCGCTCGTTGCCGAGCGCGCCGAAGCGTTCGGAGATCATCACCTCGGCAAAGCCGATGATGGCATTGAGCGGCGTGCGGATTTCGTGGCTGATCCGCGCCAGCATGTCGGCCTTGGCATTGGCCGCGCCGTCGACGAGGTGGCGGGCCTGGGTCAGCTCGCTCTCGCCCTTCTTGCTCTGCGAGAGGTCGCGGAACACGGCGAAGAAGTTCGGCCCGTCCGGCCGCGTGCGGCCCATGATCATCGCGAGCGGAATCGCGCCGCCCTTCTTCTCGCGTCCCAGCACCTCGCGGCCGTGGTCGAGCAGGCTCGAAATGTCCTGGCTCTTCAGGCTTTCGAGATAGTCGGCGACGATCTGCTGGCTCTCGGGCGCGAACAGCGTCATCAGGTTCTGCTCGCGCAGCGCTTCGCCGTCATAGCCGAACAGCGCTTCTGCGCTGCGGTTGCAGGCGTGGATGTTGCCTTCGGCATCGAACATCACGATGCCCTCCGCCGTGGTGTCGAGGATCGCGGCGAGATCCTCGGCCTCGGCTTCGCCCGCCATGGGCTCGGCATCGTAGGGATAGGAGTCTGCGACGACGGACTCGGTGATGACGGTCCCTGTGATGACGGTCTCCGCGACGGCTGGCGCCGCGGCGGCGGCGACGGGGGCCGCCTGCGGCAGAGCGCAGATCAGCGCATGCGCGCTCTCGCCGTCCCAGTCGATCGTGTGCAGATGCGCTTCGGTCGTCGCGAGCGGCGCTTGCCCGTTCGCGAGCGTCGCGCTGATCGTGACCGGCGTGCCGCCTTGCGAGGTGCTGCTCGCCGCCGACACGCCCGGCTCGACATAGAGCGCATCCAGCCCGCCGGCATTCTCCAGCGCGTTCACGCTCGCATAGCCCATGCGCGCGAGGAAGGCGGGGTTGGCGTAGAGCAGGCGGTCGAGCCGGTAGATCAGGATGCCCGACGGCAAGAGATCGAGCAGCGCGCGGTCGCGCGCGCTGGCGCCGCGCGGCGCCGGCGCGGGTTCGCTCAGCCATTCGGCCGCCGCGCGCGGCGCCTCGGGCTCCGGCGCGGCCGGTTCGGACGGCATCTCGGCCGCCGGCGGCTCGGCCGTATCGACCGCGATCGTCTCGCGCTCGCGTTCGAGCCGTTCGGACAATTGCCGCGCGAGCTCGTTGAACGCGCTGTTCTCGACCGGCGTCAGCGTCGGCGGTCGCGTATCGCCGGGCGAACGGAACGGCACGACATTCGGAGGCGTTTCCACGGGCGTTTCCAGATCGGTTGGGTGTGAATTCGGCTCGCTTGTGGGGTCTTGCAGTTCAGGCTCGGGAGTTGGCACAGGCTCGGGCGGCTCGATCGGCGGAGGCGCTGCCGCCGCTTCGGGCTCCGTTACCGGCTCAGCTTCGGGCTCAGCTTCGGGCGGTGCTTCCGGCCTGGCCTCAGGCTCCGGACCGGGTTCGGCGACGTCGGCGGAGAGGCCGTGCTGCACGGGCGCGGCGAGCAGCTCGAAGCGGCGCAGCGCCTCGAGCCGGTTGAGGCCGTCGAGATCGCGGCAGACGCCAAAGCCCTTGAAGCCGGCGAACCTGCGCTCGCCGTCATAGACCGGAAGCCCCGCGAGCTCGACCGCCAGACGCTCGCCGCCGTCGGCCGGCCAGTTCACGGTGATGCCGGCCCAGGTGTCGCGGCTTTCAAGCGCCGCTGCGACGCGCCCTTCCGGATCGAGCCCGAACGCCTCGGCGATCTCGCGCCAGGGGCGGCCGAAGCCGGCGGCGGTGCGCGCGCCGATCAGGCGGATGAATTCATCGGACTCGAGCGCAAAGCGGCCCTCTGCATCCATCTGCCAGAGGAAGCGCAGCGGATGCTGGCGCGGTGCGGGCGGCGCTTGGCCCGAGGACTCTTGGCCCGAAGACTCTTGGCTCGAAGACTCTTGGCCCGATGGCGGCTCGACCATGCGGGCAGTGATCGGGGCAGCCTGCGGCGACACAATGGCTTCCGCCGGGTTTTCAACCGGAGTCTTGGGCGAGGATTCAATCGCGTCGGTTACGATCGTCTCGTCGGTGGCCTCGACCGACACGAGATCCGGTGCAGTGGCGCCGGCCGGCTCGGCGGGCGCGTGCGCGATCGTCTCGGCCGGTGCAGCCGTTTCGACCGGGTCGGCGAAGGCGTCGAACAGCGCGATTCCCGTCGCGGCCTCGTGCGATGGCGCAGGCTGCGCGTCGTCAGGCACGGCCGCCGGCGGCTCGTTCGCGGCGGCCTCGGGTGCGGGCTGGGCCGGCTGGTCGCGTGCGATATCCGGCGCGGCCTCGGACGCGGCATCGCGTGCCGTCGCCGTCGTGGCGGCCGGCTCGATCAGCGCGACCAGGCCGACATCGGCGCCCGTGCCGACCCGTTGCAGCACCATCTGGCCGATCCCGATCGGCGTCGCGGCGCGGCCGTTCGCCAGCGCATCGCTGCGCGCCCGGTCGAGCCCGGCCTCGAAGAGATCGCGGAAGCCGAGCAGGGAGCGGGCGGTCTCGCTCGCCCCGACGAACTGTCCGTCCGGCGCGAACGCCGCCATCGGCACCTTGGCGCCCGCGACCAGGCGATGCAGCCGCTCGATCAGCGGCATCGTGCGCAGCGTCGGGTCCATCGCGGTGACGAGCACGGCCTGGCTGCCATCGGCGAAGTCGAGCCGCGCGCAGGCGCAGGTCATGAGTGAGCCGAGCCGGGCGCCGAAGCCGCGCAGCCGTTCGAGCCGCACCGTGCCGCCTCCCGGCAGTTGCCGCGCGAGCCGGACGATGTGGCGGCGGTGGCTGTCCGCCGGGCCGAAGGTCTTCTCCGCGAGCGCTGCGCTGTTCGCCGCGCCGAACAGCCTGGCGCCGACCGGATTGGCCCACAGCACGCGCGCGCCGTCGATCGACCATAGCCAGGTCGCGAGCTGGGAGGTCGCGTGCACGGCCAGCCGCGGATCGCCCACACCTCGCAACTGGAAATCCGAACGCGTCATGAGGCCGGCTGCAGCTCTCGCATCAGGTGTGGCGGCTGCCGGGATTGGCAGCCTTAAGAAAGAGTTATCGCCCGAGAGGCGCGGGCAGGTCCACGGTCGCAGGCCCGGAAGGGCCCCCCAAGCGGCGATAACCTTAATGGTGCCAACCCCGCAAGCCGCGCCAATGTTGCATCCAAGGGATTCGCCCCGCCGTCATTCCGGGGCGCGCCCAGCGCGAACCCGGAATCCATCCATCTCCCGTCGCTGCGGTTCGATGGATTCTCAGGTGCGCAATTGCGCACCATAGCTCCCTCGCTTCGCTCGGGCCCCGGAATGACGATAGAGAGGGACGGTTGGCCCTCAACCCCCGGTTCCCCCGTACCGGAACCTCATCCTCACCTAGATTAAATTTCGCAGCGCACCCGTCTGGCGCGTTGCGATGCACAATGTTGACATGATAGGCAGCCATAGTGCTGGGCGCTGGGCGAGCCATCTCATTCGTTTCGCGTTTCCAGTCTTCGTTCCCGCTGAATGCAAGGGCCCAGATGGGGGCCGGCGGGCGCGCCAGAAGGCTCACTCCATTTTTTCATTTTGCGTGAGGGACAACCATGACAGGTGCGACTGATCCGTTTTCTGCCTCGATCATTCCGTTCGAGGTTCCCGAGCAGATGCGTGCGTTCGCCGAAAAGGGCGTGTCGCAGGCCCGCGAGAACTACGCCAAGTTCAAGGACGCCGCCGAGACCCATAACGGCACCGTGGAAGCCGTGTTCACCTCGGCCTCCAAGGGCGCGAGCGAATACACCGCCAAGCTGGTGGAGTTCATGAAGGCCAACACCAGCGCCCAGCTGGACTTCGCCCAGCAGCTGTTCGGCGCCAAGTCGCCGTCGGAAGCGATGGAGCTGTGGACCGGCCACGCCCGCAAGCAGCTCGAGACCCTGCAGTCCCAGGCCAAGGAGCTGGTCGAGCTCACCCAGCGCGTCGCCGCCGAGACCGCCGAGCCGATCAAGGCCTCCGCCTCGAAGTACATGCCGCCCGCCGCCTGAGCGGTGAGGCCGGTTTGAGCTGATGAAACCCGGGCCAAGTGCCCGGGTTTTTCTTTCGGCATGGACTCAGCCGGCGCCCAGAGCTCGGTCCACCTCTCCCAAAGGGAGAGGTCGGATCGCATCGAAGATGCGATCCGGGTGAGGGGTTCAGGTCTCACTGGCGGCCGCGGCCCCTCACCCGGATCGCTCCCGACGATGCTTCGCATCGCCAGGAGCAATCCGACCTCTCCCCGTCGGGGAGAGGTGAACCCCCAGCCGACCGACCTTTTCTCGCGTTGACTGAAGGCCAAATATCGGGTCCTGCGGCCTTGCCAAAAACGCCCGTTGCACCTAGTTTCCGCCCCGTCCAGCCCCCTCGGCACCGGCCCTTACTTACGGGCGTCCCGAGGCGCGGCTCGCCAGGATGCAGTTGTAGCTCAGTTGGTTAGAGCGCCTGTCTGTGGAACAGGAGGTCGGTGGTTCGAGCCCACCCAACTGTACCAGACAAATCAAGCGGTTAAAGAAATCTCCGTAGTTTTAAATACCCTCATAGCTACCAACTAGCTACCGCGACGACGGTGATCTTGGGCGACTGGACGTCACTCGTTTGTGAGTGACTTCGCGCTATCGCCCGCCTGCGCTTTGCCGTCGTCCTCTCAAGGCTGAAACAGGGGTTCGATTCCCCTAGGGAGCGCCAGAGATTTCAACAACTTACGGCTTCTCTCGAAGAGTCGTCGAATATCCGTCGAATAAGCGCCAGCGAACATCGGCGAACTCCTCCACGCCATTTCAGTGATCCGATCGCCTAGCTCTCTGACCGTCAGAACATCATTGAGACTTGTCAAAGGATCCGCTTGAACGGATCAAAGGCAACAAGGCTCTTCGCAGAGCGGGCCGAACAAGCATGCATCGCAATGAACAACACCGACGTGTGGTGCGCGGTGCTAGCTTTAGCCGACCTCGACTAACGAACGGATGATGTCAGCGCGCGGCGCCGAGCATGTTCGTGCCGTTCGCCCCTGAAAACGGCTTCTTGAATATCTTCGCAGTGACGGTGACGGCCAGTCTGCTTCCTCAAATGTTCGTCGTTGCGCCGAGTGTCGAACCGAGAGACAATTGCAGGAGACGAGCCACGACGAGAATGCGCCGGATCTCCGGACTTCAGCTAAAGAACTTCGAGATCTCGGTGTGGGCGTAGCGGTTGCCGCCGAAGATGTCTTTCAGCGGCGTATTCATCATCCCTATAATCTGCTTCCGGTCGATGCGCTTGTCTCGATCGATGGCCTGGAATGGGGTGGGATCGACGACGAACAGCTTCAGATGGGAAGCAAGGCCATCGACGATGGCGTCGTTGATGTGCTCGTCGCTGAAGCTGTAGCCGATCACCATCAACCGAGCCGATGGTCGTGCGAGCATTCTGCGAAACTCATCGTGGTACCAGGTCAAAACCGGAAAGCGGCCTATGCTGACGGCTTTTGCACCGCCCATGATGATGATGCGCTTGCCGCGATTGGACTCTACCCAATTCACGGAACCGTGGAGTTTCACGTAAGGCTGCGCGCCGCTCCCGGGGATGGTGGCGAAGGGTGGATGGGGCTCCATGATCGCGAACTTGTCGTGTCGCGAGCCGGTCGGCGTATAAGGCTGCATGTAACGCATGCCGGGACATTGGAGATGACCCCAGTTCATCGGCGGCCCGATGTGCGGATTGTAATGCTGCTCCAACAGAGTGTCCTGATTGAGCGTGAAGATGGCGTGAAACCGGCTCAGGAAAGCAGCCATGGAATGCTGGACGCTTGGCGGGTTCTCAAATTCGAACTGGGTCTGCATGAAGGATTGGTTCATGCCGTTGAAGATCCCGACCACCGACGTGAGCAGCGCTTCGTAGCGCTTCTGGTCCTCAGGATCGCTCGAAATCTGAAAATCGGCCATAACGCCCTCGAAAGCGCCGCCCGAAGCAATCAGCCTCTCGCGCGTCTCTCCATCGATATCGCGATCGCTCAAGACCGAACTGAACACCTGCGATGCCAGCGGTGCGCCCCAGTTATGGGAGAACCCCGCGCCGGTGAGCAGCATGAAGGTCATGGCCTATCCAACATGTCCGAAAAGAATCTGTAGGTGAGCCTATCAGGAGCGTTGTCGAGATACACCCGCATTCGTTGCCGGCTCTGCGCAAGTCCCGCCATCATTTCATGCTCGGTGCGCTTGCTCAGAACGACGCCGGCCGATCGCGGCTGGGCGAGCCACTTCTCCTCCAACGCAGTTGCCGCCTCCGATTTGGTGATGTGATAGGTGTACTTGTGCCCCTGCCGAACAGGAAAATCCAGGATCAGTACCTCGCCGAGCGGATTGAGGTCGGGGCGCTCGGCCCGCGCAAGGGTCAAATCGGTCTTCTTTCCTTCGTACCCGAGCCACGCGTGGGATATCATCGCGTCGTCCGTCCCGTCGTTGACGTAGCCCACGACCGGCGTCGTGCCGATGCCTCGCTCTGCGAGGTACAGGTGCAGCAGGAACGTCATGCGATAGCACATGCCGGTGGCTTCATCGGGCTCGATGAAACGTTCGAGCAAGCGCTGCGCCGCTTCGGCGATCTGGACCTCGGTGGGCGAGAGGGTGGCTTTCCAACCGTCAATCTGCGTGCGCCGGTGCTTCGCCTGGCCCATGATCCCTAATCCTTCCGGTCCAGCGTCTGATTGCGGTACCAGTCCGCGTTGCCGGGCTCGTCGCGAAGCCTCTCGACCGCGGTCCGATAAAACGATTTCCAGCTTGCGGCTTCCCGCACGATCTCGATGACGGTTGCCTTGCGGACCAGATGCTCCGAATATCTGGAAGGGCTGCATCCGGCCCAATACTTCTCGACGTTGACGGACGGGGTATTCCCCGCTGCGATGTCCTTCGCGACGCGATCGAATGTATCCAAGTCCCCGGTGTGGAGCAGGTCGTCGTCCTCGAAAGACACCTTGTAGAGGGTGCGCACGCCTTTGCCGCGGTGCCGCCAGTCCTGTTCGGCCATTTGCGGATCCGAGTAGAGATAGAGCGCGTTGGCGCGGATATCGCTATGCTCGGGGCTGTTCCGCAACGCCATCTCGGCTTTGCGCGAGATGTCCGGAAAATCGGCGACGTCGAGATGGTCACCGCCCGTTTCCATGACGTCCGCGCTCTTGAACGGTTTCCGATGGTCGGAACGATATGCGATCTTCATCGCTGATTCCTGTCGAACGATTCGGCGCCGTGCGCATCATAGAGCGTGAGATCGGCAAGCGGCTATCGGCGTGAAACTGCTCTCGGCCCGAAAGGGTCGAGCTTATCTCTTCCGCCGCGCCGTACCGCCCGGCGGATACTATCTTCGATAGGCGTCCAGGAAATCCTGGTCGCGGCAGATGCACCTGCCTGACGTGTCTCGAGCGATCGCGTCACGAAAGTGTATGCGACAAACCGCTACCGGTGCTGTCCGCTGATTAGATGCTGGCATCGCTGGCGATTACAATGAAGCCGGCGTCGCGGAGCTCCTGCTACGTTAGTTCCATGCTTCGTGCCTTGCTTTCGCGGACAGTTCGGAGTGACGTCTACAATGCGCCAAGGTCGCAGACCGAAGTCCTCGGAAGGGAATCTCGGACGAGCAAAGATCACGGGACAATTCACACTAATTGTTGAAAAGTTCGGCGAACGGCAATAGATTCGCCTCACGCCGCCTTCGTCGGCTAGGCCGCTGCCTCGGCAAAGGACTTTTGGTCCAACGACTACTTCATCATCCAGCTCTCGCGACCGATTCCCCTCATTCGGCCGATGAGACGAGCAGCGCGTCTTGACCCGGCCGAGATGAAGGACGCTCGCATGTTCTCGACCCTCGAAGGCGCGAAGAAATTCGCTAAGAACCTCAAATCTTTGTTCGACGACAGCGGGATCATTTTTCCGCTTAATCGTTGCCAGCAAGCCGCCGCGATCGCGGGCGGCTTTCGAGATTGGCACGACCTCAGCAGATCGTTGGCAGGGTCGGAACGGCCCGTCGATCCTGGCGCATTTCGCCGGAGGCTGATCGCGTTTCTGCCCCAGCCATGTTGGATCCCCGCATTGTTTTGGTTGGATGAGGGGAAACTGGAGATATCGGATGGCGACGGACTCTCGCACAACTACTACCGCGCCGTCGTGCCCTACGTTTTTTCATCGTCCGTCATTCACCGAAGCAAGTCCGCTCTGCTTCGGCCTGGCTCCGGTGCGGGACAGCGGTTGCGGGAATCGATGGTCGTCTCTCTCTTGCTCGGAGGAAAAGGCAGCAAGAGATTGATCCCGCAGCTCGAGCCGGACACCTTAGCGCTCGTCGTTTCCGGCGACACCGCAAGTCTTTTCGGCGTCGATGCGGAGCATCCTCGGTTCGAGAAGGATTTCGCCTCCCTCGTGGCGGCCGGCATATTCGAATACGAAGATGGCATCCTGCGGGTCCTGCCGGCGGACAAGGACGAGGTCGCTGCGCACGCGGCCAGAGGGTTCACCGACCGCGCACAGTATTTCGCTGGCGTCGGAGGCGACGAGGCAGTGGAAGCGCTCTCCGTGGCGCTCTCCGCAACCGGAATTGAGCAGCCTACGCGTGTAGCGGAAGCCGTCGTCGACAAAGGTTCGGAGACACAAATCACACCGCCTGGGCCAATCCTCGAACTGTTGTCCAAGCTTGCAGAGAATGGAGAACTGGTTGCCGTTTCCCGGGCTTGGCGCGTGTTTAACATGATCCATCCAGAGAGCGCCGACTTACTGCGCGAATCGGTGCCGGCTAAGATCTTGTCACCCTATCTCGCCCGAAACCGCGGGATCGATGCCGGGAGGATGGTCGGGTGGATGTCGACAAGATCGGAATGGGCAGAAGCGGCGAAGGCCGCCCTGAACGATCCGGCGCACTTCAAGAAGACCGTCGACGAGATGGCTGACGCGATAGCGGCGACGCGTTAGACGGCGGGAATTGCGTCGCCCTTAAGATTCGCGATTTCGGCAGCGATCGGGTATCGCTGCCTTCAGTCCGGCGATAGGGCGCGAAATGCTAATCCATACTGTAGTCGTCGATGGGCCTTTAGCGCTGCGAATGCGGCGCCTTGATGCGGCTCGCGAAGGGGCCACGGGTCGGCAGGTCCTGACGCTGCCGCTTCTCGCCGCACGCCTTGCCGGCGGCTTCGTGTCGCCAGCCTCGCACGAGGTCCTGTATCTGGCTATCAGGCAGGCGCTCGAGGCGGGCGGATACGAGGACATTGGCAAGGTTTCCGAACTGCCGGGGATGCCCGCGGCTGCGCTATCGGCGCTCCGGGACTGGTGGGACATGGAGGCCCCGGCTTCTTTGCCCGACAATGCCCGCCTTAGGGACTTTGTGTTGCTCGAACGCCGCGTCCGAGACGAACTGCCGTCTGGAATGCTGACGCCTCCCGATTTGGTCAAAGCTGCCCTGGCGCGACTTCGTTTCGCTCCAAAAGTACTCGGCGCCGTCACTATTCAAGACGTCGCCAATATCCAAGCCGTTTGGTATCCGCTCATTCAGGCGCTCTGCGATGTCGTGCCGGTGCGATGGATTGCATCGCAGCATAGTCGGCGCGACTGGTTCTCTGGGAAGACCCAAACGCGCCCATCCGGCACAGCATTGCTTGGCTCCGCAGATCTCTGTGCCGATCCACGAAACGAAGTGCGGGAATCATTGCGTTGGGCGCGCGCGCTTGTGGCGGACGGAAAAGCCGCTCCCCACGAGGTCGCCATTTCGGCTGCCTCGCCGTCGGCTTGGGACGATGCGTTTCTGGTTCTCTCGCGCGAGGCAGGTATGCCCGTGCATTTCACGCACGGCATTCCGGCGCTAGCGACCCGTGAAGGGCAGGCCTGCGCTGCACTCGCGGACATCCTGCTACGCGGGCTGTCTCAGGAACGCGTGAGGCTCCTGTTTGCCCGGCTGCCGCGCAGCCCAGCCAAGGAAAACGTGCCCAGCGACTGGGCTAAAGGCTTGCGGCGAAGCGCGGCGCTGACCAGTCCGACCCTTTGGCGGCATGTTCTGGAGCAAACTCGAGACGAAAGGGCAAATGGTGACCTTGCGGAACGGACATTGTTGCCGATTCTCGAAGACTTGGCCGGCGGGATTGCGTCGGCAGAGGGAGTAGGGCGCAGTCTTTTGAATGGGCCGGCGCTGAGCCTGTGGCGGGATGCTTTGCGCATGGCGCCCCCACAGGCAATCGAGCTCTCCTTGCAGGCTCTTCGCGTTGCCGACGGACGCGAGCCGGGAAATTCTATCGCGTGGGGACCCGCCCGTCACGTGGCGGCGGCCCCGCGCGCATATGTTCGCCTCGTCGGGCTGGATGCGAACGCGTGGCCCAGGCGGTCGAACGAAAACGCGTTGCTACCGCAACATCTGCTTGGGCAATTACGACTTCCGTCCGCTGAAGCAGCCGAAATTGACCGGATGACGCATGACATCATTGTCGGCCAATCGACCAACTACTCGCTGTCACGCGCCCATCGGAGTGCGACTGGATCTCTACAAGCAGCCAGCACATTGTGGCCGAGAAAAGCAGAACGTGTCGTCGGGCGGAGCGCGATACCCCCGCATGCTTTCAGCGAAAGCGATCGTCTGTACGCCAGACCTGGCGACGCCGGCAAAGATCCCCAAGTGCGTGCAAGTCGTGCGTGTTGGCGCGCATGGTGGGATGGTGAGCAACACACGGCTCATGATGGGAAGGTTCGTGCCAACCACCCGCTCGTTGTCGATGCCCTTTCCGAAGTCCAATCCACGACCTCTCTCCATCGCCTTCTATGCGATCCGTTGGGGTTCGTCTGGGAGTACGCCCTTCACTGGCGCGAGCCAAATCTAGACCCTCAGCCCCTCGCTCTAAACCATCGCGCCTTCGGCGAGCTCGTTCACGCTCTTATTGCGGGCGTGTTGCGGAATGGCGCGCCAAAAAACATCGATGAGATTGAGATTGCCCTGGATCGAGAGGCCGCCCTTCTTACCGAAAGATGGCTAATCACCAGAGCCGTTCCACCGGGGCTTCTCTGGCGTCATACAGTGGAGATGGCACGCGAGCGAGCGCTGCGAGGACTCAAAGATACAATCGATGAGCCGCGCGGCAGGAGCTGGACCGAGCTTTCGTTTGGCGAGCCCAATGACGGACCTCATCCATGGACCACACTCTCACCGGTCCAGATCGGAAAGACCGGAATTGTCTTCCGTGGACGAATTGATCGCCTTGACGAAGACGCGGCACGCGGCGCGGCAGTCGTCACGGACTATAAAGTTGGGACGGCGCCCGAGCGGAAGAAGTTAGTCGTGTTCGATCGTGGCGCAGAACTCCAGCGTGTCTTCTACGGCCTCGCCGTGCGGTCTCTCCTTGCTGATGTTCGGAGCGTGAGCTCGCAATTGACTTACCTAAAGCACGACCCGGCGCGGACTTTAAGCCTTACGAACGAGGAACTTGAGAAGGCGATTGACCAGGCGGTCGCATTCACGGCGGCCGGCGTTCGGCTGCAACGCAATGGCCAGATTGCGCCAGGACCTGCGCCTATATTCTTTGATCCGCTTGCTATCGCCCTGCCAGCCGAGCTCGATTCTTACCGTCGCGTAAAGCGGCGTCTATTTGCTGGAGCGAACAGCGCGCTAGACAAACTTTGGAGTAGCCCGTGAGCGTGCCTGACCTCGATGCCCGCAGACGCGCGCTCACTGATTTTGAGACCAACATGCTGGTCGAGGCTGCGGCTGGCACTGGCAAGACGTCATTGATGGCCGCGCGCGTCGCGATGATGATCGCAAGCGGGATTGGTCCTTCAAAGATTGCAGCGATCACCTTCACCGAACCGGCGGCGAGCGAGCTGGAGGCGCGGATACGCTGGACGGTCGAGGAGCTTCGCCACGGAAGGACTCCGCCCGCACTTGCCGGAATTCTCTCACTGCCGTTAGACCCAGCAGAGCGGGCGCATCTTGATGAGGCAGCACCACGCATCGGAGAAATCACCGCCACGACCATCCACGGGTTTTGCCAAGGAATTCTTCGTTCGCACGGGATAGACGTGGGCCTCGATCCCGGTTCGCGTGTTGTGGACGCGATCATTGCCAATGCACTCTTTGACGAAGTGCTCGCGAATTGGCTGAAGGAGATGCTGGTCTCTGACGAAGCAGACGGCGGTCCCATCGGTGTCCTTGCCAAGGATGACCCGCTGGGGGTGGTCGAGCGGGTCCGCGAACTTGCCATCCTCCGGCGAGAGCATCGCACCGCGACCGTGCCGGCGCCGGATTTCTCAACTCGCCCGGACAAAACGTTCGCAGACGCCGTCTCTGCATTTGCCCGCTGGCATGTCGCGGGACCAGGAGAGCCGTGGACGGCAGGCCTCATCGCGGATCTTGAGCGCCTTTCTGCGTTTTTTGCAGGCGATCACGCCACTGCGAGTTTTTCCGCGTTGTGGCGCCTGACCCAGCCGCCCCGTATCGGTATGATGCGGCAAAGAAGCATCGACTTGCTGTCTTATGACAGGATGCGCGCTTGGAAGCAGAGTCTTGGCGAGAAGGATGGACGGCGTCGCGCAAATGAAGCGGTCGAACACTTCGAGACGGTTCGCACCGCGTATCGAACGTTGATTGGCTGCATTGCGCAAGGTCTGGCGCATGAATTGGCTGCGCATCTGACCGGGGTGATCGAGGCGTACGACCGGCGCAAGCGAGAGGCGGCCGTTCTCGATTTCGATGACTTGTTACGTCAGGCGCGAGCGCTTGTTTGCGAGAACCCCGATATTCGCGCTTGGCTCGCCGGCCGGTATGCTTACCTGCTGGTCGATGAATTCCAGGATACTGATCCCGTGCAGGCGGAGATCGTTTTCTGCCTCGCTGCGCGTTCGCAGCCAGCGACTTGGAGCAGCGCAACATTGCGCCCTGGAGCGCTCTTTTTGGTAGGAGACCCCAAACAGGCGATCTATCGATTTCGTGGTGCTGACATTGAGTCTTACGCCCTCGCGAAGTCCGTACTTGGAAAGGCCGGCAATGGCTGCGTACTCTCTATCACCGCGAATTTCAGATCCCGGCCGGATGTCATCACGCACGTAAACCACGTGTTCAGCGACGTTCTTGGAAAGGCGGGACAACCGGGTTTCGTCCCGCTCGCACCGACTCTTACGCTGCCGCCAATGCCGATCAGTGCGGCGGCGAAGCTGACGATCGATGTGCCACGTGATGCCAACGCGGAGGAACAGCGCGAAGCGGAGGCGGAAGCTGTTGCCAAGCTGTGCGCGCGCCTGATCGGCGCCCTGAAAATCCATCATCCGGATGGAACTGAGCGCTATTTGCGCGCAGGCGACATAGCGCTGCTTGCTCCTACACACACCGATCTCTGGCGTTACGAACGCGCCCTCGAAGCGCAACGCATCGCGGTCGCCTCCCAGGCAGGTCACGCGCTCTTCCGGCGCCAGGAGCTTCAGGATATGCTCGTCCTGGTTCGTGCGCTGTCGGACCCGCTCGACACTCTGGCTTTCGGCGCGCTCATGCGAGGTCCCGTCCTCGGACTCACCGATGAAGACCTTCTTGATATTACGGCGGCTCTCTCGCCCGACCAAGATGGGCGCCGGCGCTTCCAGTTGCGGACCTCAGCGGACGACGTAGTCAACCCCCTCGCAAAAGATGTTCTGTTGAAGCTCCAGGCGCTGCATCGCCTTGCCGCTGAACTCACGCCGATGCAGCTCGTCGCTTTCGCAATCGAGCGCCTCAACTTGAGAGTGATCATGGCGGCTCGGCATGGCCAGCGCAACGCGCGCGCGCTCGCAAACCTTGATGCCATCGTCGAACTCGCCAGACCCTACAACGTTGCCGGGCTGCGCGCGTTCGCGCTCGATCTCCAGCGCGGATGGCAGAGCAAGCGCCGGCATCCGGAAGGGAGAGTCGACGCGTCCGAGGACTCGGTGGAGATCGTCACCATGCACAGCGCCAAGGGGCTGGAATGGCCCGTGGTCATCACCGTGAACTCGTCGACGCAGTTCAAGCCCCAGGATCAGTTCGTCTATAGGCAGTCAGACGATACAATTCACTGGATCGTCGGAGGGATCGAGCCGCCTGAACTGGCTACCGCCCGTGAAGAGGAGGAATTTCGCGAGGCGCGGCAGCGCGAGCGGCTCTGGTATGTCGCAACAACGCGTGCCCGAGATCTCTTGGTGATCCCTGATCTGCCCGGCGCTCCCTCGCGATCGTGGTCGCGGGTGATGAATCTGGGGCAAAAGCGACTTTCCGAGATCCGAGCTGACGCGTTGCCCGAGCCTGTGATGAGCGCTTCGCAACCCATCGCCAATGATCAGACAGTGGCGGTATTTTCTGCAGAAAGCCAGCGACTAGCCGCCGCTTCACCGCCGATCGTATGGGACCGTCCGAGCGACCGCGATGCTGATCGCAGCGCCGACCTTGTTGATGCATTCGTAGTCGATGCGGCGACCGACGTGACGGCGCGGATTGTAGGAGCGGGCGCTCTCCGAGGTACGATCCTGCACAAGCTTATGGAAGAGCTACTCACGGGGGAACTTGAGCAATTTCGTGAAGAGGCTACCCTTCGCGCGACCGAGCTGCTTGCTCAACTGCAATCCGATGATCCGACGGATGCCGCAAGGCCCGACGCGATCGAGATGGCCGAGACGGCGCTGAGCACGTTGGCCCTGCCTGAGCTCGCGCCCTTCCTCGCGAAACTGGTGCCCGAAGTCTCGCTCTGGACGGCAAATCCGCCGCGTTTTCTTGCGGGTCGTGCAGATGCAGCCGCAATCGAGGGAGAGCGCATCACACTCGTCGTCGACTGGAAGTCAGACGTGAATCCCGCGGCGACGACACACAGTGCGCATGTGGCGCAACTGCGCGACTATCTGCGTGTCACGGGTGCCGAGCGGGGCGCGATCGTCTACATGTCGGCGGCGCAAGTGTCTTGGGTCGAACCGCCGTAGCCCCGATTTACCAGGGAGGGTTGAGGATTGGCGACGGCGAGCACACCAAGACCCGGCGCGATCCACGAGTCATCGCGACGTAGAGATTGCGCGCGTTGAGAGCGCCGGCATTGAGGACGACCGAGATGTCGGCTTCGAGACCTTTCAGGAGTAAGGTGCTTCCGACCGAACGCTTCGCAAGCGGCCGTCCGATGAGCCGCGAGTACTCTCGGATCGTCACAGTCGCTTCTCGAAACGATGGTCCCTCCGGTGAGGTTGCAAGTTGAAGAGCGCGCTGTGCGGCTGCCAGAACTGCAGGACGGTAGCAGCGAACTCCGCCGGCGCGGTTGATGGTGGTGAGTAGATCCGCAACATCTGCAAGCGACCGCGAATTGTCAAATCTTACGGCCGCTTGCTCGATGGCCGTGAGAGCCCGCCCGAGTTTACCGGCGTGTGCGGTCGAAACAGACTTGACCAGATCGCTTGCTGAAAAAGCGCTCATCAAGTTTTCTGCAAAGCCGGCCACGACCGAGAGCGCGTCTGGTCTGGCAAGGTCGAGGGCACTGCCAAACTCCGTGAGGTCGCGCAGGTCCACAGCCTCGACGGTGACGGCTCCTTCGACTTGCCGGGCGAAACGACGTTGTCCCCGAGGGTCCGTGCTGTCGCCGATAATCAAAACCTTCGTGTCGCCCGGTGCGGCGACCGAAGCCGCCGCCTGCCGCAAGGCATCGTCCTGGCGGCCATCGAGTTGAACCCACTGCACACTGCCCGGTGCGGTCCGAAGATCGATCGGTTTCCCTGCTGCAAGGTCGGGTCTTATCGATAGCAGCCACTGACCCAGATCGTGCGCGCCTGCGTTGTTCCACCTCCACGGTGTGGTAAGTTCTCCCGCCTTTGGGAAGAACGCCAGTACGTCCGTCTGCCAATCCGCCAACTGATCGGCGCCGAATCCAAAGATGGCCTGAAACGGATCCCCGACGATGGCTGTGGGTAGACTCTGAGCTAACCACGTTACCAGCGCGTGCTGTCGGGTCGAACAGTCCTGATACTCATCTACATATAGTTGCGCGAAACTGGCGGCGAGAATGTCATTGAGGTGGCCGGCGGCGACGAGACGGGTTGCCGTGTCACGGATCGCCTCATAGTTCGGTCGGGCACCGGTGACGATGCGCGGATCATGCCCCGCTCGCTGAGGAAATGTCGAAATAAGTTTGATGGCGAAGCCGTCCAGCGTTGCTGCGCGGTAAGCGCTCGGCTTTACACTCGCTTTTTCGAGGCGGCCGCGTAGTGCGGCGACGCCAGCGTTTGTGTGAGTCAGCACCAAGATTGGCTTTGAGCCGTCATGCCTCGCGAGAGCATCCGTGATAAGTTGGGTCTTGCCGCAGCCGGCTGGCGCTATCACCAGTCCACGCCCAATCGTGCGCAGGTCGATGTCAGCGGCCGCCATCTTCGACCCAGTCCAGAACGCCGTCCATCACGTCGGTGAGACTGTCGTCAGTCTCGCTATAGGCGGGGCCCACGATAGTCCGGCCCGCCGTCTCCATCGTGCTGATGGTCTTTAGCCATCCAAAGCGCGCCGCTGCATTTCCGAGAAGCGTTCGCGTATCGAGGCCGAGGCCATCTATCAATGCCTCGTTTTCCAGATCCGTGAGGCTCGCCTCGTTGTTCGAAATCGTTTGGATATGCGCTTCGATCAACGCGCGTTCCTTCACCTCGATGGCGAGATCCAGAAGATCAGCAGCGGGGCCGTCCGGAAGTGCGGCGAACAATTCCTGTTCCAGCGCTCGCCCGCCATCCCATGCAAACACGCTGCCGCCCCTCGCAATGAATGTAGCTTCCTTCTCCGCTGGGGCGGGTTTGTCGCTGTCTCGCAGGATAGCCGTCCGGTAACCCAGAGACTGCAGAGCGACCGCGCGGCTGAAGGTTTCGTCGCCGTTGCCGTTGACCAGGGCTGCGCCATTTGCTGCGAGCGATTTTTCGCCAAGGCTAGTGAAATGCTGATCTAGGCCGCGCAATAGGCCGATTTCGCTGCCACCCTCGCACACCACGATGGACGAGGCGAGCAATGCATGGGCGTGGGCCCGGATCGTGCCCTGTACGTCCCCGGCGTCGCTCGCGCGGCGGACCGTATGCTGCTCGTCATTCTTGCGGACGATATGAAGCTGGTGTGCGCTCAGCTCGGTGACGGCAATTGGTGAATGGCTCGTTGCAAAGACCTGCAGCGGCGGCACGTCTTCCTTGGCTCCCAGTGCGCCGAGCAAGCGGATGATCCGGTGCGGCTCAAGCCCATATTCCAGCTCGTCGATCAGAAACGTCGTCGCCTTTTCGGCCGCCTTCCGCTGCAGGGCAGCGATCAGCAGCCGCGAAGAACCAAGTCCGAGAGCGCGCAGCGGCACTCCGTCATCGTCATGCAGCGAGATCGTGCCGCCGGTGAACGTGACAGAACCGGCATCGATCAGCGCCTGTACAGCCTTTCCGACCGGTACGCCCATATTATCTGCAGCGACCGTAACGATCTTGAGCGGTTCCGCAAGCTCTTCGAGCTCTTTCTTGTCGAAGGCGTCGCGCATCTCGCGAGCTGCCCGCGTCAGCTCCTTTGATGCGTTTGCTTTGCCGTCGCTGAGCTTTGTCAGCACGGATCCTCGCCGCCAAGTCAGATGCATGTCCCCGGTGACGCCAAGCCTCGCCGGAGCGATACGCGTGCGGTCCGCCCAGTTGAGATTACGTGTCCGACCTGCTGCCTGGGCACGCGGCGAGACAAGTTTCCATTCTGGTTCGAGGTCGTCATGCACTGTGAGCTGGAGCGTCAGGGCGGTTTCGAGCCCGGCGCCGGGTTCCGGCTCCACGAGCCCGGTGTCCACATCGAAGCCCACGAGGAAGTCACCATAGGCATCGATGTTCTTCAGAGGGTCGTCGAGGTCACCAAGGGTCAGCGCAATGCGGATCGGTCGGCCGAAATCTATGGCGTGGAAATCCGCGTCAGTGAACGAAAGCGATCGGCGTGCACCGAGGCAAAGATCGATTGCATCAAGGATCGTCGACTTGCCGCTGTCGCCCGGTCCGACCAGGCAATTTATGCCCGGACTAGGCAGCCAGCGAAGGGATTTCACCGCTCGAAAGTTCTCAATTTCAACCACACGGATAAGAGCCATGCTGCGTTCTCCTTCCGCTCGCGCGTCGCCGGAAACATCCACCAACGGGGAGAATTCCGCAGCTCTTTGTCAATCCAGCGCCAGCCCAACGACTTGGCAGGACTTGACTTACAATGCAAATGCATTACATCGGAAGGTGTGATGATGCAAGGAGTCAGTTATGGCCAAAACGGCTGAAATCCTCGAAATCCCCGCCACCATCACCGAGCGCGGTCAGACGACAGTGCCGGCCGCTATCCGTAAGATGCTGGCTCTCGGCAAGCGGGACAAGGTCGTGTTCCGTGGCCTCGCCGACGGCACTGTCGTCATAGCGAAGAAGCAGAGGCGTGAAGCCGAAGCTGACCCTGTGATCGGTACGTTCCTCAAATTCTTGGCACGTGACATGGCTCACGAGCCAGCACGAATTCGGTCGGTGCCGCAGTCGCTGGTTGCGCGCGGCAAGGGGTTGGTCCGGGGTGTCAAGGTAGATCTCGACGCAGCGCTCCCGGATGACGAAGGGTGAGCGACGACACCACCGAAATCAATGGTTGGAAAATCTATGCGCACCCGCTCTTCCTCGATCAACTCGAGGCGATGATCGAAAAGGTCGAGCAAGCGCGCAAAAAAGATCCGAAGGACTATAAAAAGAAGCGCGCCGCAAAGCTCCTTGCGGCGGTGCTGAAGGTCGCATTCGAGGATATTCCCAGCGATCCGACTCGAGACACCTACCGTCAGGGTTCGACGTTGGGCAGTGAATACAAGCACTGGTTCCGTGCAAAGTTTTTGCAGCAGTTTCGCCTGTTTTTTCGCTACCAACAATCAGCCGGTGGCAACGTCATCATCCTGGCCTGGGTCAACGACGACTCAACGTTGCGCGCCTACGAGAGCGCCAACGACGCCTACGCCGTATTTCGGAAGATGCTGAAGCGCGGCAACCCTCCGGACGATTGGACGAAACTTAGCGAATCCGCTCGATCGCCTGACGCGATGCGACGTGTTCGGAGCGCAGCAGAGCCGAAGAAATAGCAGCTTCGGATTCGCGACTGCGACGATGCCAGTGAACGATAGATCGCGTACATAAATACCTCACTGCAATTGATGGCGACGCCATGGATCCGTTGGCTGCATTGTCAAAAATTGGCCACGCCTTCTTCGCCCGAGATGGCGTTAGGCTTGCCTTTGGCAAGCGCTGGGATGGGGAGATCATCCACATTTCGCAGGCGTCGCGTGGCTCGTCATGTGGCTGTCAGTGTCCGGCCAGAAATTGCGGCCGAAAGCTCGTCGCGCGAAAGCCTGATAGTGACATGGCCCACCACTTCGCGCATGCGCCACTCACGGCGGCGGAGCGAGAAGCAGGTATCGCCCCGAGTTGCAAGCACGGCAATATGACGGCGCTCCATCATTATGCCGAGCAATTGCTCAATAGCCGCAAAAGCCTCGTTCTTCCCCCCGTGCAGGCCACGTACGGCGCGCACATCAGGACAATTCGCCAGGCAAAGCCTTTCGTCTTTGACTCAGCTATGCTGGAGACCATGGATGGTGAAACCATTCCGGATGTTATCCTGCAAAAAGGCGATGATCGAATGCAGGTCGAGGTCTATGTGACGCATCGCTGCGGCCACGAGAAGCGGGCCAAGATCTCGGGCGCTGGCATCTCGGCAGTAGAAATTGATCTATCTGCGCTGTCCCGAGACACGACGATAGCAGGTCTCGACGAGGCGATTCTAACGTCGGCTCCGCGTGAATGGATTTATAATCGCAAGGCCGCCCACGTCAGAGATGAACTGGAGCAAATAGAGAAACAGGAAGCAGCTGCAGCAGAGGAGAGACGTCGCATCCAGATCGAGAAGGTCAAAGCAACCTATGCTTCCGCACGACAAAGGGCATTATCGTCTGACTGGCGGGAATCGCCCCAGGTACAAGCTGTTGCTGCGGCGGGAGACGGCACGCTCCTTGACGGGCCTTCCATCGGAGAGGGATATTTCACGGTTCATCCCAAGGTGTGGAAGGCGGCCATCCTGTGTGACATGGTACCGCGTTTCAGTGGCGTAATCCCGTTCTCCGTGATCGGAGAGTTTCGCACGCGCGATTGGATCACAGAGGAATTCAGCGGGCAGCACCAGGATCCACTTCTGGTTGACGCCAACCTTCCTAAAGGTGGTGCCGAACGAGCCGTCCTTAAGTTCCTGCGTTCTCTTGCTGTCAAAGGAATTGTGGAGGATACAGGCTGGGCCTGGAAGCAGACGCAGCGGCGATCCGCTGAATTGCATCAGCGCCGCATTGAGCAGGATCGTGCGGATCGAGAGGCTGCACAGCTGGCGGCGCGGCTGGCATCCCTAAGCGGTCTCGGCAAAAGTATTGCCCTCCTTGGATCCGATATTGAGCGACAGGGCTTCGACGTCGCATCTTGGATGGAGCATGCGCCGGATGGCCAGCAATCCCTGAAGCAAATCGCCACCAAGGGCGATGCCGCTTGGCAGGCATTAAAAAAAGCTCTCGCGACCACCCTTGCAGTTCTCAAAGATGAATCTGAGCAGAAGGCCGATGATCTCGGGCTGCCGGTTCGCGGTGCGCTTCAGGCGATGCGTTCGATCCACGACAGCCGGGCCGCCGAGCGCAAGGCCGAAGAGGAGGAAGCAGAGCGACTTCAGCGTTTGGAGCGGCTAAGGACAATCACGGCTCTTTCAATCTCGCGGATCGGCGATGCCCATTCGAATTGGCTAGAGGCACCACACTCGGACCTTGACGGGATGTCGCCGCGCGAAGCCGCTGAACTGTCTGGAGGGCATCTCGAAATTGCAACCCGTCTTTTGCGCAGCTTTCAAGCAGAGTTGATCAAGAAAGCGAAATGGGTTGATGAACTGGAGCGAGAAGCATCGAAGCTGCTTCCGCGGCTCGACATGCTTCGCCTCTACATGACAGCGGGCGATCCAGAGCTGCCCGGCCTGGTCTCCCCGACCGTCCACACAAAGGACGAGCAAACGATGCGGCAGTGTTTGGCGCTCTTGAGGCGTCGTTACGGCAAGCGGTAGTGTCGATATGCACTGAATCGAGCTCAAGAACTATTGTTGTATTGCGCGCCATCGCATTGCCAACTTCGAGGTTTGCCTTGAACCTTCAAGGCACCAATCAGGGTTAGGGCGAGCAAAACGCTCTCGCCAGCCTGGAAGTTCAGCGATTTGATGATGGGCGCCCTGGCGGCAGAAAAACGAGAAATTCATTACGGACAGTCGCCGCGGCTTCCAAATCACGAAGGCCCAGCTGCTGCGGTGACATGTCGATCAAGAACGTCAGACCAAGGATAGTTACGCTGAACAGCGGAAAATTACGTCCGTCTTTTGCGATCGGAGTGGACGCACCCGTAACAGGTCCTAGGGTTTGAGTTGTGTCCATCGCCGCACGCAGTGCTGGCGCGTCAGGTCGGCCCCATACAAACGCACGAACATGTTCGTATCGTGTGTCAGCTGCTTCGGCTACGCCATAGTGCCTGGCGATAAGATTGAGCCCGATCTTGTAGAGTGCACGCACAAAACGAGGGTCATTCCCGAACTGCTGGCTGAATCCGAGCCGTCCGGCCTCCGGCTCTATCCACGTGTCAAAAATACCGTTGGACTTGGCCGCTGGGTGCAGGCGCTTTCCCTCTGCTTCCACAATTTGAGGCCCAGCGTTGAGAAAAATATGCTGTCCAGTCGCCGAGTGTTTGCTGCTGATGGCGCGCCAGCTATCAATTGAAGGTCTACGCCCGCCCTTTCGGGGCACGCCATAGACGACAGTCGCCACCTCGAACTGCTTTAATAGGGCCTGATCCACCGTCCCCAAGGCGTTGTTGCAGTTTACGCACATCACGTTGCGCAAGACCAAGTCTTCCGGGCACCCGAGAGCCTCAGGGATGCCGTGCTCGGTCGAAAGGCGTTCAAATTCGTTTAGGCACCAGATGCAGATCATTGCGCATACTAAGCTCATGTAACCCGCTATATGGGTCGATCAGCCCTCGAGCTCTCCCTCGAATTTTGCCAAAAGGGATGTAGCCAGGCCTTCCCCTTCCAGATGTAGGCCAATCTCGTCGAGAGGATTGTCGGGCGAACCTGTCTGAGAGCCCCAATTCATCGTGCTCACGACAACATCATCATTGCCCCACAGCAGGAATTTCGCGTGGACTTGCGGATCCTCCACGGCAATCAGATCGACGACGCCGTTCAGCCGATCGCGGTGGGCCCTGACATGCCGCCGCTTGATGGGTCCAGACGAGCGCGAATAATAGACACGGACGTCGCCGAGGCGGCGGCCCGCGATTTCGGCCGGGTTGAAGAGCCCGGGCACCATGGGTGCACCGACCTTGTTGCTGCAGCAAACGAACCGTTCATCGGCCTCGTGCGCCACCTGCCGTAGCAATCGCTCGTGATCGTCAGCCTGCAGGAAAGTCATCCGAACCGGCACGCTCTGGCCGGTATCGGTAGTGGGTGATAGGGGGCTTCTGGTGCGCCTCAAGTCCGATGCCATGAACTGTAGCGTTTCGATCGAACGACTTGCGCTCGAAAGAGGCGAGATGATCGAACGCAAAAGATCCAAGCCGGCCGCTGCCGCCTGATTTTCGGTGAGCTCGACAGAAAGCTCCACGGCCGAAAAAGGCGACGACAGCCAATTGGAGGAGCCCAGCAAGACGACAGCCCCTCCTTGGCCGTCATCTGCGGCGAGACATTTCACGTGGCTTCGAACCGAGTCGCGGTGTGCAAGCACAAAACCACGCGCGTTGCGCACTGAGGAGAGTCGAACGTTCAGCTCCTGCATTGCGATTGCATTTTTTCTCTCGGCGTCAAGCACGGTGCCATAGAACAAATGGCAACGTACGCCACGTAGACAAGCCCGCTCAAGCGCGATGCGGATACGTTCGTGGCGCTCCGTGTATTTTCCTTCGTGCGGCGTAATGAAGGTCGAAAGTACAAAGACGTCTTCTTCGGCCTGGCCGACGATGCGCTCGAAGGTCTCCAGATGCTGGTCGCCGCCCATGATCAAGTCGTCAGTGGATATCGCCGTATCGATGGTCGGTGACCGGTCTGGTTGTGGATCGCTGGCTTCAGGAAGGATGCCGGTTTTGAGGGTTGCTCGGAGGGATTCAATCAGATCTTGACTGGCTCCCTCGGGGAGCAGACCGTTTTTCACATCATTGAGTTCGATGGCGAGATATTTCCTTTCGAGGACCGAATTGATGGTTTGCACGCCGCGCAACCATTCACCTGGGCGAAGCATGTTCGTCACAAACTGGGTGACGCGAACCACCATCGTGTCGTCGGTCTCATCGGGCCCCGCAGGAAAGTTGACCTTGTGCTCCGCGTGGGACAATCGATGGAGCTGGACTGTGTCGACGTCGCGGTTGCGAAAGACGGAGTGCCCGACCTTTTCCAGCACAAGACTGATGTGAATCTCGCGATCTTCGGTTCGCTCTGGCAGAGCGCCCCCCAACCGGATGAAGTCGTGACCGACAGTGCTTGTCGCCAGTTGAGGAACAGGTGACAGCCGAATCTCGACTAAGCCGAACTGCATCAGCCGCGCTATGGTCGAGCCGGCGACCTGGACGGGAACTCCGAGCGACGCGGCAACACCCTCGATCGTGTCTGGGGCGCGATCGAGCGCGAGCAGGATCATCTCCTCGATTGGGCTCCATCCCCAGGTGCGTTGGACGATGGCACGCGCACGATAGTGCCAGGCGGGAAGGTAGATTTTCACGCGGGAAATCTCCCGTTCTCATCGACCGTGATGATAGAAGCACCCTTCACCTTGACGGTGGTGCCGTCCTTCCTGACGAGATCGTAATCAGTCCCGGCCAGCGTCGCGAGCTCCTTCAGCATCTTGCGAAGGAACTCAAGCTCATCTTTGTTTCCATCGGGATCTATTCCTTCGACCACTTCTCGAATGAAGCGCTGGCTTGTGGCAAGAACCAGCTTTTGCTTGGCGCGGCTGAGCAGCACATTCATGCGTTGCGGGCTCTTAACGAAGCCGAGCGCACGCGATCCGACCATGACATTGTTGCGCGTGAGACTGGCCACGACGACGTCGGCTTCACCGCCCTGAAAGCTGTCGCTCGTAAAGATAAACGCTCCATTGCTGCGCGGGCTGACGAAGCCGAACAGGGTCTTGTCTTTCTTGATTTGTTGGTTGAGCAGGTGTTTGAACCAATTAACCTGCGCCAGATACGGCGAAAGGATCACCAGCGTGGGCCGGCGGCCGTCGTCGCCGACGACCGGCTGCAAGCCTTTTAAAGCTGCTATCAAAGCCTGAGCTTCAAGGTCGTTGCGGTACGATCGCTTCACTTTCGTTTCGAAATTGCGCCGTTTCGTCACGCTGAGCGGCGGAAAATCGAGGAGAACGATCGGCGCGGCGAGGTGAGGCGCGGTCGACGTGACAGTCAGCGCGCGACGCTTGACACGTTCGGAGGGAACGAGCCTTCTGTTGTAGAAAGTATTCGAGACGAGGTCCCCGATGGCGGGGTGCATGCGGCTCTGCTCGAGGAGAGTGTTGACGATCGTACTCGGCCGTCGCGCGTCCTTTTCCCGCTGCTCTTCGCGCTCTGCGACTGATCGGAAGGGTTCTTCAAGACGGGCTGCTGTGGCGAGCACTTCTTTCAGCAGAAAGTCGTTCGACTTAATAGTATCGAGCGCCTCGTTCACTTCTGGCGGCAGATCGGAGATGGTTTCAAGTTGCTCTTTCGCGCCCCGCAGCAGCTCCGACGCGCGTTCAGGATCGTAGAACTTTTGCCGCTGCGCGGCATCGAATGGAGACAGCTGGTTATGGTCTCCAACCATGATCCTCCTGTTGCCCAACAACAGTGCGCCGATCAGTTCCGCGCCATTGGCGCGGGCAGCCTCCTCCACTATGACCCAGTCGAACTGGTCGCCGTCAGCGATCATTTCTTCGATAATATGGGACGACGTCGTGGCAAGCGTCACATCCGATGATCGCAACAACAGATTTTCGGTATCGCGAAACACGCGGTCGGCAACCACCGTTTCCGACGGATCCACGGGTTGAAGGGCCTGTTTGATTTGATGGCGTTGGTTGACCATCGCACTTTCCGCGGCGTGGCCTGCGACTGAGACCGAATTGAGCAGGCCAACGGAGTTCGTCCGCAGGGAGGTTACTTCGTCGGTCGGCCGCGTGCGGTCGACACGAACCACGATCTCCGGACCTCCCGCCAGAGTCTTTTTGAGTTCGTCCTCCATCTGAATCAAGGTTTCGTGGTTTTGGGCCGAGACCAGCAGCCTGGCGTCCCGTGTTTTCCCCAAAATACTCTTGACGAGATGCGAGATCAGGAAGGTCTTGCCGACGCCAGGGGGGCCGACAACGACATTGATGGATCTACCGGCGACAATCGCGTCCCATGCCGACTTTTTCGATGCATCCATGTCGTCCGGCGGCGTGCTGCCGGGAGCTGCAATATCGCGCAGCACATCGTCGAGCGCGACCTGTGCCGGATCGTCGACCGCTCTTAAGAGTTCAATATTGGTCCGGGCCGCCACGATATTTTGAAGGCGACGGCGGATAGCGCGCTCAAATCCGCTATCGCGTCTAGGGCGAAGATAGAGAGTCTGCCCCGGCACGACCGCTTCGCTGGTCGCGAATGTGTAAGTCAGCCGTCCCTCGACGAGGCCGCCCGTTCCTTCATAACTGAGCTCGGGAAGCCGCTCGCGATCGCCGGCGAGCGCATCAAGGCGTGACAGCGTCCAATTTGGCTTGCCGTCGTCGTACTTCAACTCGTGGCCTAAGGCATCGTATGCCGGACGCAGTCCCATCATTTTGCGCCGGATGTCGCGCTCGTCATCCTCGCGGCATGCGAGCCAGGCCAAATCGGTATCTCCGTCCGATGGCGGATGAAGCACTTCGACGGGATAGATGCGAAACTGCTCCCGCAACCATGTAAAGGCTTCGAGGAGGATGAGGGCGTACCAGGTCGGAATATCGTCGGGTCGTTGAGCCGCGCGGCTATTGCCACTGGCGTCGATCCACCGCTTGGCACCGGGACCAAGCTTGCGCACCCGCTCTTCAGCGCTTTTCCGCGTTCGCGCGAGGTAGACCCTGTGAGAAACCTCGACGGCATCGAAGATGTGATCATCAGGCCGCCTTTTGTTGGCATTCTCGATCATGCCGACACAATCATCGACGACTTTCACGCCATAGGCGGCAAGATCAGTGACGACACGCACAAAGGCCTGATCCACAGCAACAGTACGTACCGTTGGTCCGCTCAGATCGTCTTCGACAAACCGGAGGACTGCGTCCCGGTCATCTGCCTGTATCGTGCCCGACGTGAGAGCCGGAAGGTCGCTTTGGATAACTTGAGGCGAGGGATAGAGAACAAGCTCGCCTTCGGCGCTCGATCCTGACCGGTCAAGATCGGCCACGATCTCCGTCAGCTCGCTCAGGACAATACTGCCGTCGAAAAGCTGATGGTGTGGTGGATTGGCAAGGCGATTGAGCATGCGCCGTTCGATCGGCAGCAGGGAAGGTCCACCGCCGTCCTCGGTAAGGCCAAGGATACGGGACGCCGTCTGCCCCAGATCGCTCCAGTCCTGCCGGAACGATACGGTGCCCGAGGGCCGCAGGAGATGTCCCGCACCGCCCATATCGCCGTCGGCGATGTGCACACACGCCTCGTAGCCGCCGAGTCGGAAATCCTCCTTCTCATCGCTATGCGAGAAGATCGCATGTTCGCTGATAGCGCCATGCACAATTCCCGCATCATGACAAAGCGCGAGTCCTTCGGCTATGCGCAGGATATTGCGCCAAAACACCTTGCGACCGGCCGTCGTAAGCAGCCGGCCTTCTCGCGCTCGAACCCTGTGCGACGACCCGGAGATCGGACTGCCCGGATCGACCATCAAGATGCCGATCTCATCCTGGTCCTCGACGATTTCAAGAACCTCAACCAACAGCTGTCGTGCACGGCGTGACGACAGGACGCGCCGGACACGCCTGAGCCCGTGCGTGATGAGTCGTTTCAGGTCTTCGTCGAGCGCAGATCCGGTCTTCTTAAACAGACGGAGGAGATAGTCTTCGCCGTCGGCGATGCCGGTGGCAAAGCGAAGTTGAGAATGCCAGCCATCGACGCCACTAGAAAACGCGGTATCGGCAAACGCAAACCGTGCGTCGAGCTTCGCCTTTCCTAGCTTCGGACCTCGCCCCATGGCGACGTATTCCTTTGGACAGATTCCAACAGCGTGATTCGTATGCGGAGGATAACTATATGATCTGAAGTGAAGTTATCGACCCAAAAACTGGGACTTTGCAGGGTATTTCAGTGTCGCGCGATCGTCTGATTCGCCGAGGATTGGACGCGGTCGCGGCCCTGTTTGGTCGTCGGCCTCGTCAGTTACGACGGCCAAGCCGGAGGGTCTTCTTTGACGCCGCGGGCGATGATCCGAAGGCTGCTGTCGGGAAGCGGCCGCTGTAGCTTAAGGGCCTCGTCCAGAGGCGCCGTCATCCAGGTCTCGACTTCGTCTGGCGTCGTCAGGATCACAGGCATGGCCTGGGGGTGGATGGCGTCGACCTCGGCGTTCGGCTCTGTTGTGAGGAACGCGTAGAGGTCGTTGGTGGTCTCGCCTTCCATGACCTTCCGAACGGACGTCCAGTTGGTCCAGATGCCGGCGAAGCAGGCGAGGGGACGGGTCTCATCGACCGCGAACCAAATATCACCGCCCTCGGCCTTGTTGAACTCGCTGAAGGAGTTGAACGGCACTAGGCAACGGTTTTCGGTTCCCAGCCATCTCGTCCAGTGCTTGCTCTTCACGTTGCGGATGTTGGTCGTGCCGCCGTCCGGCTCCATCCGTAGCAATTCCTTGAAATCGACGGTCCTGCCCTTGGCCTGCAGCTTCTCGGCTCGTTTCTTGGTGGCGTCCATCAGCGCTTTTGACGACGACGGCATTCCCCAACGCGCCGTGGCGAGTTCGCGGCCCTCGGCCCCGTTGCGCACGATCGGTGCGTTGTAATCGGGAAAAACCCCGGGCATCGGCGCCAGATTGCCGACGTATCGGTTCACGACGCGGAACAACGCGCTGATCGCGGCCTGGTTGGTTGTGATCGAATAGAGATTACACATGGGTCAGGCTTCGGTTCGAGGGTGGCGCGGCTGCCAGGCCAATTGTAGCAGAGTCGCAGATGGACGCCGGCCCGCCTTGGCGCACTTGCGACAGCGCAGCCGGCTGGCGAGGTCGTGCACGAAGGTGGTCGGTGGATGCTTCATCGCCGCGAGGTCAACGTCGCTCGGCGTCTTGCAGCGCGCGCACTGGATCTCCAGCCAAGGGAAGCCGCCATTCACCGCTTGATCGATCGTCGGGGACGGATCAATCGGTTCTCCGTCTGACCACATGCGTTCGTTCCAACTCTCGCATAGCAGCTTGTCGGCCTGCTGGATGAGCGCTTCCCCCTTCGCTCGCGTCTCCGCCGATCGGGTAGCCAAGATGTTGGCCATTGCCCGCGCCTTGCCGAGCTCTTTCGCAAGAGCCTTGCGGTCGCCGCCCGACAGGGGCGTAGGGTGATACTTCGGGGCCATCCGGAAATCCAGGCGCAAACAGTTCGGATCGGCAATCCAGAGGGGGCTACGGCGTCTCGAACGCTGGCCAGCACCCGTCTTCTTCATGCCTGCCGGTGCGCTGCTGGCAGGTGTTGTCGAGCAGGCGCTGCGCCACGTCCTTCCAGACTGCGTTGCGGCCATACAATCGGACTGCATCGGCGGTCTGGATTTCCACGGTCCGCTCGCAGCGGCGGCAGGAGACGCGGAGTACATGGCGCTGAATTTCCGAAAGACGTCGCTGTCGTATCTGGGCCCCGGTCGTGCCGGCGCGAGGGTCCTTGAGGACCGATTCCCAATATTCGGCCGGGAGTGGCACATCTGGAGCCGCACCGGGGGAAGCCGGCCTCCGGGCGGCTTCGGCAGCCAGTTTTTCCATCTGCTTCGGGGTCGGCATGCGCCAGCTCGCGGGTCGGTCGGGCATTCCGAATTAGAACATAAAGAGAACAAAAGTCGAGTCCGCTTGGGCTGGCATTCGAGAAAAAATCATCCTTTTGGTAGGGGCGCGGTGTCGGAACCAAGCCCGGCCGTTCGTCTTGAATCCGGCATTAGTATCGGAGTTTCCCCCGCCATGGCCCCCCGCGCTAACTGGAAAGGCTTCCTGCGTCTTTCCCTCGTCACCTGCCCGGTCGCGCTCTATCCGGCCACGTCGGAATCCGAAAAGGTCTCGTTCAATCAGCTCAACCGGAAGACCGGCCACCGCATCAGATACGCCAAGGTGGACGCCGACACCGGCGAGGAAGTCGCCAACGAGGACATCGTCAAGGGCTACAAGGTCGACACCGACACCTTCATCGAGGTGACGAAGGAGGAGCTCGAGAATGTCGCGCTAGAATCGACGCGAACCATCGAGATCGATGAGTTCGTCGAGCGCAGCGAGATCGACTCGAGGTATCTGATCCGTCCCTACTATCTGGTGCCGGACGGAAAGGTCGGTCACGACGCCTTTGCGGTCATTCGCGAGACCATCCGCGAAATGAACAAGGTCGCGATCGGGCGGGTGGTGCTGACCAACCGTGAGCACATCATCGCCCTTGAGCCCATGGACAAGGGCCTGATGGGGACGCTCCTGCGCTATCCTTACGAGGTACGTTCTGCGGACGAATATTTTGACGACATCCAGGACGTCAAAGTTACCAAGGACATGCTTGATCTCGCCAGACACATTGTCAATCAGAAAGCGGGCCACTTCGAGCCGGACAAGTTCGAAGACCAGTACGAAACCGCCCTCATCGATCTCATCAACCAGAAGCGCGCCGGCAAGCCCATCACCGCCAAAGCACGTCCCCGCGGCGAGAACGTCGTCGATCTGATGGATGCGCTGCGCAAGAGCATTGGCAGTGAAAAGGTAGCGGCAAAGAGCTCCAAGCCGGCCAAGAAGCCGCGCAGGGTCGCAAGTGGTCAGAAGGAAATGCTCATGCCAATTGCCGGAAAGAAGCCGGCGAAGGAAGCTGCGGCGAAGAAACCGGCAGCGAAACCGCAGCGTAGATCGGCGTGACGGTGGGGCCGAGACTCAGTTGCTCGATGCGCGTCCCAATGCTTCTAGGTTTGGAGAGTGGAAGCGGCTCGTGTCGCGCGAGGCGGATCAGCGTCCTGAAACCGCGATAGTGCGCGTGCGGCTGCGCCGCACCGGGCTCTCGTGAACCGAGCCGCAAAGCGTCTCGGCCGTATGGCTTCGATCCCTCGCGCCAGAGCTTAAGGAGCTCCTCGCCGGGGGCACTCGGGAAAGGGTCCCGCCGCCATGAAGTATGCCGGCGTCGCTATCACTGCCCCGTTCCCGGGTGCCCTCTTAACCGGTCTCGTCGCTGCACTCGGTCCCGCGTGCCGCCTTCGGCGTCGCTATGCTCACGCTCCTGCGGGTGCCATTTTCTTGAAGGCGATGCGCTTTGGCCCACGCCTGGTCAGGGCCTGCGGCCCTTGCGCAGGAGGCTGAGAGTAAGAGTGCAGGCTGGGTTTTTCCGTGACGGGTTACTGGCTGCGAGAGAGGCTCGCGGCGCCCGTCGCGGAGACCCGCGATGTCGAACCATGCTTCTCGCGCGCGCGCCTGTCAGGACCGGGCGCCCCTCTATGACGAAATCACCGATAAGATCATTGCCGAGCTTGAGGCAGGTCGCGTGCCCTGGGTCCAGCCTTGGGGCACTGCCGCGGCAAAGGCGCCTTTAGCGCTGCCGAAAAACGCTTCGACCGGTCGATCCTACAGCGGGATCAACATTCTGCTGCTCTGGGGAAGTACGATCGAGCATGGTTACAGCGGTCAAAGCTGGCTCACGTTCCGGCAAGCGCTGTCGCTTGGCGGCCACGTGCGCAAGGGCGAGCGCGGCACCACCGTGGTCTATGCTGACCGTTTCGTACCCAGCGACGAAAAGCGGCGCGCCGCCGAGACCGGCGACGAAGCGCGGGCCATTCCATTTCTCAAGCGATTCACCGTCTTTAATACGGATCAATGCGACGGACTTCCGGACGAGATCGCGACCGCGGCTCCGCCACCGCCGGCTGGTTTGATCGAGCCTACGGTGGAGTCCCTGATCAAGGCCACCGGGATTACATTTCGGATTGGAGGCGATCGCGCATTCTACGCACCGGCTGAAGACTTCGTGCAAGTCCCGCCGCCGCAGGCTTATTTCGAGCCGATCAATTGGCATCGCACCGCGCTGCATGAACTCGGCCACGCGACCGGGCATCGCTCGCGCCTCAACCGCGACCTCAGTGGATCTTACGGCACCAAGAAATATGCCTTTGAGGAACTGGTCGCCTTATCTTGACTCTGTGATCCTGTCTCAGAATCAGGCATGGAGCCGC
>NZ_LSIC01000170.1 GCF_001556045.1 Bradyrhizobium sp. CCH5-F6
TCTTGACCTGATGGTCGGCACGGCCGACATAGTCGAGCACGCCGTCGGAGCGCCACCGCGCCACGTCGCCGGTGCGGTACAGCCGCGCGCCGGGAGGACCGAACGGATCGGGGATGAAGCGCTCCGCCGTCAGCGCGCCGCGCCGCCAATAGCCGCGGGCCAGCCCGCTACCGCCGATATAGAGCTCGCCGGCAACACCGACCGGCGCCAGGTTGAGATCACCGTCGAGAATATAAAGCGTGGTGTTGCCGATCGGGCCGCCCAGCAGCGGACGATCGTCCGTCGCA
>NZ_LSIC01000171.1 GCF_001556045.1 Bradyrhizobium sp. CCH5-F6
CCCCGATCCTGCTCTTCAGAGCGCCGCAGCGTGACCAGTCGGCGAGCCGGCGGCGTTCGCGCTCCCGTTGCACTGGGGGTCTGCTGGGACTGGAATGCTCGCCTGTATCGCGCTTAACCGAATTCGCAACTCATAACTCAAGCCTTCGGGCTTGTATTCGAGGGCTGGCCTGCCGAGCCACTTGCCGATCTCCAGCAGCACGGTGCTGCCGAAACCCTTGCGCATCGGCATTGCTGCCGGTGGTCCGCCGATCTCGCGCCAGCGAAACGAGAACACGTCCTCTTCGAGTGGGGACTGCTCGACCGTTCCTTCAACGGTGACGCGCCCGCCTGGAACACTCAGCGCGCCGTACTTGGTCGCATTGGTCGCCAACTCGTGGACGATCAGCGCGAAGTGCTGGGCTGCGGAAGCATCAACTGCGATATCGCAGCCCCGCACCTCGGCGCGGTCGGTAAAGGGCTGCAGTTCACCCCTGACGATCTGATCCAGTGGCGCGCCTGTCCAGGCCGCATCGGCGAGCATCGAATGAGCACGTGCCAGCGACTGCAGGCGGCTCTGCAGGAGGTCCCGCGCTTCGGCGATTGGCCGGTCTGCCGTCAGACCGTTCCTCACCAGGGCCGAAACCACTGTCAACAGGTTCTGCATCCGGTGTCGCATCTCGCCGATGAGAACGCGCTGTTGCTCAGCGGCTTTTGTCGTTCGCGTTTGAATTTGTCACTGGGTGCGCGCGCCGGTCCATGGCGACCAGGGTTTCCGGTTGAAGGCGACCACCGTTTCCGGTGGATGACGACCACCTGTTCCGGTCGATGGCGACCAGTGCAACAGGGCTGTGGACGGGCGTGATGAACGCCGTTGGGTGATCCGCGAATCAGCCGGACTTCGCTCCTTTTTCGAGAGGAGTGGGGATGGCCCAACAGAGATTACCCATGCGCAAGATCCGCGACGTGCTACGGCTGTCGGCCGCCGGCCTGTCCAAGCGCCAGATTGCCGCCAGTCTCGGGATTGGCCCGACCGCCGCCGGAGCGTGCCTGCGCCGGGCGCGCGAAGCCGGCGTCGGTTGGCCGCTGCCGGACGATCTTGACGACGTCGCACTGGAGAGCCGCCTCTATCCGGTCCCGACGACCACGGCCAAGGCCAAGGATTGGCGGTCGCTGCCGGACTGGCCGGCGATCCACCGGGAGTTGCGTCGCAAGGGCGTGACGCTGCAACTGGTCTGGGAGGAATATCGCGCCGCGCATCCTGACGGTTACGGCCGCAGCTGGTTCTGCGAACTCTAGCGGGCTTGGGAAGGCCGGTTGTCGCCGACGATGCGGCAGGCGCATGTGGCCGGCGAGAAGCTGTTCGTCGATTACGACGGCACGACGATCGACATCGTCGATGCCACGACCGGAGAGGTGCATGCCTGCCAGCAGTTTGTCGCCGCACTCGGCGCATCGAGCTTTACGTACGCCAAAGCAACCTTCACGCAGACGCTGCCCGACTGGATCGGCTCGCACACACGCGCCTTTGGCTTTTACGGCGGTGTGCCGGCGATGGTCGTTTCCGACAATCTGAAGTCCGGCGTCACCAAGGCCTGCTTCTACGAGCCGGGCGTCAATCGTGCCTATGCCGAAATGGCGGTGCACTACGACACGGCCATCGTGCCGGCACGGCCGAGAAAACCGCGCGACAAGGCGAAGGTCGAGGTCGCCGTGCAGGTCACGACGCGCTGGATTATCGCCAAGCTGCGCAACATCAGGTTCTTCTCGCTCGTCGAGTTGAACGCAGCGATCCGTGATTGTGTCATAGCGCTGAACGACCGCGTCTCCCGGCATCTCGGCGCGAGCCGCCGCGCGCTGTTTGAGGCACTGGACCAGCCAGCGTTGAAGCCATTACCGACTGAGCCCTACGTCTACGCCGAGTGGAAGCAGTGCAAGGCCGGCCTCGATTATCACGTCGAGGTCGCGCAGCATTACTACTCGGTGCCGCACGCGTTGCTGCGCGAGGAGCTATGGGCGCGGATCACGGCACGCACGGTGGAGCTGTTCCATCGTGGCAATCGCGTCGCTGTCCACGTACGTTCGTCATCAAACCGCAAGCACACGACCGTGCGCGAGCACATGTCGTCGAGCCACCGCCGCTATGCCGACTGGACGCCGGAACGCATCCAGGGCCGAGCGAACGAGATCGGGCCGAAGACATCGGCGTTGATCGAGATCATCCTGCGCGAGAAGACGCATCCGGAGCAGGGCTTCCGCGTCACGATCGGCATCCTCAGGCACGCCAACAGCTTCGGGCATGAGCGACTGGAAGCCGCCTGCGGCCGCGCGCTCGAGATTGGCGCGCGCTCCTACACCTCGGTTACCTCCATCCTGAAGACCAACCTTGATCGCCGACGGCCTGCCTCCGCCACGGACGGGCCGGCGATCGTGCACGCGAACATCCGTGGCCCCCGCTACTTCCACTGAGGAGAAAACAAGCAATGCTGACCCATCCAACCATCGACCAGCTGCGAGCCCTGAGGCTCGACGGCATGGCCGAGGCCTTTGTTGAACTGCAGTCGCAGGACGCTGCCCGGGATCTCGCGCCTGCCGAATGGCTGGCGCTGCTGCTCGATCGCGAGGCGGCGCATCGCGGCACGCAGCGGTTCAAAAGCCGGCTGCGCAATGCGAAGCTGCGCCACGGCCAGGCGTCGATCGAGGACGTCGACTATCGTGCCGCCCGACGGCTCGACAAGGCGCTGTTCCAGCAACTGGCCGCCGGCCGCTGGATTGCCGAACATCGCAATCTGCTGATCACCGGACCGTGCGGTGTCGGCAAGTCTTGGCTCAGCTGCGCGCTGGCGCAGAGAGCCTGCCGTGATGGCTATACGGTGCATTACGCACGTGTGCCGCGCCTCTTTGCCGATCTCGAACTAGCCCACGGAGACGGCCGCTTCGCGTGTCTGTTCCGCACGCTCACCAAGGCCGATCTGCTGATCCTTGATGACTGGGGCCCAGACCGGCTCTCGGCCAACCAGCGGCGCGACCTCATGGAGATCGTCAGGACCGCTATGGCGCCGGCTCGACGCTGATCACCAGCCAGTTGCCGGTCGATGCCTGGCACGAGGTCATCGGCGCGATCCTCGACCGCCTCGTGCATAATGCCCATCGTCTTGCGCTCGATGGGCCATCGATGCGCGATCTCAAGACGGCCAAGTCGGATACCACGCCGCCGGGGCCGAGCGCGGCGGGTACGACGGTCACGAAACCGGCGACAGGAGCGAAAAAATGAACAACGCGCCCTCCGGCTCGCCCATGCGCGGCGCTGCGTTTGACTCGTGGCGGTCACTTCGCGCCGCGCACGGGCTCCACCTATTGCTTGACCCGAACCTCAAATACTGAGATCAGAAAATAAATCCAACGGCGCCATCAAGCTCGTGCGCCGCCTTGGTCGTCATCGACCGGATCACGTGGTCGCCATGCGCCGGACAGCGTGGTCGCCTTCTCCGGTATGCGCAGCCAAGGCCAGCGACATCACGATGAAGCTATCGGAAGCCAGCGACCAACTTCCTGCGGGTCGCCCCGGTATCGTTCACATCGGCTTCGAGGCCGTTGAAGGAGACGATGTAGAGCGTGTGTTTCGGCATGGAATAAGGGCTCTGACTCACTTTTGATGCAGTTTGGAGGATGTCTGGCGCTTTGATTGGAGGAGAATCAGCGCCATGCAGCAGGCACTGCACCGCTCCAGTTTGGTGCCGCGTGGGTTTGTTGTAGAGAGTGCTTACTACGAGGGTAATAAGGCGATCGTTGTGGTTCGGGCGTCCGGCAGCGTCGGCCTGTGTCCATCGTGCGGAACGGTTTCGCGGCGTGTTCATAGCCGCTACCGGCGCCGCGTGACCGATCTGCCGCTCTCGGGTCGGATCGTCCAGCTCCTGGTAATCGCCCGCCGTTTTCGCTGCGACGCGGTTCTGTGCGGGCGTCAGATCTTCACTGAGCGCTTCGGCGAAGGCGTACTGGCGCCTTCGGCGCGCCGCACCGCGAGGCTGGAGTCCATCGTTCACCACCTTGGCTTGGCGCTTGGGGGTAGACCGGCAGCAGTCTTCGCAAAGCGGCTGATGCTGCCGGTGAGCAAAGATACCCTTCTTCGGGTGGTTCGGCACCGTAGCCGTCCCCCAGCTGACCCGCTCAGGGTCATCGGCATTGATGACTGGGCCTGGCGGCGCAATCACCGATACGCCAGCATCGTCTGCAACCTGGAAAGGCGCAGGGTCGTCACTTTGTTGCCGGATCGTGAGCCGGCGACGGCCCAAGCCTGGCTCGCTGCTCATCCCACGATCGCAATCGTCGCCCGTGACCGCGGCGGCGGATATGGCGAAGCCGCGGCCAAGGCCCTGCCGCACGCAGTACAGGTCGCCGACCGTTGGCATCTGATGGAGAACGCCAGTCGGGCCTTCCTCGATGCCGTCCGCAAATCGATGCGCCAGATACGCACCGTCATCGGTGCGACCACGATCGATCCCAAGCTACTCACCGCCGCTGAGCGCCTCCAGTATGAGGGCTATCTGCGCCGTGGGGAGACCAACGCGGTCATCCTGGCTCTGTCGAAGAATGGCATACCTATCAAGCAGATCGTGCGTCAGACCGGCCACAGCAGGAAGCTGGTGCGACAGGTGGTCCGCGGCGAACGTCACGACGTGTTCCGAACCCGGCAAAGTTCGTTGGATGTGCACTTGCCATGGCTGGACGAGCAGTGGGCGTCTGGCTGCCGCAACGGTGCTGAACTTTGGCGCCGTTTGAAAGGGCGTGGCTTCCGAGGCTCGCTCCGTGTCATCAGCGAGTGGGCAACCCGCAGACGACGAGCGGAAAGGACCGACACACAAAACCTTCAGAGGATTCCGTCGGCCAGAACGATCGCTCGCCTCATGACAATCGGACGGGACCTGCTCACCAAAGCGGAGACCGTCACGGTCGCGGCGATCGAAGCTGGCGTGCCAACTCTGGTCGAGGCACGCGAGATCATCGCCGAATTCCACCTGATGATCCGGCGTAAGACCGAGGCGGGCCTCGCTCCTTGGATCGAGCGTGCCCGCGCCAGTCTCGTCGCCTCGTTCGCGAGCGGCGTCGGGAGAGACCAAGCGGCAGTCCGAGCCGCAATCACGTCGCCCTGGTCGAACGGACAAACCGAAGGACAGATTACGCGCCTCAAGCTCGTCAGCGCCAAATGTATGGCCGCGGGAAGATCGATCTGCTCCAAGCCCGGTTAGTCGGCGCAGAATGAAAGGAGCTGCACCAAGATACTGCGTCAGAGCCCCCCCAAGATTGCGTCAGAGCCCCCCTGGATGCCGATCGGGGGTCCCAGTCCAATGCCGATTGACACCCGAGGTATCTCCTAGGATTTCTCAACATAAGCCAGGACCACATCCACGAAAGCCATCCGGAGATCGTGAAACGGCTGAAACGGGCCGACGGGCATCTCCAGAAGGTCATCGCGATGTTCGCGGAAGGCCGCCCCTGCCTCGATCTGGCGCAGCAACTGCACGCCGTCGAGAAGGCGATCTCGGAGGCGAAGAAGTCTCTGATCCACGACCAAGTGGACAACTGCCTGGACGCTGCCGCCAACTGTGGCTCAGGCAAGTCGACCAAGAACGTCCTCGCCGAATTCAAGGCGATCTCGCGCTATCTTTAGCGGAGCGGACGATGGCTTCGCGCATCAGCACGGCTTCCATAATGATCTTCGCCGCGTCGATTGCGGCGGTGGCCGGCACCGTCGTGACGGCCACCGCGCAGTCGAACTCCGCGAAGCCGGGCATCATCGTCATGGACGATGACCGCATCAAGCTTGCCAGCATCGAGCTCCGACAGGCCGGACCGGCCGCTGTCGCCAGGCGACTGACGGTGCCGGATACGATCGTGCCTGACGGGGGGCGCATCGCCCACGTCTCCATCAAGGTTTCCGGCACCGTCGCGGATCTGCGAAAGAACATCGGCGACGATGTAGCGAAAGACGATATCTTGGGCGTGCTGGAGAGCCGCGAGGTCGCCGACGCGAAAAGCGAGTATCTGTCCGCCAAACTCTCGAACGAGCTACAGCAGGATCTCACGGCGCGCGACAAGTCCCTGTGGGAGGGCCGCGCGGTTCCGGAACAGCAATACATCAAATCGCGAAACGCGGCGGTGCAGACGGAGATGCGTTTCGGAATCGCACGGCAGAAGCTGATGGCGCTTGGCGTCAGCGACGCGGAAATCGCGGCCCTGCCCCAGGCACCGGACGGAACGCTTCGGAGCCAGAACGTCCGGGCCCCCATCTCTGGACGCATCGTCGAGCGGAAGGTGGAGCTTGGCACCGCCGTCGGGCGAGACAGTCTCGAGACCGAACTCTTCGTCATCGTCGACCTCAGTCGCGTCTGGGTCGAACTGGCGGTCTCGTCGATCGACCTGCCTCTGGTGAGGGAGGGTCAGTCGGTCGATGTCGCACTGCGCGGCGACCCGGAGACGGGTGCGGGCAGCATCGTGTTCGTCAGTCCATTGCTCGACAAGGAGACCCGGGCCGCGCGGGTGGTGGCCTCCCTGCCCAATCCGGATGGCCGTTGGCGGCCCGGATCGTTCGTGACCGCAGCCATCGTAATCGAGCGTCGCGACGTGGCCGTTACGGTCCCCTTCGCCGCCGTGCAGACCGTCGATGGTCGGAAAGTGGTGTTCGTCCGGACCAAGCAAGGCTTCGAAAAGCGCGAGGTCGCGCTGGGACGACGTGATGGACCCATCGTCGAGATCGTCTCTGGGCTCGCAGCGGGAGATGCCGTCGCCGCCTCGAACACGTTCTCGCTTAAGGCGAACTCTCCAAACCCGCCGACGAGGACTGAGAGATGATCGAACGGATCGTCGAATTCTCCGTCCGACGGCGCTGGCTTGTCCTTTTGGCGACGCTCATTGCGGCGGTGTCCGGATTCTGGTCCCTCGCCAGGCTTCCCATCGACGCCGTTCCCGACGTCATGTCCTCGCCGATCGCACCTACCGCCATCTGTTCGCCGCTCAGGTGATCGCACTGATCGGGACGGGCCTGATGACCGTCGCCCTCGGCCTGCTGGCCTTCCGCATCGCCGGGGAGAACGCCGGCGCTGTGCTCGGAACGGCGCTCGCCATCAAAATGGTCGCCTACGTCCTCGTCGCGCCGATCGTGGGGGGCTTGCCGGCCACCTACCGCGTCGCGCTTTCCTGGTGTCGATGGATCTGACACGTGCGGCTGTCGCCATCGCGCTGCCCTTCATCGACCGGGTCTGGGAGGTCTACCTCCTGATCTTCGTGCTGCAGTCCGCATCCGCTGCATTCACGCCGACGTTCCAGGCGACGATCCCGGATGTGCTTCCGGAGGAGCACGATTACACGCGCGCCCTCTCGCTATCCCGCCTGGCGTACGACCTGGAAAGCCTCCTGAGCCCGACGCTGGCCGCCGCGTTGCTGACCCTGATCACGTTCAACTGGCTCTTCATCGGCACGGTGATCGGCTTCCTCTGCTCGGCGGCGCTGGTGGTCTCGGTCACGATCCCGCAACCGTCGGCGGCCCGTCCCCGCCGTGGTTTCTTCGACGACACGACGCGCGGCATGCGCATCTATCTCGCCACGCCTCGGCTTCGCGGCCTGCTGGCCCTCAATCTCGCCGTCGCCGCGGCCGGATCGATGGTGTTCGTCAACACCGTCGTCTTGGTGAAGGGAGCGCTGCGCGGGACCGACGGCAACGTCGCGCTCGCTCTCGCCTGCTTCGGCGGCGGCTCGATGGCGGCCGCCCTCCTACTCCCTCGGCTCCTTGATCGGCTGTCAGACCGCCGGATCATGCTCTCGTCGGCGGGAACGCTGGTTGCGGTGTTGATCGCCTTCGGATCGCTCATGGTGGCCTCCGGAGTCCACCAGAGCATCTGGTACGCGCTTTTGCCGACGTGGGCACTACTGGGGATCGGATACTCGGCCGTCATGACCCCATCGGGACGCCTGCTGCGTCCATCGGCCGACGCTGCGGACAGGCCGGCGGTGTTCGCCGCTCAGTTCGCGCTGTCCCATGTTTGCTGGTTGCTGACTTATCCTCTGGCCGGATGGCTGGGATCCGCAGCGGGACTTGGTTCCACCGTATTTGCGCTCGCTGCGGTGGCTCTGATCGCCGCCGCGTTGGCCGTCAGTCTCTGGCCGATTTTGTTGCAGAACTGTCTTGAGGAGCAGGGCGAACCGTGATTCCGTCGAGGTGGAGCGGCCATCGACGGAGAGTTCGATGATGGAGCGGTGCAAGAGTGAGCAGGGTCATCTGTTCTATGCGTTCGACCTCGAGGCCGTAGTGCCGGACGACCATCAGGTTCGGCGGATTGCGGCAGTTCTCGATCTCTCATGGGTGCGCGTTGAGCTTGCGCCGCATTATTCCAACACTGGCCGACCATCGGTCGATCCGGAGCTGATGATCCGGATGCTTATCCTTGGCTACGTATTCGCGATCCGCTCGGAGCGCGCACTATGCTGCGAGGTTCAGCTCAACCTGGCCAACCGATGGTTTTGCGGCCTCGGCATAGAGGACAAGGTCCCGGATCACTCGGCATTCACGCGCGCGCGCAACGAGCGCTTTCGCGATCATGATGTCTTTCGTCACGTCTTCGAGCGTGTTGTCGCTTCGTGCATCAAAGCTGGCCTTGTCGGCGGCAATGGTTTCGCCGTGGATGCCAGTTTGATCGCCGCGGACGCCAACAAGTGCCGCTCGACGCCGGGCGATAAATGGAGCCACCACATCGACCCGACGAGGGCCAGGGGCGCCGTACAGGACTATCTCGCCAATCTCGACGATCCAGCATGGGGTCGTGCGACCGACGTCGTGCCGAAGTTTATCGCGCCCTCCGACCCCGCCGCGCAGTGGGCTGGCGCTCTGCGCAACGCTGCGTTCTTCGCCTACGCCGACAATTATCTTATCGACATCAAATTCGGCATCATAATGGATGTCGAGGCGTCCCGGGCGATCCGCCAATCCGAGGTTGGCGCATCCCAGACGATGATCGAACGGACTGAGAAGACGTTCGGCATCAAGCCCGACTGGCTTGTCGCCGATACGGCCTACGGCTCGGCCCCCAATCTCCACTTCCTGGTCGATGAGAAGGGAATCGTGCCCCACATCCCGGGGATCGACAAATCACAGCGCAACGACGGTACGTTCAGCCGCGACGATTTCATCTATGACGAGGCGCGCGATCACTATGTCTGCCTCAGCGGCAAGATCCTGCCGCGCTCAAGCGGGGCACGCGGACCACGCGGGGATGACGCTATCTCGTATTTCTCGCGCGTCGACGATTGCCGCGACTGCCCGCTCAAATCGAAATGCTGTCCAAACTCTCCGAGCCGGAAGATCACACGCCACGTGCACGAGGCAGCACGCGATGTCGCCCGCGCGATCGCCAAGACGCCTGCCTACGAGCAGACCCGGCGAGATCGCAAGAAGGTTGAGATGCTGTTCGCGCACCTCAAGCGAATTCTGCGGCTCGGCCGCCTGAGATTGCGTGGACCGGCCGGTGCGCAGTTCGAATTTACGTTTGCAGCAAACGCTCAAAACCTTCGTCGCCTTGCCAAGCTGGCGCTGCACCCGCCCGACACGGCCGCACCATGCGTTGCGTAAGTGGTGTCCGTCGCGTTGGTGGCGTCAGGCGTCAGTGCCCAGGCGCCGCCGCCCATGCCGGGCAGGCGGTGAGAGATCGCGAGCCCTGGTTTTCAGAGCTCAGCTCCGGCTGAGACCGCCGAGCCCACCGACTTCTGCAACAACATCGGCCCGCTGCGGATCCGGACGCGCTCCCACACCAACATGCCGACCTAGCCGCCGACCACCCACATTTGGAGGGGCATGAGCGCACCCACGCCCATTCGTTCGTGATCGATGAGCTCCACAGGAGGTGGCCGTGAGCCGTGGCGTTCCCGTCGATCGCAGCGCGAAGCGCCCCCCTTTCCGACATCTGGCAACTGTTGCAATTTCACCACGACGCGGTTGCGAAGTGATCGCCTGTAGGCGGGACTTGTTGCAATTAAGAACTATTCGCAATAGCAAGGCATCGGAGCATCTGCAAATTGATTACCCGTTGAAGATGTAGAATTTTTGTAAGGGAGGTGACGATGACTTGCCCACTGCGAGAATTCGCGGGCATCCGCCCTCGGCCTGCTCTCCCCCGGCGCAAGTCTGGCTTCCGACCTGCCCTCGCGGCGTCGAGCGTTCGAAGTCCCTTGCAACCGGACGAGGCCCTAAACGGGTATGCACAACCGCGGGTGCTGCGAGGTTGCTCTGAAATACTTCGCGGCGAACGCACGCCGCGGTCAATTGAGCGACGGGATTGGCGGCGTGCAAGCTAGAGTCAAAATGTTGCCAAGCGGCCGCCGCCGTATCGAAAACGATATGAAGAGGCGGACGGTCGACGCGATGAAGACGGTCATCATTGGCATGATCCTGGCGGCCGGTTCGGCCGCCGAGGGACTTTCGGCCGACCTCGGCAAGGTCGCCCCCGTCCCTGCCGTCGATTGGAGCGGCCCCTTCGTCGGCGGTCATTTCGCCTATGGCGTCGGCACCTCGCATTACGCTTTCGGCGCCCCGGGACTAGCTCCGTCGTCCGGATCGATCGACATGACGAACTCCCTCAATGCGTTCAAGGGAACCGGCTCCTACGCTCTCGGCCTGAGCGCCGGCTACAACTACGTGCTGCCTTCCCACGTGCTTCTCGGTATCGAAGGCGACCTCACCTTTCCCAACATGATCTCAGGGACCACTGCTGTCGGCACCGCGCAGGGGCCGGCAGGCCTGAAAGAGACCGTCCTGACATCGGGAACGTTGAGGGCTCGCCTAGGGTACGCGTCGGGGTCCTGGTTGTTCTACGCCACGGGCGGCTTCGCATGGAGCTACGATCAGGCGACGCTCGATCCGCTCGACGGCACTGCGGGAGACAAGATCGGTTTCACTCGGCTTGGCTCCGCTTGGGGCGCCGGCGCCGAGCTCGCCTTGTCGGCGAACTGGTCGGCGCAGTTCGAATACCTCTATACGGACTTCGGCGCGAAGGAGAAAACGTTCGGCGGAACGCAGCGACTTTCCTCCGACCTTTCCGTGCAAACCGCCCGCCTCGGCCTCAACTACCGCTTCGGCCAGAATGGGCAGAAGGTTCTTGAGGACGGCTTGACGCCCTTCGAAACGGACCAGTTCAGCATCCATGGGCAGACCACCTATCTGCAGCAATACGCGGCGCCATTCCGCTCACCCTACACGGGGACGAACAGCCTCATTCCGAACCAGAACCGTCAGACCTGGGACCTGACGCTCTACGCCGGGTTCAGGCCGTGGCAAGGCGGAGAGTTCTGGGTCAACCCGGAGATCGATCAGGGGTTCGGCTTGAGCTCGACCTTGGGTGTGGCCGGATTTCCGAGCGGCGAAGCCTACAAGGTCGGATCCGCTGCGCCCTACGCCCGCATTCCCCGCGCCTTCTTCCGTCAGACGTTCGACCTCGGCGGTGAGACCAAGAAGGTCGACGCCGACATCAACCAGTTCGCCGGCACGCAGAGCGCCGACCGCTTGGTCCTGACGGTGGGAAAATTCGCCGTCACCGACGTCTTCGACACCAACAAGTATGCCCACGACCCGCGCAAGGATTTCATGAACTGGTCGATCGTGGACACCGGCACGTTCGACTACGCCGCCGACGCCTGGGGCTTCACCTACGGCGCCGCCGTCGAGTGGTACAAGGGCGACTGGACATTCCGCGGCGGCTTGTTCGATCTGTCGACCGTTCCCAACAGCACCGAGCTGGATCCGACGTTCTCCCAATTTCAGTGGATCGGCGAGATCGAACATCGCCATGAGATCTGGGGCAAGCCGGGCAAGGTCGCGGTTACGGGATTCCTGACGCGCGGGCGCATGGGCCGCTTCGACGAGGCCTTGGCGCTCGCGCAAGCGACGGGCACAGCCGCGGATACCGCCCTGGTCCGGCGCTACCAGAGCCGGGCCGGCATCAGCGTCAACTTGGAGCAGGAGATCACGAAGGACCTCGGCGTCTTCGCCAGAGCCGGCGTCGCCGACGGATCCAAGGAGTCCTATGAATTCACCGACATCGATACGACGGTTGCCGCTGGCCTGTCGCTCGCGGGATCTTCCTGGAACAGACCTAACCACACGTTCGGATTCGCCGGCGTGATGAACGGCATCTCGCAAGCGCGCCGGACCTACCTCGATGCGGGCGGTCTCGGCATTCTCGTCGGAGACGGACGCCTGCCGAACGCCGGCCCCGAGAAGATCATCGAAACCTACTACAGCTTACCACTGTGGTCGTGGCGCGCGACGCTGGACTACCAGCTCGTCGTCAACCCGGCCTATAACCGCGACCGCGGTCCGGCCTCAATCTTCGGCATGCGCGTCCGCTCCCAATTCTGACGGCCCTTACCGGCCACGCGGAGCGCGCATCGCCAACGACTGGATCGCGTCGGCGTATACGGGACTGGCGAGCGTGTTTTCAGTCAACACATTCTTTGGCGCTGGAAACGACCTCGGAAGCACCCTGACGGCCGTTCTCTCCGACGAGGCGGGCTTTGGGATTCCTGATGCGGATTCCGACGCGAACATCCCTCTCCGAGAGAAAACCAGAAGGCCGCCCTGGGAAGGCGGCCTTCTCTTTTCGTCTCTCTCGTCGAGCGGTCAGTAGGCCGAGTTGTTTGGGGGAGGACATCTCAGCTGTCGTTCCGAGAAGTTCTCAATAGCGGTGGTGGCCTCGCTTGATTACCACTGTCCTGTTGCCGTGCATTCTCATGCCCCGATGCATGTCGCCCCCATCACGCATGCCAGCCCCATGGGGACCGCGCATCTCTGCCCGCGCGCCGTATCCACCATGATGTCCGCCCTTCTTGACGATCACCGTCTCCGCCGAAGCCGGCAGAGCGAACGAGATGGCCAAGCCGAATACCAAAAGACCAAGCTTCTTCATGTTCCAGGTTCCTCTCTCATCAGAGGTTACCTACGTCACACGTCATCGTGACGTTCCCTTCTGCGGAAGAGTCCGGTTGCGACCAATTTACACACGACTAACGGGCGCGGGGCGCCGAGCAACGTTGCTTCGTTCCCGGCGTGCCATTCCCGGGAGCAAATGGTCCGCGCGAAGCATGCAGGAACGGCTCGATGGAAGACAAAATCCAACGAGCGAGGGCCGAAATGAGATTCACTCAAGCAATTTTTGCATGAGACTCTCAGGCAGTTGTTACCCGCGCTCCGCGCGCCCGACGTCAGGAGACGGTGAAAATACAGGTTTAACCGCGATTCTGCAGTTTTACTCGTTGGCACAGTTCCGCAGCTTCCGTTGTTCACCGATGGCGGGCAGGCCCTCTATACCGGCGCGATCTCGGCATCGGGCTCTCAGATGACCGGCCTTGCCGGTCGCATCGCCGTCAATACGCAGCTCGCCCCCGATCCGAGCAAGCTTTCGGTCTACAACACCTCGCCGGTGACACCCGCAGGCGACACCACTCGCTCAGACTACCTCTACTCGCAGCTCACGACGGCGGTTTACTCCTACTCACCGCAGACTGGACTCGGCTCGTCGAGCCAGCCATTTACCGGCAGCATCTCGTGCTACCTCCAGCAGTTCCTGAGCGTCCAGGGCAACGCCGCGACGCAGGCGGCCCAGCTTCAGCAGGGTCAGAACATCGTCGTCTCGACGCTCCAGGCCAAGTTCAATTCGACCTCCAGCGTCAACCTGGACTCGGAGATGTCGAACCTGATCCAGCTTCAGAATGCCTATGCGGCGAATGCCCGAATCATGTCGGTCATTCAGGAAATGATGGACGTGCTCATTAGAGCTCAATGAGCGACTTGAGAACCCCGTCACTGCCTTGCATAGCGCTGTCGATATTCGACCCGGTCGCTTGTCCGCGGGCGCAGGGGGCATCTTCAACCTGTCGTTCGGTTCTCCATACCAGTGGATTCCCCGGCGGCGTGAATTCCTCGTCGCAACGAGCAGCAGTCACGCCGGTAATCATATTTCCTATGGGCCATCCTTCAGCCGCGCGAGAGCAACCTTCCCAGTACGGGAGCGTTGCATCCTTTCCACTCACTGGAGGATACCCCATGCCGGACACATCGCAGATCAAAGAGCACATGGACGTGATTTCGTCGGACAAGAAGACCGTAGGCAAGGTCGACCATCTGGAGGGTAGCGATAAGATAAGGCTCACCAAACAGAGCTCGCCCGCACGAAGGTCGCAAGTAATCACGGCTTCTCGACCGGGAGCCCCACGCCTATTGGGCCGCCGACGCGACGACAGCCGCGTCGGCTCTCTCCGAGAGTTTGCGCCGAACTCAGCCGACGAATAGTTTCCGTAGAACGATCACGGTGGCCGCTGCACCCCGCGGGCCGACAAGAGTAACTGCGTAGCTGTCTGGAAACGCGCGATGCAGCAGGATGCCGGCCGAGCTGGCCGACAACGCTATGAGCACCAACAGTCCAACGACGAAAAAGGCGCGCTGAACCTTTGACATGCGGCAGGATTCCGCACCCTCATTCTCGCTATCGCGGCGAACCACATCCGTCCTTTCGCATCGAAGGTTAAAGGAACCAGCGGTCGACGCCGTGGGCCTTTGCTACTTCGCCTCTTTGTTGTCGCGTAGCTCGGCTTGAGCCGCAGCGAAGATGATGTCCACGGGACGGCACCGATCCACGACCGTCCGAAGCAACCGGCGGCCGTCGGCCTTCTGTTGACCGTGGCTCAGAAACTCGCCGACGAAGAAATCCGCCTCGCAAAGCCGCCTTTCGCCTTCGGCGCCCACGCCGCCGCCGGCGTCTTCGCGCACCCGGTCCATGTCCAGTTTGCCCAAGTAGAAGTCCAGGACCTGAGCCGGCCACTGCGAGCGATCCACTCTCGCCGCGTTGCGCTCAAGTTCCTCGCGGTCCGGATTGCCCTGGTGGATGCGGGCGATGTGCATCCAGATGGCGGGAAAGGCGTTCGTTGGCCTCAGTCTCGCAGCGACACGCAAGTCTTCGATCGCCCCCGCGATCTCGTCCGAATAGAGCCGCGCTCGTCCCCGTCCGAGATAGGTCGCGGCGTTGCCGGGATCGATCGTTTGGGCGCGGTCGAAATCGGCCAACGCGTCCTTGTAGCGTCCCATCGTCATGTAGGCGCTCGCCCTGTTCGACCAGAAGATCGGATCGGTGCCCTTGAGACGGATCGCCTCGTCGAAATCCCCGATCGCCTTGTCCGTGTCGCCCAGCAGGAGATACATGCCGCCGCGGTTGCTGTAGGCGTCCGCGAAGTCTCGCTGCAGGTCGATCGCTTGGTCGTAGTCCGATATCGCAGCTCGATAATCCTGCTTCGCGATGAAGGCATGGGCGCGGTTGTAGAAGGCTTGCGCCGCCTTGGGATCGAGCCGGATGGCTTCCCCATAGCTTTCGATGGCCCGGTCTACCTCTCCTTTGCGTTCGTAGACCGATCCGAGATTGTTGTGAATGAGCGCGCTGGTCGGGTTCAGCCGGAGAGCTTGTAGTAGATCGTCGCGTGCCTTGTCGAATTCCCGTCGATCGCTCCACGCCAGCGCGCGGTAGACGTAGGAGTTCGGAAAGTCGGGCAACAGCGCTATCGCCGCGTCGAAATCGCCCAAGGCGAGATCGCGCAGTCCGAGCGCATCGTACGATACCCCTCGACCGTACAGAATGAGCCCGCGTTGCTCGGGAGTGGACTGTCCTTGTTTGATGGCTTCGCTGAACAATTGGATGGCCAGCGGAAACTGCTTCCTGTCCTTTGCCGCGAACCCTTCCCGCGCGAACTCGCGCGCGGTTTGGGCGACCGACGGCGAAGCCAGCAAGCACAGCATCAGCAGGCTGCACGCCGCAAAAACCAGGCTCGGAGCCCTCCCGAATATTTGGCTGTCGAATCCTTCCGTCCACCGACTGCCCTTCCAAGCTTCTTTCGTCACGACCGCCCTCAATTCGCGACGCGTCTGGCAGGAAACCTGCCGGCTACGCGCACGCCGCATTGCTCGCACGAAAACACCCAGCCACCGACCTCCGTTCGCCAGTCGCCGTCGTGTGGACAGTTTGGGCATCCTATCCTCCCTTTTTCGTTTCCCCCGTCGATCTCGATATCGAACGCCGACTTGAGACGGTGAAGGCGCTCGACCTTGTCGTCCTCCCCCTCATCCACGCTAGACCACGTCGTCGGGCGCCAGAGCGCACTCGTTGTTCTCGTCGGTTTCGATCTGCAGGGTTGCGTGTCCGATCTTGTGCTCCGTCCGGAGCAGGCGCGCAGACTCCATCAGAAACCCGTCGCCGGGATGGCCCGCGGGCATGACCAGGTGGCAGGTGATCGCCGTTTCCGTCGTGGAGATCGGCCAGATGTGCAGATCATGGATCTTCGATACGCCCGGCCGTTGCAGCAGAAGCGAGCGAACGGCATCCATGTCGGTCCCGACTGGCGCTGCGCTCAATGACATCGCGACCGAGCCGCGCAGAAGACTCCATGTGCTCCACAGGATGACGGCGCAGATGACCAGGCTCATTCCAGGATCCAGCCAAAGCCAACCGGTCCAGAGGATGAGCGCTGCTGACGCCACGACGCCGGCCGAAACGGCGGCGTCGCCTGCCATGTGCAGAAATGCCCCCTGAATGTTGATGTCGCCCTTGCGGCCGCTCGCGAACAGCATGGCCGTGGCGCCGTTGACGACGATGCCGATGGCGGCGACCACCATCACGGTCAGGCCGGCGACGGGCTCCGGTTCGTACAGCCGCAATATGGATTCCATCCGATGGCCCCGGTCGCGACGAGAAGAAACACGGCGTTCGCAAGCGCAGCCAGGATCGACGCCCCCTTCAGACCGTAGGTGAAACGGCCACTGGGCGCCCGCT
>NZ_LSIC01000172.1 GCF_001556045.1 Bradyrhizobium sp. CCH5-F6
GGGCGCCCGCCGTGGCGCGGCTACGCCTGCGCCGCTTTTCCGGTGGGGCGATAGCCGCGATTGCGCTTCTGGCGCAGCAGTTCGAGGAACAGTCCGACAGCTTCTTCCTCACGGAGGAAATGATGCGCCATCATCTGACCCTGCGCGCCGATCCGGCCCCAGCGGCGCGTCAGGCAGACATCGCCAAACAGGGTCGGCTCGATGCTCATGGCGTAGAATCTGGCCATGTTTTTCGCCGTGTCGGTTCGTTCGACATAAAGCTGATAGGGCTGTGCGATCATGGCGACAGAATCTCCCAGCCGGGAGTCGACGTCCAATTGGTTTTCTGAATCGCTCGTGGCTCATCGATTCATGTTGGCGATGATACGCCGACGATCCTTCGACCGTCGCCGGCCATGCCGGCGAGACCGACGAACATGCGGGCTGTCGCGCCGGCTCAATCCAACGCGCACCAATCGCGCGCTGGCTCGTTCCAGCGGCGGGCCAGGCCCTCCTCGACGAGCATCTCGCCGAGTGAGGAATAGTCCCGCGTGATCGTGCGCAGCCTGCGGCCATAGCGATCGGCGTCGCGCCATCCCGATTGCAGGCTGAAGCCACCGGCGTTCAGCAGGACGAGAAGGCGATCCCGCGCGATTGCGCCGGCATGCTTCTCATCCTCGCAATGCGGTGAGAAAATTTCCGGCGCGTCTATATCGGCGATCCTGATCTTGTCCCCCTTGAACCAGAAGGTGTCGCCGTCGACGACGCAGTTCGTGCGGATCGGTCCGTCGCAGAGTGCAAACCTCGCCCGGAGCGTATCGATCGGCGGCAAAGGCGGGATCGTGAATTCCTCTATGGACGGGCCCTCATGCGGAACTGCGGCCGGCCGCCCGAAACGGTCGTCATTGACGATCCAGACGATGCCGGTCACGGCGAGCACCAATGCCGCGCCGACCAACGTGCCGCGCGCGCCCATCATGGTTTCCCTTCCGGTTGAAACCGATTTTCCCCGACGCATGATTTCATGTCGTCGCGCCGAAACCAGATCGCGCGGCCGCTCCTCAGCGGCGCGTTGCCGGCGGTGAACACGATCTGTTCGTCGGCGCGCATGCGCAGCACTTCGTGCGGCTGGATCAGCGCCCGCGAGGCGAGCTGCTTCGATCGCGTCCGCGACGAACCCGACGCTTGCGACGAGCGGCTGACCTGGTCGATCTCGACCGTGGTCATGCCGCAGCGCTTCGAGATGTAGTCGGCGGTTTCCGGGTCGTTCACCGCCGCGAACGAGATCCAGCTCGCGCTCTCAAACCATTTGCTCGCGGCGTCCCGACCGCCATAGGTTTCGCGCATCTGGCCGATGCTCTGAAACAGCAACAGCAGTGTGATGCCGTATTTGCGTCCGGCGTCGCGCGCGGTCTCAAGAATCCGCATGAAGCCGAGACGCGCCACCTCGTCGAGCAGGAACAGAGCTCGTCCCTTCACCTCGCCATTGCGATTGTAAATCGCGTTCATAAAGGCGCCGATGATGACGCGGGCGAGCCCCGCATGTGTCTCCAGCGTTTTCAGGTCGAGGTTGATGAACACGTCGGTGTCGCCGCCGGCGAGGTCGTCGCTGACGAAGGCCGAGCCGGACACGAGCGCGGCATAGTTTGGATAGGACAGCCAGTGGGTTTCCTTCACGGCGTTGGCATAGACGCCGCTGAATGTCTCCGGCGTCATGTTGACGAAAACGGCGACGTTCTCCTTCACGAACTGCGATGTCGAGTTGTCGTAGATCTCCTGCAACCGCGCCCTGAGCTTTGGCTCCGGCTCGGACAGATTGGCGCGGACCTGGCGGAGCGTCTGGCTCTTTTCTTCCGTATGACCTGAGAGGCATACATCCGCGATGAGCGCGGTCAGGAGCTGCAAGGCGGAAGCGCGGAAGAAGTCGTCGCGCACGCCGCGCACCCCGCCGCTGTCGCTCATGATCCATGAGGCGACGGCGGCGATGTCTTCTTCCTTCGTGCCGCCGAAGCGGCCGATCCAGTCCAGCGCGTTGAAGCCGTTTCCCGGTTCCCGCGGATCGAGAATATGCACGGTGCGTCCGGCCGCGCGCCGATGGTCGATCACCATTGGCGCGACCTCGTTCGATGGGTCGAGCACGACAAGCGCGCCGCCCCATTTGAGCGCGGTCGGGATCGTCACGGATGTCGTCTTGAAGCCGCCGGAGCCGGCGAAGACGACGCCATGCGAGGAGCCGAAGGAGGTGTCGAAGCAGAGCAGCGGCGCGCGGCCGCCCTGCCCCCAGCTCTCTCGGGTCGCGGCGCGAAACGGCTCGGCGGCCACGCTGTCCTTGTCGACGCGATAGCGCTCGCCAAGGACGATGCCGCCGGCCTCGCCGAAGAGCTTTGCGGCCTCCGGCATCGGCATCCAGTCAGCATCGCCGTGCAGCGCGCGCCGGCCGCGAACGCGCTTCGGGGCCGGCGCGGCAAAGGCCGCATTGCCCTTCACCGCGACGCGCAGCGCGAAGATGCCGGCCATCAGCACGATGCCGGCTCCCACCATGATCGCCGGATCGATCTGCGCCAGCGGCGAGCGGCCGGACGTGGCGCTTGCGGGAAGCGCGGACAGGCGCATCGCCTCGCGTGCGATGGCGATGGAAATCGCCGACACGCATCCGGCGATGACGCTCCACGCGGTCGCGCGGATATGCGCGGAGCCGGCGGTCGCGAACAGGAAGATGACGCCGATTCCCGCTGTCACGATATAGGGCATCGCGACCCCGGCGCGGACGTAGAGGAGGCGCTGCGCCTCCGTCTTGCCGAGAACGGCAAGGCTCTGTCCGACGCCGTTCAGCCCGAAGATGGCACCGAGCATCAGCGCCATCGGCACGATCAGCAGCAGGAGCCTATTCGCCGTCACGGCCGAACGCCTCCGCGCCGATCGCGGCGAGCCGCGCCCGTTCCGTTTCGTCGTTCTTCAGCCTGCGGCCGAGTTCGATCAGCGCGCCGAGGAGGACCGCGCGCTTCTCATAGCGAAGACCCGCCTTCGCGATCAGGCCGCCGAGCTCGATCTTCTCGCGCGTGTCTTGTCTGCGGGCTTCGGTCGATGACGCCTGGCGCATGCGTTCACACCTCGCCAGCGCCATCCGCAGCCGCGCCAGTCGCGACCTTCGCGCCGGCGCCGCCATTCTCGCCGCCGGTATCGGCTCCGCCTTTTCTTCCGGTCGCCTTTCCGCCCTTCCCGCGAAATTTTGCCGCGAGTTCCTCGAAGGCCGCCTGCAAATCGCTCTCCTCGACCGCGATTTCGCCGAGCCCGGCCCGGAGCGCAATGCGCCCGATCCGTTCGGCCTCGCGTGTCTCGGCGGATTTCAACTGTTCCTGCAGGCGGGCGATTTCTTCGCGGATTTTCGAGGAAGGTTTCTTCATTTCCGGTTGAGCCTCCATGCCGGTGAGCGTTGCTGGTCTGCATGGAGAATCCCGGATGTCGGCCGATGGGGCGACTAATAAAAAAGCTAGTCGGCAAGGCCGACGCCGCCTGAAATCATCCCGACCGTTCCGAAGGAGCGGTCCAAGGGCGCAGTAATACGTCGCTGTCGCGACGCCCTGCTCGGCCACCGGCCGGGGTTGTCCCGGTCTGGCGGCGCCCCGCCGCCGCTCCCGATGAACATGCCTGTTTCGTCCTCGACCGGGAGATCGCGCCGCCTTGGCCATCACGCATTTCACGCCCCAGCTCATCTCGCGCGGCTCCGGCCGCAGCGCCGTGCTGTCGGCCGCGTATCGGCACTGCGCGAGGATGGAGCATCAGGCGGAGGGGCGGACGGTCGACTATTCGGCCAAGCGCGGCCTGCGGCACGAAGAGTTCCTTTTGCCGCCCGACGCGCCGGAATGGGCGAAGGCCATGATCGCCGATCGCTCGGTGGCAGGCGCCGCCGAAGCGTTCTGGAACGCGGTCGAGGCGTTCGAGAAGCGCTCCGACGCGCAGCTCGCCAAGGAATTCATCATCGCCCTGCCGGTCGAGCTCGACGTCCACCGCAATATCGCGCTGGTCAAAGAGTTCGTTGCAACCCAGGTGCTCGCCCGCGGGCAGGTGGCGGATTGGGTGTTCCACGACGAACCCGGCAATCCACACATCCATCTGATGACCACGCTGCGGCCTCTGGTGGAGTCCGGTTTCGGCGCGAAGAAGGTGCCGCTCATCGGCGAGGACGGCGCGCCGCTGCGCACCGAAGCCGGCAAGATCGTCTACCGGCTCTGGTCGGGCGACAAGGTCGATTTCCTCGAGCAGCGTGAAGGGTGGCTGTCGCTCCAGAACAAGCATCTGGCGCTCGCCGGACTCGATATCCGCGTCGATGGCCGCTCCTATGCCGAGCGCGGCATCGATCTCGTGCCCACCACTCACATCGGCGTCGCGACCAATGCGATCAACCGGAAGGAGAAGAAGGCAGGCTCGTCGGAAAAGCTCGAACGCATTGCGCTGTTCAAGGAGCGCAAGGCCGAGAACCGCGAGCGGATCTTGCGACGTCCGGAGATCGTCCTCGATCTCGTAACGCGCGAGATGAGCGTCTTCACCGAGCGCGACATCGCCAAGGTGCTGCATCGTTATGTCGACGATGCCGCGACCTTCCAGGATCTGATGGCGCGGATCCTCCAGGACCCCGACGTCCTGCGTCTGGAACGCGAGCATATCGCTCTAGCGTCGGGCGCCCGCGAGCCCGCGAAATACACCACGCGCGAGCTGATTGCGCTCGAAGCCGGAATGGCGCGTCAGGCGATCTGGCTCGCCGGCCGCTCCTCGCATGACGTCGGGGAGCGGATGCTGACGGCGGCCTTCGAGCGCCATTCCCGGCTCTCGGACGAGCAGCGTGTCGCGATCGCGCATGTCGCCGGCGAGGCGAGGATCGCGGCGGTCGTCGGCCGCGCCGGCGCCGGCAAGACCACCATGATGAAGGCCGCGCGGGAGGTGTGGGAAACGGCCGGCTACCGCGTGGTCGGCGCAGCCCTTGCGGGCAAGGCGGCCGAGGGGCTGGAGAAGGAAGCCGGCATCGCGTCCCGCACGCTGGCGTCCTGGGAGCTCGTCTGGAGCAAGGGCCGCGACCAGCTCGACGACAAGACCGTATTCGTGCTCGACGAGGCCGGCATGGTGTCATCGCGCCAGATGGCGCTGTTCGTCGAAACGGTGACGAAGGCCGGCGCCAAGCTGGTCCTGGTCGGCGACCCCGATCAGCTTCAGCCGATCGAGGCGGGCGCCGCCTTTCGCGCGATTGCCGACCGCATCGGCTATGCCGAACTCGAAACCGTCTACCGTCAGCGCGAGCAGTGGATGCGCGACGCCTCGCTGGATCTTGCGCGTGGAAACGTGGCGCGCGCCCTCGACGCCTATGAAGACGCCGGCATGGTGCGAACTGAATGGACGCGGGCCGAGGCGATCGGCGCGCTGATCGAGGACTGGAACCGGGATTACGATCCCGCGAAGTCCAGCCTCATCCTCGCCCATCGCCGCCGCGACGTGCGGGAACTCAACCAGATGGCGCGTGCCAAACTCGTCGAACGCGATCTGGTCGGCGAGGGCTTTGCGTTCCGAACGGAGGACGGCATCCGCCAGTTCGCCGCCGGCGACCGCATCGTGTTCCTCAAGAATGAGGGATCGCTCGGCGTGAAGAACGGCATGCTCGCGAATGTCGTCGAAGCCGCGGCCGGCCGGATCGTCGCCGAGATCGGCGAAGGCGAAGGCCGCCGCCGGGTCACGATCGAACAGCATCTCTATGCCAATGTCGACCACGGCTATGCAACGACGGTCCACAAGTCGCAGGGCGCGACCGTCGATCGCGTGAAGGTGCTGGCATCCAGCACGCTGGACCGACATCTGACCTATGTCGCCATGACACGCCATCGCGAGACGGCCGAGCTCTATGTCGGCATGGCGGAGTTCACTAATCGGGCCAGCGGCGTCCTGGTCGATCATGGCGAAGCGCCTTTCGAGAACAGGCCGGAGAACCGCGACAGTTACTTCGTCACGCTATCCGACCGTGAGGGCGAGCAGCGCACGATCTGGGGCGTCGACCTTGCCCGCGCGATGAAGGATGCCAATCCCGAGATCGGCGATCGCATCGGCCTCGAGCACAAGGGCGCGCAGTCGGTCACGTTGCCGGATGGGACCACGGCCAAGCGCAATAGCTGGCAGGTCGTGCCGATCCGGCACCTCGCGATGCAAAGGCTGAGCGAGCGTCTGTCGCGCGACGGCTCGAAGGAAACGACGCTCGACTACGAGCGTGCATCCTCCTATCGCGCCGCGCTGCGCTTTTCCGAAACGCGCGGTCTTCATCTCATGCGCGTGGCCCGCACGCTGGTCGCGGACAGACTGCGCTGGACCGTCCGGCAGAAGCAAAAGCTCGCCGATCTCGGCGCGCGCCTTGCCGCTGTCGGCGCCCGGATCGGCCTCGGCCTTCGCCCGAAACAGACCGCGCCCAACATCGTCATGTCCAATGTCGTCAGGGAGGCAAAGCCGATGGTCGCCGGCATCACCACATTCGCCAAATCAATCGGCCAGATTGTCGAGGACAAGCTCGTTGCCGATCCCGCCCTGAAGAAGCAGTGGGAGGACGTTTCCACGCGCTTTCGCCTCGTCTTCTCCGATCCGGAATCGTCCTTCCGCAAGGTCGATGTCGATGCCATGCTGAAGGACAGGCAAGCCGCCGCGACTACCCTGTCGAAACTTTCGGAAAAGCCGGACAGCTTTGGCGCCCTGAAGGGAAAGACGGGTCTTCTCGCCAGCCGCGCCGACAAGCAAGAGCGCGAGCTGGCCGGCAAGAACGCACAGGCGCTTGCCCGCGATCTCGAACGCTATCTGCGCCTGCGCAGCGAGGCTGAGCACCGCTACGAAGCGGAGGAGCGCGCCACCAGGCTGAAGGTCGCGGTCGATATTCCGGCGCTATCGCCATCGGCGAAACAGACGCTCGAACGTATTCGCGACGCCATCGACCGCAACGATCTCCCGTCGGCGCTTGAGTTCGCCCTCGAGGACAAGATGGTCGAGGCGGAGCTCGAAGGATTTGCTCACGCCGTCTCCGAGCGTTTCGGCGAGCGCAGCCTCACCGGCATCGCTGCCAGGGAAGCGGACGGCAAGGTGTTCAAGACACTTTCGGACGGCATGAACGCCGCGCAGAAAGAGGATCTGAAAGCGGCCTGGCCGGATCTGCGGACCGCGCAGCAGCTCGCCGCACAGCAACGCACGGCCGCCGCCCTCAAAGAGGCCGAGATCGTCCGCCAGACGCAGACGAAGGAGCTGACGCTGCAATGACGTCGACCGTCGGGCGCGAAGCTGGATCGCCGGCACAGGGAGTGGCAACCGGAAGGAAAAGGGCTGGGCGGCAACGGCAGGTCGTTGCGGTTCTGGTGGGGGCGAGCATGATGATGGCGGCGGTTGCCGGCATCGCCTGGCTCGGCGGCCTGCGCCTCAATCTGACGCCGAGCGAGCCGCTCGGGCTCTGGCGGATCGCGCCGCTCGATCGGCCGGCCGCTGTCGGCGATCTCGTCTTCATCTGCCCACCGCCCGGGCCGGTTTCCGACTTCGGCCTCGAGCGCGGATATTTCCGGCGCGGGCCGTGTGACGGCGGCTCGGCCCCGCTCATCAAGACGATCGTCGCGCGTTCCGGCGCCGTTGTCGTCATCGGCGCGGGCGTCGAGATCGATGGCATGCCGCTGCCCCGCTCCGGTCTCAGCGTCATCGACGGCGCGGGCCGGTCTCTCTCACCTTGGTCGGGCGTCTTCGTTCCGCCCGGCTTTATCTTCCTTCACGCATCTTTCGCAGGTTCCTATGATTCCCGGTATTTCGGGCCGGTTCCGGAGGCCGGTCTTCTCGGCCTGGCGCGGCCGGTCCTCGTTTTCGATCCCTGATCGTTTCCTCGTCCTTCTTCTCGTCGCTGCGGCCGCTGTCGTCGGTTGCATCGGTTGGAGCGGCCATGTGCTCGCCCTGCCCCTCGCGATGCTGTTTCCGGCGCTTTGGGCGGGATCGAAAAGCCGCATCACGGCCGCGGCGGTGTCGGCGGGATATTTCCTGGCCGCCTCGCGCGGTCTGCCGCAGAGCGTCGCCACCTTCTTCGGCACGACGGTCTGGGCCGGCATCCTGCTCTGGTTTGCCGCCTCCATCAGCTTCGTGGCAGTCCATGCCGCGCTGTGGAGCCGACGCCGGCGTTGGATCGCCATCCGGTATCTGATCGCCGTCGCGCTGATGGCGATCCCGCCCTTCGGCATCGTCGGATGGGCGCATCCGATCACGGCCGCCGGCGTCCTTTTTCCCGGTTGGGGATGGTGGGGGCTGGGAGCAGCGGTGGGTGGCCTCGCCGCCATGACGATGCGCCTGTGGCCTGTCGCGACCTTCGTCCTTGCATGCGCCTGGCTCTGGTCGGCGATGTCCTGGACCTTCCCGTCCCCGCCGGATCAATGGCAGGGCATCGATACATCGCTGAGCGCCTCGCTCGGACAGGGCAACGCCCTCGATCAGCACCACGCCCTTGTTGAGCTGGTGCTCGAGCGAGAACGCGCGGGTGCGAAGGTCGTTGTTCTCCCCGAAAGCACACTGGGCCTGCTGACACCGACCGTCGAACGCTTCTGGACCGATGCGCTTGCCGGTCGCGACGTCACCGTGGTTGCCGGTGGGGCTGACATCGATCCGGCAGGCTACGACAATGTCATGGTGTCGGCCGGCGCGCGCGGCGCTTCCGTCCTCTATCGCTCGCGAATGTCCGTGCCGGTGTCGATGTGGCAGCCCTGGCGGGCATGGCTCGGAGAAAGCGGCGGCGCGGGGGCGACCTTCTTCGCCGATCCCGTCGTCGAGGTTGCCGGCCGCCGGGTTGTGCCGCTCATCTGCTATGAGCAGCTTCTGGTCTGGCCTGTCCTGCAATCCATGCTGCATCGGCCGGACACGATCGTCGCCATCGCCAACGGATGGTGGGCCGCCGGCACATCCGTTGCGGCGATTCAGCGCGCGGCAACCGAAGCCTGGGCGCGGCTGTTCGACCTTCCCCTCGTCACCGCCTTCAACCGTTAAGCAGGAATCCGCCCATGGCCCTCGATGCCGACCTTATCCAGAAATGCGCCGACCCTTCCCTGAAGCCCGCGATCATCGAGACGTTCATCAAGGCGGCGGGATCGCCCGATCCGCTCGCCGTGATCGTCCGCAGCGGCAATCGCATCATCCTCGTGCCGCCGGTCAAGACGCCAGAAGAAGCGCTCGAGCTCGTTCGCAGCCAGGTCGGCCATGCCGTCGTGCGCGTCGGCGTCACGCAGTTTCCCGCCGGCGTCGGCGTCAACGACCCGTCCGAGCTGTCGGCCGATCTTTTCGATTCCTGCAAGAACATCCGGATGGGCACCGCCCTGTTCGGCAAGGTCTGGCGGATCGTCTGGAAATGGTATGGCCGGCCGACGGCCGAGGAGGTCATGCCGCAGGTTCTCGACGATGCCATCGATGCCTGGAAGCGTGGCCGGTTCGAGGGAACATCGGTGTTCACCGCGCCCGATCCGGGCGGCCCGAAACCGCCGGAGGTCAAGGAGGAAAAGGAAATGCCTCAACCGGCCGAGGCCGGGCGGTCATCTCAGCCGCAGGAGCCGACGAGCGGCGATCCCAATAAGTCGGGCATCCGCATCGATCTGTCGGGCATCGGCGCCAACCGGTCGAGCTCGCCGTGATTGATTGCTGCTTGCGCCTACGGGATGACAGGCGTTTCTCGCGCAACCCTAATCATCGCGGGGAACAACGCGACCACATCGGGCTTTCTGTGCCTCGATAATTCCATTGCGGAGCTTCTCAAACAGGGCGCGCGGCAGCATCCCTATTGATAAGACCCATCCGGTCGGGGCCTGACATCATAGCCAGGCCACGTGAAGCGGTTCAGTTCGTCGAACCGCACCCAATGCCGCACGCCATCCAGTCCCAGACTCCGGCACACAGCGGCCGGTATTTCCAGCGATGTGTGGGGATCTTCGGGCGGACTATGCGTGATGGGTGCGACGACAGTGCGAATCTGTTCGTCGTCGCCGTGAGGGACCACCACTACGATTGCGCAGCGTCGATCCTTCGCCCCTTCGACAGAACCCCGCTCGCGTTCCGAGCTCCACAGAAAGCTGTAGCGGATGACGAGGCCGGGCTTCGGCGTCGGGATACTCACCTGGGCTCGGAGCCATACTCGGCAGCTTCGATCGCAGCGAGCGTTTCATCGTCGAGTTCGCCGATCTTCAGGACCTCACGTTCCCTTCGCTTGAGGCGCTCGAAATGCTCCAGCTCGGTCGCCGAGAGGTAGGCTCCAACAACGCGACCATGGCTGGTTACGTTGATGATGCCGGTTTTGATCGCCTCGTCCTGATACTTTCCAAAATTCCGCGAGAAATCGCTGGCAGGGACGGCCCGAACATGCGGCATGAGCGTATCCTTTCGATTTCGCGCAATTTACGCAATTCGCGCAAAATCTCAATGTGAGGCAATGCTTTTCTCCCGGTGAATGGGATTGGTCGCCGAAGAGATTCCCTGGCTTCTGCAAACCTCGACTGTGCGGTACGACATCGATCCGCCGGGCATCGGCGGGATCGTGCGAGGAGACGATCCCAGGCAATTCATTCCTTTTCGACGATCCTGAGAAGGTGAGTGGCGCGCGTCGCGATGATGCCGCGAACGGTTCCGAGAATTGCGTGATCGATGCCTTCGTCATTGAGCTCGGCGAGCAACGCGTCCGCCTCCTGTTCTATGTGCCCGGCCACATCGGCGAGATCGCGGATCAGGAGCCGCTCGGCGCCGCGCGTCTCCGGGACGAGCGTCAGCCAATGCTGCAACTGGATCGTGTCGGGAACGGAGCGCCCGCCGATAGCCATTGCCAGCTTCCTGGCGAGCCTTGGATAGGCGGCCGTGCATACGACGTCGTAGAGCGGGGCGACATCCGGGACTTTCGTTCTGTAAAGCAGCGCGTAGTTCTTCGCATGGGCGTCCGCGTTGCCGACGAGATAATGAAAGACCAGCATGCGGATGAAACGGAGGCGGTCGGCGGCCGGGCGCGCGCAGGCGGCGTCGATCAGCTCCAGGGAGCGTTTCGCGCCAAGGCCGCCTTCGTCTTCGTATTTCAGCTCCGGGGGCACGCTCAGAGCCTGGCAGAAGTCCTCCTGATGCAGCCGTGCGACCACTCCGTCCTTTCCCCGGATGCGGTCGTAGCGCTCGACCAGCAGAAGCGGAATGTCGTCCGCACGCCGCATCGCGGTCTTCGGGACCGGAATCCCCGTGCGCGCGGCAAGGCGCATGCAAAACAACTCATTCTCGACGACGCCGTTCAGCGACGGAATGACGGGCTTCAGGATGTGCGTCGTGGGCCGGCCGCCCTTCGCAAGGCCGATGGCCTCGCCTTCGATGACGACCGCGAGCTTGTCCTGCGCGCCGGCAAGCGACAGGCGCACGCCGTCCTCGCCCCCCAGAAGCGGCCGTTCGCGCAACTTGCCGAGAATCTCCCGCAATCGTCTGTCATCGAGGATCTCGATGCCGTCATCGCCTGGAGGCGGTGGCATCTGGCCGGGAAGATAGAGCGACAGGGCGCCGGCGCACTCGCCGCCGATGATTTCGAGCAGACCGAATGTGTTACCGGCGGAAACGCCAAGCGCGCTGGCGAGACGTTGACGCGCGCCCTCGTCCGGCAAGAGACCGGAAAAGAACGGTCGAACGACGCGATCGCCATATTGATCTTCCCGGGGCGGCATGGAGAAGGAGATCGCCTGCGGCTCCGGCCCTGCGAGATAGCCCGCGTCATAGGCAAAACCCAGGGCTCCGCTATCGTCCTGCTTCAGGGTTCCAGCTTTCGCGTCGCGGAAATAGACGTCGAGCAAACGGCTCATGAAGCCGCGTCCCCGCGCCGGCCCGCCGACAGGTTGAGGCCGAGGGCGGCCACGACCTGGAGGGCGCGGCCCATCTGACAGCTTTCCTTGCCGGCTTCGAGTTCGCGCACGAACCGGACGCCGACGCCCGTGAGGCCGGCGAGTTGTTCCTGTGTCAGCCTTTGGGCTTTGCGTTCCTCCCGGATGATTGCCCCGAGGCTCCTACTATCCTTGATTCCAGTCGCCTGCATGATCGTCCCTATCGGGATGATTATGGCACTCGCTCGCGGCCTGCGCAACGAAAAGAACTGATCGGGATGATTTGATCCGCATGAGCAAAAAGTGGCGAAATTCATCCCGATCGGGACGTTAGCTCTGGCGTTGGAGAGGCCGTGGCCTTATAAGCGAATCAAGACGGTACGCGCCGTCCCGGGGAGTAGAAGCCCCTGTCTACCGGTTGGTGCCGGCCGCAACGGCACCACATCCTCTGACCATTTGGCCGGGGGCCTGTGACGTATGTCCAGGCGCCTCGGTGCTAAAGGTCATGGGGCCGTGTGGACACGGTTTTCTACCCCCCGGCTTGGGGTCACAGGATTCTGTCAGCGGGGGCGGACCGCGGACGCACGACGCAGATCTGAGATGATGATACATTCGGGGGACGATCAGGCAGAGCCGCAGGCGAAGATAGTTCTGAGGCCCATCATAGGGCTGACCGGAGGGCTGCCGAAAAGCGCTCTGGAGCCAATCGTTATCGAGGCGATCCGAAAACATCGGTACCTCCGTGAGGTCGCCGAGATGCGACACGCGGAAGCCAGTCAACATCCCGCGCCGGAGGGCGCGCCCAACGCCGCCATGCTTGCCTATGTCAGGGCGATGATCGACGTCCACGCGCAGCAGACCGTGCTGTCGACGCTGCTCGATGTGCTCGGGCATGTGCCGGAGACGCCGGCCGACTGATCGCCGTTCAGATCAGGCCGAGCTTTGTCGCGAGCGCTGTGGCCTGCGCGAGGCTTACGGCATCGAGATTTTTACGGGCGTTGTTGAGGTGAAAGTTGACGGTCGCGAACGACATGTTCTCGATCGTCGCGATTGCCTTCATCGATTTTCCCTCCGCAGACCATTTGAGGCAGTTGGCTTGCCGGGGTGTCAGGCTGAGGCTCAACTGCGCCGTCGGAGTTGTGCTGTGCTGCTCGATCTTGGCGTGCAGGAAGGCGACGGCAGTGACAGCCGCGATTTGGTCAATGTCGTGTTCCAGCGTGAGCGTGGGCCTGCTCGATGCGAGCGTCAGCATCGACATATGCCGGCGGGCCGTGCGGACGGGGATGCTGATGCCCGAACGGATTCCGTGGTCGCCGGCTTCGGAATAGAAGCGGCGGATCTCTTTCGATTCTGAGCGCTGCCTGTGCTCTCCGCTCCAGACAAATGCACGCAACGTCGTCGCGGCAGTTCTCACGACCGGATCGATCGAGGTGTAGCGAGCCTCGAAATAGCGCCTTTGCCACTCCTTCGGATAGTTCGAGACAGCGTAGGTTCGGGACGGGTGAATATAGAGATAGGCATAGTTGTCAAATCCAAGCTCTGCGGCGAAGTCGGGAAGCGCATCCTTGAGCATGTCTTCCGTGCGAGCAATTGAAGTGAGATCTGTCAGCCGCTGAAACCATGCCTTCAATGCTATTTCTCCAAGTTTCGACGCAAAACTGTTCATCAGGAGCCCTGGCCTGCGCTCACTCCTGGTATTGGTTGACAAGCGATTTCGGCTCGGCTGCCGGGTTATCCATGCCAGCGGTTCCATCGGCATGGCGCAGAGCCGACGGCTGGTTTGTGCGCTGACGCGAGGGGTTCGGTGCGCAAGATGTTTGCGGCAAGCCAGCGCCGATACTCCTCCTCGATACATAGCTGGCCATAGAGCGATCGAAACCCATGGTGCTTCGAGTGAGGCAATCCAGACCAATTATCATTCGGCTGGTGGGGGTCAATCAGCCGAAGGTCCGTGCGATAATGGTTTCGTCGAGACTTTTGTCGCGAGACCTACGGTCCCTTGTCGCCGTTGACTGGCTTGAGATACTCTCAGGAGGCGTATACGTGATCGCGGGCTATGGGTGTTGACTGTAGAGCATGACCAAAATGCCTGCATCATTGTGCAGCACCTTTTCAAATTGCGGAAAACAGGGATTTTGGGTCCTGGTTTCTGACGCGACACGGGCCTTTGCGCGACGTCGCGGCTTCCGACATGGTTTGCTCGCTGGACTCTGGCTTACGAATGTGAACCTGCGAATGCTGTCCACCTTGCAACGGCCACCGAGCGGACCATTTGGGTCCTCGCGATAAGTGGTTGCACCATCCTGCTGAAACTGGGCGCCGACGGCATGGTCCGCCGCGCTGGGTTCATCCGGGTGCGGCATTGCGCTATCGATTGTTTTGTTGACGGCAGTCCTGACGGCCGCTGATCAGGCTTTTACAAACAAAATCTTCGCCCCCGCAATCCGCGCTACCGCTCCCCTTGTCAAAGTCGCCTTTCTTGCGGGCGCCCAAATTGCCAGTCTTTCTTTTTACACAAAATTTGTTAAAAGAGATTTCGCTGCTGGGGAGTTGCGATGGACGACGACATACCATCGGATCAAACGAAGCTCTATTTCGTACGCGTCAAAGGTGCCGGTGCGGCCGTTGGCCTGTTCTGGTCAGACTGGAACGGGCTGGACCTTTTGATCCCTCGGCATATCGACCCCGGTGTTTGCGAAGCTGCCGAGATATGGCCGCTGGCCGGCGTCGTCTTCCTGGAGGGGCCGGTTTTGCACCACGGCGTTGTTGCGAATGAGGGCCCACATCGGTGCATGTTGACTGGGGGCCTAGCCCAGACGCTCTTCGACGATGGTGGCGGTGAGTTTGCAACCCCTATCGGGTTTATGCCTCTTCATAATCCGCCAAACCTTCCGGCGTTGTTCTCCGTCATGACCAACGAGGAATTGCTTGCCCAATGGAATGAAGTTCTGAATCCGCTGGTTTTGACAGAGTCCGAAGCGGTGCTGAAACAGGAAATCCAGCGTCGGGGCCTGCCTATTTGATGGAGTGATACTGGATGAATACTGCACAAGAAACTCTTGGAGCTTTTTGCGGACTCGTCGTGACGCTCGCGGTGCTGGGCTGGTATCTTGGCGTCATGTTCGACCATTCCTGTCAGATGGGAATCGTTCCGGCAGTCCTTGCAGGGTTGATCGATTGGCGTCTTGCAGCCAGAACGACGTTTGCCTGGCGCATCCTTCAGACCGCCGGAGCCGCCTTCATCATAAGCGCGCTGATCGGCCTCTTCCTGCTCAGACACGACGTCGGGGCGGTTTTGATTTTCGCGATTTACGCAGCCATTGCCGCCGTCATTTGCTCACGGCTCTCGGGAGGATCCAAAGAGTTGCCGAAAGTGCGATCCGGATTGCGGTCAATCGAAATGAAACGCGCACTTATCTTCCTGATCGTTGGCCCCGCCGTGGGCTTCCTTCTGGCGCTCGGCACGGCGATAGTCATCGGCGTCAGACCGTGGGAGCCGCCGATGTTTCTCGGCGTCATGTTCGCTTATTCCTATAAGGTGGGGCTCATTCCCGCCGCCCTTACAGGACTGGTTGATTCGCGTCTTGCGGCCATAACGACCTTTGCCGGGCGCATCATTCAGACTGCGGGAATAGGCTTCGTCATAAGCGCGCTGGTCGGCCTCTTCTTGTTCAGCCTAGGCGGCGGGGCGGTTTTGATTTACGCGATTTACGGGGCTATTGCCGCCACCGTTTGCTCATGGCTCTCGGGACGATCAAAGGGTGCGGCGGACGCGCAATGAGACGTGTTTTGTAACAAAGCGCTGATATCCGGAAGCTGATCGTTTTATTTGCTGTCCTGTGGACGCTCGCGGTCATCACAAGGCTGGCTGGAAGACGGTTTGGCGCCTGGAAAGTCGCAGGCTACCTGGCGGAGGCCTTCCAGTCCGCCGGCTCGAATCGCGTCTTGCCCTGTCCGATCTCCTTGAGCGACGTTTCGCAGTGTTGCCTGATATTGTCAGGCGGAGCGAGTTCGAGCGTCTTCCGGAAATCGGCCGAAGCGGCGTCGGGCTCCGCCTTGGCCCAGCGGACCAATCCTCGCCGCCTAAGGCCATCCCGCCGCGATCGGGTATCTTCAACAGGTAGGTCCGCCGGTGGAGACCTGACGTCGCCGGCCATGTTTTGGGAACGCAGATCCTAACACGAAAATCAATTTCCCGGAATTACTCTCGAAAGTCTCCAAAATCCTTGAAAATGGACGCCGGCAGACCGGTATTCTTGCACTTTTCCAGTTGTCTTGCGAGCATTTGTGGGCTATAGGCGGCTTATGACTTGAGCAAGTTTTCTCCTCCATCCGACCAATCCGCAATCGTGCGGGTGATGTCGGCTGACCATGGAGAACGCTCATGACCGCACATAATCTTCCTATCTCGATTCATACCTCACTGGCGCTCCGCAAGACGCTCGGAGGCCATGCAGATCGCGTGCCTGCCCTTGCTCTACGCGAAGTGCTGAAGAATGGTAAATCGCTCGAGATCGCCTGCCAGCAGTTCAGCTTTCGCTCCCAGCCGGTGGTCTTTTCGTCGCGCATTACCGCCGGCGGCAGCCTCGTGATCGATCTCGATCTCGGCGACGCCCGGCTGGCGGGGCGCGTGCTACTGGAAGACGACCTCCGCAAGGCGAGCCGACCCTCGGCAGGCCGATCCGCAGCGTCTTCCGGGAGGCGTTGAAGGACGGCGGCGGGTTCGCGCCCGCCGCCCATTCGCCGATGGGACGGTTTGATTTATCGCAGGCAGCAGAATCCGCATCGGTCTCAGCAATCGCCGTATCGGAGATCACACGCGGTTCAGCGAACATGAAATAGCCAGCCAGCGCGAGAAGCGCCGCTCCGCCCGCCGCGAGCGCTGCGGCCTTGACGGGCAGGCCCGGCTTTGGGCGAGTCGATTGCAGGAAGCTGGGACTGGCCGGTTCATTGGGCAAGTGGCACGAAAGCACAGCGAATCCCTTGTAAAGGCGGAGGCCTCTACGTCGAGTAAGCGGGGCGGCGAATGCTTTCGGCTGCCGACCTCAATCCGGCTCGGCCACACGCACGGGGTGGCGCGCGGCATAGCGTGCCAATAAAAGTGCTGCCATTGTTGCGCCGTCCTCGCCTTTCGGCGTCAGGACCGTGGCCACTGCCGCGCTATTCGGACGGCTGGCACTGCACAGGCTGTAGCGCACTGTCCTCTTGCGCCCGATATAGAAGTCGACACACAGGCCGCGTGCAATGGCGCTGTAGGCGATGGTCTGAGGCGCGCGCCCCCTGACCGGCCATCGGTTCGGAAGGAACGTGTGGAGGAAGGCTGCATCGTCATCATCTGCCGGACTCTCGCCCAGTCCACGCGCAAGATTTGCAACGCGCTCGGCGTCGTCGGGCGAGCGGTAGATCGTGAGCATCATCCTGACCGCCCCTTTCCCCCCAACCCATCGACGCGCCCAGGGACCGCGCTGTTGATCGGGTGTGAAGCGGATACCTGGATCGCCCCAAGGTGCGAGGAGGGGACCCCGCTCTCGCGTTTCTGCCGGCGAGGCCGCCATAGCGATCGCGATGGGGAAGACAATCACGAGTCCTGAGCGGTATCCCTTCATGCAATCCCCATTCGGCGGGCTAGCCTGCTAACAGGCGGCGGCGGCGTATCAGGACCGTCTGGGAACAGATAGCCGAGCAGGCCGGGCGGTGTTCCCGCATGTTTGCTTGCTGCCATGGCTAGCAAACCGATGGCAAGTTGTTCGGGGGCCAATTGCAAAGCCCGACCCGTTGCGCTGACCTCCGGGACGACGGCGATCTCCCGTACCAGTGTGGCGACGGCCTCGGGCAGATGGCTCGCGTCCCCGGAGCGCAGAGCGAGCGCGCCATCCTGTCGCCAGAACACCAGAGGCGCTGCGGCAACCAGGCGCGCGCCGAGTTCGGGGAGCGGCGGCGGTTTCGGCCGGCGGCGCACAACGTGGCGTAGCCAATTAGAAAACCGAACGTTCCAAGGCGGCGGGGCGCTTGGCGACGTGAGACCGCCACCCGACGACGGAAGCCGAAAGCGTGGAAGGCGAAATCGGGCTCGTCCCGGCACGACCGGCGGGACCTCGGGCGGGACCTCCGGCGGATATGGAGCGGGCGGCGACGCTTCGGGAATGACGGTTGGAGCGGCTGGCACCATCGGCTCGCCCGGCGAACGCGGCCGGTCGACGAGCGCCACCTTGCGCATGGTCGGCAAGACACCGCTCGCCTCGCCTTCAGGGCCTACGAAGACGAGGCTTGTCTCAGCTGTCAGCAGATTGGCGGAAATCGCCAGCGCGCGGATCGCCTGCCGGTCTACCACAGCGGGATTGGCAAGAAGGGTGCTGATCTGCCTCGCCGCATGAAGGGCTGTCTCGGCCGCAATGTCGGCCGGCTGCGTCGATGTTGTACGCGGTACGGTAGCCGGCACCCTGATACGAAGGGCCAGAGGCGCGCCATCAATCGGCATGGGTATCCCGATAGGCACATCCTGACCCATCATATGAACGCCGAACTCCTCGGTCGCCCAAATGGTCAGCGTTGCGGGGTGGTGAATGTCTGTCCGACGTGGCACCTGATGGTCAGGCAATCGGGTAACAGAGCGATCCCGGTCCATACCGGGACGCAATAGAAATTCCTGTTCGCCAACTTCGAGACCGACGACGCTGTCGCAGTCGATTGACGCGCGCTCGCCGGGCCGAATACCTGCGATCGATAGCACGCGCCAACCGTGCTTTGTTTCCTCAAGGAAGACGGCGCGATTACCGTCGATGGCAGCTCCATCATATTCCCCTTCGCCACGGCGATGGGCGCGAGCATGCGCCGTCCATGTCTGCCCGCCGATGGTGACCGCTACGCCATGCACGACTTCGCCATCGAGCGCGGGCGGCATGGTGAGGACGGCCTCGATCGGCACGCCCTCCTGATTGTCGAAGGCGCGATGGATGCGCAGCCGGGCCATGGGTGGCGTCAGCCACAGATGGATGTCGGTGCGCGACAGCAGAAGAGGCGGGGGCGGCGCTGCGGCAGGCCGAAAAAAAGGCATCAGCGGATCAATCAGCGGCTCCGTCATGTCAGCCCTTCTTTTCCACGCGATCCGCACTCCATTTGCCTATATCAACCAGCGGCACGTTTTTTGGACGCCTTTGGCCTCACCTTGCCCAACGCCTCGCGCAACCGGGCACCCGCGCGCTCGACGATCGGCCCAACATCCAGATCGCCGCCAATCAGTTCCGACGCGACGATGAGGGTGACGCCCTCGACAACCGGGATCGGCACGCCCTCCCGCGCATCCAGCAGGATGCGGATCGCGGCATTGGGAAACCCGAGCGCCTTGAGGCGCTGGAATCGTCGGATCGCACGGACATGTTTGTCGTCATAGCTGGCATAGGTCCGCCCTCCATCAGGTGACGGCACAAAGCCCTCCGCGATCAGAAAGCGAATTTGCCGAACTGTCGCGTCGGTGATGGTTGCGAGTTGATCAAGCTTCATGAGATGCTTTTAACATATATTCTGTCATTAGCAATTGCCCTCCCTGCCACCCCTTTCGTCCACGTTAGATGGCGCTCTTGCTTTTTACAAACTTTATGTTAAAAGAAATGAAAAGCAGGAGTGCGGCGATGCATCGAGTTCTCATGGTGGTGACGGCCCTGTCCCTTGCTGGGGCTATGGAAGCGAAGGCGGAAGACGCGAGCACGAAGCCTCCCCTGTCGGGCTGGGCGACGGCCGCGGGCGTGGGAAGCAAGACGGGCAGCGCATTCGACCGGGTCAATGAAATCGCAAACGAAGCGCTGCAACTGACTACAAGCTCCGAGCCCGCACCCGCGCCGACTCCCGAACGTATTCAGGCTGCGGGCGGGGTGGCGAAGCTTCTGCCGCCGATCGGAAGTGGAGACGGTGCGGAGAAAGTTACGCAATATGAAGTCAATATAGATCCCCCAGCGGGCGCGCCGTATGTTGCGCGCGCAACGATCTCTTTCGCAGGCGATCGCCCCGTAACACTCTACGTGCTGAAAAAGCCGATTGTTCAACGGGGTGCCCCGGACCAGGATGGAGCCAACACAGCTGGTCAGATAATCACCGATATCGTCGGATTATCGACGGGCGAAACAGCACGGACCAGTACAGCAGGCGGCAATCCAACGATTGCCTGCATCGCAAAGCCTATAGCTAAAGATCGCAATGCGACCTGCTCGGTCAGTCTGCCAGGCATTCCGATTCTGCTGACGGGAACATACTCTCGGCGCAACGATAGCGATCCGGCATTCGACCGGGCGACCCATAGCCGACTGGTCGCCATCTACAACCGACTTCGTCTCCCAACGCCGTAGAATCTCGGGACCAAAGTCTCGGGACCAAAGTCCCGATTTACCGCCCGAATGCGGGAGATAGGCTTAGACTAAAGAATGTCACTTTGAAGGGGTCAATATTTACTGACACAATCGAGAACGAAAATGTCGAAATCTGATTATCTCAGTCTCGCCGGTATTCTGTCGGCGCTGTGTTTTAGTGCGGCGTTGCTTCTATCCTTTCCGGCCGCAGCTCAGAACAACGAGTGCTCGATGATGTGCAACGGCATCGACAACCAGTGCTACAGGTCCTGCGCCGGATCGAATGACGGACTCTCGCCCTTTGGACCAGCACCAGGCAGCGGTGCCAGCCGGTCCAGCTACGGCGCCATCGCGATCTCAGACAGCGACAAGGGCGCCCTGCGATGGGGAAAGGCTTACGGCTACGAATCCCGTGCCCGCGCGGAGGCCGCTGCGGTGCGATTTTGTATGGCCGGGGGACTGCCGGGCTGCCGGGTGCGGCTCTGGTTCTTCAATGCTTGCGCCGCCCTCGTGACCACGAGCGATGGCAATTGGTGGACGGATTGGCGCGGGTCGCTCGCGGCCGCACGCCAAGTAACGCTGGCGGAGTGCGAGCAGGACGCTAAGGGCCGCTGCACGGTGAGAGAGGCGTTCTGCTCACTGTAAAGCTGGAGCGCGGTCGCGCGAGCGACGGCGACGCCCGGCAATTCCCCGGCCGGTCCGCTTGAGCCGGCTGGACACCGTGCGACCAGCATATCCATGCAACAGGAGCATTTGATGCGGAATCATTGGGCCTATTTCGTACTCATCGCCTCGGCTTTCGTCATTCCAGCGCTATGTGCTGGCGCTGAACAGCGGCCGCCTCTCGCCGCCGGCGGTTGCTGGATGGTCCTGTCCAAGGGCGAAAAGCCCGAACGCACCAACGCTGCGGAAATCCTCTGCCTGGGCCGGGACGGCTACGGCCGCGTCCGCGAAAGCCAGTTTTATGGTGAAGTCGCGACCTGCGCCCGCGTCTCCTACAAGACGACACATGGTCCGACCTATGTCGAGGTCGATTTCAGCGCCTGCACCAACAACGCGCCGAGCCACCGGCTCGCCTGTGCCAGCAGTTCGGGTAGCAACCCTGTCCCCTGCCTTCAGAGCATTCTCGGAGACAGCGATACAATCGATATGGAGCTTTACCGAATCGAAGAGGGGGGATCGTGAGATTTTACCACATCCTGGCCGTGCTGCTCGGTTCGTTGATCATACAGCCCTTCGGGGCATTCGCCCGCGAATGTCCTGCAGTGTCCACCAAGGCGTCTCCAGTGGACGCAGCCATCCAACGACCTTTCGGCTACCGTATGCACCCTATCCTCGGGAAAGCCGTGTTGCACCCGGCTCTTGTTTTCAGCACGCGAGCAGGCCTCGCTGTGAGGGCGATGCAGGGGGGACGCCTTATCAAGTTCGAAGCAGCACCGGACGGTGGTGGTTTTATCTGGATCCGGCATAGCGACGGAACCGAGTTGCGTTATGGGCCGCTATTGGCCTCGGCCCTCCGTTTTGGCGCGTGCGTTGCCGCCGGTGCTTGGCTTGGCGAAACGATGCCGGCCCCACTTACGCTGACCATGCGGCGGGAGGGACATTGGGTCGATCCGAAGCGCTGGCTCGAAGGTGCGCCATGACTGAAGAATGCCGGCAGGAAATCTCACGCGAAGCGTGTCCACACGCGTGTCTTTGCGCCACGTTTTGGCAAGAGGGGGCCATGATGAAGACTTCCGTCACCATCGAAAAGACCAGCTTGGCGAAGGATGCGGGATGATGAGCGAACAGAGTGCCCCGGCTACCGGCGAGACCTTCAGGGATGCTTTCGACGGTTCACTCAAGCGGCCCTCCAAGCCGCTGAAATTCGCGATATTCTTCGCCCTCGGCACCTTCGCCACAGTCTTGGCGATTTACGTCATTTTCGTGTTCGTGCCCGAAAACGGGTTCCCGACGATCCGCAAATGGTGGGCCGGGCTCGGAACCCGGTCATTGCGGGAAGAACTCGTCGCCTTCGGTCCGATCCCGATGGGCACGCTCGTGACGATCGCGATCGCCGGATTCGCATTCGGTACGCTGCAGGAAGCCATTGCCGCTCTCCGGGACGAGAGGCCGCTGCGGAGCCTCGGCCGGGACCTCGTCGTCATCCGCGAGTTGACGGAAGAGGGCGTCGGCTACCGGGAGGGCGACATCACGACCGTGCATGTCCCCTGGGCGCAGGTGCAGGAGCTGCGCTCGATGGATCTGCCGGCCTTCGAAGGCAAGCTCTTCTTTGTCATCGAGCTGAAGAGCCCGATCCACGAACGCGGCCGTCTCGTCTTCTGGGACGGGCAGGATCGTTACAACAGCATCGCCGGGCGTCTCCGCGAGCGCCTGGGGGCGTATCGCGCCGCGCGCTCAAATGGGGACAAAACTGGAGTCGGATCTGATGAGAAGCCCTCATAAAGGCCCCTACCGGGTGCTCTGCGGCGCCTGTCAGGACAGTGATGGGGAACAACTGGGCCTCCCGGCATACGGACGTTTCGAGAGGATCCAATGGTCCTATGAAATGGATGGCACGTTCGCGACACCGCTCCGCTTCACAGGCCTTCTGGACCTCAGTGGACCACACGCGCTGGCTCACCTCGACTTCCCGGTGTGGGCTGTGGTCGAGATCGATGCTGAGGACCCGTGCGAACCGACCGTCGGTATGGACGGGGTGGCGATCCCCGGCCTGTTGAGTTTCGCCTCGGGTTTCGTGCTGTTCTGCGGCGCGCGGATGGCGGCGCTGAGTGTTTTTGCGGCAGGAGGGAACGATGCGTCCCTGAAGACGCCACTGTCGGCGATACAGGATCGCTCCGGCGTTGCCTTGGCCGGAGATTTCGGTACAGCGACCGCGGGTCATGGAGGCCTTGCCCGTGCCGGTTTCTGCGGCCTCGCCGAAGTTGGGATGACGGACCTGGCGACGGACCAGGTCATACCTCGCTACTTGGTAAATTATGCGGGCTTGGCAATTGCCGGTGTGGCAATCGCCGGTGTGCGGGGTACGGCGCTCTCCGGCGAAGGGGGGATGTCGGTTGTCGAGGGGGGCGGCACGGCGCGGGCCGGAAATTACGGTGTGGCGATCGCCACTTCTTTCAGCAGGTTCAGCACTGTCGATGCCGGGTATGGCGGCGCCGCCATCTCCTGTGGATCTGGGGGAAACGTGAGGGGGGGCATCGCGGTCTCGACGAGGGGTTGTTGCTTCCTCGAGGTCAGGCGTGACGGGATCGGCGTGGCGCAGTATGCCGTGGAGGACCTGGACATCGGCGAAAACGCCATCATGATCGCAACGGCGTTGGGGACCAATGCCGACATCCATCTGGGCAAGCAAGCGACACTGATCTTCCGCGAGGATTCGGACGAGGACGAGTTTACGGTATTCTCTTCCTTGTCAGGCGGCGTCGAGCCCGGACTTTATCGCTATGCGAATGGCCAGTTCCGGCAGATTGATGGGATGATGGGGCCTTCCACGATATGGGACGGCAAACGCCTGGAGCCGCGAAGTGCAACCTCGATGCCACGCCCGCCGACATTCGACGTTGGCGTGGAGTGGTGGGATGCCGCCCGCAGCCATGATCCGCAAGCGGAAATCCTGCGAGAGCCGATGCGAGAAGACGACATCGTCGTTCTTTGCGCCAATATCCCGGCAGAAGAGCTGGCGGCAGGCCGAAAGGATGGCCAATGGTGGTTCGGAGCGCCCTGGGGGCGAGGTGAGCTTGCGCTCACCGATGGAGCGCTGTGGTGTCTTGTCCGGGTCGACGGCGAACATGCGCCCCATCCGGGTGGCGGCGAGCAGATTGGTTTTCGGAACGGGACGGCGCTCTACCGGGGCACGTTGCGGGGTGCTGTCGCGGCGTTGCGCGCGGTCGGCGCCGAATCCGTGCTGGATGGGCATGTTGCGGTCGCTGGGCACGGGGGTGTCGCCCGAGTGTCGTCGCGGCGCGGACCTGTCCCGCCCATGGGAACCTGGGGGGAGAGATGGGTTGTCTTGTCCGGGTCGGAAGAGGAGATCCCTCTTCAGATCCCTGTTCCTGTTGCTCCTCAAGCCGTCCTGCGCGGCGACCCGAATCGCGGGTGCTCTCCCTCACTCGCGGTGGTCGGAAACGACGGCGTCGCGATCTGTGACGGCGAGGCTCATGCCGGAGAACGTGGCGTGGCATGGGTCGCCGGCCGGGGCGTCGCGCGGGCCGGAAGTCGAGGCCTCGCAATATGCGAGCACGGCCTGGCGCTTGCGGGAGACCAAGGAATTGCCTTGAACCTCCAGGCCGGAGACGGGAGCGAACCCCAGGGAGGACAGGCGGTTGCTGGCCTCGGCGGCATTGCCATTGCGCAAGGGGCCTCCGCCATCACCAGCAGGCGCGGCGTCGCCATCGCCATGTATGACGGGAGGGCCCGCACAGGATATCGCGGCGTCGCGATCAGCAGCGAAAGAGGCGACGCACATGGCGGGTCTTATGCGGTCGTTGTCGCGCGGGACGGACGGGTCAGCGGCGGTGACAGGGCGCTGTTGGTCGCGTGGGACGAGCCGGAGAACCGATGGGTGCACGCCGTCGTCGGCCAGGACGGTATCGAGCCCGACGTCCCCTATGCCGCGCGCAACGGCCGGTTGGAGCCCGCGCCGAGCCCCGTCATGACGGAAGCTGCCGCAAGCGCCGACGAAGGCTGCACTGAGTGCCGGCATCCGTCGGCAAGTCGGAGCAATACCGTGGCGGCCGACGCGCGGCTACGTCTCATCGGATCACCTGAAACGGACGGAGAATGAGCCATGAACAAGCATCTCGCCCTCGCCGCCTTCATCCTGCTCGCCTCGACCGGTGCGCAGGCGCAGGAGAGCCAGCAGAAGATCGCCGTCAAGAACCGCCAGATGATCGTCGCCATCACCAGCGGAAAGCTGAAGGACGAGATCGTCGGCAAGCCGGAGATCTTCCAGCGGAGCAACATCGCCTACGCCATTGGCATGACGCGCAGCCTGCACCGCGCCTGCACCATCCTCTCGGACGAGGAGAACGCGCGGCTGGAGCGGCTCGTCGCCTTCTGGAACAAATATCTCGCCAGGCTCACCGGCTGAGCCGCCCCACGCAGCAAGAGGAGGTTCCCATGCTCTCTCGCATCCGTCTTCCCGTCGCGGCCGTGGTCATGGCGCTGAGCACGCTCCCCGCCCTGGCCGCTTCGGTGCAGACCGTGCCCTCGCCGCGCCTAGAAGCCCAGCGCCAGGCCAACGCGCTGTTCGAGACGTTCCGGATCAAGTGCGGCACGGATCATGTCGTCGCGATCGACGTCACGCCGCCATCATCGGGCGGCTTCACCCAGACTTTGGGAGCGGCCCCGACCGGCCGCGCCCAGGGGCACACGATCTACGTTGCCTATGCCGACATGCATCTCGAAGGACGCGAGACAACGACCGATATCGACCGGCGCAACGGCATCGGCTGGCGTGGAAGCCTGGCCTACAGCGCCGCCGCGGCGCGCCAGATCTCGGTCGGCAGGGACGGCACCAAGGGCGTCTGGAGCCCGTGGCAGCCGGCGGGGCCGGTCTACACGGTGACGCTTGAGTTCAAGGATGGAGGCTGGTCCAGCCGGGGGCAGGAGATGTCGCTGCTGGGGGCGCTGGGACGTTACGGCAAGATCCGGCGGCCGGCCTGCTCGGAGGTTCCGGCGGGCTGAATGACGAGAGGCGGCGGCGTTTGCGCTGCGAGGATCGGTCGGTCCCGCTTTCCGGCGGAGCCGACCATGGACAATTTCGAAACCGAGGCGCACGGAGTGCTGTCTTGCCCGGCGCCTGACGAATGCGGGGGAATACATGGACGAACCAAGCATCGCTTTCAGCGTCGAAGGCAAGACCTTTCGCAGCCCGATCGGTGTGTTTTCCATCCTGGGTATTTGCTCCCTCGCGGGCTCCATTCTCTGCCTGCTGCAGCTCGTGACCAGACCGGTGACACTGTCGAACGCCATCCCGCTGCTCTTCGGCGGTATCGGAGGGCTGGGCATGCTCGCGGCCGGCCTCGCCTTCACCGCGATGCATCTCAGCGCATGGTGGGCCGGGCGAGATCCCGATGCCGCCGCACGTCGGATCACTCCGCTTGTCGTCACGCCCGGCGGGATCTTCATCGATCCCTATCCCTATGCCGGTCTCGCGTCTCTGGGGCGGCGGCAGCGCTTCGTTCCCTGGCGCGACGTCGCAGCGATCGGGCCGGTAGGCGGGACAGGCCTGTTTCCTGTCACGGTGGCGGAGAAAGACGGAGCTCAGAAGACCGTCTATGAAATCCCCGAGCAGGCGCGCGGCGAGTCGGGCGAGCTTGCGCACGCCACAACCCTCGCTGCCCGGGAACGCTATCTGGCCGGATTTTCGTCGGCCGCCCAGGCAGCCACAGGGACGTTCTTCGTTCCGGTCGTCAGAACAGCGCCGTCGATCTGGCGTGCGCTCGGCGGCGGGGTGCTGCTCGCGGGCGCTGCCGTCTTCATCCTTCTGTTGGCCGCCACGGCAGCGACGGTGAAGGGAGTTGATCTGAACGTCGGGGCGTTCCTCGGACTGCTCGGCTGGAGTATCTTCATCGCTTGCGCCGCCTTGGCGATCGTCTTCGCCGCCATCAGGGGGTGGCAGGCTCGTGGCCGGGCAATTTCGTGGCCGGTCGCGACGATCGAGGCGGACGGCTTCACCACCACCGCCCTGCCGAATGCGGCAGGCGATCTCTTCGGCGATCTCGACGGCCGCAGCCGCCGCGTCGCCTGGCCGGAGGTTCGGCGTATCGAGCCACCGGTCGCCGGCGAAGACGCGTTCAGGGTCGATATTGGTGAGCGGAACCTGCTGTGTTTGCCGGCGTCGGCAAAGTCCGGGGACGGTCGCACCCTTCATCCAGCCCTCGCCGATGCCTGGCAAGCGTGGCGCGGCGCGAAGTGAGATGAAAAGCGACCGCCGTTTCTACAGCAATTCCACGGGCGCTCCCGGCGTGACGGGCGGCCACTTAAGATCGAAGATGTGGAACATCGCCGTCTGTACGGCAGCTGATCGAAGCATTGATCTCTTGGTTCAATCGAGCGACCGGCGCGCAATGAAGCTGGATTTGGGCATCCACCAGTTAACAACAAAGGGCTGACTGCCATGAAGAAAACATTGCCGACTGCCGCCCTGATTGCGGCGCTTATCGTCGTCGCCTTCCCCGCCGCTTCGGCGTCCGCAGATGACACGGGCTCGCCCGAACTGCAGACGCAGGCAACCGTCGCCTTGACGCCCGAACAACGCGTCCGCCGTATCTTCGCCTCGCTCGATACGTTCCACGACCTTCAGCCGACCTGGCGGCAGGCGAAGATGCCCGCAGCGGCGTGGGCGAAAAAACAGTTCGACAAAAGGGCTTCCGCAGTGATCGGCGCCATGCCCGACCCACTTAACTACACCGGCGGCCTCATGCTCTATCTCGGTGGCCTCGCGGCCGTAAACCGCCGCGATCTCGATCGCGCTGCCCTTTCATTCGAGGCCGGCTATACGCTCGGCTGCCACGTTTGCGGCGCCGCGCTTGCGACGGTGCTCGATCTCGATCCCAGTCGGCTCAAGCCGGAGCCCGCACTCGCACAGGACTGGAATGACCTCGCCGCGCATGCCGGCGTCTCCTCGGCGGCGGGGGCTCTCCTGGACGTGCAGCCGCGAACCTATGAGCGGCTCATCTCGGGTAATGGCGCGACATTGCCGACGACCACCGGCAGCAAGAATGCCGCGGCGATCTACGCCAGAGCCTATTCTCTTGGCGATGGGCGTGCCCTGTCGATCGTCGATCGAGCCAAGGCCGGCGAGACCAGAGCCACGGCCATTCTCCAAAAGGCGGGTGTTGACCTCGCTGCGCTGCCCGAGACGACGAGCAGCATAGTCAACCGCCTCAGTGCGTCGCCACCAATCGGGACGCCCGCACAACGCTCGCAGGATATCGAAACGCTGACAGTCCGTGCGGAAGGCGGCGACGCGACGGCGCTGCTCGCCTTCGGCACCAGACGCTTTGCGGACGCTGCGATTGCTTTCAGCACCAAGGACAGCAGCGATTTCCTGATCGAGGCAGCGGTGCGCGGCAATCCGATGTCGATGGCCGCTTTCGCGGACTCTGTCCTTCAGGGCGGTGAGAGCTCCGGCTATCGCAACGAGGACGCTGCCATCTTCGCCTTTGCTGCTTGGGTGATCACTCCCGCCGGTGATCCTGCCGAGTCCCTCTTCAGGGGTGTTCTGGACGGGCTGACGGGAAAGCTGGATCCGAAGATACGCAAGGCATTCGAGGCCTGGTTCCGGGAGCAGGCCAAGGCTCTCGACCACAGCTACCCGTAGGCGCGCTATCAGGGCGGCGGCGAGGCAGGCAGGCTGCCATTAATCATTCCCTCTGCCAGGAGAGCGCTGAGAAGCTGCATTGGTCCTGACGTAACCTTGCTGTCGGTTGCCTTCGTCTGACGCACATAGGTGACGACGGCGACAGTGCCCGGCAGATGAGCGTTGCACAACACATAGGGGCGACTCACCATCATGAAGAAGCACCGTGTATAGAGCTGGAGATTGCCGCTGCCGCTCGGCAGAGGATACTTTCCAGATTCAACAGTGACGATGGTGGAATCAATTTTTGCCTGGGCCGGTAGCGTATGATCATCCAATGCAATCAGGGCTCGTTGATAGCGCACGCTCGACGCGGATCTCGCGGCAGGGTCGGCAGTGGATTGCGCATAGCTCGCCGCCTGCTGCGCGGCTGCGGCGCTTGTGTAGCCATCGACCAGCAGAATGGAGCGATCGGGCATCCAGGCCACCCAACGCCGGGCGAGATCCTCGGGCGGATCGCCGGGAAGCTGCACTTCGGTGAAACGCGGCGTGAGCCCGTCGCAGCAGCTGATGCGCAGATACGGCAGATCGTCGAGCACTGCGAGACTGGACCCCGGCCCCGTTTTCGCCTCGGCAGTGAGGCAACCACGACTGCGCTTCTCAGCCAGCGACAGGGTGTCGGACCAGCAGACGGGGTCGGCCGATCCAGGCGCGACAGGCTTATTCCGTGCTTGAGCAGGCGGCGCAGGCTGGGCGGGCCCTGACGGCGCGACCTGTACAGCTGCGGCAAGGATCTGCAGCGTCCGACGCTGCCCGTTACGGATGAAGTCTAAGACCGGCTTTCCGTTTGTGGTTTGCTCGACGAGTGTCGATAGATTGTCTGCGTTTTCAACCGGCCTGCCATTCACCGCCGTCACGATGTCTCCTACGAGCAGTCCTTGGGCTTCAGCTGTGCTGCCTCTGACAAAACGGCCGACCAGCGCGCCCTGCCCGGTGGTCAATCCGTTGTCGGACGCGAGCTTGGACGGCACAGGAAATGCGGCAATGCCGATATCCAGCCGCTTGGCCGTTTTCGGCGCGGGGGCGGGCTCGATGATCGCGGCGCGCAACGGATCCAGAACCACGGCTACCGCGTCGCTTGTTGGCGGACGCAGCGTCGCCATCGCTTCTGCATAACGCGCGACCGCTGGCGCCTCGTTGCTCGGGAGCGAGACATCGGGTGCGAGGCTCGCTGCGCGCAGGAACCAGATGGCCGCCTCCACCGGGTTGACGTCGCCGCCGTTGGCCCCCAGGGCGAAATCTCCCGCCATGGCATCGATAAAACCTGGCTGCCGGTCCGAGGACGGCGTCAGCCGGGAAATGACCTCCCGCGCCAGCGCGGCATTGGGGCGTGCTGGCGTTGCTGGCACGCCGCTTTGCGGCAGATTGCTGAAGTCCACGAGCAAAGCCGCTGTGAAGCAGCCAGCCGCCTCAAGATCACCCTTGCTGCCCCGCGTCCCGGCTTCCGTGATGGCGGCGGTATCGCCATTGCGCACACGGCCACAGAGCACGTCGGTCGGTTCAGGAAGTGCTGAGGTGTCGAGCCCGGCGCCCGCGTCCTTCACGCTCGCGTTGGAGCGCTCGTAGAAGCGCTGGCGGACGGCATCGGGAAGCGGAAATGCGGCGGGGTTGGCCCTGTCACCGGCCTCGCGTGCGAAGGCGAAAGCCCGCGCCGGGTCCGATATTTTGAGGATTTCTGCGATCTCGAGTGCCGCAGCGGGTGCCTCGCCAAGAACAAAGGCCTGTTCAAGCAGCTTGACCTTTGTTGTGGGTATGGAAGTGCGGGATGCCTCCATGCGCAGATAGGTGCCCAAGGCATCCTTGCCGATGCCACCGATCTGCAGAAGGGTCTTTGCGCCGTCGGGAAGATCGGCGGCAACAGGCGCGCGTCCGCCCGTCCAGGCTGAAAAGCCGGCAGGCAGCGGCGCCGCACGCAGCGCCTTCATTGCAGCCACCATTGCCTCGACACGCTCCAGCGGCGTGGATGCTTGGGTGGGGACGACCACGGGAGCCGGGTTCGCCGGCGAAACAGGTACCGGGCGTGGGGTTGATTGCGGCGCCGGTGTCGCTTCGGGCGGGGGAGCCGACCGGTCGGTGGAAGCTTGCTTCTGCAATTCTGGCGCCGCCGGTGGCACGGCTTTCGGCTGCAAAACGTAAACGATCGCTCCGAGCACGACGATGCCGGCGACTGTCCACACGAGCGGACTCTTTTGCCAGGGTGCGGGAGGCGGCGGAGCCTGCTCGCCGTGGAGGCCGCCGCTTGCCGGCCCCTTGGCGGGCGTCACGCTGCCCTTGGCCTCCCGCGCAGCGCAGATCGGACAGACCTCGTTGGCGCTTGCATCGAAAGGATGCCCCTGGAGGCATCGAACCATCCGCCGGCTCATCGGGGTGTGTTTCCTTTTGTGACCTTCATGGCATATATGTAGTCGTCCAGCTTGATCGCGCCGGACATCATGCGGCCGGCGACGAATGAGGCAAATTCCGGCGGGAAGCCTTTATTGGTCATCTGCGCGATGATCTCGTTGCGGTTCAGACCTGTCGGTACACTGGCCGCGGGGGGCGATGGCGGCATCTGCTTCACCAGGACGCTCCATCGCGCGGCCACATCGGGCGTCATGAAACCGGTATCCGTCAGTGTCCTGAGAAGCGCGATCACGCGCCCAGGATTCTCCACGGATGTCGGGCCAGCGGGGGAAGGTGCCGGGGCGGTTGTCTTCGCGACGCTCTGGATCCGTCTTTCAAATTCATCGCTACTCCACCATCCCTGACTTGCGCGAGTCAGGAATTCGCGTTGAAGCGATGACGGAATGTCCGTATCTGCGAGTCTTTTTCTGGTTTCAGCGATAATGTCAGCACCTGGAGCGGCCCCTGATGTCACCGAACCGGCGGGCGGCGCGATAGCGAGCGCAGCAAAGCGAGATAGCGAATTCTGCGTGAATCGGCCGGACAAAAATCCGGTTTTCAGATCGTCGATGATCTGATTGACCGCATTGGGATCCACCTGGATCCGGGGCGTTGGAGTCCTGGACAGGCGGTATTGATATATACCTTCGAGCAGTCCGAACACCGTCTTCCGAGCCTCCTGCGAATTAGGATCGCATGTCAGCGCCTTGCACGGAGCTTCCAATAGATTACGCTGAAACCACTGCGCTTCCGATGAAGAGGTGTTGACGGGCACAAGAGCGTCCTGCGTCACACGAACAGCCTTCCCGAAGGCAAAGGGATTCGTCGCACCGATTGATTGGTCGAGGTTCAAGTTTGTTTTGCCATCGTAGATCGACAAGCGAACACGACAGGAGCTTTCCTCGATGCTTGGGCCCTGAGTATTGGCCCGCTGCTCCATGGCGCGGTTGAGGTCGTTCAGATAGATTGCATAGGTATCGCCAGGCAAGGCTCTGTGGGCGAGCCAGACCTGCGATACCTCTTCTCCATAAACAGGATCGGCGAGAAAGGTGAAATAGGTGTTCGTGCCCTCGGGAGTCGGTGTAAACGACCTTCCGACTGGCGTGTACGCTGTCGAACCATCGACTGGTATCAAGGAAGTTGACTTCCCATCTCGCCCGTCTTGCCGCGCGACCGCCAACGCGATGATTTCATCACCACAATTTTGATACTGCATGTGGATGGAGAGTGCTCGGGCACCGGAAAGCTTATGCAGTTGATTCTTTAAAGCCTCGACCTCAGCGAGCTTGTCGGAGAGTTCTCCGGTGAGGCGTTCGATTGCCGCCTGCATCTTGGCGGGATCGAATGCGCGCAGGCGAGCGATTTCAGCTTTCAGTTCCTGCGCTTCCGCCTCAAGACGTGCGCGTTCGCCTTCGACCCGTCTGAGCTGCGAGACGGATTGATCGAGTCGCGTTTGCAGTCGCGTGATGTCGCTTTCCGCCTGCGAGAGCTTGGCGAGCGCCACCTCAATCTCGCGCTGCAGTGCCTCCAGATCTTGCTTGGTGAAGTCGCCCTTCTTTATGCGGTCCACCGCGCCGGCGAGGTCCTTGCGCACGCTGCCGATGGACCGGTTGACGATGGCGGCGATCTGCTCGGCGGTGAAGTCGGGGATGTAATACTGCATGGCGAACACCATGAGGATGAGGAAGGCGCCCATCGCCTTCGTCATCACCGCCATCAACGCCACTTCGCTGGTGTCGGACTGGTGCCTGCGACGTTTCATGACGCTCCGCCCGGTTTCTCCTGATCGATGTAGACGCGGTTGATCAGGTTGGCGAGGCAGTACTGACCGGCCGCGTTGAGGGCCAACTCCTCCTGTTCCTGCACGCCGTGCTGCGCGAAGGCGAGCAATGCGCTGGCCAGGAGCGCGATTAACGTCGTGTAAAATGAGACAGACAAACCACCCACCACACGCCCGAGATCCATGTTCTTCGGGTCAATCAGGTGAAGCGCCAGTGACAGGCCGATCACGGTACCAAGAAAACCTATGGTCGGGATCAACCAAGCCATGTAGCGGAGCATTTGGTAGCGCAGTTCGACGCGGTCCCCCATCAAACTGAGAGCATTGGTCAGAAGCGTCATGGATTGATCGACCGACTTGCTCGCCTGAAGCTGCAGGATCGTCATGTCCATGAGCGTCGGTAAGAAGCCGCTTTCTGCGTCATGGAGCGGCGCCACCCGGGCACGGATCGGTCCGAGTTCATGCAATTCCAGCATCGTTATGGAATCTTCGGGCAGGAAACCGGCATTCAGAAAGGCGTATTCCCGCTTCGTCATTCGCCATCTGACATAGAGGTCAGCCAGGGACCAAGCGAGCAAGAGATATATGATATTCTGAATTGTGAACGGGTATGGAAAGATACTGTACAGTTGTCGATCAAGTAAAAGAGCGGAGCCAGGCGAATTATACGGCAGGACGAGAGTCAATAACGTGATAATGATAGCCGCAACAACTATCGCGGTCGTCCTTATGCGTCGGCGGGAAGGGATTGCGGGCCATGCTGGATTGGAAAGAGGGGAAAGCGGGTCAGGCGATATCTGCAATCCGGTGATCGGTGAAGGTGCATTTTCTGCCAACAACGTCTGGTCTCCCGCTATTACGATACCGCGAATTGAGTTCGCGTATCCTCGGCTCTGAAATTGTCTGACTCTCCAAATTTGCTCGTCGCGACATTGTAATAACCGCCTCTCATTGCAGTGCGTCGTGCCGAGCGTTCTAAGTCGTTGGTTGGTTTGCAAGAGCAGAAGTGTTCAGAGCCACCGAGAACGGTAGCAATTTGTGCGGATCGGGTCTCTTCAACGGTAAGAGGCATCGGCTCTTTCCACCAGTCGCTTGCATGGAGGGCCGCCGGCCAAGACCACTTCAATGGCCACCGAATTCCCCTGCCACTACAGAATCCACCCCTATTCTCGGTTTCCACTCGACAATGGGCAAATAGTTATTGGTCTCGGGCGCGGACCAAAGGTCTTAAGACCTTTATCAGTGTCCGGCGCGGATTGTTTGTTACATGTTTTTTGTTAAAAGGAAAGGGTGTCCATATTGGAGGCGATACGGATGATTGTATGCAGGAAGGCAGGCGGGCCGCTCGGAGAGTCCCGCGCAATGTTTGCGATCGGCAACGATGCCGAGGACTATGAGCGATAGCGGCCCAATGCGATGGCCGTTGAAATATCTGACGGGTTGCCGGGCAGACTCTGACGGGCAGCACATGGCTGGCGCCGCAGCAGACTTCTACAGGATATCACAATGACACTGGTGCCGGCGGTCTCCTTAACGGTAGATCATCGGCAATCTCCCGCCCATAGCCTTTGCGTTGCGCAATCGCTGGGATGGGGTGAGGCCATCATACAACGAGTCAGAGCTGACAACGATACCGCGACGCCCGATGACGTTCGCCGATGGGAGGGCGGGAATTGAAAATGCCGATGCTGGTCCCATATCGATGGATGCGGCTTACGCCAACCGAGGAAAGGCTGCGGCGCGAGCAGGTTGATGCTATTTTCCGTGCGGTTATTCCCGGCGTTATCGCTGCTGCTCTTGCGGCTGTTGTTCTGGCCGTATTTCTCGTTCGTCTTGGCGAGGCTGGCCCCACCGCAGCAGGAGGATGGGCAACTGCCATTGTCGTCTGCGCCATATGTCATGTGACCCTGGCGTTAGCTTATCGCAGATCACCGCCTGCCACGCGGGCAGAAAAGGTCTGGCCACTCGTATTCACTCTTTTCGCTTTGGCGGAGGGCGTCGCCTGGGGACTTGCATCCGTGGTCCTCACGCCCGACGCTGCCTTTGATGTCCGCTTCCTCGCCGTTGCCGTCACCATCGGAGTCACGGCCGGCGCGATCCCCGCCTTCAGCCCGTATCTACCCGCCTATTTCGCTCTTTTCCTTCCAGCAACTCTCCCTTATGCCTTGACGAGTCTTCGTGAGGACACCGCCGTCGAGCAGGCTAGCAGCGCGCTGATGCTGATCTTCGTCGTTGCCATGGTCTTGCTCGGAATCTTAAGCAATCGGGCCTTTTCCGAAGCCATTCGGTTGCGCTTACAGACAGAAGCTCTTGCGGCCGATCTGCGCCGCCAGAAAGAGATCGCCGAAGCCGCCAGCCGAGCCAAGTCGAGTTTCCTTGCCGCGGCGAGCCATGATCTGCGCCAACCTGTGCATGCCCTTGGTCTGTTCGCAGGGGCTCTACGCCGTATTGATCTCCCTGAAGAAGCTTACGTCCTGGTGGATCGGATCGAGGATTCGGCAGCGGCAATGGACGGCCTCTTCACTGCGATTCTTGACATTTCACGTCTCGATGCTGGCGTCGTCGAAGTTCGGAACCAAGCCTTCCGGATTGGGCCTTATCTTGATCGACTCTGTAAAGATCTTGCCGTCGAAGCTGAGGCCAAGGGTCTGCGCCTAAGATGCCGGCCTTGCCCGATCGCAGTTGACACGGACCCGATCCTGCTCGAACGCGTGCTGCGCAACCTCGTCTCAAACGCAGTCCGCTATACGTTGCGTGGAGGTATCCTTGTCGGCTGCCGGCGGCGAGCGGATCGCCTTGCAATTCAGATTTGGGATACGGGGATCGGCATTGCTCCGGAGGATATGGATCGCATCTTCCAGGAGTATGTGCAGGTTGGAAACCCGGAGCGCGACCGAACGAAAGGGCTGGGTCTTGGGCTTGCTATCGTTCGCCGCATCTGCAACGTGCTGAAGGCACCGCTTGGCTTGCGTTCTTGTCCCGGTCGCGGCTCCTGTTTTGAAGTCTCGGTCCCATGTGCCAACGAGGCTGCTCTCACAGATGGCACGCGCCAGGATCCGCCTGGCGCCTTCATACCGGCTTTTGTGGTTGTGATCGACGATGAAGCGCCGATCCGCGAGGCGATGGAGCAACTCCTTGCTGGGTGGGGTTACGAAGTGGTCACGGCCAGTTCTGGAATAGAGGCGATCGAGCTACTTGCGTCTCGCCCCACACGTCCCGACCTGATCATCTCGGACTATCGTCTGCGCGATGGTGAGACCGGTATAGCGGCAATCGAAAACCTACGATCAGAATACAATGTAACGATCCCGGCATTGCTGGTTACCGGAGACACGGCGCCCGACCGCCTTGCTGAAGCAGAAGCAAGCAATCTCCTGCTATTGCACAAACCGGTACCGAACAGCCGGTTACGTGCGGCTATGCTCAACCTGATCGCGCATGCGCAGAAATCCGAGGACGACGACTGATGGCTTTGGGTCAGATGAGCCCGGCTTGACGTGCCGCGGCCGCAGCCTGGGTGCGATTCACAGCATTCAGCATCCTGAAAATTGCCGTCACATGCGCCTTGACGGTCTTCTCCGAGAGATTGAGTTCGTAGGCAATAATCTTGTTCGGTTGGCCCATACTTAGCCGCCGCAGCACTTCCAGCTGACGATCCGACAAAATGACTCCCGCTATTGTTTGATGTCCGGGCGACATGGGCTGCGTCGCTGTCAGGGCGCTGAGGATGAGAGGCGGTACGTAAACTTCGCCGTTCATCACGAGCCGGATGGCTGCGAGCAACGTATGCTGGCTCGCCGACTTCGGCACATAGCCGAGGGCCCCATGCGCCAGAGCGCGTCGCGCATCGGCAGGATCCTCGGAGGACGACAGGACAATCACCGGGAGCTCCGGCCGCACCAGTCCGAACTTTCCGAGCGCGGTCACTCCATCCATGCCGGGCAACATCATATCAAGAATGACAGCATCGAAGTCGGCGTGCGCTTCAGCCAGCCGCAAACCTTCCGCTGCATCCCCCGCCTGGACGATGTCCACATCCGATCCGGCTTGGCGCAGCAGTGCTGCAATGCCCTCGCGCAAGACTGGATGATCATCTACGATCAAGAATTTCATTTATCCAGTATTCCACGAAAGCTTAAGACTGCAAGGGGCTGAAGGTCCAGCGACTAAGGTCTCGGACCTGGCCCGAAAGCCAACCAGTTCCTTCTTCTTTCCGGTGTCGCGCTGACCTCAACCCTTATATGCGCCCGGGAATACGATATCCTGGTCGACGAGAACGTTGAACTGATAGCCCGGCCGGATTTCGAGTGTCGGCTGCACGTCGAGGTTCTTATTGATCGTGCGCTCAGCGATGCGCCCGAAAGTCTCCGCGAAATTCCGACGTGCCGCGTCCGACGCCGTTGTCTGGTTCGCTAATGTCGAATTCTGTGGAATCGCCATATCCATGCCCGTGCCGATGATCGCGAGCAGGATCGCCGAGCCGAACGTCTTGAAGTAGTGGTTGTCGACCTGGTCGTTGAACCCGCCATAGCCTTCGGCGTCCGTTCCAGCCATGCCGCCGATCTGGAGCGTCGAGCTGTTCGGGAAGATGATATCGGTCCATACGACGAGAACGCGGCTTTGGCCAAAGGAGACCTTGCTGTCGTAACGGCCCATCAGTTTCGTGCCCTGCGGAATGAGCAGACGATAGCCGGTGGCGCTATCGTAGACGTTCTGGCTCACCTGGGCGGTGATACGACCGGGAAGATCGGAATTGATGCCGGTGATCAGCGTGGCCGGAATGACCGACCCGCGCTTCAGCTCGAAATACGAGCGTGGAGCGACGACCTGGTTCGGAAGGTATCCGAGCTTCGCCAGGTCGGAATTGAAAAAGGATTCCTTCTTGGTCTGCCCGTTGGGATCGAGGTTTTGTCCATTGAGGCCGGCTTGAAGCGCCTGGCTATAGAGATCGCTTGCCGAGGACGATGGCGATGCCGCTATCGCGCCGGCCGAGGGCGTCGTCGCCGAAGAGGTGGCGGCTGCCGCCTTGATCTTCTGCGTGTCGATGGCGAGCGGCGAGTCGAGCGCAATGCTGACGGCCTGCAATCGCGCCATCCGCTGGCGCTGCCGCTCTCTCAACATTTGCTCCTGCCCTTCCCGGGCGAGGCGCGCCCGCCACGCTTCCTCGGATTCGAGTGAGCTTCCCCTCGGTTCAGCCGCCGCCGGCTGCGCGACGAAAGGATTCTGCGGCGCGGGCTGCGGTTCGCTGACCGGCGCAGGCATCGGCTGCGGCTGCTGGCCGTCGCCAATGATGCCGTCCGCGACGCCGCGTTTCATCTGGTCGGCGAAGGTCGTCGCTGGTGCGCCGCCCGACACGTTCGTATCGGGCTTCGAACCGAAGATGAGTCCTCGCGACATCAGCCCGTAAAAGATCACGGCGAGAAACAGCACGCCGAACACGACGGCGGCGATGATCGGAAGCCGGTTGAGACGCCGAATGTTCTGCGTCGGTCCCGAACCGCTTGGGCCGCCGCCGAGTTGCAGGGATTGCGTCATGTCCCCTCCCCTCAACCGCGCTTCATGACGGAGAGCGGGCTTGCCGGCTGTGCGCCGGCGGCCGTCGTGGAATAGACGCGCCCGATCTCGATCGATCCGGTCGACAGGCGAGCAAGGATCTGCCCGTCCACCGAGCCGAGAACATAGGCAAGGCGAATGGCGTTTGGATCTTTCGTGCCCTGGTCCGTCGTCACCGCGTAGCCCCAGCCACGCAGGGAAGCTTCAAGAGCCGAGCCGAAGGCGGACCCGTCCGGCTTCAGAACGATCGTCGCCTTGCCCTGGCCGATCTGTTCGGCAAGACGCGGCACGAGATCGGCCGCGACCGCCGAGGCGGCCGGCCCCGACAGCTCGGCCGGCGCGGTGCTCGCCACAAGGCCGTCGGTCCCGATGGTCGAGCATCCGGAAAGAAGGAGGGCGGCGAGGATGGCTGCGGCTGCGGGCATCCGGAAGGGGAAGAGGAAAGCACTGGCCACGGCGTCACCCTCCCCTCTGGATGGTGATTTTCTCTTGATGCCAGAAGCCGACGCCGGAAATCAGGATCGCCTTGTCGATTGCATAGTCGACGATCATCACGTTGCTCTTCATCCTGTAATTGACGATGCGGTTCTGGCCGCCCGAGACGACGAACAGGACCGGCGCGTCGCGCGAGGCGACTGACGCCGGAAACTGGATGTAGGTTTTCGTGCCGTCGCTATAGACGCGGGTCGGCCGCCAGCCGGCGCTGCCGGAAACCGAATAGCTGAAGTTCAACTGCTCGGCCGGGACGCCGCCGATCCCGCCGGCTTCGATCCGTGCGTTCAGGTCTGCGAGGCGCGAGGACACATCCTCCGGATATTCAAAGCCGACCCGGGCCATGTATTGCGTCGGGTGTGACTTGAGCTGGATGTGGTAGGTGCGCCGTGAGGTCGTCACCACCATGGAGGTGACGAGGCCGGACTCGGTCGGCTTGACGATGAGGTGGATCGCCTGGCCTCCGGTCGCGCCGGAGGTCGCGGGCTCGACCTTCCAGCGCACCGTGTCGCCGACGAGAACGTCGCGCACGATTTCGCCGCCATCGAGTTCGATGTCGCAGACCTGAAGCGGCGAGCAGACCACGGAAGGCTGAACCTCGCCGTAGAGGAAGATCACCTTGCCGTCAGCGCCGCGCGTCACGAGCCCGGCCCGGCCGCGCCACTGGCCGGAAATGTCCATGCCCTTCACCTCCTTGCCGGTCAGGCTCTGGGCGGCGCTCGGACGAAGGCCGGTGACGGATACAAGGGCGGTCGCGATCAGAAGGACAGCCCGGAATTTTGATCTTGTTGCAGTCATGGGTACGGGCGCGCCTTTCAGATCTGTGCGGTCCAGTCGAAGTCCTTGATGTAGAGCCCGATCGGATTGAGGCGGATCACGGCCTCATCCTGTGGCGGGATCAGCACGACGCTTGCCACGCCCCGGAAGCGTCGGGACGCCACTTCCTTGCCCTTCCGGTCGCGCTCATATTCGGTCCAGTCGATCTGGAACGATTGCGGCGAGAGCGGCACGACGTTGTTGACCTCGATCGCGACGGTCGCGGTCTTGGCTTTTTCAAAGGGCGAGCTCGAGCGGAACCAGGCGTTGACCTTCTCGGTCGCGGGGTCCGTGGTGCGCAGCATCGCGTAGACGCGGTCGATGTATTGTTTTTGTACGACGGTATCCGGCGTCACCGAGCGGAAGTTCGTGATGAAGCCCGCGAGCGTCGCGCGCACGACGCGGGGATCGGCATATTCGATCTGCGCTGGAAAGCCCGCATTGACTGCCGAGCCCAGCTTGTCGACCTCGACGATGTAGGGGACGAGCTTGACCTGCGTGCTCTGATAGAGCGCGTAGCTCGTGCTGATCAGCGCCAATCCAAGGCTCGTGATGCCGACAATGCGCCACGCCGTTGCGGCGCGGATGTAGGAGCCATAACGCTCAGTCCATTCCTGGCGGGCGGCGATGTAGGGATTTTCAGGTGATCTTGTTGAAGAGGCCAAGCGCGTTTCGTCCGTCATTTGTCGTGTTTCTCGGGTGGCGGGGTTGGCGAGCCGCTACTCCCCTTGTCGAGTTTGGCGTTGGCGAGGCCGAGCAGGGAACCGGCATAGGCGCCGGGTGCGCCGATCGCCTTGTCGCGGGCGGCCGAGGCGAGCGCGCCGCCGGCAGACGCCGCGCCGCGCAGTCCTGCCATTGCGGCGCCGCCGAACGACGAACCGCCTGCGCGCGCCGCGCTGAAGGCGGCCGCGCCGGCGCTCGCCCCGCCGACGCCGAGCGCCACGCCGCCGGCCGCGAAACTCGCAGCCTGCGATCCGTGACGGATCACCTCCATGCCGCCGCTGACCGATGCGCCTTGAACGACGCCCTGGACGATGGTCGGCACGTACATTGCGAGGATGAAGATAACGACGGCGATTCCGGCTACCGCGAGCGCGGTCTGATATTGGTCGCCGACCGTGCTGTCCTGCGCGAGCCCGATCAGCACGTCGGAGCCGATCTTGGCGATCATCACCAGCGACATGAGCTTCATGCCGACGGAGAAGGCGTATACGAGATAGCGGATCGCGAAGTCCTTGGTGAAGGACGAGCCGCCGAGGCCGAGCATGATCATGCCGGCCAGAAGCCCGACATACATCTCGACGAGCACCGCGAGGAAGATCGCCGCAACCAGCGAGAAGGCGATGACACTGACGATCATGGCGAGCGAGGCCGACAGCGCCAGCGCGTTATCCTGAAACACGCCGAAGGAGATCTTCTGCGACATGGCGGAAGCGACCGTCAGGCCGGCATTGAAGACGTTCGCCGGCGAGGCCGAGCCGGAGCCGCCACCGATCTCGAACAGGCTGTCCACGACCGCTTTGGCGAAACTCGGCCCCTGGGTCAGGACAAAGGCGAAGAAGCCGATGAACATGATCCGGCGCACCAGCTCGGCGAACCAGGCTTCGATGCTCGCCGCCTGAATGGCGAGCCAGACCGCGGCGATACCGACCTCAATGCCGGCCAGAATCCAGAACAGCGATTTCGCGGCGTTCGTGACCGTTGTTTCCCAGCCTTTCGCGGCTGTGACGACCTGATTCTCCACCGTGGTCAGTACGCTGCCGTCAGCGGCCACGGCCGGATGGATCGTCCACAGAACCAATCCCGCGACGGCGGCGACGGTCAGGATTTTCGAGGGGCGAAAGGAAGCTACCATCGCGGGCGCATCTCCTGACCGTTCTTCATGTCGTATTTCTGCGGCGTCTCGAAAAACTCCGTCGCGCGTGCACGTTCCTCGCTCGACGGGCTGACGACGAAAACCCAGATGCCGAGGACTGCCGCCGCGCCGACGCAGATCGCAATAATCAGGGCGGGGCGCCTCACCATCTCGGCCGCATCTCCTGTCCTCCGGACGTCGACGGCGCCGTCGAATTGAAGAATTCCTGCCGCCGCGCCTGCGATAGGTCTTTTTCCGATTGCTCGGACTGATACCAGGTCGCCATCATGGTCATCTGCTGCGAGACGAGCCCGCGCAGCTTCTGCATCTGCGCGACTTCCTGCGCCGCGATCTGGTGGCCGACCTGCAGGGCCTTCATCTGGCCGTCGGCGCTTTCCGACTGGGAGCGAAGCTGTGACATCGTCGATTCTTCGCTTGAGAATTGATCGGCGGTCAGTCCCGCGGCGCGCAGCGTGCCGCCGATCGTGTCGCGATTGGTCGAGGACCACGTCTGATAGCTCGACGAGAAACTGGCATTGTTCGGCAGGCTGGTCTTGAAGTCGCTGTAGCTCTGGAAGCGCTGCTTCAGCACATCGTCGATATTGCCCATCGAGAAGGCGATGCCCTGTCCTTGGCTGACGATGTTGCGGAGCTGATTGAGATCGCTCTGAATCTGCCCCCAGATATGGCTCGGCAACTGTGCGGTGTTTTGCAGCATGTTGGTGTAGATTTTAAGTTGGTTCTGAATCTGTTCCGCGAGCTGGGTGATCTGCGTGATCTGGTTGTTCACCTGCTCGGCCGACTTGCCGACCAGCGAGATAAGTTCGCCATTGTTGAGCATCTGGGTGTACTCGGTGGCGCCCCCGGTCAGACCGCCACCTGCGAATGCGCTCCTGGTCATGAACGGCAGCGTGATCGCCGCGGCCGCCGCGCCGCGCAGAAATTCAAACCTGGTCATCGGCGAGTAGCGTTTCGGCATGCGCGATCCCCCTTGTCTGGAGCCAATGTGCCGGCCATACGGGGCCGTGTTCCGCCTTGAGTGCGGTGATGCGTTTGAGATCGTCGCGGCCGGCCGCCCCGACGAAGGAGAGAGCAACGGGCCCGAGCGCCATATCAAAGAGGCGCCGGCCATCGGGCGAGGTGACGTAATATTCGCGCTTCGGGATCGCGTTCGAGACGATCTCGACCTGCCGCTCATTGAATCCCAGGCGCTCATAGAACTCGCGGGTTCCCGGCTCGCGTGCCGCGCCGTTCGGCAAGCAGATCTTGGTCGGGCAGGATTCCTTCAGCACATCGATGATGCCGGAACGCTCGGCATCCGAGATCGACTGCGTGGCAAGCACGACCGCGCAATTGGCCTTGCGCAGCACCTTCAGCCATTCGCGGATCTTGTCGCGGAAGACGGGATGGCCGAGCATCAGCCACGCTTCATCGAGCATGATCAGGCTCGGCGCGCCGGTCAGGCGCTTCTCGATCCTCCGGAAGAGATAGGTGAGGACAGGCACGAGGCTGCGCTCGCCCATGTTCATCAGCTCTTCGATCTCGAAGGTCTGGAAACCGCCGAGCACGAGACCGTCGCGCTCGGCATCGAGCAAATGCCCCATCGGCCCGTCGACTGTGTAGTGGTGCAGCGCGTCCTTGATCTCGCGCATCTGAACCCCCGACACGAAATCCGACAGCGAGCGTCCGGGCGCTGCGGACATCAGCGAAACCTGCCGTGAGATGGCGTTGCGATGATCCGGAGTGACGGTGACGCCCTGCAGGACGACAAGCGTCTCGATCCATTCCGACGCCCAGGCGCGGTCGGCGTCGGTGCCGAGCTCCGCGAGCGGGCAGAAAGCGAGCTGAGGTCCCTCCCCTGCCCCGCCGCCGATCTCGTAGTGATCGCCGCCGGCCGCAAGTGTCAGCGGCATCAGAGAGCGGCCTTTGTCAAAGGCGAAGATCTGCGCGTCCTTGTAGCGGCGGAATTGCGCCGCGATCAGCGCCAGCAGCGTTGATTTGCCCGACCCTGTCGGCCCGAAGATCAGGCTGTGCCCGACATCGTCGACGTGGAGGTTCAGCCGGAATGGCGTGGAGCCGGAGGCGACCTGCATCAGCGGCGGCGAGCCCTTCGGATAGAACGGGCATGGCGCCACCGGGCTTCCTGACCACACCGAATTGAGCGGCAGCAGATCGGCGAGATTGCGGGTATGGATCAGCGGTTCGCGGATGTTCGCATACCAGTTGCCAGGCAACGAGCCGAGGAACGCCTCCGTCGCGTTGAGCGTCTCGATGCGCGCGCCGAAACCTTCCGCCTGGATGACGCGGCGAATGCCCTCGCATTTCTCGCGTAGCCGATCCGCATCGCGCTCCTGAAGCACGATGACCGGGGTATAATAGCCATAGGCGACGAGTTGCGACGCCGCCTCGGCGATCGCATCCTGCGTCTCAGCGACCATCGCCATCGCGTCCTGGTCGACCGAGCGCGACTGGGTCTGGAAGAGCTGGTCGAAGAAGGGCCTGACCTTCTGCTGCCACTTCTTGCGGGTGCGCTCGAGGCGTTCGCGCGCCTCGATCTCGTCGAGGAACATGAAGCGTGACGACCAGCGATAGGTCAGCGGCATCTGGTCGAGGATGTTCAGGATGCCCGGCCAGCTCTCGGCTGGCAGGCCGTCGATGGCCACGACGCCAACGAAACGCCCGTCGACCGTTGGCGTCAGCCCGTGCTCATATTCGGCGGTGACGAGCCAATCGAGGTACATCGGGACATCGGGCAGCCGGACCGGATGGTTTTCCCCGGTGATGCAGAAGCGGACGAACTGGAAGAGTTCGTCGTAGCGGGCGACACGCTCTCCACCGCGCTCGGTTGTTTCGCGTGTTCGCATGCGCTGGATCGACAGGAGGTTCGACAGATATTGCTCGATCTCGCGGACCGATGCCCTGAAATTGCCGAGCGCGGTGTCGGCGAAACTCGCTGTGCGGCTATCCTTGTCGGAATAGATGTATTTGGCGAGACCGGACTTGTGTCGCTCCGGCGGACGCCACGTCAGGATGAGCGCGTGCCGGCTCTCGTAGTGGCCTTTCTCCCGCTCGAAATGCGAACGGCGCTCCTCGTCGATCGCGCGCGTGACCGCATCAGGAAAATGCCCTGCCTGCCTTGCGGGATAGTGCGTCGTCGGAATGCGCAACGCCTCGACCTGGATCATCCAGCCGGAGCCGAGCCGGGCCAGGATGGCGTTGATCTGACGGGCGACGTCGTTGCGTTCGGCGTCGGTCGAACTCTCGCTGTCGGGGCCGGCGAAATACCAGCCGGCCATGAGCGAGCCGTCCTTGAGCAGGACGACGCCGTCATCGACCAGGCCGGCATAGGGCACGAGATCGGCGAAAGACGGACCGGAATGGCGAAAGGAACGCAGAGCAACCATACTGGACCTCAGAAACGCCGCCAGGGTGACGAAGTCGGGCGATAGTGCTGGCGGTAGCCGATATGCCGGATGTAGACGCGCCGCATCGCGGGATCGGCCTTCGCCATCATCCGCAAGAGCCCGACCGTGAACGTCCACATCAGCACGCCGAACAGCGCCGCATACCAGGTCAGAACCACGAAGATCAGAATGATCGCCGCAAGACCCGTCAGCAGGACGAGCTCGCGGTCGGCGCCCATCAGCAGGTTGGGGCGTGAGAGTGCGCGATGGATGCGCGAGCGTGCGAGCGTGGACCCGGCTTCAGCCATGAGCCCCCTCCCCTGTCCTGCTTCCGGGCGGAACGGGAGCACTATTTGATGCTGACGCTACCGTGCCAATCGACGCGCCGGTCGAGCCGAACAGGGCGACGATCTGCGTTGCGCCGAGAAGGATGCCGGCGACGAGCACGACATACATCAGTCGCCGCGCGAAATCATTGAGCTCGCCGCCGAAGATCAGCATGCCGCCGGCGACCGCGACGGCCGCGAGCGCGATGAAGCCGGCGACCGGGCCGGTGATGGATTTTTGGATCTGCTCGAGCGGACTTTCCCAAGGCAGGCTCCCGCCTGATGAGGCGAGCGCCGGGTGAGCGATCAGGAGGCCGAGCACGACCCCCAGAACCAGGCGGGTGGCAAGGCGTTCATGCGACATGGGCTTCCTCTTTCGGCAGGTAAGATTCGGTCTGGTAGCGGCCGTTGACGAAGCCGTTCACATGGAGAATGTCGCGCAGCGCACGGCCCCTCGCGGTGCGCTCAATCGAGACGATCAAGTCGACGGCTTCGCCGATTACCTCGCGCATCGGCTGTTGGCTGGCTTCGGCGGTCAGTTGCTCGAGCCGGCGCAACGCCGATTCTGCGGTGTTGGCGTGGACCGTGGCGACTCCTCCGGGATGGCCGGTGTTCCACGCCTTTAGGAGAGTGAGCGCCGCACCGTCGCGGACCTCGCCGACGATGATGCGATCGGGCCGGAGGCGCATGGTGCTCTTCAGGAGCCGCGCCATGTCGACGGTGTCGGACGTGTGGAGCGCGACAGCGTTTTCCGCCGGGCACTGGATCTCGGCGGTGTCCTCAAGAATCAGGACGCGATCGTCGGGCGCCGTTTCGCTGATTTCGGCGATGATTGCGTTTGCAAGCGTCGTTTTGCCCGAACCCGTTCCGCCGGAGATGACGATGTTGAGGCGCGAGGCGACGCCGTTGCGGATAATATCCGCCTGGCGTTCGGTCATCACACGCGTTTTCACATAGTCGTCGAGCGGGATCAGCCGTGACGCGCGTCGGCGGATGGTGAAGGTCGGCGCCTTCACGATGGGAGGCAACAACCCCTCGAAGCGGTGCCCGCCGATCGGAAGCTCCCCGGAGATAATCGGCTGCTCGCCGTCGGCCTCTGAATTGAGAGCATGGGCGACGCTGCCGATGACGATCTCCGCCGCGGCGCTGCTCATCTCTCCGGCCGCGGCCATGCCGTGACCGAGGCGCTCAATGTAGAGCCGGCCGTCCGGGTTGAGCATGATCTCGACCACGGAAGCGTCTTCGAGCGCGACACAAAGCTGGTCGCCGAGAGCTTCCTGCAGCTTGCGGATCAGACGTGGATGCGAGAGCAATTGCGTCATCGCGTGAGGTCCCCCTCAAGCCGCCTGCGGGAGCGGGTTGATCGAGGAGAAATAGCTGTCCGGGCGTACGCGCTCGAAGCTGGCTTCGTCCGTGGGAAGCACGCCGACCACGGCAGTCGTGTCACCGATCGGCTTGGGTACGCCGATCCGCGTCATCGGCCAGCCGGCCCGGCGCAGGATGCGCTCGATGCGGACATCGGTAACGGTGATGAGTTCGCGGTAGCCGTTCGCCATCGACCATTCGATGATCGCGGCGAACATGGTCCAGGTGGCGTCGTGAAGCGCCTGCCCTGCCCTCCCGGTGTCGATGGATGTGTCGACGCAGAAGCGCGAGCTCTCGATCATCGCTGCGTGCGGGTTGAACGCTCCCGATTCGACGAGTTCGGGAAACAACACCGACAGCAGCGTCGGTCCGGTCGCCGGCAGCAGTCGCGCGCAACCGGTGACCTGGTTGCTATCGGAAAGCGCGAGCACATAAGTCGGTCGGCAAGCATCGAACTCGTCCGCCTCGCGGCCATCCTTGACGACGACATCCCACTTCATGCGCTCGCCGAAAACGCGGGCGCGAAGTCTGTGCATCGAATCGAGAAGTGCGGCCGAATTACTATTCGTTTTGGATGAGACGGCGATGGCCCGCATGCGTATTGCTCCGAATCCGTGAAGGTCGGAGAACTAAAAGCCACCATCCGATGGCGGCTGCGACTAGCGAAATTATGAGTGAGATTCTCGGAATCGAGGGTGAGTCGGTGTCGTGAGAGCCCAAAAGGTCGTCGCCGGGCGGCGAATAGTGATCGTCTTACCCTAATAAAAATATGAGTGCTCTCGGTGCCGGTTGCTCGGTTCGCCGTGAAGCTATGGCATTGATTGCAATGCGCTAAACGCCGCAGACGGGCGGAGTCGATCCTGCCGTACGAGCACGTCGTTAAGTATCTGTTAACCAAATAGGATTTGACCGACCACAGGAATCGCGTAATCGTCATCCGACGTTTTTTCAGCGATTATCAGGAATTTTCCGTCGAGAGCGATATGACCGCAGTGAGAGCCTATAAATCCGATAGCGAGGAGTCGATCGCCAAGATCACGCGGCACTCGCATCTGCTCGCGGCGCAGCTCCAGTCCCTGCGATCACAGATGTACCCTCCCGAAGCGAAAAAGTCGCTGAAGACTTTTACCTCGCGCGAGGCCGCCGCAATGGTCGGGATCGCAGAGTCGACCTTGAGGCAAATGTCGCTGGACGGCGAGAGCGTGGCGCCCGAGCTTCATGGCAAGGACAATCGTCGCCGCGCCTATACGCTTACGCAAATCAACGAGATTCGGGCGCATCTCGCACAGAAGCGCCCGAAAGAAGCATTGAACTTCCTGCCGCGCCGGCGGCCCGGCGAAAAATTGCAGATCGTCGCCGTGGCCAATTTCAAGGGTGGTTCAGCAAAGACGACGACAACGGTCCATCTCGCGCATTTTCTTGCACTTCAGGGACTGCGCGTTCTCGCGATCGATCTTGATCCGCAGGCTTCTCTTTCGACAATGTTCGGGTTCCAGCCGGAATTGGACGTTGACGAGAATCAGACCGTCTATGGAGCAATCCGCTACGACGACAACCTGCGTGTTTCGCTCCGCGAAGTCATCCGAAAGACCTATTTCGACGGCATCGACCTCGTTCCGGGCAATCTTGAGCTCATGGAATACGAGCATGAGACGCCGCAGGCTATCGCTCGTGGCGAAGGCCGGGGTGAAGGCATGTTCTTTCGCCGGCTACGTTCCGTGATCAACAGTGTCGAAAGCGACTATGACGTCGTGTTGATCGACGCTCCTCCGCAGCTTGGATATCTGACGCTTGGCGCGCTTTACGCGGCTACGGCTCTCCTCGTAACGGTTCATCCGGCTATGCTCGACGTGTCGAGCATGAATCAGTTTCTCAAGATGACGAGCGACATCCTCCATGTCATCCAGGAGAACGGTGGCGACCTTAAGCACGATTTCATCCGATACGTGTTGACGCGGCACGATCCTCACGACGTTCCGCAGGTGAACATCGTAGCGCTCCTCCGATCGCTCTTTGGCGCGGATGTGCTGGCGCCGGTCGTGGTCGAAACGACCGCGATCGCGAACGCCGGGCTTGAGAAGAAGAGCCTCTACGAAATGGCGAGAGGCGCGGTTGGGCGGGACACTCTCAGTCGCGCGCTTGAATCCGTCGATGCGGTAAATCAGGAGGTCCTGAACCACCTCAAACATGTGTGGGGGCGGCCATGACGAACGCAAAGGACCGATCTAACCGGATGAAGAACCTGTTCGGCAATGTCGATCGCGCCGAGCTTGAGAAGCATATCCTCTCCCCGGTCGCCGACAAGTCGCGGACCCACGCCCCCGGTATGTCGGGGGCGGTCAAGTCGATGCAGCAGACTTTCTCGGCGGTCGAGGCAGAGAACGAACGGTTGCGCGCTCAGCTTCAGTCGGCCGAGGTTGCTGTTGAACTCGATCCGGCGAATGTCGACCCAGCCTTTGTGCGTGATCGCATGGAATTTGATGAGGATCCAGAGTTCCTTGATTTCGTTGAAGGCATCCGCAGGGAAGGTCAGAAGCTTCCTATCCTCGTCCGGCCATTGTCGGATCGCCCTGGGCGCTACCAGGTCGCCTACGGGCACAGACGCCATCGCGCATGCCAGATCCTTGGAATTCCTGTTCGGGCGATTGTCACGCCGCTTACGGACGAGGAACTTGTCGTTGCGCAAGGGATCGAGAACGCCGAGCGGGAAAATCCTTCGTTCATCGAGCAGGCTTTATATGCCAACGATCTTAAGAGGCGTGGGTTCTCGCGAGAAGTCATCGCCAGAGCGCTCGGTCGGAGCGAAGAAAAGGCCCTGCCCTACATTTCGATCCTGACGACGACCGCGAGTGCCATTCCCGAGGCGTTGGTCCGTAAGATCGGACCAGCCAAGTCGGCGGGTCGGCCGAAATGGGATAAGCTCGGCTCGTTCTTCAAGGATCAGAAGCTCCCGCCCGATCTGAATTCAGCCATCAATGGTTTGGTGGGGTCCGAGAAGTGGCAGGCACTTGGCTCTGACGACAGATTGGCTGCTGTGCTTCGAACGCTCGATCGGCCGATGCCGGCGAAGGAGCGGGCGGTCCAGGAAGTCGATCTCGGTGACGGTCTCATCGTCACGACGAAGAAGACGCCGAAGTCCACGCAGTTCTCAATTCCAGACGCTGCCGCCCCCGGATTGTCAGCTTGGTTACTCGAGCGACTGCCGGGGCTGGTGGATGAGTTCAAACGTTCAGAACAAGGGGCGAAGTCATGACCTGACACCTAGACAGGAAAAGGGCTCGCCGACTGCAATCGGCAAGCCCTTGGATCCCTGGCTAACAGAGCGGTTCGCTCCATCGGCATCAGCAGTGACAAACTGATTCTATGATGGAGTGCTTGCACAATCAAGCCCCGGTTTCCAGTCCGGGAATGATGTTGTGCGCCGATTTGCTGGCCTGTCTTTCACTCAAGTGATGGGAGCCGCAACCGAAAGGTCGCGGAACGGCTGGTTATGGCCCAATCTATGGAAATCGCGTCGTTCAGACGCATCACGCCGGGAATCCTTGCAAGCGCCCGCCTTGCGATGGCCAACGACATTCCTGAAACCTCGAAGGCAGAGGTCGCTATCATTCTCAAAAAGGCTGCGCCTATCTTGGGAATAGACGGCTCGACCTATCACATCATGGACATCCTGATCGGGCTATCCCGGGCGGACGATTGGAAGGGCGCCAACCGTCCGATCGTCGCGATCTCTAACGCCAAGCTCGCGGAATACACCTGCCGATCGGAGCGCCAGGTTACGCGTTGCATTCGGCGGCTCGTCGAGGCCGGTATCGTGGCTTATCGTGACAGCCCGACCGGCCGGCGCTTCGTCTATCGCGGCAAGGATGGAGATATTTCCAAGGGCTATGGGCTGGACTTCACGCCGGCCCGGGTTCGCATCAATGAGCTGAAGGCCCTCGTTAACGAGTTCCAGGCGCGGCTAAACAGCGAGCAGGAGGCGCGCAGGGCTGTCACGCGACTCTCTCGTGCGATTGTGGACGCATGCGAGGCTTATCCAGAGCATGCTGTGAGGTGGTCGGAAGAGCTTGAGCGCGTAAAGGGACTTGGCCTCGACCTGGAAGAAGAGGCCAAGGCGCTAGAGGAAGTGCACATCGGGATTGTGGCTGAAGTCACCGACGAATATGTGCAGCATGATATGTCAGCCGAGGGTGACATGAGGGTCACTCCTAATATTAATACAACCCCTCAAAACTCTTTTGAAAGTAAGGAAAAGCGGCCTCGCTCTGACGAGCGAGAAATTTCCCACTCAGCTTACGACCGCTACGCGGTCGATGCTTCAACCGAAAAAAAGTCTGAGCTGATTCGGCTGGAGGCGCACGCTTCGACCGGACGAAATCGGACCGGTTCGGTCGATGAAATTCAATCTTCCGTGCTGGCGTCGGTTTCGGTTGGATTGCTGCGCGCCGCGTGCCCGCAGGCCTGTGAGATGGCGGGAAAAGAATTCAGAAGTTGGCCCGAACTCGCCGCAGCCGCGCCGGTGATGCGGGTAATGATCGGTCTCTCGGAGGCGGGATGGGTGGATGGCGCAGGCAGGGTTGGGCGATACGCCGCAGCCGCAATCCTCGCCACCGTGCTCGAAAAGTCGGCTCGATTGCCGGATCAGATATCGAGTCCCGGCGGCTACTTCCGGGCAATGATCGATCGCGCTGTGGAGGGCCAGTTGCACCTGGAAAAGAGCTTGTTCGGACTGGCCGATGGCGCCTTCAAGCGAGGAGCGGGGGGCGCGCAATGAGAGAGGCGTCGAGGGTTACAGTTGTTACTCTTCCGCTACCGGGTATGGTATATGGCGGAACTTCGCCGACGGCTGAGCGCCCGCGGGAGATAGAAATAACCGTTATTTCAAGTGGTTGGCAGAAAGGGGTAACAACTGTAATCCCTCAAATGGCAAGGTCCGCGAAGCTCGGCATAATTTCAGGGGTACGGCATGCCCCGCTATGACATCGATAAGCTCAAAGCCACCGTCCCGTGCCCAGCGCTTCTCGAAACGAATGGGTGGAAGGTCGATCTGCGGGAGAGTACGCCAAAAGCTATCAAATATCGGCGCGGTGAAGGCGAAATCATCATAGTCGTCCATCAAGGAAGAGGGTGGTTTGACCCGACTTCGGAAGCCAAGGGCGACGTGTTTTCTCTTGCCCAGCGTCTCGGCTCGCCGGACTTCGCTTCCGCTGCAAAGGCAGTTGCTGAGCTGGTCGGCTTTGAGCCATCAGCTCCGGCCTGGCAGCGAAAGTCGAAACAATATTCGCCCGAGGCCATCACCAGTCGATGGTCGGATCGCGCGCTCCCGCGACCGGGCTCTCCGGCGTGGTCCTATTTGACCCTCACTCGAGCCATCCCCGAAGCGATTGTGTCAGCAGCAGTCGCTGCCGGCCGACTCCGTGAAGGCCCTATGGGATCCATTTGGGCGGGGCATTTCGACGCCTCCGGCATTGTTGTGGGCTGGGAGGAGCGCGGTCCAAATTGGCGTGGGTTCGCACGCGGTGGCGCGAAAGCGCTTTTCTCAATTGGAAGTGACAAGGCGCTTCGCCTTTGCGTCACCGAAGCGGCTATCGACGCGATGAGCCTTGCGGCTTTGGAAGAACACCGAGCCGATAGCACCTACGCCAGCACGGGGGGCGGTTGGGCGCCATCGACGGAAAGCCAGATCAGAGCATTCGCCTCCCGACCGGGCGCACAGATCGTCGCGGCTTCGGATGGCAACGACCAGGGGGATACTTATGCGGAGCGCCTCCGGCACATCGCAGCCGAAGCGGGGGCGCAATATCTCCGGCTCTGGCCGGAGGCCGAGGACTGGAATGAGTACATTCAGCAATCGCGCGCTGGGCAGACGTCGAACGATTGAATCAAGCTCTCGTGACGACTCGGTGCCATGAGGCGACTAGGATACCAATTCCGAAGTGTGAAGACGGATTGGGAAGATGCGAAAACCGGACATCTGTCGGGAGTGCGATCGCCGCGGCTCTCGATCGAGTCGAGGAACTGCGGCGTCATTGCGATCGGCCGCCTCGTGTCAGGGTCTTGACCATTTACGGTGACGGCTCTAGCGGCCTCACTATCCATGCCCCGGCCCAGAGCGAGAGCGCCCCGCGCCGGATCACGCCGTCGCAGAACTCTCGCGAACAAGGAGTCCCACTCTTTGGGCGCGATCGAGCAGATTCTTCACCGAGGACGGCGACCATTTGGAGCCGCCGCGCGGGGTCCGCTCATGTAGGCGCTCGAGCTGTACGGCGATATCGCGTACCGAATGTTCCGGGTTGGATGCCGCGATGCCGGCGACCAAGGTCATCAGCCGATCTTCCGGGAGGCGGGGAGGGGACTTCTTCAGCAAGCTCGCATCGGCGAGATGTTCCCTGACGAGCCATCGGACCGCCCGGCGCAATCGAGCCTCGGTCCACCGTGCTCCCTTCTGGTTCAGTACGCGGACGATATCGTCCCATGGATGGTCGGGACGCATCCGCCGAACCGTAGGAAGCCAGTCGTTCATCGTGGCCTGGACGCTCGTGCCATAGGCCGCCTGCCTAGCTGCGGCAGTTTTCGCCAGCGCGTCCGGCCGACGATCTCGCATGCCGGGATTACCTGGCAGCTTTCCCTTTTCTCGGGCGGCCGCGATCCCGGCCTTGGTGCGTTCGGAGATCAGTGCGCGTTCGAGCTGGGCGACGGCGCCGAGAACCTGAAGCGAAAACATGCCCTGCGGCGTGGAGGTGTCGATCGGGTCGCGCAGAGAGCGGAAATGTGCGCCTTTGGCGCTGAGATCCTCGATTACATCGAGAAGGTGGCTGACGGAACGGGCGAGGCGATCAAGCCGAACGACTACAAGTGTGTCGCCGGCGGCAATCTCGCGGAGGAGTTTCGTGAGGGCAGGGCGGGCGCGAGAGGCACCGGAACCATGCTCGCGTACGATGGTGTCGCAGCCGACAGCTCGCAACTCGATTTCTTGCGCTTCGGTGGCCTGTTCGTCGGTCGAAACGCGAGCGTAGCCGATTAATCTGCGTTGGTGCGACTTGCTCATACCAACTGTCCCGTTATCTCTCGACGGGCCGACCTGTCGATAGCGACGACATAGGCCGTGGATTGGTCGATGAAATCGCGAAATATCGACATGTCGCCCCAAAAAATTTCATTCGTGCCGCACGCGGCCACCTTGGCAGGGATGCGGCCTTCCAAAATTCGGCGCGGCCAGCCGTTGTTGCGTTGATAGCATGATGTTATATTGCAATCAACGCAAGCAGAACTGGAGCCACGAAGCAATGGCATCTATTACAATCCGAAACGTTCCAGAGGAGGTGCATCGCGCGATCCGGGTGCGAGCCGCGATGCACGGCCGCAGCGCTGAAGCTGAGATCCGTAGCATCCTCGAACAAGCCGCCAAGCCCGAAGGGCGACTGAAGCTCGGTTCTCTGCTGGCCTCCATTGCTCGCGAAGCGGGGGGGTTGAGCGACGCCGAGGCGGAGGGGTTCAACCAGCTTCGCGACAGAACACCGGCCGAGCCGATGAGCTTTGAATGATCGTTCTCGATACCAATGTAATTTCCGAGCTGTGGAAGGCCGAGCCAGATCCTAACGTGCTGTCCTGGATCGATGCGCAGATGGTTGAAACCCTCTATCTGTCCACGATTACGATAGCCGAGATTCGTTTTGGCCTGGCGGCAATGCCGGAAGGCAAGCGGCGTACGATCTACCGGGATCGCCTCGAGAAGGAGGTCTTGCCAGCTTTCTCAGGTCGCATCTTGTCCTTTGATCTCGAAGCCTCGCGCGCGTACGCTGAGTTGATGGCGCGGGCAAAGGAAGCTGGTAAAGCCATCGGCAAAGCGGACGGCTACATCGCTGCCACAGCGGTCGCGCACGCCTTGATGGTCGCTACACGCGACATCAGTCCGTTCGTGGCTGCTGGTCTTAACGTTATCAATCCTTGGGACCCGACGCGATGATGGCGCTCGGACCAGGCCGGCGCGTAGCACATCGGTCGATCGACGCTGATTGGCCAGCATCTCGGGCGAATGTGGGTGCCTGTGTCGGGCTTTTGCGCTGATCCATTGGCCGGAGTTCCGCATTTTTCCTTCCCGGAAGCCGGTCTGTTCAAATGCAGAAGTTACTAGCAAACGATCGTTTGTAAACGTCCCTAGGGGACTTTCAGTGCGTTCGACCGCGAGAAAAGTCCCACGAAATCAGCATCTTTCGCCGCTCTAGTGTTCGCTTGCGACCAGCCTGTTCAATCACGGCGGCAGTTCGACACTCTATTGTACGCGCGCGCGAGAAAGATAGGTGTATGACGGAAGCAAAAGGCATGATAGCTTCCGTATAAGGAATAAAATAGCGAAATACCAATGAGTTATGATATCGGCGATTTGGCTATCCAGAGCCTGCTTCCGGCCCTCGTGCGAGCCGAGGATCAGTTGGCTCGCCTTGACGAAATTGTGCACCGGAGCACGGTCGGGGCAGGGGTCGTCCAGCGCGGGCATTTCTTCGACTCTGCCGCCAGCATGTGGATCTCGGGTCAGCTTGTTCACGTCGAGGACCTGGTTCTCCACGACGCCAATATGGACATTCGAACTCCCACTCATGAGCTTACGCTTGCCCACGCGATATTGCGTGCTCGGCGGCGGATTGCCGGAGCGGACCCGGATTGGGCGCTCAGCGAGGCAGGGATCGCGACCCTGGCCGGCGTCGCGCCGATCGCATCTCCTCTCGATGAGGATGCCCACCGCGAGGTGGAGATCGAGATGCACGATGATGACGATCAGCTTGCCAGCGAGTTCGCGGCCATTGATGCCATCCTCGACCGTTCACGGCGCGTCATCGATGGGCTTGAAGCGGAAAGGTCGGCTGCCCCTGTGGTCCGATCGTCACTCGTCGTCGGCGACCTTGTGATCCGGGATTCGGATTGGGATGAGCAGGAGCGACTGACGGAATTCAGGAAGGTCATGAAGCAGGTCGAGATGTTGCCGCCGGCGCTCGCGGCGGCTGTTCTCTTCGATGCCTGGGAAACGCTTGAGCCGATACAGCGGCAGCACGGCCTGGGAGGTCAGCTCGTGAGCGCCTATCTCCGGGCGCGGCGCAAGGTCACGTCGCATGTTCCGACCTTCAACATCGGATTGAAGGCCGTGCCGCGAGAGCGACGGCGCGCCCACGCCCGATCGACGCGATTGTCTGCTTTTCTCGAAGCGATGGCTGCGGCGGCAGACTTCGGGATGAAGGAGGTCTATCGGCTCTCTCAGGCCCGCGATCAGATGGAACGCAAACTGCGCGGCCGCCGATCCAGCAGCAGCTTGCCTGCCGTCATGGATCTCGTGCTGACCCACCCGATCGTCTCGGCACCGATGATCGCCAAGGCAGCACGGGTAACGACGCGGGGTGCCCTGAATTTGATTGGGGAACTTGGCGTGCGGGAAATGACGGGGAGGGGCCGCTATCGGGCCTGGGGCGTCATCTAAATGGAGGAGGTCGTTGGAGGCACGGCTGGGGCGCCGTTGTTCCGGTGACTTTCATATAATTCACTTATTTCATATGTTGCATTTAAGCGTCGTTAAAGGACTTCTGGGTCTGCTGGGCTTTGACGCATCTTTTTCAAGCGCGTGGGCGAACGTCAGGGGCTGAAGATCCGGTCGATGGCGGCACCATCGACGCCACCCATCTGGGTCGCAGGTCCGGCCTTTATCTCGAGGCGAGAGTCGGCCGTGACGATGAAATCGACCAACACATGATCGCCTGGAGACGAAGCCTCGACCGCCGACCTGATCACCTTGCGCAGCACACGCCCGAGTTCGGTCGACCGGACCGCGTGACCGTCCTTGAGCAGCGGTACGCGAAGCGCACATTGAATCCTGCGTTGAACGTTGCTTCGGATCAGCTCCCGCGTCGCCCGTGACTTCGCGAAGTCGCCGAGTGCCTCGATGAGCTCCTTGGCATCAGGCGTGCTCGGTGAGTGCAACGTGAGCAGTTCTACAAGGCCGGTCTGAACAGTCATAGCGCTCCTATACCATTTCGAGCGTAAGTCGCCGATGTCAGAATCCGTATCGTTCGTCGGCCCATCGCAGCAACACCTTGGCGTTCTGGTCCGGGAGCCGCACGCGCGCCTCGCGCAACCCTTGGGCGATGGCTTCACCGACCTCCGGTTCGACCCTGTTGCCGTGCGTCATCAGGAAGAACCAGGCGAATGGAAGTCGTGCCTCGCGGTCAATCGCCTCGATGCGACCCATCAGCATGTGGACGGACAACTCCGCGGCCGCCAACTTCTCCGCCGGCAGGTGCAGCGGGCGGGTGATGAATCCGATCTCGTGCTGATGGATCGAATCGAACTGATGTCCTTACTCCCCAGCGGACAGCCTTGAGTTAGCTGTTGACCGTTTCTTGAAGCGCGGCAATTTTTGCCAGTATGTCGTCGAATGACGGCGGCGTCTGGTCAAACATCATCGGCGCCATCGCCCGGTAATCGGCTCGCAAGTCTTTGACCCGTGTTGCGTCCGGCATCAGCAGGAGCGTGCCTGGCCGAGCAGTTTCGTAGCTGGCCCAGCCCGAACGGAAGAAGGTGGCTTTGTGCTTTGCCACCTGCGCCAGCAGATCGAAGTCGGCCGCAGCGGCATGGCCCTCGTCCGTGTCGAGGAGCATGGCAAGGTCGTAATAGTGCCGCGAGAAATATTGTGGTGTTGGCGACTCGTCTGGCCGATGCGCTTCCGCATGGAGCGCCGTCGCCTTTTCCCAGAAGGTGCGCCGTGCTGATAGCACGGTCACACTGGTGTCAGGCTTATCGAAGAAATCGGGATAGTCGTCGGCCGTATAGGGGCGGATCGTCTTCTCCTCGGTTGGCCAGGGATCGCCGCGCGCGCCGAGTTCGAGCTTCACGTGCGGCGTGATGTAGGCCATGCCCTCATATTCTGTGGTGAACAGCGCCGTCGGGTAGCGGAAGTTGATGGTCTGCGCGTCGCCGGCATCGATCTCCAACGTCCACTCGCGGTTGGCCGGTTCGCCAAGCTGTTCGACGATCGCGGCGCGGAGCGCCGGGAAAAGTCTTTCGGCAATGTGACGCTCGACGTCACCGACCAGGTCGTCGATCAGCCGGGCCGACTGTTTCCTGCTGATCCCCTCCTTTTCGGGATCGCGCTCGCCGGTATAGCCCAGTTCGGCGCGATCGAACGACAGGTCGATGTCCTCGGAGAAGCGGCGGATGGCGCCGAACGCCTTCGAGAGCGATGTGCCACCCTTGAAAACGAGGGTCGCCGTCGTCCCTTTCGGCAGACCGAAAAGGCGCCTCAAGGTCCAGCAGACCCAGAAGTCCTTTTCGATGATCGTGTCGGCGATGCCGCGGCCGGCGCTGGTCTCCCCGAACAGGGCAGCGCGATCATTGGCAGGGAGACAGGCGACCTTATCCATCGATATCGACCATCGCCGCGTTGGCGATTGAGACCAGAGTCGGTCGCATCCAGGCGGGCGCCTGAACGGCGGTCGAGGCCAGCGTCTTCTTATCGGTGGCCGAGAGCCGGTGCGCGGCGACCTGCGCGACGTCGGCAGCACGCACGGGGCCGACATGGCGAAGGGCCTGAACGACGGTACCGGCGGGGCTGCCCGGCGCAATCAGATGCTTTGGCGACGCGTGGCGAAGATCGACCACGCGCTTCCCGAGCACGACGCGTCGTGACGGACCATCGGTCAGATAGGTGCTCTTGGCTGGAATTTGTGTCGAGAGGCCCAGCGCGTTCGCTGCCCGCGCGCCGGAGATCTGGACCTGCGAGCCGGTCTCCCGGGCGAGCGCTTGGGCGACATCATCGGGAGCGGGCGAGAGCGGACCGAGCTTCGGATGCAGCTTGGGGAAGTCATAGAGCCCACGTGCGAGACGCCGAAGTTGGCCACTCTTAACCAGCCGGGAAAGGGCTTGGTCGACCGCGGAGCGAGCGGCGACGGTGAGGAAGTCGTTGGGCGTGAAGACGCTGCCGCGTCCGCTCGCGCGGACACGCTTCATCATTCTGTCGGGAACAGAAGCGGCTATCATCTTCATGTGTCAGAAAATAACGTATCTTTTTCTGACATTCAAGGCGTCACGCTTTGAGCGCCACGTGCCCATGTTGGGCGCCCGATATTTACTATGACGATAAAGGCATGTGCGATGCCGTGGCGGAACGCCGGTTTTGCCCCAGCGTCAGACAGGGGGCCCGCTGCAGGTTCCTCGTTGATGCAGCGATCCCGGCGTCCTTTTTCGGTCCGAGCCCGACCGGCACGGTGTCGCCGCGTCGAGCGCCGACCAATGCGGCTCTCCCGACCCGCCGTACCCAGCTCGCACAGATCTTCATGATGCCCGTCAAGCTCTTCCGTTCGGACGACGGTTACGGCGTTCTGCAGGCGCGGAGTTCGATGACGGCGAAGTCGAGACCCTCGCCGAATACGACCCGTTCGACGGCAGACCGGCTCATTGAGCCGGCTCTTTTCCTTCCGGAGGTGTCGCTTGCGAGCGGCAGGCGGCAAGGGAAGCTGCGCCGCGGCCGGCCGGCTGGGCTCGGCGCACTGCTTTTTTCGTCAGTTGCCGGCCGCGCCCTTGTCCCCTTTGCTCTTCGCGGTGTCCGGACAGGGCTCCGCGAGATGCGGGGAAAGGAAAAGGCAAGGAAAGGCGGACGCGAGGGCGTGCCGGCAAGGCTATGGAAAAGAGTGAACTGGAAGAACTACGGGACCGCGTAAATTGCGCCGCCGTCCTGGAGAAGGCCGGCTTTGCGATCGACCTGAAGGAGAGCACGCGAAAGGCGGTCAAATATCGCCGCGGCGGCCAGATCGTCATTGTCATCCACGAGGGCAGGGGATGGTTTGACCCTTTGAGCGATGCCAAGGGCGATGTGTTCAGCCTGGTCGAGCATATCGACCGCGTGCCCTTCGTCGAGGTTCTCGAGCGCGTCGCGTCACTGGTCGGCTTCGTGCCGAAGGAGCCCGTCTGGACGCGGCCCGCGCGTGAGCCCGAGTCGGTCGCTTCTATCCCCGACCGATGGTCAAAGCGCCGGAAGCCATGGCCGGGATCGCTGACCTGGCGTTATCTCAATGATGCACGCTCCCTTTCGGAGGCCGTCATCCGCACCGCGACCAGACATGACCTTGTGCGAGAAGGTCCGCGTGGCAGCATGTGGGCCGCGCATAGGGACGTCGCCGGCGTTGTCACCGGCTGGGAGGAACGCGGTCCCGAATGGCGTGGCTTCGCAACCGGCGGCGCGAAAGTGCTCTTCCGTTTCGGTCCCGCTCATGCCTTGCGCCTCTGCGTCACCGAAGCCGCGATCGACGCGTTGAGCCTCGCCGCTCTGGAGCGCATGCGCATCGACAGTGTCTATCTCAGCACTGGCGGAGGCTGGGCGCCGGCGACGGACGCGGCGATTCGCGCGCTCGCGGCGCGCGAGGGCGCGCTGCTGGTTGCGGCGACCGACAACAACGCGCAGGGCGAGGCCTACGCGGATCGTCTGTCGCGGATCGCGTGCGAAGTCTCGTGCGATTTCGAACGCCTCCGATCGACGGAGGTCGACTGGAACGCCGAGCTGAAGGGCCCCTGAACATTAAAGGGGCACAGATATACGGTAGAAAGTTCAGATCACGAAC
>NZ_LSIC01000173.1 GCF_001556045.1 Bradyrhizobium sp. CCH5-F6
GAATCCCCGGGCGACTTCATATCGGTACACCCGGGCGACTTCGTCGGAATCCGCAGCTGCCCCGCGGCTTCGACACCATGCTCGAGGAAGACGCCTCGAACCTGTCCGGCGGCCAGAAGCAGCGGATTGCGATCGCGAGGGCCCTGATCGTCAATCCGCGGATCGTGATTTTCGATGAAGCGACGAGCGCGCTCGACTCCGAAAGCGAAATGATCATCAGGCGCAATCTCCGCCGTTTGGCGGCAGGGCGTACCGTCATCATCGTCTCGCATCGGCTCTCGATGCTGACCGAAGCAAGCCAGATCCTGGTGATGGACCGCGGGCGGATCGTCGACATGGACCGACACGACCACCTCCTGTCGAAATGCACGATCTACCGACATTTGTGGAACCAACAGATGAAGCAGACTGCATGAAGCAGACGAGGCAATCACGCGCGGATGCGAAACCGGACGGTCCGGTCGTGGCCAGAACGGTCGAGCGGCGGCGAAAGTTCAGGCCGTTGCCGGGGCGAGCGCGGGTGATCGCCGAATTCCAGTGCGATGCCACGGAGGTGGAGCAGCAGGCGCCGCCGCGGCTGGCGCGTGTCACACTCTACGGCATTCTTGCACTAATCGCCTTTGCGGTGACCTGGGCCTCCGTCTCGCAAGTGGAGATGATCGTTACGGCGCAGGGAAAATTGACCACGACACGCCCCAACCTCGTCGTGCAGCCGCTGGAGACGTCGGTCATCCGCGAGATCCACGTCAAGGCCGGTGATCGCGTCAACCGCGGCGACCTTCTGGCGACCCTCGATCCGACTTTCTCGCAGGCGGACTTCGATCAACTGCGCGGGAGGCTGGCTGGATTCGAAGCATCGATCAACCGCCTGGGCGCCGAACTGAACGGAACCGAGTATACGGTCAAGGATCTCACGAACGCGGACCAGATCCTGCAGGGCAAGATGTTCCTGCAGAGGAGGGCCGCCTATGAAGCGCAGATCCAGAACTACGACACGCAGATCGCCTCCGCTCAAGCCAATCTCAAGACGGCGCAGAACGAAGAGGCAGTTCTTCTGCAGCGGCTCGAAACGATGCGTTCAATAGAGGCCATGCGATCCGCACTGATGGACAAGGAGGTCGGTTCGAGGCTGAACTTCCTGCTATCTCGCGATGCACGGCTCGAGGTCGAGAGCAATTTGGCGCGTGTCCGTGGAAGTATCGCCGACAGTGCGCATCGGGTGGACAAGGCCAACGCTGATCAGAAGGTCTTCGCCGAGGAATTTCGTCGTACCAGCTATCAGGAGCTGGTGGAGACGCTGCCGAAGCGAAATAGCGCGGCAGAGGAATTGAAGAAAGCCGAGCTTCGTCGACAGTTGATCGTCCTGCAGGCGCCGGCTGATGCCGTAGTGCTGGAAATTGCAAACCGCACCGTTGGTTCAGTGGTTCGTGAAGCGGAGACACTGTTCGTGCTGGTTCCGCGCGACGTGCCTCTTCAGGCGGAGGTCAATGTCGAGGGGCGGGATATCGGTCAGGTGTCGCTTGGACAACCGGTCCGCATCAAGTTCGAAGCGTTTCCCTTCCAGAAGTACGGAACCGCCACGGGAGAAGTCCGGGTCATCAGTCAGGACACGTTCTCTCCAGATCCGAAAGCCGAAGGTGCGCGCCGTGTGCCAGCTCCCTATTACCGCGTACTGGTCGATTTGTCCGACACGCACCTTCGGCTGCCGCCTGAGCGCACTCAGCTGATCCCGGGCATGGCGGTGACGGCCGAACTGAAGGTCGGCAAGCGTACGGTGATTTCCTACTTCCTCTATCCATTGCTGCGCGGACTGGATGAAGGCATCCGAGAATATTGACCCGGCTTGAGATGGCGATTGATCATGATCATTAGTTCGAATCTTGGGGTGAAGCTCGTGGTGCCGACGGCTGCGAGCAAGCTCTCGCAAAATGCTCCATTGGTGAATTACGCGCTCAACGGGCTGGAACGTTGTTGGTTGCCTGAGCACCGCCGGTGGTCGCACATTTACCATCTCGATGGACGTTCTTCGCCTAACGAGTCGGTACCGAGCAGCGACGTATTCTACACCCTCAACGTTCTTCTCGGGATGTCCCGCGTTGCCGAAATTCCGGATGGCATCGATATCCCCGAGATATTCCGTCGCAACGTCCTGCAACTCACGAAGCTTCCCGTACGCAAATATGCCTTTGGTATGGCGCTATGGAGTGCCGCCGAGCTGGGGTTGGAGATACCGGACCCGGTCAAATGCGAGCTGAGAGCCATTCTTGCCGATGAGAGCCAATGGAAGAGCTTCCGTGCGCAGGATCTTGGCATGCTGCTCACGGGAGTCGTTGCCCAGGCGAGGGCAGGGGAGAAAGAGTGGTTGCACTACGCGAGGCCGCTCTATCGTTTCCTGAAGGAACGCTTTCACAGCGAATCGGGATTGTTCTTCGACGCGCCGTTTGGCCTTCGTCGCCGTTTCTCGTCCTTTGCGACGCAGACCTATCTCTCGATCGCCTGTTATCAATATGGCGAATTCGCCAGCGACGCGTCCGCGCTCGTCATGGCCGATACATGCGTGCGCAATCTGATCGCGCTTCAAGGCCCGCAAGGCGAATGGCCATGGTTCTTCGATGCGTCGAGCGGCCGCGTCGTTGATTTCTACGAAGTCTATTCGGTCCATCAGTATGGAATGGCCCCGGCGCTGCTGGAATGGGCCGAGCGCTTCGGGCAGAGACAGTCGCGGGACGCCTTGATCAGGGGATTCAACTGGGTCCTCGGCCACAACCAGCTGGGCCGGACCATGCTGGTACCTGAACTGAGTCTGACCCTCCGCTCGCAGGTTCGAAAGGGTGAACTCGCAACAAGGGCTCCGCGCGTATTGCGCGCGGTCAAGAACGCTTGGCTGAGCAGAGGGGAGCGGCTGATCGATGGCGCCAATGTGGAGCTGCGGCTCGAGTGCCGCAGCTACGAACTGGGCTGGATCCTGTGGTCGTTCGGCCGGCGTACCGACTTGCCGGAGTTGACCCACAATGCTGCCTTCTGCCCCGTCTGACGGAATCCTCGTTTCGCTACCGATTCCAGGCGACCGCTCGCTGGCCTCGCAGGTGCGAGAGCATCGTCAATGCACGGTGCGTTCGGATGGCACACAAGACCGCAATAGCCTTGAGGCGGACGCGGGTACCATGCAGGCGCTCGCTGCTCAGCACAGTCACGGCGTTCGGCACGAGCGATGCGAAAACCAGCAACGCCTGGGCGGTCCAGCGCAACTGCCAGGCAGGTCGACCTTCCGCCATCTTGCGATAATGCGCGATGTGCCGATCCCATTTGGCGTAGAGCTCCTGGAGAGAGCCCCGAGCCGGATGGAAGACGACCATTTCAGGTGCGTACCGAAATCGAAGTCCGGCGCGCAGCGCACGCTGTCCCCACTCCATGTCTTCGGCTACGTCAATGCCGGCAAAAGGGCCGACGCGATCGAAGTCTCGGCGAAACACCGCCATATTGCCGGTGCCTGAATAGCCGTGACGCTCGATATAGAGCTTGAAGCGGTAAGCGAACACGCTCTCGTAAGCCGCGATGGCGTCCAGCTCTGTATTGTCCGGTTGCCAAATGCGGACGTCGCCCCCGAGAACCGTGCCAGCCGGCGACGAGTAGCACCGCTCCATCACGCTGCTCAACCAGTCCGGATGAGCTCTGCAATCGGCGTCGATGAAGGCGAGGATCTCGCCTTTGGCAGCGGCAACACCTGCGTTTCGCGCCGGCCCCGGACCGGGACGCGGTTCGTATTTCAGACTTACGTCAGGATGGCCGGCAACGACGTCGATCGGGGAAACGGCGGAGCCGTTGTCCACCACGATGACCTCGAACAAGTCCCGGGCGAGGGTCTGTGCATCCAGACTTTTCAAACAGGCCTCCAGCGCACCGGCCTGGTTGAGGTGGGGAATAATGACCGAAATCATTCGACATGATCCTATTTAATTCAGGTTGGTGTGCTGCGTAGCACAAGCGCGGCGCTACCTGTTTTGGCCTTGCCAGAAGTTCAATTTAATCCTTGCAATTAAATATTCGATGATTATTATCTCTATTATAATCTTAAATGCAACTTAAACCAAATTGCATTTTCGGAGTTCGTTTCAAATGCGTGCATCGTTCCTGGCGTGCCCTATCGACCTGCTGACGATGGCAGAGACGGTCGAGTTGGCGCGAAGCGCCATACGTAGCCGCCGACGGCTGCAGCATGTCGCGTTAAACGTCGCCAAGTTCGTCAATATGCGATCCGATCCCGTGCTCGCCGCCGATGTCGCCAACAGTGACATTGTCGGCATCGACGGCATGGGGATTCTTTGGGGCGCTCGAGCGCTGGGGCTTCCAGCGACCTCGCGAGTGGCCGGCGTCGATCTTCTGGTGGAGTTGCTCGCGGTATGTGCGCAGGAAGGCTTCAAGCCCTATTTCCTGGGCGCCACCCCCGCCGTACTGCAGCAGGCCATGCAACGCGCGCGCGAGCGGCATCCCTCACTGGTCTTCGCGGGCTGGCACGACGGCTACTTCAAACCCGAGCAGGAGAATGACGTCGTTCGGGACATCCAGTCCAGCGCGGCCGATTGTCTCTTCATCGGCATGCCGACACCACGGAAGGAGCGCTTTCTCGCCGCTCATCGTGACGATCTCGGCGTACCGTTCATCATGGGTGTGGGTGGCGCGTTCGATGTTCTTGCAGGCACCGTTCGGCGCGCACCGGATCGGATTCAGAGGCTGGGCCTCGAATGGCTGTACCGCATTTATCAGGAGCCCCGGCGGATGTGGCGGCGATACGCCGCGACCAACGCGCTGTTCGCTGGCATCCTGGCGCAAGCGCTCGTCAAGCAGGCGGTTCATCACACGCTTCGTGGACCCGGCACTGTGCCGCCGGGCCCGCGTCGGATTGGAGGGTGAGACGTGCACAAGCATTTCTTCATCCTTCTGGGGACCCGGCCCGAAGCAATCAAGCTCTTCCCTGTCATCAACCGCCTCAAGGCCGAGAAGGGCAAGGACATCTCCATCACGATTTGCGCGACGGCACAGCATCGACAGTTGCTTGATCAGGTCCTCAAGCTCGCCAAGGTGGTTCCTGATTTCGATCTGAACGTCATGACGGCCAATCAGACGCTGGATGATCTGACCGCTCGGCTGCTCGGACAAATTGGTGAGCTCCTCGAGAAAGTGAAGCCGACAAGGGTCATCGTCCAGGGCGATACAGCGACCGCAATGGCGGGAGCATTGGCGTCCTACTATCACCGGATACCGGTCTCCCACATCGAGGCGGGGCTGCGCAGCGGCGATATCTTTTCCCCATGGCCCGAAGAGGTGAACCGCAAGATCGTCGGCTCGATCGCCGATCAGCATTTTGCCCCGACCGAGCGCGCTGCACGCGCGTTGCGTTCGGAGAACGTCTCGAATGACCGCATCCACGTCACGGGAAACACGGTTGTGGACGCTCTCATCCTCGCGAAAGCGATGGTCGAATCCGATCCCGGACTCTCGTGCCGCTGGGACGGCATCAAGAAGCGCCATGGTAACCGGCGCATCATCCTGGTGACCTGCCACCGTCGGGAGAATTTCGGCGGTGGCGTCATCAACATCGTGAACGCGCTGGAAACGATCCTGCGCAGGGAAGACGTTGCCGTGGTGCTCCCTGTGCATCCGAATCCGAATGTCCGCGACTTGTTTGCGTCCCGCTTGTCCGATCACCCGAGGGTCGTCCTCATCTCCCCCCAGGAATACACCGACTTCGTGAGCCTGCTCTCGCTATCGCATCTGGTTCTGACCGACTCGGGTGGCGTCCAGGAGGAGGCCCCCACTTTCGGCAAACCAGTCCTGGTGATGCGCGATACGACCGAGCGCCCCGAGGGGGTGGAAGCCGGGACGGCGCGCCTCGTCGGCTCGAACCACGACAAGATCGTTGCCGAGACATTTCGCCTGCTCGACGATGACGAGACCTATGCGGCCATGGCCCGCTCGCACAACCCGTTTGGTGACGGGCACGCGAGCGAGCGTATCGTGAAGGTTCTTCTCGATGCCTGAATTCCAAAAGATCAACGTCATTGGACTTGGCTATATCGGACTGCCGACCGCGGCGCTGATTGCGAGCCGGGGCCTTCAGGTGCTCGGTATCGACACCAACGAGCGCATCGTCGATACGGTTGCATCCGGAAAAATCCACATTGCGGAGCCCGATCTCGATGGCCTCGTGTCCAAGGTCGTGTCGAGCGGTGCCTTGACGACGTCGACCAAACCACAGCCGGCCGACGTCTTCATCATTGCAGTGCCGACGCCGATCGATCGCGAAAACCATCCAGATCTGTCGAGCGTGAATGCGGCAGTCGACCATATCGTCGATATCCTTGCGCCGGGCAATCTCGTCATCCTCGAATCGACGTCGCCGATCGGGACCACCGAGGCCATCGCAAAGCGGATCATTGAGCGCAGGCCGGATCTGCACATAGGCGTCAACGGCAAGGAAGACGGCGCGATCTACGTTGCCTATTGCCCGGAACGCGTTTTGCCGGGCCGCATCCTCACCGAGCTCATCAACAACGACAGGTGCATCGGGGGAATTACGCCCACCTGCACGCGGCGCGCTCAACGTTTCTACAAGATGTTCGTTCGCGGCGCTTGCGTCGGCACGACGGCGCGCGCAGCCGAATTGGTCAAGCTGACGGAAAACGCGTTCCGCGATACCAACATTGCGTTTGCAAACGAGCTCTCGCTGATCTGCGATAGGTTCGACATCAACGTATGGGAAGTGATCGATATCGCCAACCGCCACCCTCGCGTAAACGTGTTGCGGCCGGGACCGGGAGTAGGCGGGCACTGCATCGCGGTCGATCCCTGGTTCATCATCGACTCCGCGCCGGATCTCGCGCGCGTGATGCGGATGAGCCGGGAAGTCAATAATGCCAAGACGCAGAAGATCATCGAGCGCACGGAGGCGCTGATCGACGATCATCCCTATGCAAGCATCGCTTGTTGCGGATTGACCTTCAAGGCCAACGTCGACGACCTGCGTGAAAGCCCGGCCATGGAGATAGCCACGCATCTCGCGGCGAAATACGGAGAGCGGATCAAGGTCGTTGAGCCGAATCTGCGCCGTCTACCGCCTCAGTTGGCCGATCATCGCGTCGCATTCGTGAGCATTGATGAAGCTCTGCGCAGTTGCGAAATCGCGATTCTCCTCGTCGATCATGATGAGTTCAAGATGGTGCCCCTCTCGGATCGTCGGCATCTCGACGTCATTGATACACGGGGCATATGGCAGGACATGCCGGCACGAACCTGATACCCGGCGTGCAGTGATCGTCGGCGACGGGATGATTGGAAGCGTTCTCTCTGGATTGCATCGAGGTCAGCATGCGCGATAGTCAACTGGGAATCGGGGTCGTGGGCTACGGTTATTGGGGCCCCAATCTCGTTCGCAATTTCTCGGTCAATCCTGCCACTCGCGTCGTCAGCGTCAGCGACCTGAGCCCAGGCAGGCTCGGGGCGATGAAGCAGCTTTACCCGGCGGTGGAAACGACCACTCGCTACGAAGATCTGCTGAAGGACGGCAGCATCGATGCAATCGCCATCGCTACGCCGGTGCATACGCACTACGAGCTGGCGATGGCAGCACTGAGAGCCGGCAAGCATGTGCTGGTGGAGAAGCCCCTTGCGGCGAGTGCCGAGCTCGTGACCCGCCTGATTGACGAGGCGGACCGGCGCGGACTGACGCTCATGGTCGATCATACCTTCCTCTACACGCCGGCGGTCCAGAAGATCCGGGAGCTCCTGCTCAACCGGGAACTCGGCGACATCTACTATTACGACAGCACACGCGCGAGTCTCGGGTTGTTCCAGAAGGACGTCAATGTGATCTGGGACCTGGCCGTGCACGACATCTCGATCATCCACCATATCCTCGATGAAGCGCCGGTTGCCGTCTCGGCAACCGGATCGTGCCATGTCGCCGGCTCGCCGGAGAATATGGCCCACATCACCTTGTTTTTCGCCAACGCGTGCGTGGCCCATGTCAGCGTCAACTGGCTTTCGCCCGTCAAGGTGCGCCAGACGTTCATCGGTGGCAGCAAGAAGATGATCGTCTACGACGATCTCGAGCCGACCGAAAAGATCAAGCTCTACGACAAGGGAATTACGCTCGACGGGCCTCCCGAGGATGCACATCAATTTCGGATCGGATACCGCGCGGGCGACATGTGGGCCCCGCATATCGCCCCCACGGAGGCGCTGCAGACGGAGGTGGAGCATTTCGTCGATTGCGTACGCACCGGAAGCCAGCCGATTTCCGGCGGCATCTCCGCATTGCGCGTGGTTGAAGTGCTGGAGGCGGCGTCGCGCTCGATAGCCGCGCAGGGGAAGCCGGTCCTCCTCAAGCAACCGCATCCGGTCCGGGAACGCGCCCGGGCCACGGCCTAGATGTGATGTCGGCGGGCATTGCTAGCAGCCGAAAGGCGACGGTTTCGCGATGAATTCGGTCGAACGTTCCATTCTTTTCTCGGCGGCCGACCGCTATGGCAGTCTCGTCCTGTTCTTTGTCGCCACCGCTGTGCTTTCTCGTTTGTTGTCGCCGGCGGAATTTGGAGTCTTTGCGGTCGTCAACGCCATCTCGCTCGTCATTGCGTCCTCCTTTCAGGAGTTCGGGGGCGGAAACTATCTGATCCAGAAGCGTGATTTGTCGGCCGAGGATGTCCGCTCGGCCTTCACCTTGACGTTCGGCATTTCGGGCGCGATTGCCGCTCTTCTGTTCGTCTTCGCTGACAGTCTGTCGCACTTGTTTGCGCAGGACAGCTTGAAGCGAGCCATCGAGGCCTCGGCCCTGAATTTTCTGCTCCTGCCGATCTCCGGAACGATATCTGCCTTGCTGCGGAGGGACATGAAGTTCGGAACGCTGGCCGTGTGCAACTTTGCGTCTGGTGTGGCGGTCGCTCTGGTCTCCATCGGGCTTGCGATGGCAGGATGGAGCTATATGGCCCCGATCTGGGGGGGACTGGCAGGAAACGTGATCCTGACCCTGGCGCTGCTGATGGGCCATCGAAATCCCGGCGTTCTGCGTCCTTCGCTTTCGGCATGCCGCGACATCGTGAGCTTTGGCCTTTATTCAAGCGGGGTCAGCGTCATCAATGTCTTCTACAATTTGGCGCCCCAGCTGTTTCTGGCCAGAATTCTCGACTTGGCGTCCGTCGGTCTGTATAGCCGCGCGATCAATTTGACGCAGGTTTTTGACAGGCTTGTCACCCAGGTCCTGAACCCCGTCATCATGCCGGCGATCGTCGCAAAGCGCCAAGCCGGGGACGACCTGAAGGCCGTTTACCTCGACGCGATCCAACTGCTTTCCGTGGCCCAATGGCCTTTCCTGGTGTTCGTGGCCTTGATGGCCCAGCCGATCATTGCGATCTGGCTCGGTCCGACCTGGCTGGAGATCGTTCCACTCGTGCGCCTGTTGTGCATCGCGAACATGGCGCTCTTTGCGGCGTGCCTGAGTTTTCCGGTACTCGTAGCCGTTGGAAGCGTCCGGGATGCACTGATCTCCTCCTTCATCTCGCTACCGCCGTCGCTTCTCATCATTCTAGGCGCATCCTTCTTCGGTGTGCAGGCCGTCGCCGCATCCGCACTCTTGACGCTGCCCTTTCAGGCTGCGGTCGCGATCTACTTCATCGGACGGCACCTCCGCTTCGGGCCGAGGGATCTCGTACGAGCGCTCATGAGGAGCGTACTCGTGACGGCGACAACTGGATTGGGCGTCGCAAGCTGCGTGGCGTTGATGGAAGCCGGATTGCTGACGCCCCTCGCCGGGCTCGCCCTGGCGACGTGTGCTGCGGCCATTTGCTGGTGGCTGGGGCTGCTGCTGACCGGCCACCCCTTGCTCCATCACCTTCATCAGGCGATAGCCGGTCTTGCCCGCATTGCGCCAAGGTTTCGACTGTCGCGCACGGCCCTGTAGAGCCTCGCGGTTACTGTGGAGACGAAGATGCCGATTACAAGTGACGTACGGCTTGGCCGCGATGTCAGAATCTTCCACCCGGAGCTGGTCAATCTCTATGGCTGCACGGTGGGCGACGAGACCCGGATCGGCACTTTCGTCGAAATCCAGGCGGGCGCCACGATCGGCGCACGCTGCAAGATCTCCTCCCATAGCTTCATCTGCGAGGGCGTCACGATTGAGGACGAGGTGTTCGTCGGCCATGGGGTCATGTTCACGAACGACAAGCATCCGCGCGCAACCACGGCGGATGGCCGGCCTCAAGGCGCCTCGGATTGGACGTTGCAGCGCACCCGTGTCGGCAGAGGAGCGTCCATCGGCTCGAATGCAACCGTTCTGTGCGGTGTGACAATAGGCGCTGGCGCCTCAGTTGGCGCCGGGGCGGTGGTGACCAGGGACGTGCCGCCGGGCGCGGTCGTGGCGGGAGTGCCGGCGCGATGTTTGTTCGCTGAAGAACAGCCGGCCTTGCGACGTGAGCGCGGGGCGGGAACGCCATAAACCATTTAAACGATCGAATGCATATTTACTCTTGAATTAATCTGATAATGATCTTTTAATATTTAAATCATAACGCCGGCCACCCGAAGGTTTTTCACCTTGATACCTTTCCTGGATTTGAAAGCCCAATACAGCCAGATCAAGCCGGAGATCGACGCAGCGGTGGCGCGAGTCATCGGAAGCGCGAATTTTATCCTCGGCCCCGAGGTGACGGCGTTCGAGCAACGCTTTGCCGAGTATTGCCGCACCGCTCACTGCCGCGCGGTTAACAGCGGCACGTCGGCGCTTCACCTCGCGCTGCTCGCGGCCGGTATCGGCCCGGGCGATGAGGTCATCACGGTCTCGATGACGTTCGTTGCGACGACGGCGGCCATTCTCTACAGCGGCGCCAAGCCGGTGTTCGTCGACGTCGATCCCGTTACATGGACGATGAATCCCTCCTTGATCGAGGCTGCGATCACGCCGCGGACGAAGGCGATCATGCCGGTTCACCTGCATGGACTGATGGCCGACATGGATCCGATCATGTCGATTGCCCGCCGTCACGGTCTGATCGTCATCGAGGATGCCGCGCAGGCCCACGGGGCGGAATACAAGGGCCGCCGCGCCGGCTCGATCGGCGATCTCGGGTGCTTCAGCTTCTATCCCGGCAAGAATCTCGGCGCGTTTGGCGAGGGTGGGGCAGTCGTAACCGACCGACCGGACCTCGCGCGCCGCGTGTCGCTGCTGCGGGACTGGGGGCAGGAGGCCAAGTACAAGCACGTTGTCGCTGGATACAATTACCGCATGGACGGCATCCAGGGTGCGGTGCTGAACGTCAAGATGAATCATATTGAGTCCTGGACGGAGGCGCGCCGGTCGCTCGCCGGGCGATACGATCAATTGTTGTCGGATCTTCAATTGGCTTGCCCTCGGCCGCCCTGGTACAGCCGCCACGTCTATCACGTGTATGCCGTCAGGTTATCGCGGCGCGACGAGGCGCTCAGATCGCTGAGGGATGCCGGCATCGACACCGGGATTCACTATCCGGTTCCGGTCCATCTGCAAAAGGCTTACGCGGAGCTTGGTTATCGACCTGGCGATCTCCCCGTCACGGAGATGCTCGCCGACGAGTTTCTCTCGCTTCCCATTTATCCGGAGCTGTTGCCGGAGCAGGTGGCCGAAGTCGTCTCCACGTTGAAGACGGCCGCGCCGCTGGAGTTCTCTCGGGCTATTGGCCGCGAAGAGGATCATGTTTCAGCAGAGCCCAACAATAGGAGGGCGTCTTGATCGATCTCAAGGGCAAACGCATCTTGGTTACGGGCGGAGCGGGGTTCATCGGCTCCCATATCATCGACCTCTTGTGCGACGAAGGCTGCATCGAGATCGTGGCCCTCGACAACATGGTGCGAGGACGACCGGCGAATCTCCGGCGAGCGCTGGGGCGCGGCCCGGTGCGGCTGGTCCACGGCGACATTCGCGACGGCAAGCTGATGGGAGCGCTGGTCAAGGCGGCCGATATCGTGTTTCACCAGGCCGCGCTGCGTATCACGCACTGCGCCGCTGAGCCACGCCTGGCCAAGGAAGTCATGGTGGACGCCACGTACGACCTGCTCGAGCTCTGCGTCAGGCACGACGTCGAGAAGGTGATCGCAGCATCTTCCGCATCCGTGTACGGCATGGCGGAGGAGTTTCCCACCACTGAGCGACAGAATCCCTACGACAACCGAACTCTCTATGGTGCCGCAAAGGCGTTCAACGAAGGTCTGTTTCGCACCTTCAACGACATGTACGGTCTCGACTACGTGGCGTTCCGTTACTTCAACGTCTACGGCAGCCGCATGGACATTCACGGGCGTTACACCGAGGTGCTGATCCGCTGGATGGAGCGGCTCGAAGCCGGTCTGCCACCGGTCATTTTCGGCGATGGCCAGCAGACCATGGATTTCGTGCATGTGCGCGACGTCGCCCGTGCAAACATACTGGCAGCTCGGGCCAAGGTGACCGACGAAGTGTTCAACGTGGGGAGCGGTACCGAAACGAGCCTGGTGCAGCTTGCTCAAGTCCTTGCCTCCGTGATGGGTCACCCCAAAATGGCGCCCGAGTTCGCGCCGGAGCGCTCGGTCAACCCGGTGCCGCGCCGCCTGGCTTCGACCGGAAAGGCCGAACGTCTGCTGGGGTTCCGCACCTCCGTCTCGCTCGAGCAGGGACTTGCAGATCTCGTGAAGTGGTGGCTCGCCGAACGCGAGCTCAGTGCGGTCGGTCAGGGCCAGGCGGCGGCATCATGATCCCGATCGCAATGCCGGTCCTTGCCGAGGAAGAGGCCGACGCGGCGCGAGCGGCCGTCCTCTCCGGCTGGGTTTCGCAGGGACCGCAGGTGGCCGCCTTCGAGCGTGAATTCGCCGCTTTCGTCGGGGCGCCTTTTGCGTGCGCCGTGTCCAATTGCACGACGGCCCTGCAACTCGCTCTGACGGCCCTCGACATCGGACCAGGTGACGAGGTCATCACGGCCAGTCATTCGTTCATTGCAACGGCCAATTCGATCCGAAATCAAGGCGCCGTTCCCGTTTTCGTAGACGTCGATCCGGAGACCTACAACATAGACCCCGGCCGACTGGCGGATGCGATGACTCCGCGCACCCGCGCGATCATCGCGGTTCACCAGATGGGCATGCCCTGCGATCTGGAAGCCCTGACCATGCTGGCGGATCGCCATGGTATTCCCCTGATCGAGGACGCAGCCTGCGCGGCCGGCAGCGAGATCCTGATCAAGGAGAACTGGGAACGGATCGGCAGGCCGCACGGTCGAATCGCCTGCTTTTCCTTTCACCCCCGCAAGGTGATCACGACCGGCGAGGGTGGAATGCTTACCACTGCTGATGCCGGGCTCGACCGCAAGTTCAAGCTCCTGCGCCAACACGGGATGAGCGTTCCCGACACGGTGCGGCATGGTTCTGCCCAGGTGATCTTCGAAGAGTACCTTGTTTCCGGCTACAACTATCGGATGACCGACATGCAGGCCGCGATCGGGCGCAAGCAGCTTGAGCGGCTTCCGGACCTCGTGGCCCGCCGCCGCGCCGTGGCGGCCAGATACACTGAACTGCTTGGCAACCTCGAAGGTTTGCGGCTGCCGGCAGAGCCCGAATGGGCCAGGTCCAACTGGCAAAGCTATTGCGTCCGCCTTGCCAACCGTTTCGATCAGCGCTCGGTCATGCAAAGTCTGCTTGACAAGGGGATCGCGACGCGTCGCGGCATCATGTGCTCGCATCGCGAACCGCCTTACGCGAAGGCGGAGCAGCGGCATGACCTTCGCCACTCGGAACTCGCACAGGATCGTTCGATCCTGTTGCCGATCTATGCGCAGATGAGCGAGACAGAGCAGCTTCGCGTCGCAGAGTGTCTTAGAGCGGAACTGGCGCGAGGATAGCCATTGCAAGGCCGAGAGCCGGCGGACACTTGCTCGCTTCACGCGGTCTCGCTTTCGCCGGCCGCAGATGGACGCCGATGACCGGGAAAGCGTAGTCGAGTTGTCGAGACGCAGCAGGCGCCGGTCGCCGCAGTCGCCTCTTGTTGCGAGAGGCCGCCACCACGGGAGAATCTGAGCGATGGCCAAGTTCGACATCGTCGTCCCCTGCCACAACTACGGGCGCTTCCTGACGGACTGCGTGCGAAGCGTCCTTTATCAATCCATCTCGGACGTTCGGGTCCTCATCATCGATGACGCATCCTCGGATTCCTCTGTCGAAATCGCGCGCGGCCTCGCGGCTAGCGATTCGCGTGTCCAGGTTGTGGCCCACGCAGCCAACAAGGGACATATTGCAACATACAACGAGGGGATCGCGTGGGCGGACAGCGATTACTTTCTGCTGCTGTCCGCGGACGACCTGCTGGTGCCGGGGGCGCTCGAACGTGCGGCGGAAGTCATGGATTCCTGCCCTGAAGTCGGCCTGACTTATGGCGAATGCCCGGTGTGGCGTCGGGACACTCCTCGGCCGGTCGTCAGCCCTGTCCAGGAGTTGCGATGGACCAGGCAGGACCTGGTGGCGGACATGTGCCGGACCGGCTCCTGCTTCGTGGCCGTGGCGACAGCGATTGCGCGAACGTCCGTCCAGAAGGCTGTCGGCGGCTATCGACCATCGCTTCCTCACAGCGGCGATCTCGAGATGTGGCTCCGGTTTGGGGCGCACACGGAGGTCGCCAGAATCGATGCAGTGCAGGGGATCTATCGAAAGCACGATTCCGCCATGTCGAACGCCTATCTCGCGGAAATGATGGCGGAGTATGGACAGAGAAAAGCGGCGTTCGACAGCTTCTTCGAGACCTGTCGCGACCTGCGCCGGGACATACCGCTGTTGCAGCGGCAGGTGGCGCGTTCGCTCGCCGATCAGGCCTTCGACAGCGGGATCAACTACATCCGACAGGGCCGCATCGAGAGCGGCTTGGAGCTCCTGCGCTGGGCCATGAGCCTCGACTCGCGAATGCGCTATCTTCCGCCGATATGGCGGCTTCTGCGGATGCCTGGGTCAAAGGGGCGCCAAAGGCTCCTGTCCCTGGTGGGCAAGTCGAACGCGCCATGGCGGAAGGCGTTGCAGGCTTCAGCAGCCATTCCCTTTCTGCGCGCCGACGAGGATCGGCAGAGCTAGATATGACGAACAGGGTGCTCTTCCTCAGCCATGAGGCGTCGCGGACGGGAGCGCCAATCATGCTCCTCAGCGTACAACGCTGGCTTCGTCGCAACGATTCCGTTTCCTTCCGTACGGTGACAGCCAGTCCGGGCGAACTCACCGGTGAATTCGCCATGCTTGGCAGGGTCGACTCCGCCGAACCCGGCGACGTGCTTTATCGTGTCACAAGACGCGTCGGTATGCACCGTTTCTTGCGGTCCATTCATCTGGCCCATTTGCAGGAGAGTCTTTCGAGGGAGCGTTTCGGTCTCGTTTACGTCAATTCGATCGCTTCCGGGCGGCTGCTCGAACGATTGCCTGTCGGGGATTGCGAAGTCATCTGTCACGTCCACGAACTGGCAGGAGCCATTCGAAGCGTCGGATTGAAGAATCTCGCAGCGCTTGAACGGCGGCGGCCCCGATACATTGCGGTGTCCGACGCCGTGCGGGATTGCCTGATCGGGGAATTCGACATCGCACCGCACAGGATCCACGTTGTCGAGCCGTTCATTCCCGAGCTCGAAGACGGTTGCGCTGACGCAGAGGATGCGCGTATCAGCCTCGCGCATGAGTTGAATATCTCGCCGGACGTGAGCATCGTGTGCGGTTGCGGCACGATCGAGGCGCGAAAGGGCACGGACCTGTTCATAGAGGTCGCGCGGCAGGTCGCCGGCGGCGTCAATGGGCGGAATGTCCAGTTCTTGTGGGTTGGCGGCGCGTCGGACAAAGTCAAAAGCATGCAGGACAGGCTCAAAAGTGAGGCGCCGACCGCACCGGTGCGCTTCGTCGGGCGAAAGGCCGACGTCGATAGATATTTCGCTGCATCGGACGTCTTTCTCCTGACCTCACGGGAGGAGGCGTTCGGCCTCGTGGTTCTGGAAGCTGCCCGACGCAGCAAGCCGACCATCTGCTTCGACGCGAGCGATGCAGCGCGGAGATTTGTCGAGCCGGACGCGGGCTTCAGCGTAGCGAGATTCGATGTCGGGGAGATGAGCAGGAGGGTGATGGAGTTCCTCTCGTCCCCTTCGCTGAGGGAACAAATGGGACGTGCGGCGAGACGCAAATTTGAGACGCGTCACACTCCTGCGCAGGGCGGACGAGCGATAGCAACGCTCATCCAGGAGGCGATGGGACGAAGGAGTGGCGCAACTTCAGTGAATGCACCGCCTGGCAAGCGCGAAGTGAGAGCGGAGTAACAGCGGCGCCATGCCCGGACCGTCGATGTTCGGATTGTGCCAGCGGGAGACTGCCCCGGCCATTAGCTTTGTGCCGATACAATTATTTGTCGAGGCTTGATAGCGATCTGGCGCTCTGGTCAATATAAAGGTAGATTTAATTATTATAATGAGGCGGCAATCGTGATGTCTTCCGGCGCCAGTTTCCATGTGTATACCTGTGCTCGATCGACGGACGTCAGCACGCTCGATCGCGACCTTCGGCGTTCGCCGGCGATTGCCAGAGGTGACGTCAATCTCACGGTTCTGTGGAATCAGCCTAGCGCTTCCAGCGCCTATGCGCGGGCGATCGCAGATGCGAGAGAAGACATCCTCATCTTCGCCCATTGCGATGTTTTCTTCCCCGAATACTGGTTTGAGCGGCTCGATTGGGAAATCCGACGGCTCACGCAGCAAGATGGCCGTTGGGCCGTCGCTGGAACGAGCAGCGTCACGGCAGCGGGGGATGTGGTCGGTCGTGCGTGGGATCCCTCGCTCGCCCCATTGTTTCCGGAAACCGGAGGCATTCATGGAGGGGTACTGACGGTACCTGTACCGGTGGTCAGCGTCGATGAATTGGCGATCATTGTTCGCCGCGACTCGGGCGTATCCTTCGATCCCTTGCTGCCGGAATTTCATCTCTACGGGGCCGACATCGTCCTCGAAGCACAGAGGCTCGGCAGGTCCTGCTACGGTCTGGACATGCCGTTGATCCACAACGCCAAGGCGCAGCTATCGCTGGGCCCCGACTATGTTCGATCCTATCGCTACATGGTGCGGAAATGGCGAGATCGCCTCCCTGTCCAGACCACGTGCGGTACCATCAGCCGAAATCCGCTGGTTTTGCCGATGCGGCGCCTGCGGATGCGCTATAAGGCGATTTTCCGACGGTCAACGTATTCGACTCAGCGGGCGTCAGATCCCGGCGCGAAGTCGAGGGAATTGGGAATGGACCGGATGCTGGCTGCTTCCTTGCCGGAGATGCGCCGCCTGACGCCAGCGTGATGCAGGTGGGGGTCTTGGGGCAGGTCAGTGACCTCCCGAGCGATCATTAATCGTAAATTATCGCGATACATTTAATTGCTTGCCAAATATAATAATGCAGCGTATTAATATTTAATATTCGGATGGTCGCCCCAAGGGGCGGCGCGGCACTTGAGGGCTGTCATTGATCATCTTTAATTCAATGGCTTCGGCATAGTGAAGGGCCCGCTCTCGGGCAGGCACTGTGAGCCCGTCGGTGCAACAGGTGGGGTTAATGTCGTCGAGGAACCGCCTCCCCAACGTTGCGGTAGCGAAGGGTCCAGCGGAGCTGGAGCCCAGGCTGATGGCGAGTGCCGGTGCAGCTCCGCAACGCGCTCATCCATTCGCCATCTGGCTGTTCTTTCTCGGTGTCGTATTGCCCGGCGACATGAGCTTTCTGCTCGGGGGGGCAAAGTTTAATCCCGAACGGTTCGTTATCGCTCTGCTCCTGATTCCGGGCCTCTGTCTGTTGCTGCAGAAGGGGCGGCGGTTCGTTGCATGCGATCTGTTCGTCTTTCTGGCGTCAATGTGGATGCTGGGAGTATCCGCACAGGAGAGCCGTTCCGCCGAACTGTCGTCGGCTGGAGCGGTGACGCTCGAACTCCTCGGCGGCTATATTGTCGCGCGCGCATACATTTTCGGGCACCTGGCCGTCGCCGAGTTCGTCAAGGCCTTGAAGGTCGCTGTAGCGTTGATCGTTGCAGTCGCGATGCTCGACCAGATGTCGGGAAAGCTCGTGGTCAACGGCTTTCTGGGGCTAAACAGCGATCCGGAGTACAGGAACGGACTGATGAGGGCGGCGTCCGTCTTTCCGCACGCGATTTCTTACGGGACATTCTGCACCGCTGCCGCAGCCGTATTTTTATACTCGGAGCAACGCCGATTGGCGCAAATAGGTTGGGTCGGCGTTGCGTTCGTCGGATGCTTCCTGGCGATGTCTTCAGCCCCCATGTTGATGTTCTTCGTAGTCCTGGCGGTCTATAGCTACGACCGGCTCATGAAATCGTCTCCATGGCGATGGAAGGCGCTGGCAGCGGTCATCGGAGCCGGGCTCGTCTTCATCTACGCGACTACCAACAATCCGACGTCTTGGATCGTCGCGCACCTCACTCTCGATCCCTCGACCGGCTACTTTCGCCAGGCCACATGGGATCGAGCGTTCTACAACATCGGTTTCTCTCCCCTGGTGGGCTTTGGGTTCGGCGATATCGGCGAAGGCCAGGAATTCTTCGACAATGCCTCGGTGGACGCCGTCTGGCTGGTCATCGCGCTTCGGTTTGGTGTTCCAATCGTTGTCTTCATGCTGTTGGCCAATGTGACCTCCTTTTTCGTCGGGTTTGGACGAAAGACCGCTGGCCCGACGCTCGATCCCTACATGGACAGCGTGCGATCGGGCTTTACGCTTGCGGTGATGACGTTCGTGCTGGTCGGGCTGACCGTGCACTATTGGAACACCATGTGGATGCTCTGGGGCGCGTATATCGGAGTGCGAGCCTCTCTATACGAACACTTTCTGGGAACGAGACACATCAGTGAACTTTACTCCGCCTGGTACGCTCCGCCGGTCTATGTTCCAGCAACCGAGCGTCGGTGGTAGGTACCCATGCAGTCGTCTTTGAGAGCTGCCGTTCGGAGTTTCCTTGCCTGCTCATTTGCTGCGGGGTTGGCGTTCCACGCAGCTCACTCTTTCGCTAGGGCGGCCAACGACACGGGGGCGCCGCAGGCATCCAGCGAGCAAGGCGACGGGGCGTCCGGCGCGCCCCGTTGCGACATTCAGTATCCCGAACTGCTGAGCCGATATCGCGCTCGTCCTTCCTGGTCTGTTGCCGGGGTCGACTATTGCGTGGGCCGCCCAACGGCGATCGAGCTCAAGGACCCTGCCGCGATCTCGATGAGCGGGGTATCGGTGGATCGCAAGATGCGCATCGTCACCGTAACGGGAAACGGCATCACGCTGGATGGCTATGACTTCTCTCTCGATGGCGGCTGGGGCGTCGTTGTCCAGGGTGAGGATACGAAGATTCAGAACTCCAACTTCATTGTTGGCTCCAACGGCAACAAGCCCGTCCTTGCGGCCGTGTCGTCGTCGAACGTGACGGTCGCCTACAGCACGATTGACGGCCGCAACAACCCCGACGTCAGCGGCCTTATCGAGAGTCGTGGTTCAGGATCGTTGACGGTGCAGTATTGCTGGCTGAAGAACGCCGGCGGCGACATGGTTCAAATGCACAATGGCGGCCGGGCGGCAGGTCTCGTTCTGCGATACAACCTCATTCAGAATGCCGGCATGGCGCCTGGCGCGCACGGCGACTACACCGAGTTCATCGATGGACCGTTCACGGTGACCATCGCGTATAACACGACCGCCCAGAATGGAGGTGCGAGCCAGGGGTTCATGGTGGAGCCTGACATTGGCTCCAACCCCGGCAGGATCATCTCGGGCGAAATCGGCAACAATACGTTCACCGGCACGGTCAACGCATTCACTGGCATCACCGTCGCCGACATCGTGAACACGTTTACGGTGCACGACAACTATTTCGATCCGTCGAGGACCTCGTCGGGACTGGCATTTGGCGGTCCGATCCGCGGCGGACCCAACGACAACAGCGTCAAGTCGATCTATCTGCGCAACGTGAACATGCTCACGGGCGCCATCGTGCAGGATGCCAAGGCAGGTGGGCTATCTCATCGCTGATCGCGCGCGGCCCTGTATCGGCCTGGCTTCACCCGCGTCGGGCAGGGTCAGGAAAGAGAGCCAAGGGAGTTTTCGTCAGGTCAACGCCATGAATGAAACCACTGCGCGCCGTCAAATCAGGGTTCTCAGAACGAGCTCCGAGATCGAGCCGCTTCGAGATTTCTGGAATTCGTGCAATCCGCCTCGAGACGCGGATATCGACTTTTTCCTGTTCATCCTGGACACATATCCGCAGGTTCAACGGCCGCACGTCGTGGTCCTCTACGAAGGAGGGCTTCCCAGCGCGCTTCTCGTCGGTCGATTGGAGGTGAGCCATGTGCCGGTCAAGCTCGGGTATTTTGCTCTCCCCGTTCCCGAGTTGAGAGTGCTGCAGATCGTGCACGGCGGCTGGTTGGGCGAGATCTCCGAGCAAAACGCCAGGATGCTGCTCGAGAGCATCATGGAGTCGCTGGCAGCCGGGGAGGCCGATGCAGCCTCGTTTCATTCTCCGGAGATCAGCTCCCCCCTCGTCAAACATGCCTGCGGTCTTCCGACCTGGTGGTGCGCCGATCATCTGATCAGCCCGCAAGCTCACCGGTTGCGTGCACTTCCGGAGAAAGCTGGTTCGTTCCTGGCTGGCCTTCCGAAGAAGGGACGATACAACCAGCGCAAGCGCATCGAAGATATCGCCTGCGCTTTTGCGGAAAGCAGGATCGAGCGATTTGGCTCGTCGGCCGACCTGGATCAGTTGATGCGTGACGCGGAGACCATCGCGGCCAAGTCCTATCAGCGGGGGCTGGGTGTCGGGTTCTCGGAAACGCCGATCATCCGATCGCGCCTCCGTTTCGAGGCAAGCAAGGGCTGGCTGCGAGGATACATTCTTTACCTCGACGGCCAGCCGGCCGCTCTCTGGATCGGCTCGCTGCGCAATGGAGTCTTTCTCAGCGAGTATGTGTCCTACGATCCTGCCTACGCGAAGTATGGCCCCGGTCTCCACCTGATTCTAAGCGTACTGGAAGAGCTGCAGGCGTCGTCGAGCCGGCCGGCACGGCTGATAGACTTTGGCATCGGCGATGCCACCTACAAGGAGATGCTGGCCAACCTCTCGAGACAGGAGTCGACGGTTTACATCTTTGCCCCGCGCTTGAAGGCGGTCTGCATCAACCTCCTGCGCACCGGCGTTGGTAAGATGAATCGTCTGGCCAAGAGTTTTCTGGGGCGATCATGGCTTGCCGGAATTAAGCGAAAGTGGCGTACCGGGGTTAGCGGCCAACCGTCCTATCGGGTTCCGCCGTCATGACTTTGAAGCCCGCCGCAACAGGCCTGTGGCGAGGGAAGCTCCGCGGAGTCATGGCGGGAGATCCTGGATGTGTTGGTCACAGGAGGATCGAGCTTTTGAGCGCGAGGTCGCAATGAGCGTCTCACTCGGCGTGCTCATGCCGCTGCCACTCAACGGAATGGGAGTCGGTTATACCTGCGGTTCCCTCGCGAAGGGGATGGCGGGCGAGAATTTCGACGTGACGCTCGTGACGCCGCGGGCGCAGTGGGCGTTGCCATCGGTAAAGCTCGTCCAGGTCCTGCCGAACTGGGCGCGATACATCCCGTACCGGTACGTGCGAGGCTGGGTCGGCCGCAAAATCGAGGGTGTATTTCTCTCTTCCATTGATGAATCGCAATCGAACAGGGCTGCAGCCTATCTTTGGCCCGATGCAAGCCTGGATACGATCCAGGAGTTGAAACGGCGCGGCGTCACCGTCTTTCGTGAACAGTTCAATTGCCACACCGGGACCGCAAAGAGGATTCTTGATCAGGCGTACGAGCGGCTCGGGGTCGGTGCGGCGCATGGGATCACGTCCGAGAAGGTCGATCGTGAGGCACAAGTCCTGGCGGCGGTGGATCACGTGTTTTGTCCCAGTCCGCTGGTCGAGGCCTCATTGTTGGAGAACGGCGTACCTCGATCCAAGTTCTTGAACGCGAGCTATGGTTGGGAGCCGGCACGGCTTTCCGGAAGGCGGCCGTTACTCGCACCGCATGATGGCGTCACAGCGGTGTTCGTCGGTGCTATTTGTGTGAGGAAAGGGGCGCATCTGCTTCTGGATTACTGGGCCCGGAGCGGGGTGAAGGGAAGGCTCGTGCTTGCAGGGGAGATGGAGCCTGCCATCAAGGAGAAGTGCGCCGGCCTTCTTGCCAGGGATGATGTGATCGTATTCGACTACCTCAGAGACGTTGGCGCGCTTTATCGATCGGCCGACCTGTTCATATTCCCTTCGCTGGAGGAGGGGAGTCCCTTGGTCATGTACGAAGCGTGCGGCTCCGGACTTCCGGTCATCACGACGGAGATGGGGGCAGGACGCTTCGTGCGCGACGGTCGTGAAGGTTTTGTGCTCGATCCTTACGATGCGCCGCGTTGGGTCGAGGCCATTCGTTCGCTGGCCGGCGACCTCGAGCTTCGACGAACAATGTCCGAGGCCGCTGTCGCGCGCGCAGAACGTTTCGTCTGGGCCGAGGTCGCCAGCCAGCGCCGTCAGCAGATCAAGGAATGTCTTGGCAATGGCCTCTGATCGCGCAAAGCTTGCGGTGCTGATCGTCGGGTACCGCAATCCCGACGACATTCAGCGCTGCTTGAGGTCGCTCGCAGCGTCCGATTGGCAGGAGTTTGAAGTCTTCGTTTGCGAGAACGGTGGACGGGAAGCTTTCGAGGCCCTGGTAGATGCGCTTATCGGTCAGGAGCGAATGCTGCCATGCATTCAAGATGAAGATGATGCCGTGGATACACCCGGCGGACGGTTTGGCTCCGTCGTCAAATGCCGTTTCCAGGACCGGCCTATCATCGTTCGAATTGGACTCGCGACGGATAATCTCGGTTATGGCGGCGGGGTAAACGCCTGGCTCGAACGCCTGCTCGGCACGCGCGGCTGGGAAGCTGTGCTCGTTCTCAATCCCGATACCGAGGTCCACGATAACTGCCTGACGGAATTGATGGCCAAGGCAGATCAGGGCTTCGGAATGATTGGTGGCACCCTGGTTTTCGATCATGCGCCGGACAAGATCATCAACTATGGACTTCAATGGTCGCCCGTCACAGGCCGGGTTCTCGCCGTCGGCAGGAATTTGGCGGCGGGCACATCTCCCGCGCCTGAGGTGCTTTCACGGATCGATTCGATTAGTGGCGCCTGCGTGCTGGTCACGCGTGCGTTTATCGAGGACGTCGGATTGATGGCCGAGGACTATTTTCTCTACATGGAGGATGTGGACTGGGGGCGACGCCGCGGCAAGCACAGGATCGGCTTCGCGGAACGGGCGGTCATACGCCACGTTGGCGGCACCGCTATCGGGTCTGCGACTGATTTCAGAAAGCAGTCATTCCTTTCGGTCTATCTGTCCGCGCGCAACAGTATCCTGTTCGCGCGCCGGTGGGCCGGACGCCGGTGGGTGCTTCACCTTGGATGGGGTTTGCTGCACGCCGTCAGGTACGCTGCTATCGGCGCCCCCCTGGCCGGCAAGATTACCCTGGTCGGCCTCATGGACGGGGTACGAGGAAAGTCCGGGAAGCCCGACGCATTCATGCGATTGCCGCGGTCCATATAGGCGCTGCGTATTTCCAGCTTCGATATCTTGGGGCGAGGCTCACGCCTGCATGTTCTGCGCGGGCGGGCAACCTCAAATTGGGCGGCGCCGCGCAGGACGGGGCCGCGTGTGAGTCCGAGTAGTCCGGGGAGCGATCCGCGCTTTGCAGTCTTCGGCCCCGAACAGTCCGGTGGAATTGGTCGAACTCGCTCAAATATTCCAAATATTGTGGCGTTGGCTTGGCGTCGTGGCTTTGGTTAGGGCGGCCGGTCTACTTTGTCGCAATGACCCCTGTTATTTATTGCCATTAAGTTCATTATCGCGAAGCGAGTATTGATTCGCGGCGCAAGTTCGCTGGGCCTCCTCAGGCCATTCGATCATTGGCAAATTTGGCCGCCGGTGTCTGTGTGCCCGGTAATAATACGAGTTTCGTCCGACGCTTGCGGTGCGGTATAAATGCGTTTGGACAAACCGCGTATTTAATTCCTGTCGCGTGAGTGTGGCGGTCTGAGCCAAACATGACCCCAGCACAGCCTCGTTGTAGTCCAAAAAAAGTCCGTGGTGCTCGGTCAAGAGTCGCCTGAGCCGAGGCAATCGGCTTCTGAGGATAGCGTGCCGCTCGGGGGACCTCGTGGTTGAGCGCACGCTGTCGGATATTAAATCAGGAGAACAGGGTAGATGGCAATTAACGACGGCTCCGCAAATGCTCCAATTGGAACGCCGCAGCTTCCGAGCTTGCTCGATTCCTACGGTGCGAACCGGCCCGGATGGAATGTCGCAGGTGTGGATTACTACGTGGGGGTACCTCAGGGATTGACGCTGAAAAATCCGGCGACGATCTCGATGGCCGGGGTATCGGTGGATACGGCTAACCACATCGTCACGGTGACGGGCAGCAACGTCACGCTGTCCGGCTATGACTTCTCGCTCAACGGCGGGTGGGGCGTCGTTGTCCAGGGCGCCAATACGAAGATTCTTGATTCCAACTTCAAGGTCGGGTCCAACGGCAACATGCCGATTTTGGCGACGGCGTCGTCTTCGAATCTGACGGTCATGTCCGTCACGATTGACGGCAGCAACAGCGGCAGCGTCAGTGGCCTCATTGAAAATCGTGGTTCGGGCACGCTGACCGTGGAGTATTCCTGGCTCAAGAATGCCGGGGGCGACATGGTTCAAATGCACAATGGCGGCAAGTCGGCCGGCCTTGTCCTGGAATATAACCTGATTCAGAACGCCGGAATGGCTCCTGGTGCGCACGGCGACTACACCGAGTTCATCGATGGACCGTTTACCGCCACCATCATGTACAACACCACCACCCAGAACGGGGGCGCGAGCCAGGGCTTCATGGTGGAGCCGGACATCGGCAGCAGCGCCGGCACCATCGTCTCGGGTGAAATCGGCAACAATACACTCACCGGCAGCGTCAACGCATTCACCGGCGTCACGGTGGCGGACATCCAGAATACGTTCACCATCCACGACAACTACTTCGATCCGTCCAGCTCGTCCTCGGGACTGGCGTTCGGCGGTGTCCGGGGCGGTCCCAACGACTCCAGCGCCAAGTCGATCTATATCCACAACGTCAACATGAAGAACGGTGCCGTCCTTCAGGATGCAAATGCGCCGACATCGCCGACACCCACACCCCCGTCCGGCTCGGCTGCACCCACTATCGCCTCCTTCTCGAACGATAGCGGCATCGCTGGCGACGGCATCACGAACGACAGCACCCTCGAGCTGAAGGGCAAGGCGGCTGCCGGAAGCACGGTCAAGGTCTATGACGGCGGGACCCAGATCGGCTCGACGACTGCGGATTCGAGCGGGAATTGGGACTACATCACGAAGGTCCTGACTGACGCCAAGCATACGCTCACCGCAACGGCGACCAATTCGTCCGGGCAGACCAGCGCGGCGTCGGCTGCGTTGGCAGTCACCATTGACACCAAGGCGCCGACTGCACCGACCATTGCCAGCAACAAGGTGAACAGCGCCAATCAGGTGGTGATGTCGGGCAATGCGGAAGCGAGCAGCGTCGTAAAGGTGTTCGACGGCGCGACCCAGATCGGGACTGCGACCGCCAACAGCAGCGGCGTGTGGGCCTATACGTCCGCAGCCCTTGCGGTCGGTGCGCACAGCCTCACGGCAAAGGCAACGGACGCGGCAGGCAACACCAGCGTGGCGTCAACCGTTGTCACGGCCAGCGTCACCTCGACGTCCCCCACCACGCCGACGTCGCCCACCACCCCGACGTCGCCCACTGCCGGCACGGTGATCGAGTCGGCCGGTGCGACGCGCCTCGTCGAGAGCGGCGACAAATACTACCTCAACAGCAGCACCGGGACGGGCCCGACGCTGAAGTACAAAGGCGTGGAGTTTGTCGAGGGGTCGGATCACACCTGGGCGCCGATCGGTGCGGAGAAGACAGCCACGGGCTATCAGGTCGTCTGGAAGGAGGCGAGCACGGGTCGATACACGGCGTGGAACACCGACAACAACGGCAACTACCTCTCCCACGTGGCCTTGAGCGGCGCGGTAGGCGGCACCGTGTCAGGTACGAGCTCTGCCCTCAAATCGCTGGAGACGACCTTCCATCAGGACTTCAACGGCGACGGGCAGATCGGTGGGTCCACTACGTCCACTCCGACCACGCCAACCTCGCCGACCTCGCCAACCACACCGACGTCGCCGACTGCCGGCACGGTGATCGAATCGGCCGGTGCGACGCGCCTCGTTGAGAGTGGGGACAAATACTACCTCAACAGCAGCACCGGGACGGGCCCGACGCTGAAGTATAAGGGCGTGGAGTTTGTCGAAGGGTCAGATCACACCTGGGCCCCGATTGGTGCGGAGAAGACGGCCACCGGCTATCAGGTCGTCTGGAAGGAGGCGAGCACGGGTCAGTACACGGCGTGGAACACCGACAACAACGGAAACTACGTTTCCCACGTCAGCAGCCTCACCGGCTCCACGTCGGGCGGCACCGTGTCGGGCACGAGCTCGGGCCTCAAATCGCTCGAGACGAGCTTCCAGCAGGATCTGAACGGTGATGGACAGGTCGGCACTTCCAGCGTAACTGCCAGCGCGACCGCGTTGTCCACGACCAGCACTCAGGTCGTCGCGACGTCGAGCCCGACCGGCAACGTACAGACGAGCACGTCGAAAGACGAAGTCTTCGTTGCCAGCAGCAAGGCCGATACGTTCTCGTTTGCTGCGAATTTCGGCAATGACGTCATCAAGGGCTTCGCTGCCAGCGGACCTGCTCACGACACGATCGAGTTCAGCAAGGGCGTGTTCGACAGCTTTGCGAGCGTTCTCTCCCACGCGGCCCAATCGGGCCAGGACGTCGTCATCGCGACGGGGAGTGATACCCTCACGCTGAAGAACACCAAGCTCGATTCCTTGAGCAGCCAGGACTTCCACTTCGCGTAGGAGTCGGGCGAACCACACAGGCTAGTATTCAACAACTGCCTCGGAGGGCTCTTGGGGGAGTCCCCGGCGCAGGCGGGATTGAAGGGCGGGTGTCATGACTGACGTTGGACGGCGGGGGGTGATCCCCCCGCCTGCGAATCTTTATCGAATCCCACTTATTGTGCATTTGTCAGGACTATGGTCGGCCGGACGGCAGTGGGCCGGCGACGCGGAATTGCCGACGGGGCGGCTGGCCGGTTGGGCGAGGCGTTTGGTTGAAGCCCTCCGGCAGAAGATATTCGCTGATCGCCTGCGGGCGACGGAGGATTATGAGGGGCCGCAGTCGGAGATGTCGGCATTCCTGCGGTCTTGCCGCAGGATATTCTGGGCTCTCGCGGCCTTCAGCGGAATGAGCAATCTGCTCATGCTCACCGGTTCGTTCTTCATGCTGCAGGTCTATGATCGGGTGCTGCCCGGGCGCAGCATACCGACCTTGGTGGCCTTGATGGTTCTGGCCACGGTCCTTTACCTGTTTCAGGGTGGGCTCGATTTGGTCCGAAGCAGGATCTGCGTGCGGGTCGGCCGGTACTTTGATGAAAGGCTCGGCATTCGCATATTCGACGCGCTCGTTCGCCTGCCTTTGAAGACCAGGGCCGATGGCGACGGCCTGCAGCCGGTGCGGGACCTCGACCAGGTCCGCAGCTTCCTGTCGAGCGGCGGGCCGACTGCGCTGTTCGATCTGCCCTGGATGCCGATCTATCTGGGCGTTTGCTTTCTCTTCCACTTCTGGATCGGCGTCACTGCGCTGGCCGGCGCGCTGGTGCTCGTCGGCATTACGATCCTCACGGAAGCCCGGACGCGCGGACCGGCGAAGGCGTCCTCGCGTCTCGCAGTCTCGCGAACGGCACTGGCGCTCGAAGGCCGACGAAATGCCGAGGTTCTGCAAGCCATGGGCATGCGGCAGCAGGCGGCGTTGCGTTGGCGGGATGTCAACGCGAAGTATCTCGCGGCCCATGAGCGAGCCAGCGATGTCGCGAGCGGGCTCGGGGGCGCCTCCAAGATCTTCCGGGCGATCCTGCAATCGCTGGTTCTTGCCGTTGGCGCAGTCCTCGTCATCAACCAGGAATCGACGGCCGGCATCATCATTGCCGGATCGATCCTGACCGCGCGGGCCTTGGCGCCCGTCGAAATGGCGATTGCGAACTGGAAAGGGTTCGTTGCTGCGCGGCAATCGGGACAACGGCTCGATTCGTTGCTGAAGCTCCTGCCCGGCGAGGAGGAGCGGTTGGCATTGCCGCCTCCTGTTGAAACTCTCACGGTCGAGAATCTCTATATTGGCGCTCCAAACTCGGAGAGGCCCACCGTCAGTGACGTCTCGTTCCAGCTGCGGAGCGGGCAGGCGGTCGGCATCATTGGACCGAGCGGATCCGGCAAATCGACGCTGGCACGCGCGCTGGTGGGGGTGTGGCCGGGCATTCGAGGCCGGATCCGGCTGGACAATGCCGCGCTCGATCACTGGTCTTCCGACGCCCTCGGCAAGCACATTGGCTATCTTCCCCAGGACGTCGAATTGTTCGACGGCAGCATCGCGATGAACATTGCGAGATTCGACCCGCAGGCAACCGCCGCCGTCGTCCTGGAGGCCGCGCGTGCCGCCGGCGCGCACGACCTCGTCCTCTCCCTTCCGGACGGCTACAGCACGAAGATCGGCGAGGGTGGGCTGGCGCTGTCGGCAGGGCAGCGGCAGCGTATCGGGCTCGCGCGTGCCTTCTACGGCAAACCGTTCCTGGTCGTGCTCGATGAGCCCTCCTCCAATCTCGACGCCGACGGCGAGGAGGCGTTGACAGAGGCGATCCTGAACGTGCGTCGCCGCGGCGGGATCGTCGTCGTTGTCGCCCATCGCCCGAAGGCGCTTGAAGCCGTCGATCATGTCCTGTGCCTCGGGGAAGGCAAGGTTCAGTCTTTCGGCAAGAGAGAGGAGGTCCTCAGGAAGGTCTTGCGGAATCCCGTACCGCTCAAGGTCGTGGCGGAAGCCCATGGAGGCGGCCGATGAGCAGCCAGGTGTCACCGGCGATGCAATCCATCCAGCGTTACATGCTCGTCGGTATGATCATGTTCGGTGTGGTGACGTTCGGGATCGGCGGTTGGGCGACGACGAGCCAATTGTCCGGCGCGGTGATCGCCCAAGGCGTGGTCGTGGTGGATTCGAGCGTCAAGAAGGTCCAGCACGCCACCGGTGGGATCGTGGGCGAGTTGCGCGTGCGCCAGGGCGATCGGGTCAATGCAGGCGACGTCTTGATCCGCCTCGACGAGACCCAGACGCTCGCGAATGCGACGATCGTCACCAATAGCATCGATGAGCTGCTCGCGCGGCAGGCTCGGCTCGAGGCCGAGCGCGATGGTGCCGAGCAGGTCGTGTTTCCCAAGGTGCTGCTCGACCGCGCCAGGGAGAACAACTCCGAGGCGAGCCGTGCGATGACGGCGGAGCGGAAGCTGTTCGACCTTCGTCGTCAGGCGAGGAGCGGCCAGAAGGCGCAGTTGCAGGAGAAGAGCGCGCAGCTGGAAAACGAGATCAAGGGCTATACGGGGCAGACCGAGGCAAAGCAGAAGGAAGTCGAATTCATTCGGCAGGAGCTGGAGGGCGTGCGCAGCCTCTGGCAGAAGAATCTGGTGCCGATCACGCGGCTCAACTCCCTCGAGCGCGACTCCGCCCGCATCGAAGGCGAGCGCAGCCAGCTCGCAGGAATGATCGCGCAGTCCAAGGGCAAGATCTCCGAAATCGGGCTTCAGATCATTCAGATCGACCAGGATCTGCGGACGGAGGTCGGCAAGGACCTGATAGAAACGCGGTCGAAACTCTCCGAGCTGGGCGAACGCAAAACCGCGGCGGTCGATCAGCTGAACCGAATCGATATCAGGGCACCGCAATCCGGCCGCGTCCACGAGCTTAGCGTCCACACCGTCGGGGGGGTCATCTCGCCCGGCGAGCAGATCATGCTGATCGTGCCTGACGCGGACTCGCTCGCGGTCGAGGTCAAGATCGCACCGCGCGACATCGATCAGGTCTATGTCGGGCAGACAGCGACCATGCGGTTCGCAGCGTTCAACCAGAAGACCACGCCCGAAATCGACGGGGAGGTCAGCATGGTCTCGGCAGACATCACGCAGGATCAGCGCGCCGGCACCAGTTACTACACGGGCCGCGTCCTGCTGAAGCCGGAAGAGCTGGCGAAACTCGGCTCGGCCAAGCTGCTGCCCGGCATGCCGGTCGAGGTCTTCATCAAGACGGCAGGTCGGACCGCGCTCTCATACTTGCTCAAGCCGCTGCAGGATCAGGCGGGGCGCGCGTTCAAGGAGCGTTGAGTTGGTGCAGGATGGCTGCAGCGCTCGACTGCATGTGTTCGGGACCGGCGCCTTTCCCCTGGGCGTCGGTGTTGCGACCAGGCCCTGACGGCTCGGCCGGGCGGTCGCAGGCAAAGGGCGTGGGCCTGCCGGTCCGACTGGGGCCTGTCTCAACCCGGGCCGGTGTCTGCGATCTGGTTTGAAGGATTGGCCGCAGCATGCTGGTCATCAACGGGCCGCTGGAAATCGGGTGGAAGGAACGTGATGAGATCGTCCTCCCGATCAACTGTAGTAGATCGCGCGCCCTTCGATGGCTCGACCGCGCTGGATGCTCGTTGCCGGCAGGAGAGACGATGGGATGCTCGAACGATCGTCCGCTCAGGACATCCATGCGCCTGGCGTGAAGGCTCATTGCGACCACGAAGCCGAGTATCGAAGCTTCAGCTCCCAGAATGACGAGTAGCTCGACTGGCATGTGATCGGTCCTGCCCGAGAAAGCCCGCTGGCGCTTTCTCGCTCCAGTAAATTATTAAATCAACGATAAATTATACGCGCATAGAATAATCATCCGCCACTCCGCGGCGCGAGGCCTGTGCCCCGCCGCGTTTCGACGCACCTCCACATCAGAAGCAAGCGGCGCCGATCGCGGTTTCGCTGCATCCATCCTTCCCCATTCGTGTCTGCAAGGCGCTACCGGCGTGACTGCCGTGTCTCCAGCGATGGCCTATTTAATGGCGTTGCCATTTAAATAAAACAGAGTTAAATAAATTAAATGGTTTTGTGGGCTGGCGGGCGCGCCCGCGCCGGGCCGGCCGACACTGTGTGGCGTTCGAAGGGGGATCGGCAGATGCAGCGAACCTCGGGCCCGGCGATTGCGGTAGCCATGTTGATCGTGATCGGGGGCGTTCAGTGGGCGCGAGCGGCATTGCTCCCCATGGCAAGGGGGCCCCAAGCGAACCTTGCACGCATCGAGCTCGGGCGCCCGGTTCTTCCACCCCTTACTTACACGATGTTCTGCCTGCGCTATGAGGCCGAATGTCGCCCGCGGGGCTCCTTCCGCGGCGGGCCGATACGGCTGACCGAAAAGCGATGGACAGACCTGCGGGAGATCAATCGCACCGTCAATCTGGCGATAGAGCCGGCTCGCAACGAGCACGGTCTAGAGGGGGAGGCATGGACCATCAATCCCGCTCGTGGCGATTGCAACGATTACGCCGTGAGCAAGCGCCACGAATTGCTCCGGCGCGGCTGGCCGTCCCGCGTCCTCCTGTTGAGCGAAGTGGCTATTGGTTCCGGCGAACATCATCTGGTGCTGCTCGTGCGCACGAGTAGCGGCGACTTCGTGCTCGACAATCTCACGCCACAAGTCAAGCCGTGGTCGCGGACGCCCTATCGCTGGCTTCGCGTGCAAAGCCCGGGTCGTGGCGGGCTCTGGGCCACGGTTGGGCGCGAAGGGGTGTAACGTATCAGGGCTGGTGTGTTGAGCCTTGGCTTGCCGGAAGGCTTGCGCCTACTCATGAGCTTATTTGAGCCGCTCGAGCGAAGCTATCCTGTCTTCAAGCGCGACGATCCGGCGAAGAAGGTCGAGGCGCGACAGCCCGAGGGTCGCACGTGTCGATCCGATGACGGAAGCGGCAGCACACGGCCGCCCGGAGTCGGGAGCAAGGACGCTGAAGATGCGCAGGACGCCGTCGCCGGTCAACACATCCACCCAGCCCTCGGAAGGTGACCGCCCTGCGATCCGGCCTGGTACGCGGCCGATAAAGCGGGGAGCGTCAAGCCGCGGCGACGCGTTGGCGATGGTGAGCCGCTGTCCGTCAAGGTGGGTGAAGGCGCCGGGAAATGGTGGCGTCAGGGCGCGGATCAGCCGATCGATGATATCGGTCGGCTGCCGCCAGTCTATCTCTCCATCGTCCGGAACACGAGCGCAGCCGTAGGAGGTGTGGTCGGCATTCTGAGACGTCCCCTGGTAGCCGGCAATCGCTTCGATGACGACCCTGCCGAGCTCACGTTCCTGGATTGCGTTGAGGCGCTCGTAGAGCGAGGTCACCGTGTCGTTCGCGCCGATCGGGATCGCCTGCTGAAACAGCAGATTGCCGCCATCAAGATCCGGGATCACGAGGTGAATGCTGATCCCGGCAGTCGTCTCGCCATTGATGAGTGCCCAGTTGACGTTGGCGCGACCGCGATATTGCGGCAGAAGCGAATAGTGCACGTTGACGAAGCGACACGATGCAAGAATGTGCGGCGGGATGATCCGATCGAACGAGGAAATCACGACGGCCGCCGGGCGTGCGTCCGCGATGACGTTCTGAAGTTGGGCCAATTCCTGCATTTCCGTGAGCGGGATGGCGCGGGCTTGCGCAAAAGCCCTCAACTCCTCCGTATCGGGCTGGCCCGGTTTTCGGAAGATCTGGACCACGCGGCACCGCGCTGCCAACGAGCGAAGCGCCGTGAAGCCCGTCGGTCCGTCCGCGAGGAGCACGACATCGGGCTGCGGCCGCTCTGTCATGTCACCCCTGCCATGGTACGAGCTGGGCGAAACCATCCCGCGCAATGGCACCGCCGCGGCGCACCCATTCGGCCGCGCGCAACCCGCCAGTCTGCAATCGTACGATCGCCTCGGGACCAATCTCCGACAGCAGAATGCCCATATGGCCCTGTCCGACGGATAGTGTGGGCCAGACCGCAAGTTCATTCACGGCCAGCGCCGCTCGATCGATGTCGCCCCAGAACTGCACGACGACGGTGCCGGCTGACGCGCATGCGGCCAGATGGGCAGCCTCCGCCTGGCCGACGCGCGGCGCGTCCGCTGGTTGCAAGGCGACGACGAAGGCATCCCATTCGCCTGGATGAACCGCCGCAACGCTGTTGAACGTCTCGACGTTTGCCCCAAGGCTTGCCAACCCGGCGTGCAGCGGAGCAAGAAAGTCATTGTCGCAGAGCAGGGCGATCCTGTTGCCGAGGACGGCCAGACCGCAGTCGTGCAACTGCTTCACGGCGAGCGGGCCGAGGAACGAGAAGACATTGACGGCGGGGTGCCGCTCGTTGACGCCGACCACCGGGATCTTGCGCCGTGCGCACGCTTCGATATCCAGGTCCTCACGACGAAATTCCCAGGCCTCGAACATCAAGGCGATCGCGCAGTCGTCGCGCAGCTGGGCGATCAGCGCAGCTGTAAGAGGCCGAAGATGGCCACTGTTGGTGACGATGTCGACCTCGTGAAGCACCTCTGGACCGATCTTCTCCACGATCTCGATACGATCAGCGACGCCCAGGGGGATTGCCAACTCCAAAGTCTCCCTCTTGGCGTCGGACACTGTCCCGTGGCGGCTCGGTTTCGCGAACGCGTAGACGTGCTTGGCTCCGGCCATTGCAGCGAGGACTGGGGTCACGGCATAAGCACCGGTCGCGGCTTCGGTCAGCACAGTCATTCCCGACATGTCCAATCCCGTCTCCGCGACGGCGAGCTTCATCAGCGCTCGCAACCGAACAGACGAGAAGCCTGGCTTGCGGGGAGCTCTCGTATCCGCGTCGCCGGATCGCAATTGCGCGACGGTTGTTCCGCTCCCGGTCATTGATTGATCCCGTTGTTGTCGCTGGAAGACGCCGGCTTCATGAGGCTTTCGACCGCTGGGCTCCGGATATCCGATCATGCGTTGCCGGAGCACGTTGCGGAGCGGGCCGGGTCTGAGTGCACGAAGACGATCCTGCCAGCTCATTCGCCGATCCATGAGCTTGCCGCCCTCGCGGCCCAATAGCCCACACCGCGGCGCGTCGTCGTGTCGTAAATTGGATGCAAGGAAGGCGCGAGCAGGCGGCAGGTGCCCGGATTCCACTGTCATATTCGTTGCGCACTGCGCCGCCTCGGTAAGGCCGCCGCGCGACGAGTGAAGCTGGAAATCGACGCAATTCCGCGGACTCCGATTGCCGCGGCTTGTGCTGCTTTTCGCCCCAAGCCACCGGCCCTCTCATTGAATGTCATATTAAATTCTGGAGCTAAAATGTCAAATTAAATAACTTGGGTAAAAATTAACCAATTTAAGTTGCGCGACGCGCTGGCGCGCGTTAACATGAAAATGGCTGGATCATGGAGGGTGATGTCGATGGCTCAGCTCGATACCGAGAATGAAGATCGGCGTGAATTCCTGAAGAGCTGCGGAAAGTTCGCAGCCGTAACCCCTCCGGCGATGACGCTGTTGCTTTCCACCTCGTTGACCTCTGCGGCCATTGCCGGTTCCGGCGGACGGTCTGTGCGGGGCAACAATGGCTTCGGCAACCGGGGAAATGACGGCAGCCCTAACGGGAAACAGGACGTTAGCCGTTAAAGGTCGAGCCTGGAGGCAAAGGAAGAGCCTGCCCGCTGGCGACGAACGCCGGTCGGTCAATGCAGGCTTAGGTCAATTGCAGGCTCAGCCGGTTCGGCGGCGCCTTTGTCCTGATGCGCGGTCAATCAGGAGATCGTTCAGCTTCTTGCCGGCTCGAAGCTGAGCCTTCAGCCATCGCGGCTGCTTGCCGCGCCCCGACCAAGTTTCGGACGGATTCTTGGGGTTCTGGTATTTAGGTAGTACCGGGGGGTAGGGGCGGCGCGGACGTTCCTGGGTCTGGGCCGGAGCGGCCGTTCCCTCGATCCTGCGAAGCCTCTCTTCGAGCTTGGCTTTTTCCGCAGTCATCCTTCGACTAAGAACAGCCGTGACCTCATCGTAAAGTCCCCACAGCTCGGCTGTGGTCATGGATGCCCAGTCGTCGTTCCCCATCGAAGCCGTCCCAACTCCCCCCAACCAAAACAGCAGGGGGATTATCAGGTCGAGCCCGGGTCCGGCAAGCACGATCCACTCGCGCGGCGGCGCCAGTGTGCAATGCGGTGCTCGGTGTTAACGGATCATCCCGTGCCTCCGATCGGGCGGTCGATTCCCTGGCGCTCTCCGCCTGTGGGCTCGTCGCCTGGGCGAAAGCAATCGCTGCTCGGCCTTCAACACGCGACTACGCAAGTTCTGCAATTCGGCAAATTGAACGATCAGAGCCTGATGAGTTTCACGCAAAACAATCGAAGAATACATGTGACCACCTACTCATTGCCAACGATGCCTCCCGTGACCGCGCATTGAAGTTGCTGAATTGACGAAGATGCAGCTCCAACCTGGGTGACCGGTTTTCATCGGCGCTACAGGACTGCGAAACGCAGCCATTCTCGTGCTGGAATCCCAGCTTCGCTTCGATGGATAGTATTACCTTTGTCCTCCCTCTCGGAGGCGAACTCTTATGATGGCCTCCCTTTCACCGAAATTCCGTCGAATGTTAGATTTAAATCGTGAGCGTCCAATATATCGTTCGTGATGGAGACGGCAACGATTTAATTCGCTGTCGACCATAATATCAAGGTCGGAGATCGGGGCGTCGATGACGTTTCCCTGAGGAAATTGGCCGATCCAATCCATCGGGCGCTCTCGCAAGAAGGTTCCATTCTCGGAACTCGCGGTCTTGGATTTTACGCGGGAACCCGCATTTCCGCAGTGCGGCGCGGCCTCGCAAAGTCCTCGCGGCATTGGCGATTTTGCAGGCCGAGTTTGCATGCGGTGTCTCGCGAGCCGGGGTTCAATCGGGCAGCATCGGTATCCAGCCGGCTGAATTGACGACGCTTTCGCGCCTTCCGGAGCACGCAAGCACGGTCGCTCGGGTGCCAGATGCTCAACCATGTCGCGTCAGGCATGTTGCGTCAGGCCCCGTTCGACCTCGGCAAACCTCGAGAGGTTGAGCCGCCCACCTTGACGGCTTGGCTGTTGTGGCGGCCGCCAACTCGTCCTGATCGGGGCTGGATGCCCTGAGGTCGGGCTTTCACGGACGCAACCGAGCCTGCGCTTGTCCGGATTAAGTATGGATTGAACGCGTCAGGTTGCGGATCGTCACTCAAATCCGGGCGGCAACGTTCGGAAGTCGAGGAAAGGGCAGGGAAATTGCGCGCGAGCCGTCGCCGCGCGCGTTCCGGAATTTCCCGCCGGGGTGAAGAAAATTCTTGGCTGAAAGCCTATTTAATATATAATGCTGGAAATTAAATTTTAAATCCAGGAGAGCGCATCGTGACCCGGGACGGCAACGAAGACGACGACCGGCGGGCGTTTTTGAAAACATGCGGAAGATTTGCGGTCGTAACACCCCCCGCGATGACCCTGCTTCTATCCACGTCCCTGACTTCAACAGCCATCGCAAGTTCGGGCGGCCTGCATGCAAGGTCGCAGAGCGACAATGGGCGGTCGTTCTTCGATAACGATCGGTCTTCCGAGGCAGGGCCGGGAGGCTCCAGCGGCGGGGCGTCAGGCGGTGGTGGGGGGGCGCCCGGCGGTCGCCCCGCTACGTCATCCCGTCCCGCAGGGACCTCCGGCGGCGGATCCGGCGGTAGCATCGGGCCCCGAGGTGGCGGAGGAAGCGCCAACGGGCCTTCCGCAACCGGTGGCAGCTCTGGAATTCCAAGCGCCAATGGCGGGGTCGATTGTGCGGATGAAGAGAACGAGGAAAAGCGCAGGGCCGATTGCCCCCGCGTCAGCACTCGGATTTCGAGCGCAACCGACACCGGCCGGTAGTGGTCTTCTCGGTCCATGATCGGACCTCGTAGGCTGCTGCACCGGTAACGTCAGGCACTATGCGGTTGTCCCGGTTCACGAGACCGAGCTTCGGGACCTTATCATCTTGTCAGTGGTGCTCGAGCTAAACTTCCTTGCCCGTCACCGGCGGCAAGCCGTTCATCTGATCGAACGTTTCCGTTCGCGATGCAAATGAGAACCTGGAGGCGCCGCGAGCGAGCCGCCAGGTCTCAAGCAGAGTCTCGATCACGCCGCGGTCGACGCCTTGGCGTTGACGCCCTTGCGCAGCGCCACCGTGTTCAGCTTGGTGTTGGCGGCCTTCTCTTCGTTCAGGTTGGTGGTGAGGAAGCGCACGATGTCGTCGTGGCCGAGCTCCTCGGCCCAGGCGATCAGCGTGCCGTAGCGGCAAATTTCGTAGTGCTCCACGGCCTGTGCGTTCGCCACGATCGCGGCATCCAGCACGGCCTTGTCCTCGATCTCGCCGGCGGTCTCGTCGGCTTCCTTGATGAGGCCGTCGATGGCCGGACAATGAGTGCCGCTCGGCTCCTTGCCGAGTTTCGCGAACACCTTGTCGAGGCGCTCGACCTGCTTGGTGGTCTCTTCCAGATGGGCTTTCAGCCCGGCGACGAGGTCCCTGTTGGTCGCCTTATCGATCATCTTCGGCAGCGCCTTCAGGATCTGCTGCTCCGCGTAATAGATGTCCTGGAGCCCGTGCAGCAGCAGGTCTTCCATCGATTTGATGTCCTTGGTGAAGAATCCCATAAAAGCCGTCTCCTTTTCACTATGATGGCGGTGGAACGCCGTGCGGCCGTGGCTGTTCCATCCTGTGTGCAGATCGGGAGAGCCGAATGAGCGATGGAGTGGATCATCTTGCGGGGCTGCTCGGACGTGCGGCGATGGACGTGTGGGGCGACATGCCCCGCGACATCCAGGAAGCGTTGTTCGAGACCGCCATGAAGGGGCGCCCGACGGAGCGTGAGGAGCTCGCCCGGTTGCTGCACGAGCGGCACCCGCGCACGCTTCATCCGGCCCCGCCAGCCTGACGCAGCATCGCAGGAACGATCGCGCGAGCTCCTGATTGGTGAAATGGGTCGCACGCCTCCGAGCGGCCTCGAATGAAGCTCCGGGAGGCGCATTGCCCAACCGTGTCCGATTTGTGAGCCGACCGACGTGACTGAGATGAACATCGGAAAGTGGTACGACCCGCTCACGGAGCGCTGGATCGTGCCTCGCCAAACCCACAACATCGCCGCTCTTGAGCGGTCGAGCGCAGAGAAGGTGCCCGGAGCCCACAAGAGAGCAGAGACGCAGCGGATCTGGGACCTGCTGGTCGATTGCTGCGCACGTGGATGATGCCGATCCCGGCGGCCTGACGCCTTGGTTCAGCCGAGCGCAGGTGCGCGGCGGGTATCGAGCTGGATTGCCGTTCGGCGTGCTCCCGTCGTCGATGCGGTGAAGCAGTCCGCGGCTCCTCGTGCGCAAGGCAGGTCGGCGTTTACGTCAACCCTGATCTCGACGACGTCCGCAGCGGATCGGTGTATTACCGCCCGACTCCAGAGCGGCGCCGGAACGAGGATCAGACGATGGACGATACGATTGGCTTCCCCGACCCCGGTCTCGACCTGTCGGACGGCTTCAAGCCGCACACCTCGCATTGGGGGGTGTTCTCCGCGCGTCAGGGTGCGGCCGGGCTGGAGGTCAGGGCCTATGCGGGCGATCCCGATCCGAACGGCATCATAGACAATTTCCCCGGCGCGCTCCGCCACCAGGCGCGCATCGCCCAGCCCGCGATCCGCCGCGGCTGGCTGGAGCGGGGGCCCGGCCCGGACGATCGCCGCGGCCGCGACGAGTTCGTCTCCGTCAGCTGGGAGAAGGCGCTCGATCTCCTGGGGGACGAACTGACGCGCATCCGCGACACGCGCGGGCCGGGCGCCGTGTTCGGCGGCTCCTATGGCTGGTCGAGTGCCGGTCGCTTTCATCACGCCCAGAGCCAGGTGCATCGCTTCCTCAACATCGCGATGGGCGGCTATGTGCGTTCGGTCAACACCTATTCCTCCGGTGCGTCCTCGGTGCTGTTGCCGCAGATCCTCGCCGGCTATGAGGACATCACCAGGCGCAACGTCACCTGGGAGCAGATCGCCGGCAGCACCGAGATCGTGCTGGCGTTCGGCGGCATGGCGTTGAAGAACTCCATGGTCGCCGGCGGCTCGATCAGCAAGCATGTCGAGCGCGGCGCGATGGCGGCGGCGCGCCGGCGCGGCTGCGAGTTCGTCCTGGTCAGCCCGCTCCGCGACGACCTGCCGGTCGAGGCCGGCGCCGAATGGATGACCTGCCTGCCCGGCACCGACACGGCGCTGATGCTGGGCATCGTCCACACGCTCGTCGCGGAAAACCTCCACGACCAGGCCTTCCTCGATCGTTACACCGAGGGCTGGCCGGTCTTCCTGCGCTATCTCACCGGCGAGAGCGACGGGCAGGCCAAGCACGCCGAATGGGCCGCCGCGATCTGCGGGCTCGAGGCGGACACGATCCGCAAGCTGGCGCGGCGTCTTGCCGGCAAGCGCGCGCTCATCACCGTCTCCCATTCGCTCCAGCGTGCCGAGCATGGCGAGCAGCCGGTGTGGATGGGCATGGTGCTGGCGGCGGCGCTCGGACAGATCGGTCTTGCCGGCGGCGGCTACGCCTATTCGCTGGGCGCGATCGGCTATTACGGCCGCCGCGTCAACGACGTGCCGGCTCCGACGCTGGGCCAGGGCCGCAATGGCGTTTCCGATTTCATCCCGGTGGCGCGCATCGCCGACATGCTGCTCAATCCGGGCACGACGTATCGCTACAATGGCGAGACGCGCACCTATCCGGACATTCGCCTCGTCTACTGGGCCGGCGGCAACCCGTTCCATCATCATCAGGACCTCAACCGCCTGCGCAAGGCGTTTGCGAAAGTCGACACGCTGGTCGTGCACGAACTCGCCTGGACCGCCACCGCCCGTCACGCCGACATCGTGCTGCCGGCGACGATGACGCTGGAGCGCGAAGACATCGGCTATTCCACCAACGATCCCCTGATGGTGGCCATGCACCGGATCGCCGAGCCGTTTGGCCTTTCGCGCGACGACTACGACATCTTTGCCGACCTCGCCGAGCGTCTCGGGGCGCGCGAGCCATTTACGGAAGGCCGCACCTCACGCCAGTGGCTCGAACATCTCTATGAGCCGACCCGCGCCTCGCTTGCCAGGCGTGGCCTGGAGGCGCCCGGCTTCGACGAGTTCTGGCGACGCGGCAGCCTGGTCGTGCCGCAGCAGCCCGACGACGGCGGCAGGCTGCGCCGCTTCCGGGAGGATCCCGTCAATCACGCGCTGCCGACGCCGAGCGGACGCATCGAGATATATTCGGCGAAGATTGCGGCCCATGGCGATCCGGATTGTCCCGGCCATCCGGTCTGGCTCGACAAGACCGATCTGCCCAGGCCGGGAGCGCCGTGCTTCCTCGTCGCCAACCAGCCGGTGACGCGCCTGCACAGCCAGCTCGATTTCGGCGGGCATTCGCTCGCCGCCAAGCACCGCGGCCGCGAGGTCGCGCGCATGAACCCGGTCGATGCGGATGCACGCGGCATCGAGGACGGCGACATCATCCGCCTGTTCAACGAGCGCGGCGCATGCCTCGCCGCGGTCCACGTCACCGACGGCATCGCGCCCGGCGTGGTCCAGCTGCCCACGGGCGCCTGGTACGATCCGATGGATCCCGAAGACGAGGCGCCGCTCTGCGTTCACGGCAATCCGAACGTGCTCACCCGCGATATCGGCACCTCATCCCTGGCGCAGGGCTGCACCGGTCAGTTGACGACCGTCGAGGTGGAGAAGTTCACGGGCAATCTGCCGCCGATCCGCGCGTTCGATCCGGTGTAGGCGGCGGCAAGGCCCGCTCACGCATCGACACGCGATCCCTCGCGCTGCTCGGCCGTGACGATCCGCGCCGACAACGTGACGAGGCCCATCAATGCGGCCAGCAGCCAGAACGCCAATGGCAATCCGCCAAGCCGTGCGACGAAGCCGACGCCGGCAGGGCCGATCAGGATCCCTGCATAGCCCGCAGTGGTGATCGCGGCGACCGCAAGCCCGGTCGGCATCACCGTCTGCCGCGCCGCCCGGCGAAACAGCACCGGCACGAGGTTCGACGCGCCGAGGCCGATCAGCAGGAATCCGCCGATGGCGACCGCGGCAACGGGCGCGGTGAGCAGGACCACGAAGCCCGCGATCGCGATGAGGCTGCCCCAGAGCAACGTCGCGCGGTCCCCGATGCGCGCCACCACCGCGTCGCCGCCGAGCCGGCCGATCGTCATCGCGATCGAGAACACGATGTAGCCGGCTCCGCCTTGCGCTTCGGTAACGAGCCCCGCGCCGATCACCAGCAGCGCGCCCCAATCGAGCATCGCGCCTTCGACGAGGAAGGTGATGGCGCCGAGCAGCGCAAGCAGCAGCACCGATCCGTGCGGCAGCACGAACAATGGCCCCTCCTGCACCTGAACGGAGCGAAGCAGGCGCGGCCAGGTGACGAACATCGCGATCAGAATCAGGACGGAGCAGATCAGCGTGCAGGCGAGCGCGCCGAGTTGCAGCGACAGCAGCGCCGTCATCAGCGCGGATCCGGCGAAGCCGCCGATGCTGAACAATGCGTGGAAGCCGGACATCAGCGGGCGTGCCGCGGCCCGCTCCACCTCCACGGCATGGATGTTCATGGCGACGTCGATCGAGCCGAGCGCGGCGCCGAACGCAAACAGCGCCATTGCCAGCGACATGGGAGAGCTTGCGATCGCGAGCAGCGGCAGCACGAGCGCGAGACCGAACCCGCCCGCAACGACGACCGGCCTGCTGCCGTAGCGGGCGCTGACGACGCCGGTCAGCAGCATCGCGAGGACCGAGCCGACGCCGAGGCTGAGCAGCAGCAGTCCGAGCACGCCGTCGTCGACCGCGAGCCGCGTTTTCGCGAACGGCACCAGCGGCGCCCAGCACGCGATGCCGAAGCCGGCGACGAGGAAGGCGAGCCGGGTCGCAAGGCGCGTGGCCGGCCGGTCGGCAGAGGACATGAGAACTCCAGGGGAAAGCAATGGCGGGGCGGGAGGAGTAACCCGACGAATGCCGCGGCTTTATGGCCGGGCGGGACTCGGATCGTCGCGGGCGGCCCTCGAAAGCTGCAAGCGGACGCGCAGGCCCTTCGGCTCGTTGTCGAGCAGTTGAAGCGTTCCATCATGCGCGGTCACGATCGCCTGGGCGATCGAGAGGCCGAGGCCAAATCCCGCCGTCTCGTCCATGGTCCGGGCGTCCTCGCCGCGTACGAAGGGCTCCAGCATCGCCGCCTTCCTCTCGTCGGGAATGCCAGGTCCATTGTCGCAGACGTCGATCACGAGCCGGTTCCCCGACGTCAACAATGTGACCTCGACTTCGGTTCCGAAGCGCGTCGCGTTCTGCACGAGGTTGGTGACCGCGCGGATGATTTCGTCCGGCCGCAGGACGAACGCCGCCCGGTCGGGGCCCGAATAGCTCACCGCATAGCCGCAATCGGAGAACTGCTCGCAGACCATCTGCAGCAGCGCGGCGACGTCCACCAGCGTCGGCTTGACCGGACTTTCACTGCGCAACAAGGAGAGCACCGACTCCAGCATCGACTGCATCTGGTCGAGATCGCGCACGGTCTGCATGCGCTGGGCCGCGTCCTCGATATATTCCGAGCGCAGCCGCAACCGCGTGATCGGCGTGCGCAGGTCATGGCTGATGGCGGCGAGCATGCGGTTTCGCTCGTTCATCAGCGCCGTGATGCGCTCGCGCATCCGGTTCAGCGCCCTGGCCGCGGACTTGATCTCCTCCGGCCCGTTTTCCGGCAACGGCGGCGAGGACCGGTTCAGGCTGAAATTCTCCGCCGCGCGCGCGAAAGCCAACAGAGGCGAGGACAGGGCGCGGCCGGCCCATATGCCGAGCAGCGTGACGCTCGCCACCAGGAACAGCAGCGTGGAGGTCCAGAGGCCGCTGACGAAGGCCGGCATCTTGGACCATCCGATCGTTGCCTCGAGCACGTCGTCGCCCGCGAGGTAGAACCAGACCCGGTCCTGCTGCGCGCCGGTGCCGGGAATGAATTCGGCCCGGCCGCCAAGCGCTGACGGGATGGCCATGGGTGTCCGTGCCGGCAGCGGAGTAACGGAAGTAGAAACGTCTTCCCGCAATTGCAGCTTGAGCGCCGGAAAGGTCCGGCTGATGCTATCGAGGACGACCGCGCGCTCAGCCTTGGGCGTATTGCCGATGATCTGGGCGATCAGCTCGAATTGCTCGACCGGCGCATCGGTCAAGAGCTTCGGACGGCTGAGCAGGAAATACCCGGCGATCAGGACGTGGATCAGGACCAGCGAGACCAGGACCAGGGCCGCGATCTGGCCGCTGATCCGCCTGAAGCTGAACAGCGCCAGGATGCCGGCGGTGCGGCTCATGCTTCCTCCACCACCGGCGTGAAGACGTAGCCGCCGGTGCGGACGGTCTTGATGATGGACGTCTCCTCCGTGCGGTCGAGCTTGCGGCGCAGTCGGCTGACCAGCACGTCGATGCTGCGGCCAAAGCTGCCGCCGGGACGGCCGCGCGTCATGCTCAGGAGATTGTCACGGGTCAGGATGCGGCCGGCCCGTTCGCAGAAAGCCTGCAGCAGATCGAACTCGGCGCTGGTCAGCGGCACCTGCGCGCCCTCGGGGTCGCGCAATTCCCGCAGGCGAAGATCGATCGTCCACCCCTGGAATTTGAGCCGCGTCGCCGTGGAGCTGGTCGCACGCTCGCTCGATTGCCGGCGCAGCACGGCGTTGATCCTGGCAACCAGCTCGCGCGGGTTGAACGGTTTCGGCAGATAGTCGTCGGCACCCATCTCGAGGCCGAGGATCCGGTCGAGGTCCTCGCCCTTCGCCGTGAGGATGATGATCGGCGTCATGGATTCCATGCGCACGCGGCGGCACAGGCTGAGGCCGTCCTCTCCCGGCAGCATCAGGTCGAGCACGATCAAATCGACCTTGTTCTGCGAGAGGTAGCGGTCCATCTCCTTGCCGTTGGTGACCGCGCCGGCCGAGAACGAATGCTCGCTCAGATAGCGCGAGATGAGGTCACGGGTTTGCCGGTCGTCTTCGACGATCAGGATGTTCTGCGTGCCGTTGGTCATGGCTGATATCGCATCGGGGGTACCGATCGTTGGTCGATTTGCGGACGATTGTCTCGTCCGAAGAACTACGGTCATGGTGCAATCCTAGAATTAGTCACGGCTCAAAGCCACTACGGGGTCGAGGAAAGCGGCGCGGCGCGCGGGGAAGAAACCGAAGGCGACCCCGATACCCGTCGAGGTCAGGAACGCCGCCCCGATCGAGAACATCGAATAGGTGACCTGAAACCCCGGGATCGCGAAATTGATCGCCGTGCCGAGCAGGAGCGCGATCAGGATGCCGGCGATGCCGCCGATCGACGAGATCAGCGTCGCCTCCACCAGGAACTGCTGGAGAATGTCGCTGCGCCTTGCGCCCACCGCCATGCGCACGCCGATCTCGCCGATCCGCTCGGAGACCGACACCAGCATGATGTTCATCACGCCGATGCCGCCGACGACCAGCGAGATCACCGCGATCGCGGCCACGAGGAAGGCCAGGGTCTGTGTCGTGCTGGTGATGGTGCGGCGGATGTCGTCGGTGTTGAGGATGACGAAATCCCTCGTATTGTGCCGCTGCGTCAAGAGCGTGGTGACCGCATCCTGGGCCAGCGTGGTCGAGATCTCGTCGCTGATCCGGAGCAGGATGCTGCGCAGCGCGCGGTCGCCGGTGAACTGGGCCTGTACGGTGGTGTAGGGAAGATACACAGAGAGGTTCTGGTTCGAGCCGAACCCGCCCTGCTGCTGGGCAATGACGCCGACGATGCGGCAGGGCACCTTGCCGAGCCAGATGACGCGACCTATCCCTGCGGTCTGGTCGTCGGCGAAGAAGGTCTTGCGGGTGTTGTCGTCGATGACGACCTGCCGCTCGATGTTGCGAACCGCATCGGCGTCGAACAGCCGCCCTTTCGCGAGCTTGGCGCCCTTGACCAGAAAGTAGCTCTCGCCGACGCCGTTGACCAGCACGTTCGATTCGTTGCCGCGGTAGCGGACCGTCGTGCTGGTCGAGACCGTCGGTGTGACCCCGGCAATGAAACTCTGCTGGCCGAGCGCGCGGGCATCGCCGAGGACGAGCGTCTTGATCTTGCCGGCGCGCGCATCGCCGAAGTCCCTTCCCGGAAACACCTCGATCGTGTTGGTGCCGAGGTTCGATATGTCGGACAGCACCTTGCGCTGGGAGGCGTTGCCGAGCGCGACCACGGACGACACCGCGGCGATGCCGATGATGATTCCGAGCATGGTCAGGAACGCGCGCAGCCGGTGTGCGGCCATCGCCACCAGCGCCATCCGCGAGGCTTCCCGCAGGCGCCGCAATGCACCCGGCCAGCCGTGACCGCTCTCCCGCGAACTCCGCGAGACCGGAGGCGGCGGTTCGGACCTGTCCGCGGTCTCGGTTCGGCGGTCGGCTGCGATCCTGCCGTCCCGCAGTTCGATGATGCGCTCCGCCCTTGCCGCGACGTCGGCATCATGGGTGACGATGATGATCGTCCGCCCCTCGCGGTGCAGCTCCTTCAGAATCTTGAGGACTTCCTCGCCGCTGCGGCGGTCGAGCGCGCCGGTCGGCTCGTCTGCCAGGATGACCTCCGCGCCGTTGATCAGCGCGCGTGCGATCGAGACGCGCTGCTGCTGGCCGCCCGACAGCTGGTTCGGGCGATGGCCGCGCCGGTCGTTCACGCCCAACCTCGCCAGCAGCTTTTCGGCGCGCGCGCGGCGCTCCCTGGCCTTCATCCCGGCATAGATGGCGGGGATCTCGACGTTCTCGGCAGCCGAGAGGTCGCCGAGCAGATGATAGCGCTGGAAGATGAAGCCGAAATGCTCGCGGCGCAGCGCTGCCAGCGCGTCCGCATCGAGCTCGGAGACGGTCTTGCCGGCGACGCGATAGGTGCCGGAGGTCGGGCGGTCGAGGCAGCCGAGGATGTTGAGCAGCGTCGATTTGCCGGAGCCCGACGAGCCGATGATCGCCACCATCTCGCCGGGCTGGATGCTCAGCGAGAGATCGTCGAGCGCGACCACGCTGCTGTCGCCGGCCCTGAACTCACGCCGGACGTTCTCGAGCGCAATGATGGGGTCGGCCATCTCAGGGACCTCCGGGCGGGCCGCCGGGCATGCCGCGCGATGCGGTCTGCTCGCTGGCTTCTCCGGTGACGACCCGGTCGCCCTCATCGAGGCCGGACCTGATCTCGACCGTAGTGCGGTCATTAAGTCCGGTCTTGACCTCGCGCTCGTGCACGTCACCCGACGCGTCGAGGGTGCGGACGGTGCTGCGGCCGTCGGATTTCCGCATCAGCGCGAGCGCGGGGATGACCTTCACGCGCTTGGCCTCACCGGTGATGATGTGCACCTCGGCGGTCATGTAAGTCCGCAGCGAAAGATCCTTGTTGGGGACGTTGAAGACGCCGATGTAGTAGATGGCAGTGCTGGTGGAGCTCGATGAACTCGAGCTCGAGCTCGACGTGGTGGTCGAGGAGAAGCTGGCGTCGCTCTTGATCGATTCGGGGGCCGGCTCGATCTGCTCCAGCCTGGCCTCGTAGCGGTGATCCTGGTCGCCGAGGATGGTGAAGTAGAGCGGTTGTCCCGGCTTGACCTTGACGATGTCGGCCTCGGAGATCTCCGCCCGCACCGTCATGGTCTCGAGTTGGCCAAGCACGACGATGGTCGGGGCGGACTGCACCGCATTGACCGTCTGTCCCTCCTGTACCACGGTGGCGAGCACCGTGCCGTCGATGGGTGCGGTGATCCTGGTGTAGTCGAGGTTGACGCGCGCCGTCTCGACGCTGGCTTCGGCTCCCACGATCAGGGCTTCGAGCGCGGCAATCTGGGCACGGGTCTGCCGCACCGTCGAATCCGCGCTGTCGAAATCGCTGCGCGAGGTGGCACGCTGCGCCAGCGTCGCCTGCTGGCGCGCGAGGTTGGCTTCCGCCAGCACCAACGCGGCTTCCTTCTCGAGTTTCTGAGCGCGGTAGTTCTTGAGCGAAGCTTCCGAATTGCGCAGATCGTTCTGCTTGGTGACAGGGTCGATCTGGGCGATGACGTCGCCGGCCTTGACCGTGTCGCCGACGCGGACATTGAGGGCGGTGATCCGGCCCGATACCTGCGCGCCGACGGCGGTCAGGCGCGTCGGCTTGAGCGTGCCGCTGGCGAGCACCTCCTCGCGCAGATCGCTGACGGTGACCGGCGCAGTGATGTAGGACTGCGCCTTGCTCGACGTCGCCGGAAAGCGCATGGCGGCGACCACCCCGGTTGCCACGACGGCAACCACCGCGGCGGCAATCTTCACGCGCTTGGCGGTGATGATATCAGTCACTTCACCGTCTCCCGGAAGTGTGGTCCTGTATTGGTGTCCACGATGATCGGCGTCGATATGTCGACCGGATCGGACCAGCCGCCGCCGAGCGCCTTCGCGAGGGAAATGTAGTCCTTGGCCGCGGACACCTTGCTCTGGATCAGCGAATCCTCAGCCGAATAAAGCGAGCGTTCGGCGTCCAGCACGTCGATGAAGCTCGCGCTGCCGGTCTCGAACAGCGATCGCGACAGCCGGGCGGCCTCGCGATAGTTCTTCGCCGCCTCGGCCAACTTGACCCCGCGAACACGCTCCTGCGAAATCGACACCAGCGCGTTCTCGACGTCTTCAAGCGCGGTGAGCAGGGTCGAGTGGAACGTCGCGAACGCCTGGTCGCGTTGCGCCTCCGCGATCTTGACCGTCGCCAGGCGCTTGCCCGCGTCGAACACCGGCACCGTGACCGAGGGCCCCACCGACCAGCTCACGCTGGAATATTTTGCGAGGTCGCCGGCGCGCAGCGCAGAGGTGCCGACCGAGCCGGTCAGCGACACCGCGGGATAGCGGTCGGCCTCGGCGGCGCCGATCTTGGCGGTGGCCTGGGCGAGCTTGCGCTCGGCGCTGGCGACGTCGGGGCGGCTCATGAGGAGATCGGCGGGCAGGCCCGTGGGCAACGGCATGCGCGGTGCGGGCACGGGCGCGGACGTTGCCATCAGCGAAGCGACGCCATCGGGCGGCCGTCCGAGCAGGATGCCGAGCCGGTGAATGTCGGCCGCAAGCGCCGCCTGATAGGTCGGAACGTTCGCTTCCGTGCTCGCCGCTTGTGCCGTCGCCTTGGCGAGATCGACGGCGTTGCCGCTGCCGGCCTCGTATTTGCTGCGGGTGAGCTTTTCGGTGTCGCGCTGCGAGATCGATGTTCGCCGCGCCAGCGCGATCCGCGCCTGGTAGCCGCGCGCCTCCACGTAATAGGCGGCAACGTCGCCGATCAGCGTGACGAGGCTGTCGCGCAGATCTTCCTCTGCCGATTGCTGCCCACGCACCGCTGCTTCGATGCTCCGTTGCGTGCCGCCGAACAGGTCGAGCTCCCAGCTCGAATCGAAGCTCGCCTGGTGCAGCGTGTAGGGCGCTGTGTCGACGACGGCGGAGGCGGAGCCCGCGCTGGTCTTGTTGTCGGTCACCGAGGCCGAGCCGCTGACGGAGGGAAGCATGCCGGCGCCGGTCTGCTGCACCGTTGCGCGCGCCTCGCGCACGACCGCCTTGGCCTTGGCGACATCGGGGTTGGCTTCGACGGCCTGTTCGATCAGACGGTTGAGCAGGGGGTCACGCAGGCGCAGCCACCAGCGATCGAGCGTGCCGGTTTGCCGCCGGGACGTGGGTTGCGCGCTCCAGTGCGACGGCATGTCCAGCCTGGGAGGCCCGGCATAATCCGGCCCGACGGCGCAGCCGACCAATGTGGCACCCAACATCAGCGCGACGCAGGCCGATCCGGCGCGCGACAGGGCGGCGCGCAGTGGGGGCGGCGTCGGGTGATGGTTCTCCTCTGCGGGTGGCGTGGCAACTGCGACGAACAAGTGTGACGGCATCAAATCGGCTGAGATCCATGAGCCTTGCCGCGGGGACGTGCGGTGCCCATGGCCTTCGGAAGGGTACGACGAACAGGACCCACTAGCCGCGCGATCGTGGCCTTTCGGCAGCCGGAATGTTGCTGGATGTAAACAGATGTTGCGGGGCATCTCGCGCCTGCCGCCCGGCGCCTGCCAGGCAAGACATCGACCCTGTTTTGCCGCTGCGTCAAGCCCTTCTCGCGAAAATATTCCACTTTACCGAAATTCGGAATTGACGTATGTGTCGGCCATCCCGGCTCATCCTTGAGGGGCGGTCGTGTGGTCGTCATGTTCGCGAGCCGGGCTTGCGGTGGACGCGGCAGCGTCGGG
>NZ_LSIC01000174.1 GCF_001556045.1 Bradyrhizobium sp. CCH5-F6
CTTCATATCGGTACACCCGGGCGACTTCGTCGGAATCCGCAGTCCCTCGAACGGGGCGCGGCGCTGCATACCCGGGATCAGGTAATCGCCGCCATTTATCGCCGATACGGAATGGGCGGGGTGGTGGCCAGCGCCCGCATGTACTCCCCGGAGACCCTCCGCAACGGGTTCGAAGCCTCTTATCGATTTGGGGGCTCGCGGCGGCGCATAAGGCCTTGAAACTGGCCGAGCCCGTTCTAATTCCAAAAGTGCAGCGCGCGCGACGCGCTGCTCCGGGTGCCTTCTGAGGACCCGGAGATCGGGCGCCGGATACGGTGTCCGTGCGCTCGTAACCATGTTGCTCGAAAGGAGGATGTGGCTATGACCACCTTTGACTTCAGCCCGCTCTGGCGATCGACTGTTGGTTTCGACCGCGTGCTCGATCTACTCGAAGATTCCGCCCAATGGACGGGCGACAACTACCCGCCCTACAACATTGAGCGGAGCGATGAGGACCACTATCATATCTCGCTCGCTCTGGCCGGCTTCTCGCCTGATGAGGTGACCATCACGGCTGAGCAGAACGTACTGACGATCGAAGGCCGTAAGGCGGACAAGGGTACCCATCAGTTCCTGTATCAGGGAATCTCGTCTCGCCCGTTCCGTCGCCAGTTCAACCTAGCCGAATATGTGCAGGTGAAGGACGCTTCCTTCGTGGACGGCATGCTCAAGATCGAGCTGGTGCGCGAGGTTCCCGAAGCAATGAAGCCGCGCCAGATTCCGATCCAGGCCGGCAACGACAATCAGAAGCTCGAGCAGAAGCAGACGGCCTAAGTCTTGGCCGAATTGCGCCCGTCGCGCGGCCTGCGCCGCGCACGGGACGTCTTGTCCGCATGTAGTCAACAGTCGCTTCGTATCTCCGCCCGGAGGACTCCGGGTGGGCTGGATTGAGACTCGGGCGGAGAGCCGTGGAGAAAGAGATGGAAAGAGCAATTCCTATCGATCTTCAGCAGATTGAACGCAAACTGCTTGCGGCGTTCGAGCGTTACGGCAGCGACGGCAGGGCTATCACGTTGCAGAGCCTGGCGACCAGCGTCGGTACACATGGAAACGCGAAGGAGTTCAGGCTCGCGCTGAAGGATCTGGTCGGTCGTGGACTGGTGAGGCGGGCGGGCGAAGACCCGATTCCGGGCTCTGCGATCGCCTTTCGGCTTGTCGCGCCGGTGATGCGCGGAGGCGTCGGCAAGACCGAGGACCAATCCAATTTAAGCCGGGCGCGTTCAGTTTCTGTGGAGCAGAGCAAGCCACCGCGGCGACACCGATCCAGCATGCCTGCCTGCTAGGCCAGGCTTGGTGTGGCGAGCTCGTCAGTGCAGACGCACTCAGACGTTCTCTGCTCGCCCGAGGGACATGACAGGGATGGATGACTATAGCGATCTCGCCACGACAAGCCTTACACTCCTGTGTGCCGGCATCATGCTGGTTGCGGGCCAGCTCTATATCGAGAACCGCTCCACTCATCCGGGCCAGCAGTCGCGACAGGACGGGCAGCCGGCCCTCGTCTCTAGCGCGCCATCATCTACTGCTTCGCGGGTTGAGCCGCGCCGAGCTCAGAAGCGGCGGGCGAGCTAAAGCGCGCGAGCGGAGTAATATTCTGCTCAACAACCCGCAGACTCTCGTTCGGTCCCTTCCGGCAGCGCGTCAACAGCGCACCCTTGGTCACCTCGCCGAGTTCGCCCTGTTTCAAGCACCGAATTTGATTCCGGGAAGCGCCGTATCTCGGGCATGAAGAAGGCCCGGCGGAAACCGGGCCTTCTTTTCATCACCAGGTGTACCAGTAGGGATCAACCGGCGGATAGTAGCGGACTACCCGATATGGGCGGCCGTAATAGTAGGGCGGACCATAGATCGGTCCATAATAGATCGGGGGTGCGGCAGCGGCCGCTAGGGTTCCCGCGAACACTCCGAGAGCAAGCCCGGGACCGATGCCCGGGCCGCCCCAACCATGGTGACGTCAATGGGCCGAAGCCGGCGCAATCGATCCGATGAGGAGCGTTGCCGCCGCGACGATTGCAAGAGCAAGCTTTCTCATGTCGTTTCCCTCAACTTTCTACGCGCTCTGCGCACTTAAGTCCTTACCAGGCTCAACATAGCCGAACCTCGGTTCGGCTATGAGTTGAATTAGAATTGTCGGGGGCGAGTTCAAGTAACCGGCGCCTATTGCCATGCTGCTGCCCGTACGATCATCAGCGCAACGCGCGCCGCAGACGCGTGCGGATCGCCGACGAGTGGGTCAGCTCCTATCGACGGCGGTCAGCGATAACCTGCCCGGCTCAAAGCGCAGTCGAGTTCGCGTAGCGATGGCTGGACCAGCACTTGTCCGCCGATAGTGACGGCTGGACTTGCAATCCGTCCGCCGGCCAACCATTCGAGCTGACTTCGCGCCTCCGGATATGCCTCCCAATCCACGAAATGGTAGGGCACGCCAGCCCGATCGAGATGGCGACGCACCATCATCGTGATTCCACACCAGCGGCTGCCATAGACAACGACGCCGCCGGCATGCGGCTTTGCTCGAAACATAGAGGAAGTAGACGCATACATCGGGAATGCTCCATCAAGCGGCCTTGCGAGTCACAAGTCCGTCCAGGACTTCGAATAGCTCGTAAATGGCCGGGACATGCTGAAGCTTAGGCGAGACGTGTCCGTAGCGGATGATGCCATCAGCATCGATCACATACAGCGCGCGCTCGGAAAATCCCTCGGCTTCGCGCCAGACCCGGTACGCCCGAGGACTTTGCCCGCCTGCAATCAGCGGCGACCGAAGCGATACGAGAGCATTGGGTTGCCTTCCTCGTCGAAGGCGTTCTGCTCACCATCCTCGGCTTCGCGGCCATGATCGTGCCACCGCTGGCCAGCATTGCGGCAACGATCTGGCTCGGATGGATATTCTTGATCAATGGTCTATTAGTCGGACTGGTCCTGACATTCTGGGCGAAAGGAGGTGGTCATTGCTCTCCGCCCTCGTCACTATTGCCACGGGAGTGGTCCTGCTGGTTGCGCCCATCCAAGGCACGTACGCGCTGACCATCGTCTTGGGAGCTTACTTCCTGGCCGAGGGCGTCGCTTCCATCCTGTACGCGTTCGAGCATCGGCGCGAATTGACTGGTCGCTGGTCTTGAATGCTGGTTGCGGGTCTGATAGGCTTGCTGATCGCGGTCATCATCATTATTGGCCTCGGCGCTGTGGGCGGTTGGATTGCTTATCGGGATCAACTTAGCTTTTGGCGGCGCAACGCTGATAGGGATGGCCCTGGCCGCGCACAGCGGAAATTTCGACTGAGCGAAGCATAGGCCGCCGGCTAGAAACGAAGACCCCGGATTGACCGGGGTCTTCGTCTCTCGAAGGCTGAACGGCTGCAGCAGACACCGTCATGCTGCCGTTTCTGTGATCGGCTCGCTCCCAGGCGCAGAAGCGGAAGCCGGCCGCCCCTCTCAGCGCTCCTCGGACTGAATGGTAGTCCGTTCGAGCTCGAGCAAAGCGAGTTCGACTTCACGCAGCCGCGATTGTCGCTGCTCGTCCGGTTCTCCGTCGCCGCTCGCGTGTTCGATCAGGTATTCGGTCCAAGCCCAGTTTATCAGGATCGAGCGCTTCGCCTCGATCGGGAGAGCCGCATCCTTTACCACGGCCATAGGGGTGGTCCAGCCTTCATCCCCTCGCGGGTCGTGCCGAGCTTCAGCGCCTGCGACGGCATCCACATAGCTTTCTTGCAAGGCGCCAAGCCCAAGGCGTTCGAGTGTGGCATCGGAGAAGGCACGCGTCACTGCGGGCGGCGTTTCCGCCTGGTCCGCGCCTCCGTGGTGAGACGTCTGAACGATGTATTGTAGCCCCTGCCGTTCGGCATAGCGGATCGCCGATGTCAGGGTCGGAAAGTTGAGGTCGACCTGGGTCAGCGGATCATCATCCGAGGTCCACCCCATCAAAGGCTCCAGGTAGGGAGCGCTACGCCGCTCGAAGACAAGCCGCCAGCCGTCGCAATGGGCTCTTCCCGAACTGATCGGCGATGGCTCAGGCCTAAAGATGATGGCTGTGGCACCTTTGGGAAACACGGACGGGGTGAAAAGCTGGTCTGCCCGCCGATTGTCATTGGCAAACACAGCTTCCGGTAGGGGTTGTTCCAAAACGTTGGTTTTCACGACCTCCATTTGATCCCTCCCATATCTGAGAACCGCACGAGGCTCGCTCGAGTCGCGCAGCGCGTCAGTCCTATGAAAGGATGACTGAATGACATGTCCTTGCGCCGCTTCTTTGCCAGCGTCGCGGCGATCAAGTTGGGTATCTTCCTGCGGGCCTTCAAGAGCTCGCCGCGAAGGAGCAATTGTCCAGGCGCGCCGCTGCTGGCGCCAGTGCTCACCCTCTTGAAACAGGGTGAGACCGTTTTAGTTCGTCAACTGCCCGTCCCCCGCGCGACGAGGCTCCGGCTGGCACCGTCGGGCGTACCCTGCCAGCTCTCACGCGCGCGATCGACTATCTCACATCATCCGATCTAAAAGGAGTTGAACGATGATCAAACAGGAAAAGCTTCCCGATCTGGTAAATCTACTGCTCGGCATCGGCCTGTTCGTATCGCCTTGGGCATTTGGCTTTACAAGCCTCAGCGCTGCGAGCTGGAACGCCTGGGCATCAGGCGCTCTGATCGCTGCGCTTGCTGCGGCCGCGCTCTGGCTGTTCGCCGAATGGGAGGAGTGGCTTACTCTCATCGTCGGATTGTGGGTCGCAACGTCGCCGTGGTTTGCACACTTTTCCACGCACCATACGGCTACAACGCTCCACGTGATCGGCGGCATCGTTGTTGCTGTGATCGCGGCAGTTCGCATCTGGCATGTTCACAGAGGCTATCCGCACGCCATGACCTGAGGAATGGCCGAGGGAGGGTTGAGCAGCCCTCCCTCGTAAGCCCTTAGCTTTCTCGCCGGCTTACTCATCCGACTATCGAACGAACGCTTCTCCACTCCAGTGCAGATTTCGGTCCCTCCGTGCGCCTGGAGCGATCGCCGGACGCAGACGTGCATTTTGCCCCGACACGTCTCTTTGCGAGGCGGATGTACGACTCCCAGCAGTAGCGCTCAGCGCTATCGCGCGAGCAATGGTGGTCGAGAGACTGGGCGACGGGCCTAGCACGGCCGCGGCAAATTCAGTGGAAGCTCAGTGGAAGCGCCGTTAGATCAGTTGGAGCGTTTCTTTCGGCATTTCCCGTATTAGCAGTTCAATATCGCTCTGCTCGAGCGTCTCCTTTTCGAGGAGCTTCTTTGCCGCACGGTCCAGGATCGGACGCCGTGTGTTCAATAGGCCCTGGGTGCGCTGGAAGACCTGATCCACAATCGCTTTCACCTCACGATCGACAGTAGCAGCAGTCTCCTCCGCATAGTCTCGCTCGTGGACCGGATAAGATTGGTCGGGGCCTGCGAGAAAATTACCGGGCTCGCGATCGTAGGCAACACTGCCGAGTTTCTCCGACATGCCATAACGCGTCACCATGCTTCGCGCGATGTCGGTTACCCGGCGCAGGTCGTCGGCGGCTCCGGTCGATAGATGACCAAACACAATTAGCTCAGCCGCGCGGCCGCCGAGCAGTACCGCCATTTTGTTTTCCAGCTCCTCCTTGGTCATCAGGAATCGATCCTCGATCGGCCGCTGAATGGTGTAGCCCAGTGCGCCGACTCCGCGTGGGATGATCGAGACCTTGTGTACTGGATCGACACCGGGCAGTGAGAGCGCGACGAGCGCGTGGCCCATCTCGTGGTAAGCGACGATCTCGCGCTCCTTGGGATTGAGCAGCCGGTTGCGCTTTTCCAAGCCGGCGACCATGCGTTCCACCGCGTTATTGAAGTCGCTCATGCTAACCGCTTCGGCGCCACGGCGCGTCGCCAGAAGCGCGGCCTCATTAACGAGATTAGCGAGGTCGGCCCCGGTAAATCCAGGTGTTAACGCTGCGACGGCCTCCGGCTGCACATCACCAGCAAGCCGCACCTTCTTCATGTGGACGTCGAGTATCTCGACACGACCCTTCTTGTCAGGACGATCGACCAAGACCTGGCGGTCGAAACGGCCAGCACGCAACAGGGCAGGATCGAGAATTTCCGGTCGGTTTGTGGCCGCAAGGATTACCAGGCCCGAGCGCGAGTCGAAGCCATCGAGTTCCACGAGAAGCTGGTTGAGCGTTTGCTCCTTCTCATCGTGCCCTCCAGCAAACGGGCCGATGCCGCGAGCTCGGCCAAGCGCGTCGAGTTCGTCAATGAAGATGATAGCTGGCGCCTTTTCGTGAGCTTGCTGGAACAGGTCGCGCACCCGCGCAGCTCCGACGCCGACGAACATCTCTACGAATTCAGAGCCCGAGATCGAGAAGAAAGGCACCCGGGCCTCGCCGGCGACCGCCTTTGCCAGCAAGGTCTTGCCTGTCCCGGGCGGGCCAACCAGCAACACGCCCTTCGGCATGCGGCCGCCAAGTCGGCCGCAGTCGGCGGGATTCTTCAGGAAATCGACGACTTCGCGAAGCTCGTCTTTGGCTTCGTCGACGCCAGCCACATCCGGGAAGGTCACACCGGTATTGGATTCGACATAGATCTTGGCCTTGCTCTTGCCGATTGCCATCAGTCCGCCGCCAAGGCCGCCCCCTTCGGCCATGCGGCGGCCAATGTACCACCACAACCCGAAGAATATCAGGACCGGCATTGCCCAGGAGAGGAGATCGCGCAGGAAGGTGCTCTCAATTTGTCCGGTGAACCGAACGTTGTACTTCTCGAGCTCCTGCGCCACGTCCTGGTCAACGCGCGTGGTCACAAATCTCTTCTGACCACCGGGCAGCGGCTCCTTGAGTGTGCCCTGCAGCGTGCGATCGGAAATGCCGACCGCGTCGACTTTCCCCTGATGCAGCAACTGCAGGTATTCGCTATAGGGAATGACGGCGATCTGGGTGGCCGTCGCGACCAGATACTGGATGAAGATGACCGCGAAAACGGCGGCAATGGTGTATCCGATATTGAAGCGGGTTTTGTTCGTCATCGCCAAACTCGATGTAAAATACGGAAGCGGCTTTGCAGCACTGCACCAAACACCTTGGACATGGCCTTGGTTTCACTGGGTCTTGGTGGGGCTCGCGCCGATGCATTGTAGTAGGCTTGGCTCGGTCTGAAAGCCCCTTGCAACCGGACGCTGGAGTTGACGCGGACTGCTTTGCGGTTGGCATAGCTTTCAGTCGGTCAGCTGCTGCAGCTTGCAAGCCAAGTCCCGCCCCGCAGCTTCCATTCGCCCGCTAGAAGGTTCTCCTTGATCTGGATGTCAACATCCGAAAACCAGGCAGCTCGGCGAAAGGGCGAACCTAAGCGTGGACCATGGACGACGCCTACCAGCTCCCGGATTACGTGCTGGAGAGCTACCGGTTCATGCGCGCCCCCTGGCGCACCGAACGGGTCGACGGCACCTCGCACTTTATGATGCTTGACCGGCCCGAGCAGTCGCGACCGACAAAACGACGTCCGCTAGGATGGTGCTGCAACAGGTTGATCGCTGACGCCACTGTCGACGCGTCATCGGCCCCATGTGACTGCTGGACACTGTTCAGGTCTGCGCAGACCGTCGCACCTAGATGTTCAGTCCCGACGTGAGATGGTCGGGCACAGCCTGAAGCGCTGCGGCTCCTTCGTCCAGGCTTTGCAGATGGCCTCGAAGGGCGTGAGGCCGGCGAGAGCCTTCACCCGCTTGGCGAAGTTGTGGGCGCCGACGAAGGCCGCCACGTAGTCACGGAGCTGGTCGTGGCTCTCGTGCTGATAGCTGCGCACGGTGACCTCGTTGAACGTGCGATTCAGCCGCTCGACTTGGCCGTTGGTCCAGGCATGGAACGGCTTGGTAGCCGATGATCGATGTCGGTCTCGGCGGAGACGAACTCGAAGGCATGCGCCTGGAAGAGCTCCAGTCGACGGCGTACTCGAACGCGATGCGAAGGTCGCTGCCCGCCGTGATCTCTGCGTACAGCCGCTCGTCGATGTCGGGGGCGACGAAGCCCGCGAGCAGATCGCAGAGCTCGGCCCGGCCCCAGGTTTCGACCGGCGCGGTCAGCCATTGCTCGACGGCGTCCTCGGGATAGGGGGCGCCGCCATCGTACGGCGCGAACCGGTCGCGGACGTGAGGAGCCGCTGGTGTCCTTCCTCCGCGCTGCGGGCGAGCAGCCGGCGGGCGCTGTCCGTCGGCATGGTCGCGAGGATGAAGTCCGTGGTGCCGGCGCAGGCGGCCGGGGCGTCGAATCCGGCGAACGTCAGGCCCAGTTCAAAGCCCAGTCATGCCGACGTGTCGGCGTCGAAGCGGCGGCAGAAGCTCCTCGCGAGTTCGTCGAAGAAGCGCGAGGGCTCGCTCGTCTCGCGCAGGATCGCGTCGAGCTCGGCGGCGGTCAGCTCATCGGCGTCTTCGTACCTCGCGAAGCGCTCCGCGCACTTCCACAGGGAGAACGGGAACAGATTCGCCCACTTGGTGCCGTGAAATCCGCCGAAGCCCGGCAGGAACGTCGTCAGCCGCTTCATCTCGTTCACGTGGCGATCTCCTCTTTGCGATGCCGCTGCGCGAAGTCCTCGTCGGTCATGACGCGCCCTTTCCAGAATTCCTGGGGATGCTGCAGCAGCACCTGCTCGAAGACCTCGAAGGCCCTGTCGGCGTCCAGACCGGGATTTTCCGAGCGCATCAGCGCGGTGCATGTGGCGCACCGGAACGCGCTTCCGTCCGCGGGGCGGTGCCCGATGGCGAAATAGCGCAGAGCGCCGACATCGCTGTAGACGAACGCAGGTTTGCCCTTGCCGCCGTATTCCAGAGCCAGCACGAGCGCGCGAGCCTGCCGCCGGCAACGTTCTTCAGTTCGCATTTCGGAACCGCGAAGCCCGCGACGTGGAGCGCGCCTGATTTGTTACGCCCGGCGCTCGATATTACGCCTTGAAACAGCCGTCAGTGATCGTCGCGACGAACCGTCAGACATAGCTGTCCGCTGCACCTTCGCGCGACAGTCGGCCGTCGTCAGCGCGTGCGCAGTAGGAACAAATCAGAACAGCGCGCGTAATCTATAGATGACCACGACGCGGAATCGGGTGCCCCTACGTTCGTCTGAGAGCGATAATCGTCGCATCGAGCGCACGATGCGGGCGAACGTCGCCTTCTTCGCCGAACATCGCGACCAGATTGCCGACAGGTTGCACGAGCTCGACCGGGAGTGGGACATCGAGAGAACCATCGAAGCTAATGCAGCTGTAATCGGATTCACTGGCATCGTTTTGGCGGCCGCTCACAATCAGCGCTGGCTCGCACTCCCGGCGCTGGTGACCGGCTTTCTGTTCCAGCATGCGATCCAGGGGTGGTGCCCCCCGGTGCCCGTCTTGAGAAAACTGGGCTTTCGCACCTCCTACGAAATCGAAGAAGAACGTCGAGCCCTGATGGCGTTACGAGGCGATTTCAGGCACGTGGCCGAAAGCGCGGATAGCGCGCTCCGGGCTGCGAGGGGTGTCCCAAACGCGACTGCACCAGCGTAGCGCTGAGGCACACCAGTACAGGAGTTTAAAATGTCCTACTATTTCTCGAAAACACTCGACCTTCCGTTTGCGGAGGCCGTCGACAAAGCGATAACCGCACTCAAGGCCCGGGGATTCGGCGTGTTGACCAGGATCGACGTGCAATCGACGCTCAAGGAGAAGATCGGCGCCGACTTTCGGCCTTACGTCATACTAGGTGCGTGCAACCCGAGAATGGCGCATGAGGCGCTGTTGGCCGAGGACAAGATCGGAACCATGCTTCCATGCAACGTTGTGGTTCAGGAATTCGATGGGAAGACCGAAGTGGCAGCGGTGGATCCGGTAGCGTCAATGCAGGCCATACAGAATGAATCACTGGCGACGATCGCGGAGAAGGTCCGCGGCGAATTGAGGGCGGCGGTCGAAGCCATCTAGAGGCCTTCTGTTCTTTGTGTTGGTGCATCGCCCCAGCTCGGCGACGTCGCCTGACGACGTCTCGACGGGGGCACTCGGCACCGCCGTAGGAGCGGGATCCCCGCCCCTTGGGGCGTCCCTGCTTTCGTCGAGGTCGCGCGCCGATCGAAGTTCATCCGCCGGATGCCGCGGTCTCTGCACCGCCCGCCGGAAGCACCACGACCTTGGCTCCCGACGGCACGCGTCGGTAGAGGTCGATCACGTCCTGGTTCATCATGCGGATGCAGCCGGACGACATTGCCTGCCCGATGGACCATGGCTCGTTGGTGCCGTGAATCCTATACAGCGTGTCCTTGCCGTTCTTGAAGAGATAGAGAGCGCGGGCGCCAAGCGGGTTTTGCGTGCCGCCCTCCATGCCCCGGGCCCACTTGACGTATTTGTCCGGCTCGCGGGCGATCATGTCCTTGGTGGGCGTCCAGCGCGGCCATTCGCGTTTCATCGCCACATTGGCGGTACCCGACCAGGCCATGCCCTCCTTGCCGACGCCTACGCCGTAGCGCAGCGCCTTGCCGCCTTCCTGCACCAGATAGAGGAAACGGTTTTTCGGGTCCACGACGACGGTCCCGGCAGGCTGCCCGGTCGGATCGTCGACGAGTTGACGCATGTAACGGATCTTCAGGTCGCCGCCAGGAACCGGCGCAACGGTATAGGCGCCGTCCGAGACCACGCCATATCGCGGGTCGGACATCGGCGCGTAGCTCGCGGCCGCGGCCTTGGGCATGATGTCGGCGTCGGAGACGCAGCCCGCCAGCGCTGCCGGCAGAAGCACTGCCGCGGCACACACAGCCCATTGCTTTCGAAGCGTCATGTTGATTCCTTCGGTGCCGCCTGCCGGCGCGCGTTGGCGACTGCCCGGCGAAAGCAGGCGTAGTCGAGCGTGTTGTAGAGAGGATTTCCGATCAGGTACGATGGCGTCCCGGCGAGGCTCAAGGACTTGCGGACGAACAGCGCATCGATGTCTTCGGCGTGGTGGCGAAGGTCGACCTGCAGCGCCTCCATGTCGATGCCGGATGCGCGGCCGTGTCGTACCCGCCTTTGTACCGAACTCCCACGCGAGGCGGGCGCCATAGAGAGAGGCGTTCGTCAGGATCGGCCAATCCTTGTGAACGAGGCGGACACCTTCGTCTTCCGCCTTGAGGCTGTCCAGATTTGGCGTGGCCGCCATGCGTCCGTCCTCTGAAAAGAAGTCCGGCCCTGACATCCAACCGATCCCAACCTGACTTGGCCTATGGCGGTCAGTCTCGATCTGCAGCTTAAGCCAGGCTTAAGAGGGCCCCGTTGCTCACTTCTTTGCGCGGGCGCGCGCGTCGGCAGCGACGCGCTTGAAGCCTTCGTAGTTCAACGCCTGCGTCACCCGGTACTGGCCGACGATGTAGGCGGGCGTGCCCATCAGGCCTAGCGAATCGGCCTGGGCAAGGTTGCGTCGCAGGAGCTTGGTGATGTCGTCGCCGTGGGCTTTCAGATCGGCATCGAGACGATCCATGTCGACGCCGGACTTCGCGATCGCTTCACGCATACGCTCGGCCGGAATCTTCGGCCCGGGAATTCCCATCATCGCGAAGTGCGCGGCGTCGTAGCGGTTCTGATACTTCGCGGCCAGCGCCCACTGCGCACCCTTGATGGAATCCGGCGTCAGAATCGGCCAATCCTTATAGACGAGGCGAATCTTGCCGTCGGTCTTCACCAGCCGCTCGAGCTCTGGCTCCGCCTGTTTGCAGAAGGGGCAGTTGTAGTCGAAGAAGACAACGATGGTCAGATCGCCCTTCGGGTTTCCCGCGGTCGGCGCGGCGGGATCGTAGAGGATGGCTTCGCGCGATATGTCCGCTTCGCTGAAAGCGTCATCGGCGCGCGCGGGGCCGACCAGGTCGCGGACGCCCGCGACGGCGATCATTTGGGCGAGCGTGCGTCTGGAGATGTATCGAGGCATGTTCGGCTTCCTTTTCTGTAGATTGGGCTCAGTCGACCGAGGCGAGGGCCGATAGTTTTCCGAGCAGGGCGCCGGCATCGACCGCGCCAATGATTTTGACCGTCGGATCGACGCTTCCGAGCGTGCCGAACAGCAGAATGGTCGGCGGCCCGACGATGTCGAAGCGCTTCATCAGGGCTCGGCTCGCGTCGTCGACGGCGGTCACGTCGGCACGCACCATTCTGAAGGCTTGCAGGCGTGCACGGACTTCAGGTTTGCGCAGGACGGCATCCATGACCCTGCATTCGACGCACCACTCGGCGGAGAAGTCGAGCATGACGGGCTTCCCGTCCGTGCGGGCCGCAGCGAGTTCGTCGTCCAAGGCGGCGACCGATCGGATCGTTCGGACGGGATCTTCGGATCCGGTCTCGCGCGTCACGAACCGATCGAGGATGCGGGTCGCGTTGAGACTGTCGTCACCAGCCGATCCGATCATCAGGACCGAGCCGCTCAGAAGCGAAATGCTCGCTAGGCTCATGGACACAAAGCGCCATCGACTGTGCGTCATCAGGAATTGCGTTCCGAGATAGACGGAGACACCCGTCGCGAGCGCGCCCCAAAGCTGCAGCGTGGTCTGCTGCGACAGAACGCGGGAAAAGATCGAGATCGCGACGGCAAGCAGGATGAAGCCGAAGGCATGCCTGACGCGGACGAGCCAGCGACCTGGCTTCGGCAGGAACCGCGGTCCCAACGCTCCGAAGACCAGAAGCGGCACGCCCATGCCGACGCCGAACAGGAAGAGGGCCGCCATGCCGCGCATCACGTCGCCGGTGCGAGCGACGTACAGCAGGGCCGTGGCCAGCGGAGGTGTCACGCAGGGGCCGGCGATCAGTGCCGATCCGAATCCGAGAACGGCGGCTGCGGCCAGCGGTCCGCGACCGCCTCCGGAGGCCGCGCCCGATATCCGCTCGACCAAGGCGGCCGGCAGCTGGATCTCGAACAGGCCGAACATGGACAGCGAGAGGGTGACGAGGACGGCGCTCATTACGCCAAGCGCAACCGGCGTCTGCAGCAGGATCTGCAGGTTCTCTCCGGATCCGGACCAGGCTGCGAACGCACCCAGCGTTGCGTAGGCCGATGCGGACGCTCCGACAAACGTCGCCGCGAGGGCAAGCCCCCGGCCGAACAAAAGACGCTCCTGCGACCGGGCCATCAGACCGAAGAAGATCGGCACCAGCGGGAAGGTGCAGGGTGAGAACGACAATAGAATGCCGAAGCCGAAGAACGAGGCCAGCATGCCGCCGAGCGTCACCCAGTAGGAGATGCCCTCGCCAGGTGCGGGCGCGATCGTCGCCGAGACGCCGTCGCTCGCTCCAACCGCGGCATCCGGAGCGTCCACGAAAGATGAGGATCCGGACGAGGACGGGGCGGTGGCGTCGCGGTCCTTGATCGCCAGCGTTTCCAGATTGATCGTCTTGGCGACCGGGGGGTAGCAGATTTGGTACTGTTCCGCACAACCCTGATAGGTCACTGCGATTTCGCGCAGCCCTCGCAGGTCGGCAGATGGGATCTGGGCTTTCGCCGAGTTCCGATAGATCTCCTGCGGCCCGAAATCCGGATCGTCCTTGGGTTCTCCCTGGGGCGTTTGGACCGTGACAGGTGTCCCGGGAGGCACCGCGTTCTTGGCGGCGATCATTGCGCGGTAGAGGTAGCTGCCCGGCCCAATCGCCCAGGTGAGCGACAGCCCCGCGTCGTCGCGCGAAACCTTCAATTGGAACGCTTGGTCGGCGGACGGCGGCGTTCCCGCCCGGGCCAACGCGACGGAGGACAGGAGAACGAACAATATGACCGATAGTCGATGAAAGCCCGGCATGTCGGTGGCGGCCCTGCATTTTTTGTGAGCGGATGCCACGACTTGGATAGGCTACCTTAAGCCAGCCTTAAGGCTGGGGACCGAGAGGAACCTCGGAGGTACTGATGCGCATACTCGTCGTCGAAGACGATCCGATCCTGGCCGATGGTCTGCGGGCGGGACTGTCGTTGACCGGCGCCACGGTCGACGCGGTCGAAACCTGCGAGGACGCCGACCACGCGCTCGCGACGTCGCGCTACTCGGCAATCGTGCTCGACATCATGCTGCCGGATGGAAGTGGCCTGGATCTGCTGCGCAGGCTCCGAGGACGGCGGGACGCCACGCCCGTTCTGCTCCTGACGGCGCGCGACCGCGTCGGCGACAAGGTTTCGGGCCTGGATTCCGGAGCTGACGACTACCTGGCGAAACCCTTCGACCTCGATGAACTGGCAGCGCGCCTGCGCGCCATCGTCCGCCGGGAAGGCGGGCGTGCGGCCCCGACCATGACCTACGGCGCCATCGTGCTCTCGCCGGCTGATCTATCGGCGACCGTCGCCGGCGAGCCGATCAACCTGTCGCGCCGCGAGTTCGCGATTCTGGCGGCGCTGATGGAGCGTCCGGAGCAGGTCCGTTCGCGCGCCGAACTTGAGGAGCGCCTCTATGGATGGCAAGAGGACGTCGAAAGCAACGCGATCGAGGTTCACATCCATAATCTCCGCAACAAGATCGGCAAAGACGCGATCCAGACGCTGCGCGGCGTAGGCTATCGGATGGGGACGGGCCGATGAGGTCCTTGAGGCTAAGGTTGTTCGCGATGCTACTTGCCGCGACTGGGATCGTCTGGTTGGCGGCGGTCGTCTGGATCTACGTCGGAACCAGGGACGAAGTGGAGCATGTTCTCGACACGCGCCTGCAGGAGGCCGCGCGCATGGTGGCTTCGCTTGCATCCGGCTTCGATGCTCTCCCCGCAGGCTCGACACCCGCCGCGCTACAGCCGCTCGGCAGCTACGAACGACAATTGTCGTGCCAGATCTGGTCTCTCGATGGCCGCATGGTCGCGAAATCGAGCGGCGCACCCGATCAGCAGCTCTCACCCGCCGCCTCAGGGTTCTCGGACCGGATCATCAACGGCGAACCCTGGCGCGTGTTCTCGGTTGAGGACGCCGATCACAATCTGCGCGTGTTGGTGGGGGACCGTGTTGGGCTGCGGGAGCGGCTGGTGACCGACCTGATCAAGGGGCTGATGTGGCCGGCGCTGCTGATCGCGCCGCTGCTCGGCGCCGCGATCTGGGCGAGCGTGGGGCAGGGTCTTCGTCCCTTGCGGCAGATGGCCCAGGACCTCGGCGCGCGCGAGCCGGACGACATGCGGCACGTCGAAACCGAACGTGCTCCGACCGAGGTCAGGCCGCTCGCAGTCGCCCTCAACGGGCTTCTCAGCCGGGTTGAGGCCGCGCGCCGGCATGAACGCGAAGTGACCGCCTTCGCGGCGCACGAACTGCGCACGCCGCTGGCAGGACTGAAGACGCAGGCCCAGGTGGCTTTGGCCGCCGACGACCCGAAGGTCGTGCGGGGGGCGCTCGAACAGATCGTGAGAGCCGTCGACAGGAGCACGCGCCTGGTGCGCCAACTGCTGACGATCGCAAGGCTGGACTCCGAAACGGTCGATGCACCGTTGGCGCCGGTCGCGGTCGGTCCGATCCTCGAGGAGATCGTCGTCGCCACTCCAAGGCACGAACAGACGACGGTGACGATCGACGCCAGCGTCCGGGCTATGGTGCTGAATACGAACGCCGACTGCCTCCAGCTCGCGCTGCGGAACCTGCACGAAAACGCGATGCAGTACACTAGCGAGGGACGGGTCGTCTGGATGGCCCGGGGCAATGCCATCACCATCGAGGACGAAGGGCCGGGTATCCCCGCCGACGAACTCGATCAAATCGGAAAACGCTTCTTCCGGGGTAGACTGAGGAGCCCGATCGGAAGCGGGCTGGGCCTTGCCATCGTCAAGCTCGCGCTCGCAAAGGTCGGAGCGAAACTCACCATATCGAACCGCGAAGGTGGCAGCGGCACCCGGTCGGAGCTGACGTTCGACGTCTGATCAGCGACCGGTGCCGCGGCATGAACGATCGCCGGGGGCCTACACGCAGGTCTGCGCGCCGCCCTTGAGTTTCACGGGGATCGTGAGATAGCGCACCCCGTTGGCTTCGGCCGGCGGGAATTTGCCGGCGCGGATGTTGACCTGAATGGAAGGCAGCAGCAGCCTCGGTGCCGACAGTTTGGTGTCGCGCGCCTGCCGCATGGCCACGAATTCATCTTCGGTGACGCCGTCCTTGACGTGGACGTTTCTCTCGCGCTGCTCGCGCACCGTGGTTTCCCAGGCAAACGTGTCGCGGCCGGGAGCCTTGTAGTCGTGACACATGAAGAGCCGCGTCTCCTGCGGCAGCGCCAGCAGCCGCTTGATCGACCGGTAGAGCCCGTGTGCATCGCCGCCGGGGAAATCGGCGCGCGCGGTGCCGTAGTCGGGCATGAACAGAGTGTCGCCGACGAATACGGCATCCCCGATCTTGTACGAGATGTCCGCCGGCGTATGCCCCGGCGTGTAGAGAATCTCGACCTCGAGTTCGCCGATCTTGAAGCGCTCGCCGTCGCGGAACAGATGATCGAAGTCGCTGCCGTCGGTCTTCAAGTCCGTAGCGTTGAAGATCGGTCGGAAGATGCGCTGCACGTCCTTGATGTGCTCGCCTATGCCGATCTTCGCGCCGGTCTTCGCCTTGATGAAAGGCGCGCCCGAGAGATGGTCGGCATGAGCATGGGTCTCCAGAACCCATTCGATGGTGTTGCCCGCTCGTTCGGCGGCTGCCAGCATCGCCTCGACAGAGCGCGTATCCACCTCACCGGAATTGTGGTCGTAGTCGAACACCGGATCGATGATCGCGGCCTTTTTGGTCGCCGGATCGGCGACCAGGTAGCTCACCGTGTTGGTCGGCTCGTCGAAGAACGATCGGATCATTGGTGGTGACATTCTGGAACTCCCTGATGCCATTGCTCGGTCGGACTTGACGGATATATTAGCAATATCTAATTAAGCAATGGCTCAAATAAGGGGAACAGGACGATGGCCTCCTCAACATTCGATCCGGAAACTTTCGAGAAGCAGGCAGTTGAAGTGGCCTCCGTCCTGCGGGCTATCGCAAACGAGCGCCGGCTGATGATCCTGTGCAGGCTCGTTGAATGCGGGGAGGACAACGTGAGTTCCCTCGCCGAGGCCGTCGGCCTGTCGCAATCGGCGCTCTCGCAGCATCTCGCGAAGATGCGCGATGAGGGTCTCGTCACTTTCCGGCGGGAAAGCCAGACGCTCTGGTATCGCATCGCCGATCCGCGCATCGAGCAGCTCTTTGCCACGCTGCACAAGCTGTTTTGCACGCCCGTCAAAGCCAAGAGCAGATAAGCCAAGAAGGAACTAGGAATGTCGCTACCGACTATCAACCCGACGGACGCCCGCCGTCTACTCGACGAGGGCACCACCCTCATCGATATCCGCGAAGCAGACGAGCACGCGCGCGAGATAATTCCGGGGGCGCGAAACCTGCCATTGTCGAAACTCGACGAAGCCGATGTCGGGGGGCATCGCAAGCCGATCATCTTTCATTGCAAGAGCGGCGCCCGTACCCAAGCCAATGCGCCCCGGCTCGTCGCAACACTCGATGCCGCTTGCGAGGCCTTCGTCGTTGATGGCGGGCTCGACGCTTGGCGCAAGGCTGGTCTGCCGGTTGTGACCGACCGACGGCTGCCGATCGAGCTTCAGCGGCAGGTGCAGATCGGGGCCGGAAGTCTCGTCTTCGCTGGCACGCTGCTCGGCCTTTTGGCCTCGCCTTGGTTCTTCGCCGTGCCGGCTTTGGTGGGTGCCGGACTGATGACGGCCGGGCTCACAGGCTTTTGCAGCATGGCCCGCATCCTCATGCGGGCGCCATGGAACCGCGAAGTTTACGGCGCGCCGGCGCGAGCCGCATGAAGGAGGAGTTGTCGCCATGCTGTCCCTGACCCAAGGCGCGCTCGGTCTGGCCTCCGGCTCGCTGGTAGGCTTCTCGCTGGGCCTGGTAGGAGGCGGCGGTTCCATTCTGGCGGTTCCGCTGCTGATCTATCTGGTTGGGGTAGCGGATCCTCATGTCGCGATCGGGACGAGCGCGATCGCCGTCGCGGCAAACGCTGCCGCCAACCTGGCGAATCACGTCCGCGCCGGTAACGTGAAGTGGCGCTGCGCCTCGGTGTTCGCGCTTGCAGGCATAGCTGGCGCCTTTCTCGGCTCCACTCTCGGCAAGATCATCGATGGCCAGAAGCTGCTCGCACTTTTCGCCATCGTCATGTTGGTGGTGGGCGCGCTAATGATGAAAGGCCGCTCTGGCGAGGGCGAGCTCTCGGTGAGGCTCAATCGGGAAAATCTGCCGAAGCTTGTGGCCTTCGGCCTCGTCACGGGATCCTTATCCGGCTTCTTCGGGATCGGCGGTGGCTTCCTGATCGTGCCCGCCCTGATCGCAGCCACCGGCATGCCGATCTTGTACGCGGTGGGTTCCTCACTCCTGGCGGTCACCGCGTTCGGGCTGACAACTGCGGCGAACTACGCCTTGTCCGGCCTTGTGGATTGGTCTCTCGCCGGGTTGTTCATCGTCGGCGGCGTTCTCGGCGGGCTTCTCGGCGCCCGCTCCGCGACCTCCCTCGCTGGCCGCAAAGGCGCGTTGAACACCGTGTTTGCGGCGCTCATATTCGCAGTCGCAATCTACATGCTGGTCCGCAGCCTGGGTCTGTTGTGATGGACCTTGGCAGGCCGGCTGTTCCGAACGTGGCCGGGCGCGAAAGCCATGAGAGGCGTGGCCGCCCCCTCAAGGAGGGGCCGGGCTCCTGAACGGGTGGCCTTCCAGCTGGTCGCTCGATGACGCGCCCGGCATGGAAATCTATCTGATTCCGAGATCCCGCGGATGAAGCTGCGATGCTCCACGCCGCCCGCGAACGCGCGCGACGAAAGGGCTCTATCGTAGCATCCGCTGCACGACCCCATCGCGGTACAGCAGGATGTGCAATAGGGCTGCCGACACATGGATAACGATGAACGCCAGCAGGGTCCATTCCATGGCTTGGTGGAGGCCATCAATGGCTCGAGCGGCGGTCGCATCGACAGAACCCAGCATCGGCAGCGGCGTCAGGAACAAGAAGGAGACCGACCAGCCACGAAAAGAGGCGAACAGCCATCCTGTGAGCGTCGTCGCGAGCACCAGCGCGTAAAGCGACCAGTGCACCATTTCCGAGCTCAAGCGCTGCCAGGTGGACAGCGAGCTCTCTGGCGCGACAGGATGGGTAAGCCGCCATGCGAACCGCAGCAGCATTACGGCCAGGATCAGGATCCCCAAGCTGGCGTGGAGGGTCGTGGCGATGCCCGGCTGCTCGCCGCGGTGAATGTCCGGCATCAGCCATCCAATCGAATATTGCGCGAACAGCAGTACGACAACGAGCCAGTGAAGAACTCTCGCGGTGGTGCCGTACTGCAATGGGGTTGTCATCCTCATGTCCTGCACAGGCTTCCTTTGGGTGCTGCTTCACCTGACGCCGGGCCGCGTTTTGCCAGGTGGGCTGAGGGTTTAGACCGCATCGCTGGCGAGGCGCCCTGCCGGATGTCGGCCGGCCCGCTGAGGGAAAATCAAGAGGCAGGCGACGATGAAGACGGCAATCACGGCCGAAGCGATAGGGCGGCTCAGGTGCAGACCGCCCTGGCTGACGGGCTTGTCGAAGAAGTCGCCCACGGTCGCGCCCAATGGTCGTGTCAGGATAAACGCAGCCCAGAACAGCAGAACATGTGAAACTGTGGTCCGATAATACAGCGCTGCGAGGACGGCAAGTCCTGCCGCAAAGACAATCGCCCCGCCTTCGTACCCAAGCCCGGTCGAATCGGCCGTCCAGTCGCCCAGAGCGGTGCCCAGGGTTTGCGAGAAGGTGATCGCCGCCCAATAGAATGCCTCGACCTTTGGCGTGTTCACGGTGTCGACGGAGATCGATCCCTGCGACCAGTACCACAAACCCAGGGTAAAGATGACGCAAGCAAATAGGATCGAGGAGCCGCCAGCATAGCCGATACCGAGCGAGCGATCGGCAAAATCAGCCATGGTCGTGCCGGCCGTGGTCGATGCGATGATGGTGGCCCAGTAAAGGAACGGGTGGAACCTCTTCGCTGCAGTCTGCAGCACAACCAAGACCGCAAGGATCGAGAGAAACAGCGCGGTGCTGGCGAGGTACCCCCAATGCAACGTCATGCTAACGGTATCGCCGCCGGTCTCGCCCAGCGTGGTGGCGGCGATCTTGATCACCCAGAACGAGAGAGTAACCGCCGGTACTTTGGTGGCAAAATCCTGCAGTTCGATTGAAGCAGACGGTGATGAGAAGTCCTGCCCTGCATGGCGACCGGCATTTCTCTCTTGCATGTGAGCACCTCTTGATTTGAACGACGCGACAACGCGCAGAGTGCAATCTGTTCTCCTTCCGCGCGGTTACCGGCTCTATACGATTTCGTATTGTGCGGACTGCAAGGCGGCGCGAGGGCAGACTGCAAACGACAAGTCGAATGCTATCGCCTCATCCGGAAGATGAGGACTGCGAGCGTCGCATACATTGAAACTGCCCCGTACTCGCTAGAAATCGGTGAGCCGACATTACAAATCGGTATAGTTTTGGTGAGGGCCCAGTCAGGTGTTGACTGCTAGGCTCCGGTTCTCGTCGGATGGATCGCGCCGAGCCGGGGCAGTCATGGAGAAGCGGCAAGCGGAGAGACGGCGCACCTTCAAGGGTGGCAAGATTGTTTTCAACCACGGGCGCTCAATCATCGACTGCACCATCAAGAACTTGTCGCGAGGTGGCGCTGCGCTGAATGTCGAAAACACCTGCGGAATTCCGGACGAGTTCATCCTTCTTGTCAACGCCGACAACGCGCGAAAGGCCTGCCGGGTCGCCTGGAGAACGCAAACCCAGATTGGCATTGCTTTCCTGGAGGCTTAGCACCACGCATGCGACAAGGTCTCGATATCGCGCTTACTCAGTGGCTCAACAGCTCGGCCGGACATCGTCCTATGCTCGATTGGTTCATGATCGGGGTGACGGATTTCACGATTCCGGTCATGGTTCTGGCGGTCGCGGTGCGGTGGTGGCAACGTGAGGACAGGGCAAACGAGAGGATGCTCGCGGTCGACGCCGGACTGACCTTTCTTTTCGGTCTCCTCATCAACCAGTTTATCCTGTTGTTTGTAAGTCGTCTCCGCCCCTACGAGCTAGGTGTAACCCATCTCATCGTCGCACCCAGCTCCGACCCCTCCTTTCCTTCAGATCATGCCACGGCCGCGATGGCGATCGTCGCCGCGACACTGCTGCAGCATCGCCGGCTCCGCGCGCTGATCTTGGCGATTCCGGCGGCGCTGCTGATGGTCTCGCGCATCTACGTCGGAACGCACTACGTTTCGGACGTAGTTGGCGGCATGGGCACGGCGCTATTGGCGGCCATCGTGATGCGCGCGACAGTCGCCTTGCGTCAGCCGATCACCGAGGTGATCATCCGTTTTCCATAATGGATTTTAGGGGCCCGAGGCGGACCGCAAGTCGCGGCGCCCGTCGCGATATCCGGGCGATCATTACCAAAACGTATAGCGTCGGTCGAATTCAGGCAATGCTCTCCCGGTCATGGTTCGGCCTATCAGCGAAGCCTTCGCTTCGCGGCGGACGAAAGGAGACACCAATGCTCCGCACCAAACTTATGACCGCTATCCTGGCCGGTACTCTTGCCTCGGGCGCGATCGGCGGCTCGGTCGCGGCTTACGCCAAAAACCGCGATGCTCCGACCGACGAAGCGGCGGTCATGGCCAACGCCAAGGTCAGTATGGCAGAGGCCATGGCAACCGCAGAACAAGCGGTCGGCGGCAAGGCCGTCGGCTCGGGCATCGAGGATCAAGATGGTACCGTCTATCTCGAAGTGCAGGTCCTCAAGGGCGGCACCCGCCACAAGGTGCTGATCGACCCCCAATCGGGCAAGGTGGTGAAAACCGTCACTGCCGACAACGAGCAGAACGAGAACGGCCACGAAGGCGACGACGACTGATCTCGACGACTGGGGCCGCTACACGGCGGCTCCAGTTCCTTCCCCTCGCGCATCTTCTCGAATGTTTTTGACCGTCGTCTTGCGTGTCAAACGCGCGGGAGCCGTACGCAATTGGCAGCAATTCTTGAATAGGAGCCGATCCGATGCATGCAACCCAGCTGACCGCAAGCGCCATCTACAATCGCGTACCGAAGGTAACGGTCGACTTCTGGTTGATCAAACTCATGGCCGTGACCGTCGGCGAGACGGCGGCAGACTTCCTCAACGCAAATTTGGGTCTCGGCCTCTCGAAGACATCCTTGCTGATGAGCGGGCTCTTGCTCGCCGCGCTGATGGTGCAGTTTGCGCAGAAGAGATATGTCCCCTGGATCTACTGGGTGATCGTGGTTCTGGTCAGCATTGTCGGCACCCTGCTCACCGACAACCTTGTCGATCACCTCGGCGTCAGCCAAGAGGCCGCCAGCATCGGCTTCGCCATCGCCCTCGCGGCGACCTTCGCCGTATGGTATCTGGTCGAAAGGACGCTTTCCATTCATACCATCTACACCACCCGGCGCGAACTGTTTTACTGGCTGGCTATCTTGTTGACCTTCGCCCTCGGCACGGCCGCCGGAGACCTCGCCGCTGAAGGCCTGAACCTGGGCTATCTGCAGGCCGGGCTGATGTACGGCACAGTCATCGCCGTTATTGCATTCGGCTATTTCGGGCTGAAGATGAACTCCATCCTCGCATTCTGGCTCGCCTATATTGTGACGCGCCCGATGGGCGCATCCTTCGGCGATCTCCTGTCGCAACCGATCGGAAATGGCGGCTTGGAACTTGGCACCGTGATCACGAGCGCGGTGTTCCTGACCGTTATTGCCGGCGTGATAGTCTATATGACGCTCAGCCACGAGGGCGAGGAGGCCGTTCCGGTCGAGCGGCGCGTTTGACGACGCGCCGGCATTGTAGGATCGTACCTGATCGCGAGGCGGCGGGCTCATGCGATGGGAGATGCAGGCGATGCGTGTTCTTGTAATCGAGGACGACGCCGAGACGGGGTCCTATCTCAGGCGGGGCTTGCGGGAACAGGGTCACGTGGTGGACATCGCGACAAATGGTCGTGACGGTTTGTTCATGGCGACCAGCGAGGCCTACGATATCCTGATCGTCGACCGGATGCTTCCCCATCTCGACGGCCTCTCGGTGGTCAAGACGGCCCGTGCGACGGGACTCAAGACCCCAGTGCTCTTTCTGACAACGATGTCTGGCGTCGGTGATCGCGTCGAAGGCCTCGAGGCCGGCGCGGACGACTACCTCGTCAAGCCGTTCGCGTTTGCCGAGCTGTCGGCCCGGATCAATGCCCTGGCCCGACGGCCGCCAATGGCCCAAGTCGAGACCGTGTTGAAAGTCGCGGACCTGGAGATGGACCTGATCAGCCGAGAAGTGCGGCGCGCCGGTCTGGACATCGACTTACAACCCCGCGAATTCCGTCTGCTGGAGTATTTGATGCGCAATGCTGGTCGGGTCGTAACGCGCACGATGCTCTTGGAGAGTGTCTGGGATTTCCATTTCGATCCAAAAACGAACATCGTAGAAACTCACATTAGCCGGCTGCGGTCAAAAATCGATCGCGGTTTCGACACTGAGCTGATCGAGACGGTTCGCGGTTCAGGATACATTCTCCGTGCCCGCCCCTAGACTTTTTAGAAGCACGGGGTTCCGCTTCGCTCTGCTTCACACGGTCGTCTTCGTACTGTCCGTCTCTGTCATCGCCTGGGTTGCCGAAATCACGGTGACGTCCGCTCTTGAGCATCAGGCGCGGGACCGCATGGACGCGGAGTCTTCGTCGCTGCTGGCCGAATATCGGCGCCACGGCATGGAGGGCTTGCGCTCTACGATCGAGGAGCGATCTTCGGCCGCCAAGCGGCGTCTGCAGTATGCCATTGTCAATGCCGAAGGCCACGTCCTGATCGGTGAAAGCTATCTGGCTGAATTTGCCGCAACGTCGACCGCACGACCGAAGATCGTGCCTCGGTCCAATGGCGAAGACGCAACCGACCAGATCCTGGTGGGGTCGACTGCATTGGCAAACGGCTTGACGCTCGTCGTTGCCGACAATCTCGAAAGCGTCGAGGACGTCGAAGATGTGGTCCTGAATGGGTTTTTCATCGCGCTCGGCCTTGCACTCGTACTCGGTCTGGCGGCTGGGATCCTCTTCACCCGCTCGCTGCTCAAGCGGGTTGACCACGTCAGCCGGACTGCGGAAGCAATCATTGCCGGCGACTTGTCTCAGCGCATCGCCCTGACGGGCTCGGGCGACGACTTCGATCGGCTTTCCTCGACCTTGAACACGATGCTCGATCGCATCGCGGATTTGCTTGAGAGCCTGCGACAGGTCTCCAGCGATATTGCCCACGATCTCCGGACACCGCTCACTCACCTGCGCCAGCGCCTCGAGTCCGCCAAAGCGCGGGCGTGCTCGCCAGTCGATTATCAACATGCCATCGATCAGGCCATCGAGAACGCAGACCAGCTCCTCGAGACATTTTCGGCACTTTTGAGGATCGCGCAAATCGAGGCCGGGGCTCGACGCGCGTCGTTCCGTTTGGTCGATCTGGAGGAGGTCATGCGGACGGTTGCGGATGCTTACGAGCCGACAATCGAGGACGGCGGCCGAGCTTTGGAGCTGCAACTTGCCGACGAGCTTCCGATCCATGGCGACCGCGAGCTTCTGATCCAACTGTTTTCCAACCTGATGGAAAACGCGCTGCGGCATACACCGACGAAGACGCGTATCGTCATGCGCGGATTTCACTCGCGCGGCACAGTCATCGCGGAGGTCAGCGACGACGGTCCCGGCATCCCGGAACCCGAGCGAGATCGCGTGTTCCGGCGATTTTACCGCCTGGAGCGGAGTCGCACCACGGCGGGAAACGGCCTTGGACTTAGTCTGGTTGCTGCCGTTACCGACCTCCATCAAGCCGTGATCGAACTGTCCGACAACAAACCAGGTCTCAAGATCACGCTGCGATTTCCGGATGCGAGCTCTGGACCGGGTGCCGGACGCGAGAACGGCTTGGCCGTATCTTGCGTCTCTCACAGTGAATAAGCGAGGTCGACGCGCCTGACGCGACCTTCGGCCAGATGGCGAAGGAGGCTGGCATCCCGCCGTGTCGCAGAAAGGTAACGCCCTCGCAGTGAAGGTACTGCAGGTGCACTTCCCGCCAAGGTAGGTCACGAAGGAGTGGGCCGCGCCGGGCTTCGATGGGCATTTCGCAAGGACAGCCCGGCGTATGGAAGCGGGCAACTGGTCGATGCGATGTGGATTCCACGGCGGATCGGCGGCGATCTAAGCGCGTGCAACGCAAGGAGGGTGCGACGATCACGGCAATCAAGAGCAAGCGTGCGCTCATCCCTGGTCTCCTGCTTGACAACCAGGCTCCTTTCTCCGCGCTTCCTGCGCGTCACAAGACGAGTTCGTGCACGCCCATCCACCCCGTGTAGAGCCCGACGAGGACGATCAAGGCTGCAGACACATAGGGTGCCCGGTGGGCCAAGCGGCTGAAGCCGCGCCAGTGCCGCTCGACGTGTCGCAGGCTGAGGGCGGCAAGGACGCCGGCCGAGACCATGGTGATCGCGAGACCGATGCCGAAGCACAGCACCAGGACGAAGCCGAGGGTGAACTGCTTCAACTGGATGCAGAGTAGCAGCACGGTGATCGCCGCCGGGCAGGGGATCAGCCCGCCCGTCAGACCGAAGAGGACGATCTGAGCGGTCGTGACCGTGCGTCCCGCGAAGCGCTTACGGATATCGGCTGCATGTGTGCGCGCGTGCGCGTCGTCCTCTTCGCCGAGATCCATGTGGTCGTGATCTTGTTCCTCGAACAGAACCTCGGCCGTGTCGCCGGCGAGCGCGACATGCGCCTTGAACGCGTGCGGCTCCGGAATCTCACCGAGGCTCTCCAGGTATCCATCCTGGGTGGCAAACGCGAACGTCTGCTCGGCGCCGTCGCCGCGGACCGTCGTCACCCGGATGTCATCGGCGGGCGGCAGCGCGCCGCTTTCGCTCCGGATCCGCCACCGTGGGGGCGCGCCGTCTTCGAAGATCTCCAGCGACAGCGACTGCCCAGCCAGCGTGATCGATTGCGGCTCGTCGTGATGGTCATGCTCCTCGTTCTGCTCCCTCCAGGTGCGCCAGACCATCCAGCCAGCGATGCCGATGATGATGACGGCCGAAGCCAGTTGCAGGTACGCCTCACTGCGTTGCCCGGACAGTTCTTGGCCGAAGTGGAGGCCTGCGAGTGCGATTACCCAGACGATCGCGGTGTGGGAGATGGTTGCCGACAGTCCGAGGAGCACGGCCTGAAGGACGGTGCCCCTGATGGCGATGATGAATGCCGCCATCATGGTCTTCGAATGACCAGGCTCGAGACCGTGCAGTGCGCCGAGAAGGATCGCGCTGGGCACGAATAGCCATGCGTGTGCGCTGCTCTGTTGGACCAGCTGAGACAGGTCGGTCATTTGACTCACTTCAAGTACGTTCGGACGACCTCGATCAGGTCCGCGGCGCCCTTGGCCTTCTCCGGGTCCTTTTCGTGGGCGGGATCCACGACGTGATGGCGGATGTGGTCTTCGAGCAGTTCGGTGGTTAGACCTCCGACCGCGCCTCGGACCGACGCAACCAGCATCAGCACGTCGGCGCAGCCGAGCTCCGCCTCCAGCGCCCGCTCGACCGCGTCAAGTTGTCCCTTAATGCGCCGAACCCGGGCAAGCAGCTTTGACTTGTGTTTGATCGTGTGCGACATGCTTATAAGATAGGGGGGTATCCTATACTAGTCAACATCGGCGCATGGTTTCACCCATTCCGGATTAGAATATCCCCTCCCGAGGGACAGGATCACGAAGATGACAACGCAACACGTCCACGAAAGCCACACTCAGATTGTCAAGCGCTTGAAGCGCGCGGAGGGCCATCTTCGCCGCGTCATCGAGATGTTCGACGACGGCCGCTCCTGTCTAGACCTGGCCCAGCAGCTTCACGCGGTCGAAAAGGCGATCACCGAAGCGAAGCGGACGCTCATCCACGATCATGTCGACAACTGCCTCGACGTCGCGGCCAACGGTGGCTCCTTGAAGCCGACGAAGAACGTGCTCGCCGAGTTCAAAGCGATCTCGCGCTACCTCTGACCGGAAGTTCGCCGATGTCCTCTCGAAAATTCATTTGGACGCTAGTTCTCGCCGCCATAGTCGCGGCGGGCGTGTTCGCAGCCTGGGGGCCGGGCGCGTCGGCGGTGCGCAAGACGGTGGGCCTGGCTGTGGCGGAGCCGCCGCAGCAATCCAGACCGCAGGCGAAGGAGCGGAAGCCCGTCATCCGGATGGACGAAGAGCGGATCGCGCTGGCCAAGATCGAGCAGGCCAAGGCCGGCCCGGCGACGATGGCAACGAGACTGTCGGTCCCGGCTGTTATCGCGCCGGACGCCGATCGCGTCGCCCACGTGTCGGTGAAGCTGTCGGGAACCGTCGCCGAGCTCCGCAAGAACATCGGCGACGAGGTCGAGAAGGGACAGGTTCTCGGAGCGCTGGAGAGCCGGGAAGTCGCCGACGCTAAGAGCGAGTACATGGCCGCGCGACTGTCAAACGATCTGCAGCAGGATCTGGCGGCCCGCGACAAGACTGCTTGGGACAGCAGCAAGGCGATACCCGAGCAACAGTACATCAGGTCGCGGAACGCTGCCGCGCAGACGGCGATGCGTCTGGACATCGCGCGTCAAAAGCTGCTCGCGCTTGGCGTCGACGAGGGCGAAATTGCCGCGATTCCGCAGGCCCCGGAGGGGACGCTGCGGCTGCAGAACGTACGGGCGCCGATCTCCGGACGGGTGGTCGAACGCAAGGTCGAGCTCGGGACCGCCGTCGGAAGGGACAACCTTGAGACCGAACTCTTCGTGATCGTCGACCTCAGTCGCGTCTGGGTCGAGATGATGGTCAATTCGTCAGATCTGCCGTCGGTTCGGGAAGGCCAGAGCGTCGCGGTGTCGATCCGCGGCGGAAGCGGCGTCGGGACGGGCAAGGTCATCTTCGTTAGCCCGTTGCTGGACAAGGAAACGCGGGCGGCGCGCGTCGTCGCGGCTTTGGACAATCCGGATCGACTCTGGCGTCCCGGGTCGTTCGTGACGGCGGCCATCGCCGTGCAGTCCCGCCAGGTCCCGGTGACAGTGCCGGCGACCGCTGTCCAGACCGTGGATGGGCGCAAGGTCGTGTTCGTGCGGACCTCCGATGGGTTCGAGAAGCGGGACGTGGCGCTCGGCCGCCGCGACGATGGGATGGTTGAGGTGACCTCCGGTCTCGCCGCCGGAGAAACGATAGCGGCTTCCAACACCTTTCCCCTGAAGGCTGAACTCTCCAAGCCTGGCGACGAGGACTGAGATGATCGCGCGTATCGTCGAATTCTCCGTCCGGCGCCGCTGGCTGGTTCTGCTGGTAGTGCTGGTCGCTGCGGCGACCGGCCTCTGGTCGCTGACAAAGCTGCCGATCGACGCCGTGCCGGACGTGACCAACGTCCAGGTGCAGGTGAACGCGGTGGCGCCGGCGCTGACGCCGGTCGAGATCGAGAAGCAGGTCACGGTCGCGCTGGAGACGGCGCTGGCCGGCATTCCTGGCCTGGAGTCGACGCGATCGTTCTCCCGGAACGGCTTCGCTCAGGTAACCGTCGTCTTCGTGGACGGCACGAACATCTACTTCGCGCGGCAGCTCGTCGCCGAGCGCATCAACGACGCCAAATCCTCGTTGCCCCCGGGGGTGGAAGTGAAGATGGGGCCGGTCTCGACCGGCCTCGGCGAGATCTATTGGTGGGCGGTCGAATACGAAAAGCCCGGCGCCACGGCGCCCGTGCGTGATGGCAAGCCGGGCTGGCAGAGCGATGGCAGCTATCTCACGCCGGAAGGCGAGAGATTGACTGACGACTTTCGACGGACGGTCTACTTGCGGACCGTGCAGGACTGGATCGTCCGGCCGCAGATGAAGACGGTACCGGGCGTGGCCGGCGCCGACGCGATTGGCGGATTCGTGAAGCAGTATCAGGTGCAGCCGGATCCAGCGAGGCTCGTCGGCTACGGGCTCTCGTTCAAGCAAGTCATCGAGGCGATCGAAGCGAACAACGCCAGCAGGGGCGCCAACTACATCGAGCAGAATGGCGAGGGTTACGTGGTCCGCGCCGCCGGGCGCGTTGAGAACGTCGAAGACATCGGACAGATCGTGGTCTCGACCCGAAACGGGGTTCCGGTCCGGATCAACGACATCGCCGACGTCACTATCGGTAAAGAGCTGAGAACCGGCAGCGCCAGCGTCGATGGACGCGAGGTGGTGCTCGGAACGGCCCTCATGCTGATAGGTGGGAACAGCCGCACCGTTGCTGCCGCTGCGGACGCCAAGATCAAGGAGATCGGCAAGACGCTGCCGCCGGGCATCCACGCCCGGACGGTGCTCAACCGCACGCAACTCGTCGACGCAACGATCCACACCGTCGCGACCAACCTGGCCGAAGGTGCTTTGCTGGTGATCGCAGTGCTGTTCCTGATGCTGGGTAACTTCCGCGCGGCCCTGATCACTGCGTGCGTCATCCCAATCACCATGTTGCTGACCGCAACGGGCATGCTGCGGGGGCACATCAGCGCGAACTTGATGAGCCTCGGCGCACTTGACTTCGGCCTGATCGTCGACGGTGCCGTGATCATCTGCGAGAACAGCCTCAGGCACCTCGCCGAGCGGCAAGTCGCCCTGGGACGGGTCTTGAGCCGCGACGAACGCCTTAAGACGGTCTCCGATTCCGCTGTGGAGATGATCCGGCCGACCGTCTACGGTCAGCTCATCATCATTTTCGTCTACGTCCCGTTGCTCGCCTTCACGGGCGTGGAGGGCAAGACGTTCGAGCCGATGGCCCTGACTGTGATGATCGCGCTGGCGACTGCCTTCGTGATCTCCCTGACCTTCGTCCCGGCTGCGACCGCGATCGCCCTCACCAAGCCGGTAAGGGAGAGCGAAAACTTACTCGTTCGCTGGCTGAAGGACGTCTACGCTCCGATCCTGGCGCGCAGTATCGCCAGTCCCGGCCTGGTCGTCACGTCGGCCGCTGTGCTCTTTGCGGCCTCGCTGCTCCTGTTCTCCCGCCTGGGGCAGGAATTCACGCCGACCCTCGACGAGAAGAACATCGTCATGGAAGTGAAGCGCGTGCCGAGTACGGCGCTGGCCCAGTCGCAGGCCATGCAGCTCGAGATCGAGAAGGTGATCAGCAAGTTCCCGCAGGTGGCGTTCGTGTTCTCCCGCACAGGTACACCGGATCTGGCGGCCGATCCGATGCCGCCGAGCGCGTCGGATACTTACATTATCGTCAAGCCGCAAAACGAATGGCCGGACCCCGCGATGACGAAGGACGATCTTATCCAGGCCATCGAGGCGGAGGCGACCAAGCTTCCCGGCAACAAGGTCGGCTTCTCGCAGCCGATCGAGATGCGTTTCAACGAACTGATTGCGGGGGTCCGGGAGGACCTCGGCGTCAAGGTGTTCGGCGACGACTTCGCGGACATGCAGCGTACGGCAGCCCGCATTGCGGACGTCCTGCGGAAGATCGATGGCGCCGAAAACGTGAAGGTCGAGCAGACCACCGGACTGCCGTTCCTTGACATCAAGATCGACAAGGCCGAAATCGCAAGGCGCGGCCTCAATCTCGCAGACGTCCAAGACCTGATCGAGACCGCTATCGGCGGGCGCGCAGCGGGGCTGGTGTTCGAGGGGGATCGGCGCTTCCAGATCGTAGTTCGGCTGAACGACGCGCTGCGCGGCGACATTTCCGCGCTTGAGAACCTCCCGGTGCCGTTGCCGCATTCGAATCCGACCGCACCGGCGGCGACCGTACCCCTGCGTGCGGTCGCGTCGTTCGAGCAGACCGAAGGGGCCAACCAGATCAGCCGAGAGAACGGCAAACGGCGCGTCGTCGCCACCGCAGAGGTCCGCGGGCGGGATATCGGATCGCTAGTCACCGAAGCGCAGGAAAAGGTCGCGGAAGGGGTGAAGCTGTCCCCAGGAAGCTACTTGGCCTGGGGCGGACAGTTCGAGAACTTCTCGGTCGCGCGCCAGCGGCTCGCCATCGTCGTCCCCGGATGCTTCGCGATGATCTTCCTGCTGCTCTTTGGGGCGCTCGGGTCGGCACGCGATGCGCTACTGGTTTTCAGCGCCGTGCCGCTCGCCCTGACCGGCGGAATTGCGGCTTTGTGGCTGCGCGGCATGCCGTTTTCCATATCCGCAGCTGTCGGCTTCATCGCATTGTCCGGTGTAGCCGTGCTCAACGGTCTGGTGATGTTGACCCAGATTCGGTCGCTGATCGAGCGAGGGGTGGCGCCTGTCCGGGCGATCCGCGACGGAGCCCTGACACGCTTTCGCCCCGTCGTCATGACAGCTCTCGTGGCCTCGCTCGGCTTCGTGCCGATGGCGCTGGCAACAGGGACGGGCGCGGAAGTGCAGAAGCCGCTTGCCACGGTCGTCATCGGCGGATTGCTGACGGCGACAGTACTCACGCTTGTGGTACTACCAGCACTCTACGCAAGGTTCACGAGGCGACAGCAGATTAGTTCTGTTCTTGAACGAAGTGGAATGCCTCGGGCGGCCGAATGATCGGGCACAGGCCAATTTCTTCGGCCTTGGTCCCACATCGGAGGGCATCTTAGTGGCCTCCGCGCCCCACTCAGTTCGGTAGTCACGCGCACACCCTCTAGGGCCCTTCGTGGGCAGGCGACTAGTGAATTCTGCCGCGCCCGACTTCCCCGCAAGCGCTCGTGTACGCCGGCATCGGCTGCAGGTCCGGGAATGCTCATGCATTTTGGGCGTGCCCTCCCCTTCGTCGGCCATGAGCCGGCACGTCGCGGCACATATGTCGAGCATCCTGCAGATCATCTCCTCGTCGGAGGCCGTCTGGCGGGGTCGCAGATGTTGGCACAGTCCAAGCGCACTCGGCTAGATGTGGGTCATTGAAAGCCTCCTGTCATACCGGCTGTTGTCCACATCGATAGTGCTGATAGAGCCTGCGACGCTCAATCCTTTGCCAGCTTTGAGCAGGTTCTTTGTCGTCGCAAGATTTGCCTGTGCCACTTTCACTCTGGCGAGGGCCGGCAGGAGTGGTCCTTGCCCTAAATCGTCGATCTTGAAGCGCGGTTCGCCGGCCGCCACTAATGCCGGAAACCGACACTCCGATGGGCGATATTTCCCGTGCCTGCCTCGACGATCCCCGCGCCGGCGAAATAGGACTCAAAGGATACCTTTGGCGGTGAGACAGCAGCTAGGGCGATGCGCGGCGATTGATTGCCCTGAATCACTGAGGCACCTGGCAACGGCAAGGCCGGCGACTGCATGAATTGTCCGGGGCTATGGGCCGATCGCTGCATGATGCTTTTGCAAATAGCGGTACTCGTGCCATGTCAACCAAATCACGACTACATCCAATAGCGTGATCAGCAAGAGCCAGACCGAATGGGTATGGGTAAATCTGTAGAGCTGATAGAGAATGAAGGACACAAATACGACAATTGCCGCTGGGTAATATCACAGCTTTTGGCGCAGCAGTCCGGCAATGAGTAGGGCTTTGGTTATTCCGTGGCTGAGCAGATACATCGACGCGAAATTTTGGGTGTCCAGCGAGAAGCTGTGTGCCGTCTGGAGCAGATAGCGCACGACGACGTCGCCAGGATCTTCGGTCAGCTCTTCGCGGGTTATTGCAAGGATGGCGCTCAAAAGGAACTGCTGGCTGACGAAATGCGCGGTGATGCCAGCGAATATCTCCAGTAGAGCGAAGACGTCCTTGATCGTGAGGCTAATCCGAAATGCGAGGCGAAGGTTCTTTTCCTGAAATGGATTGCTCATCAACCGGTAAGTCCAATTGCATCGATCTACTAACCTCGAAGGCGATTGCTCACTCAGCATTGGTATTCGTTCGTCTCCGTGAGCGATGGTGTCGCGCCGCCAGCATAATATTTGTGAGCAGTATCGCAATGCATCCGACGAACAGGATTGGGGCGTTCCAGCCGCCGAATGTTATCCAATGCGGAAGAACGGACCCGGCGCCCACACACCAGATCACAAGCGTACCAGCGAGGCTGCCATCATCGACGAACAACCGCCAAAGCTGGCGCAGCACGCCAGAAAGAGAACTCATTTGTTGGCTCCGGATGGCACGGTCGCCCGCCGAGCGAGTTGCGCCCCGACCAGCGATGTCGTGAGGAGCAACGCGAACATCGGGATCAGCGCAAGATCGCGACCCGGCCACTCAAAGCCGAGTCCTTCGCCGACCCAGAAAACTCCGAACCCGGAGATCAAAATGCCAACGGCAAATTTGAGGGCGTTCTCCGGGACACGAGATAGCGGCCGATGCAAGACGATACCGAGAGCGATGACCAGAACGCACGCAGCGGCGGCTCCAACGCTCGCCGGTATCAGCGCATTGCCGGGAGCACCGACTGCAAGGACGATGAAGACCACTTCGGTGCCTTCGAGCACGACGGCCTTGAAAGTCGTCCCGACCGCAATCGGGTCGAGCATGATGGTGGCCATCGGCCCGGCGGAGCGGAGTTGGATGACTTCCGAGGAGAAAGCCGCGATTTCGTCGTGCAGCGGGATAATGCCTGCCGCTCTGAGGATTGCCTTGCGCAGCCACCGCATCCCGAATAGCAGCAACAAGAATCCGATTACCAACTGAAGAATCTCGATTCGTATCTGTCCCAGTAATGGCCCGAGCAGGACAATCATCGCGGCGAGAAGCACGGTGCCGGCTGCCGTGCCAACAAGTGCAGGGCGCCATCCGCGCACAATTCCGACCGCCAGCACGATGGTCAGCGCTTCGACGAATTCGACAAGCGAGGCGAGGAATGCCGCCAAGAAAGAGGGAGCCGAATGGGTCCAGGTATGTAAGGTGGCGGCGACGGGCATGGAACGTTACGCGTGATTGTGAACTCGGCCTCTGCCGAGCCCGACCAGCCTGCTCAGCCTACGATGCTCGGCCCTCAACATATACACGCCAGCTCCAGCGTATGTCCCGACCGCGGCAGTTCGAATCAGATTACGGATTCGTATAGTTTCGGCAAAATCCCGGAGAGCTTGCGGCCCGTATGCTCGGCCATGGCGAATCACCGGTAGCCGGCTGAACACCAATGAACAAGGGAAGCGCGCGGCTTGCCTTGGTTTGGTCGAGTCCGTCGGATTTACATCCGGGCCAATGCTGGCCCGGGGGGCCTATCGGCTTGGCTCGTCGCCGACGATCATCGCCTTTTGCGTCACAACCCAGCCCGCGATCGCGCCTGTTTTCATCCGAGTCGGGCTCTGCCCGATGACAAGTCGAGTGATTCCAGTTGCCCCCCAAAAAATCTCATGACTGAATCAGACGCCATTATCACCTCAAATCTCTGGTGGGCTTGCCGTCGTACCGCGAACATCGCAGCCCTCACCATGCTGCTGCTCATCGTGACGTCTATCGCGTCCTATTGCGGTATCATCCAGCTGTTGGGCAACGTTCATGTCGTAGAAGACGGACAACTTTACCGCTCGGCGCAACTTAACAAGAGCCAGTTTGAGCGGGTAATCAACGAGTACGCGATAAGGTCGATCTTAAACCTACGAGGGGATAATTCTGATACATCCTGGTACGACGACGAAATCGCTATCTCTCGAAGCATGAGCGTAACGCACTTTGATTACGGCATTGGAGCGCGCCGTCTTGTCACATCACAGCAGATCCATGAAATTCTCAAAATCGTTCGCGACGCCCCCAAGCCACTCCTCATTCACTGCCAAGGCGGCGCTGACCGATCGGGTCTGGTGGCGGCTCTTTACGTCGCCGAAGTGGAAGGCAAATCGGCCGATGAAGCTGCTCAACAGCTTTCGCTGGTCTACGGGCATTTTCCCTATCTCCTGAGCAAGACAAATGCGATGGACAATAGCTTTTGGGAGTATGTTGAGGCGCATCGCTCATCCCGGCGGTCGCGCCAGCATACGAAAGCGGCAGGACCGGGCCGTTAAAACTGACGGGCCGTGGTCAGCTTGCTATCGCTCTTTGCGGTCTTGTTGCGTTCGTCAACCGGGGTTGTTCGTGTCGCCGTTTCTGCATTTGTCATCGTATTCTCTGAGGGTCGAGCCCCAGCATGTGCCGCGGCCCATTTCTCATTTCCTCATCGCTACCCCGATCATCTTCGGCGCTGCGGTACTCGAAGTCCGAAAGATGGGGCATCAAGACGCGGGCGGCATTCACCGGACTGGCAATCGCATCGGGAGCACTCGCCGGCGCGATTGCCTTACTTTCGGACTGGGTATTGATGCGGTTTTCGTGTCACACGATTCCCAGGCGCTAAATCCTTTTGCCTATTACTGCTGGGCCTTCGGACTCACAGCGCTGACCCTTTTGGCATTCGCAGCGTGATCGCTCTGTCCACCAACGGGCAGGTTACTTCGCCTTGACCAGGGAAGAGGCTCGATTCTGATTGTGACTAGAAGAAAATTTGATCCTGACCTTCTCTCCAACTTTTCACAGATTCAGCCTCGATGCCTTCGGGCAACGAATAGGTCGTCCCGTCACTCAATGTGATGGAATCCGATCTCGTATTCACGCTGCGGACAGTTCCAGTAGTTTCGGCCGCTTGGGCATTCGTCGCCGCGACGGCTGCAATTGCCGTTGCCAAGAGAAATTCACGCATAGCGCGTCACTCCGTTGCGTCGCCCCCGATCAACACACGTACCAGAATAAGACGGATTTGTGCTCGTTCACACGACCGAACCTCACCCGGGTAGCGATCTGAGATTACAAATTCGTATAGTCCCGGCGAAATCCCGGAGAGCTCGCGTTCTCTATGCTCGGTCATGGCTTACCAACCGATGGTCGACGGGAGATATCAATGAAGAAGGCAGCCGCGTGGCTCGCGATAGGCTTGGTCTCGAGTCCCATCGGAGTTGCACCCATGCCGGGATTGGCGCAGGGAGCGACGCCCCTGCCGGCACGCGAGAACCCGATTAAGCCGGAGAAGAACCCACCAGGCGACATTCCCGACAATCAAGTCTTCATCGACTATCAGTCACCGCTTGGGTTCACGATCAAGGTTCCGGAAGGGTGGGCGCGGCGTGAAGCATCCGATAGCGTTGTTTTCAGCGACAAATACAACACCATTGAACTCACCGTCGCACAGCGCGCCGGATCGATCGATTTGAACAATGTGAAGCAGAAGGAGGTCGCCGACCTGGAGCGATCCGGCAAGGCGGTTCGTGTCTCGAGCGTCAAGCCGACCTCACTGCCATCGGGCAGTGCGATCGTCGTTTCCTACGGGTCGAATTCCGAGCCAAACGCGGTGACCAACAAGGCGGTTCGCCTTGAGAACGAGCGCTACTTCTTCTGGAAGGACGGCAAGCTCGTCACCTTGACGCTGTCGGCTCCTTTCGGGGCAGACAATGCCGATCAGTGGCTACTGATGGCCAAGAGCTTCAGGTGGCGCTAGATGACTGTCCTCGAAGCCATCGACCTCTACCGCTTCTTCCATACCCGCGAGTCCGAGACCCTCGCTCTGCGCGGTGTCAGCCTCTGGATTGAAGCCGGCGAGATGGTGGCGCTGATGGGGCCATCGGGCAGCGGGAAATCGACCCTGCTTGCTTGCCTCGCGGGCCTCGATGAACCTGATGGCGGTCACGTCGAGCTGCTCGGTGAGCGTCTGACGCGGCTTCCCGAAGCAGAGCGAGCGAAGCGACGAGCCGCAAGTGTTGGCGTGTTGATGCAGTCGAGTAACCTGTTCCCAACCTTGTCCGTTGGCGACAACGTCAAATTGCCGATGCTGCTGGCACGCAGGAAAGATCCTGCGTGGGCAGAAAAACTGTTGCGGAGTGTCGGCATCGCAGAGCGATGGGGCGCTCGTCCCGGGCAATTGTCGGGCGGCGAATTGGCGCGAGCAGGCCTTGCCGTCGCCCTGGCGGCCCGCCCGCGTGTGCTCCTGGCGGACGAACCGACAGGAGAGGTCGATGCCGCCACCGAAGGATTTATTCTCGATTTCTTGAACGAACAACGGCAGGCGGGAACAGGCATTCTGGTCGCAACGCACAGCCGACCGCTCGCCGACCGAGCCGATCGAATTGTCCAACTTCGGGATGGGAGGGTCGTCGATGCCTGACCTTCTTATCGAAGGGGCCGCCGTGACGCGTCGCTTCCAGCAGGGAAATATGGATGTCTATGCCCTACGGCCAGCATCCTTCCAGGTCCGTTCGGGCGACCGCATTGCGCTGCTTGGCCCCTCGGGAAGCGGAAAATCCACCCTTCTTCACCTCATGGCGGACCTCGATCGCCCAAGCACCGGCCAACTGACGTGGCCGGCCCTCGGCCCAAGTGGTGCACTGCGCCCCAAGCATATCGGCATGGTGTTTCAGGCACCGAGTCTCATCCCAACCCTCAGTGCGGTTGAGAATGTCGAGGTCCCCTTGCGCCTGGTCGGAGGCGTATCGAGAGGACCAAGGAAGGTAGCCATGCACATACTGGAGGAGCTTGGCCTTGCAGCGGTCGCCGACAAGCTGCCCGACGAATTGTCGGGTGGCCAAGCGCAGCGCGTGGCACTTGCGAGGGCGGTCGTCCTCAAACCTCGGCTCGTCCTGGCCGACGAGCCGACCGGCCAATTGGATCAGCCGACCGCACGCCAAACCATCGAGACCTTGCTCAATTCAATCGATGGGAGCGATGCCGCACTTGTCATCGCAACCCACGATCCCATGGTTGCGGAACGGATGAAAGTTACCTGGCTTATGGACCACGGGACCCTTCGGGCACCGCAGATAGGGTGTGCAAATGATCAGGCTGTGGCTTAAGGGGCTTGTCGCCGCGCGATCGGGCCGTCTTCTGGCGGCGGTTGCGGGAGTGGCGCTGACCGTGGGGCTGCTGGGCGCGCTGGGGGCGTTCATCGTCGCCTCCTCGGAGAGCATGGAGCGGCGTGCGGTGGCCGGCGTGCCCGTCGATTGGCAGGTCCTGATCGCTCCGGGGGCAGACGTCTCAGCCGTCACCAAGGCGGTCGGCGAGGCTGCGACCACCACGGCGCTCGCACCGGTCGGCTATGCCGACAGCGCCGGCTTCGCGGCCACGACCGGCGATACCTCTCAGACGACGGGACCGGGCAAGGTGCTCGGTCTTGAGGCGGGCTATCGCAATCATTTTCCAGATCAAATTCGCTCCATTCTCGGCTCAGCGGACGGCGTTCTGATCGCCTCGCAAACGGCCGCCAATCTTCACGTCGCTCCGGGCGATACCGTTACGATCGACCGGATCGGTGCGGCACCGGTCGACGTGACGATCGCCGGCGTCGTCGCACTGCCGAACGCCGACTCGATGTTCCAGGCGATCGGCCTTGCCAAGGGCATTGCTCCTCAGGCGCCGCCGGATAACGTCCTGCTCATGCCCATGGCCGAGTGGCAGGCCATCTTTGATCCACAAAAGGCGGCTCGGCCCGACACGGTGAAGACCGAAATCCATGTCCAGCTCGCACGCAATGCTTTGCCACCCGACCCGAGCGCCGCGTTCATCCAGGCACAGCGGATGGCAAATAATCTCGAAGCCAGAGTTGCCGGCAGCGCCGTCATCGCCAACAACCTTGCCGCGCGGCTCGACGGCGTGCGTGCTGACGCGCTCTATGCCCGGGTGTTGTTTCTCTTTCTCGGAGTTCCCGGCATCGTCCTTGCTCTCCTGGTTACGTTTGCGGTCGCGGCGTCCGGCTCTGATCGCCGCCGCCGCGAGCAGGCATTGCTCCGGATACGTGGGGCATCCTTGTTGCAGGTCTTGGGCTTAGCCGGGACCGAAGCCGCAGCGATCGGACTGCTGGCGATCGTGCTAGGTCTTGCTCTTGCTGGCACAACGGCAATTGCCTGGTGGCATCTCGCAAGCCTTGGTCTCGCAATCCCGTGGTTCGCGTTGGCCGCTGGCGTTGGTTTTGTTCTCGCCATGGCAGCCTTCCTGGTGCCCGCCTGGCGCGACGCGAAGCTCTTGACGGTATCGGCGGCGCGCCTCGACGCGAATCAGCAGTGCATCCCGCTCTGGCAACGCCTTTATCTGGACCTTGCCTTCATCATCCTGGGTGCCATCGCCTTCTGGAGCACGGCGAAGAGCGGCTATGAGATCGTCTTGGCGCCTGAAGGTGTTGCGCAGACCTCGGTGCACTACGAGGCGTTTCTCGCGCCACTGTGCTTGTGGCTCGGCCTCGGTCTCTTGTCGGTACGATTATACAGCCTGATGCTTGGACCCGGCCGGCGTGCTCTTGCCGTCGCAATAGCGTCACTGTCCTTCGATCTCTCTCCGCTTGTCGCTGCCTCGTTGTCCCGCCAGCGCGTGCGCATTGCGCGCGGAAGCGCACTGGTCGCGCTTGCATTCGCGTTCGCCACGGCCACCGCGATTTTCAACACGACCTATAATGCCCAGTCCCACGTTGATGCGGAACTGACCAATGGCGCGGACGTGACGGTCACCGGAACGTCAGCCCATCCGGCAGGTGCCTTGCTGAAGGACCTGCAAGCCATTCCCGGAGTCGTCGCAGCCGAGCCGATGATGCACCGCTTCGCCTATGTCGGCTCCGACCTGCAGGACCTGTTCGGAATCAACCCCGCCCATATCGGGAAGGCGACCACGATCTCGAACGCGTACTTTGCGGGCGGGAACGCCGCCAAGACCCTCGCCCTTCTGGCCGAGACGCCCGATGGCGTCCTGGTCTCGCAGGAGACCGTCAACGATTTCCAACTGCAGCCCGGAGATCGATTGAACCTCCGGCTGCAAAGTGCCGCTGATCATCAATATCACGTCGTGCCATTCCTGTTTATAGGGGTCGCCCGGGAGTTTCCGACGGCTCCGAAGGATTCCTTTCTTGTAGCCAACGCGAACTACATCGCAGAGAAGACCGGATCAAACGCGGCCGAGGTGGTCCTGATGCGGACCTCAGCGAATGCCGAGAGTGTTGCGCCGGCAGCGCGCCAAACCGCTGCGTCACTGCCGGGCATGAAGGTCACAACCCTCGGAGAAACCCAGGCCATCATCAGTTCGAGCCTGACGGCAATCAATCTGGAGGGCCTCACCACCCTCGAGCTCGGATTTTCCGTCTTGATGATCGTGGGCGTCACCGGGTTGATCATGGCGCTGGGTCTCGCTGAGCGGCGACGCAATTTTACAATACTCACGGCGCTGGGTGCGCGACCGGGTCAGCTTGGCGTTTTTCTATGGAGCGAAGGCCTGTTGGTCGTCATCGGAGGCGCGATATTCGGCATCGTGGCTGGTTTTGGTCTTGCCGAGGCGCTGGTCATGATCCTAACCGGCGTATTCGATCCGCCTCCGGAAGCCCTTTCCATTCCCTGGTCTTACTTGGCGCTGGCCGTCGCGACGGCACTCGCCTGCGGTGCCGCCGCCATAGGCGGCGCGCAGGCACTCTCCAGTAAGCCCGATCTTGAAGCCCTGCGTGGCGGCTGAGGCTGAGGTCAGGCTGAAGGAGCATCAGTGCCCATCGACCTCACCTTCTCAGAGCTGACCGTTCGGATGCTTCTCCGGCACGTTGGCGCAGGCCATTTCTTTTCTGGCTAGATGGAATTGCGTCGGTATCTGCGATTCCGCTGGATCCTCCGTCGGCCGCCTTGCATAGTTTGATAGGCGGCCTAAGGATTTGACTTTAAGTCTAGCTTTAAGGTGACGTAGCGAATGCAGGTTAATGTGTTGGGCACCGAGCGCTGGCGGCGGTGGAGTACGGCGAGAAGGTTCGCGCTCGAAGAGACCTTGCCGGCTGGTGAGAGGGGTTTGCTGCGTCGCGCGTCGGCACGGAGCGGCTCACAGCATGCGGTTCACTGAGCCCGCCGAGGTCGACTGGGCGGATATTCCGGTGCCAGCTCTCGTTCGCCTCGAGATCCTTGTGCGCATGGGGAAGGTCCGCGCCTTGGCAGCACCGTTCGGTACCACCTTCGCCGACGGCGGAAGTTGATGAGAATCAATGGGTCGCAGAAGCGGCCGAGGCAAGTTTCCGCATGCGCCGAACCCACTTGGAGCCGCATGATCCATGGGAGTGGTCGAAAGAGAGATCCGGGACACCTCGGAGCCCCTGGTCTGACATCAGCCGAGGCCGCGCAGCGGCTGGCCCAGTTCGGCCTCAACTCCATCCCGGAGAAAGCCGAGCCGCGCTGGCTGGCCTTTCTCGCCAAATTCTGGTCGCCGATCCCGTGGCTGCTCGAAGCCCGATGGTCCTCGAGATCTGGCGCGGCCGAGAAGTCGAGGGTGCAGCGATCGCCGGGCTCCTCCTCTTCAATGCGACGCTTGGCTTTACGCAGGAAAGCCGCGCAGGTCGCGCGCTGGCGGCGCTCAAAAAGCGGCTGGCTCCCACCGCGCTCGCGCTGCGCGACGGCAAATGGACCCGAATTTCGGCGTTCGATCTGGTGCCAGGCGACGTCGTGTCGCTGGCGCTCGGCGCCGTGGTGCCCGCAGATGCTCGGGTTGCGTCCGGATCTGCGCTGGTCGACCAGTCGATGCTGACCGGCGAGCCGGTTCCGGTTGAAGCCGTCGCCGGCGGGGCAGTCTATGCCGGCAGTCTCGTTCGCCGCGGGCTGGCAACCGCCCAGGTTACGGCCACAGGAGCGAAGAGCTATTTCGGGCGGACCGCGGAATTGGTGCGCGTCGCGAAAGCCGAAGGCACCGAGCAGGCGGCGGTCCTTGCCGTGACCCGTAATCTCTCGCTCATCAACGGCGGCGTGGCGCTTCTCATCATCGCCGCCGGATATGTCATGGCGCTCCCGCTCTCGGAGCTGATCCGGCTCGCTTTGACCGCGCTGCTCGCGACCATCCCGGTCGCTTGCCTGCGACGTTCACCTTGTCCGCCGCTTTCGCCGCTCAGGCACTCGCCAGACGAGGCGTGCTGCTGACTCGCTTGTCGGCGGCGCATGAGGCCGCTGCCATGGATGTGCTGTGCGCCGACAAGACCGGAACTCTCACCCGTAACGAGATCGCGGTCGCCGAGGTCGTTACCTTTCCCGGCTTCAGCCGCGATGACGTGCTGGCGCTGGCCGCCCAGGCGAGCGCAGCCGCCGACCCGGATCCAATCGACAGCGCGATCTGGACAGCCGCACGGGAGCGAAGCGCAAGTTCGCTCGGCCGGCCAATCCGCTTCGTCCCGTTCGATCCAGCCACCAAGATGTCGGAGGCCGTGACTGCCGTGGCCGACGGGCCCGAGCGCCGCATCGTCAAGGGCGCGTTCGAAGTAGTATCGCGCATCGCGAAGGTTCCTGAGACCGCCCGGCAGTCGGTTGATCTGCTTGCAGGTCAAGGCCACCGCGTGATTGCGGTTGCTGCTGGCGATTCAGGCTCTTCGCTGCAACTCGCCGGGCTCATCGCACTCAGCGATCCACCGCGCGCGGAGGCCCGGTCCTTCATCGCCGATCTGCGCGACATGGGCGTGCGCACTGCTATGGTCACGGGTGATTCCGCGACAACCGGCGCTGCCATCGCCCGCGCCGTCGGAATTGAAGGCGGTCTCTGTCCAGCCGACAGCCTCACTGAAGACATGAGCACAGACGTGCTCGGCGTGTTCGCTCGCGTCGTGCCCGAGCAGAAATTCAAGCTGGTGGAGGCGCTGCAGGGCCACGGGCACGTGGTCGGCATGTGCGGCGATGGGACGAATGACGCACCCGCGCTTCGGCAAGCGCAGATCGGGATTGCAGTAGCGTCGGCAACGGGCGTGGCCAAGGCGGCAGCCGGAATGGTCTTGACCGAGCCGGGGCTCGCCGGAATCGTGTCTGCCGTCCGGGGGGACGGATAGGCTTCCAGCGGCTCCTGACCTACGCCTTCAACATGCTGGTCAAGAAAGTCGAGATCGTGCTGTTCCTGGCGACGGGACTGGCACTCACGGGAAACGCGCGATCCTGACGCCGGCGCTGATGGTGCTTCTGTTCCTGACCAACGATATTCTCAGCATGTCGCTCACCACCGACCGCGCCATGCCAGCCTCCTTCCCAGCGTTTGGCGCATGGGCAGCATCACGCGCGTAGCTGTCTTGGTCGGCGCTTGCAAGCTCGCGTTCTCCACGTCGATCCTTGCGTTCGGAAAATTCCGACTCGGTCTCGCCCAGGGCGAGCTGCAGACACTCGCGTTCGCAACCCTGGTATTCGGGAATCAGGCCGTTCTCTACTCTTTGCGCGAGCGCAGGAGCATGTGGAATTCCAAGCCCGGAAAGTGGGTGCTTGCGTCGTCCGCGGCGGACGTCGCGGTCATTTCAGGGCTCGTCCTGACCGGCACATTGATGTGGCCGCTGCCGTGGCAATTCGTCGTGGGGCTGTTCGTTGCGGCAGCGGCGTTTGCGCTGCTGCTGGATCGCATCAAATTGCTCGCCGCAGCCGTCACCAAGGTCGAGTGACCTGTTCGGACAGCATCGGAAATGCCCGCCCTCTCGAAGTCGGGCATCTCCGTCAGAGTGGCACGGTCGTAGCCCAGTTCCTCTCCTTGGGCTTTGACTTGCATCCCGCCGCCGATGGTGAATCCAGTCCAGACGTTCCATTGCGACCTTCGAGGCTCGCCGTAGCCGTCCATCGCGAGGGGCCACCGACGATCTAGTAGTGTCCTGAACCCAGAAGTTCGCAATTCGCGTCGTGTTATACCGGGGCATTGTAACCGCAGAAGCGCTCGATGGAAGCAAAGATATCATCGGCTGACTTGCTCCATTGGAACGGTCTGGGATCGGCGTTGTGTCGTTCGATGAACGAGGTGATGTCCGCCCTGAGGGCGGCGACACTCCGATAGACGCCGCGCCTGATCTTCTTATCGGTAAAGAGCGCGAAGAAGCGATCGGCCTGATTGAGCCACGACGAATTGGTCGGGTTCAGGTGCACATGCCAAAGCATTCTCAATTCTACAGCTATTCAACTTGCTGTTCGAGTCGCCGACCAGCCGCGAGCCGCAGCGGCGACTACCGCAAGCGTCGCTTTCGCTCCGTCAGCCTCGCCCTTTTCGAAGTCGCCCACCGTCTGCGCCATCGTATTCGTGACGTGCGCGAAACAGACGACGGGACGGCCGCTCGTCGCGCTGAACGCATAGAGAGCCGCGGCTTCCATCTCGACGGCGAGCGCGCCCAGATCGTGTGCCCGCGCGATCGCGGCCTCGGTTTCGCGGTAAGGCGCATCGGTGGTCCACGTTGCGCCCCGATGCAGGGTGATGCCGGGCAGATCCCGTCCGGCCTGCTCGACACGCGCGAGAAGCGGCGCGTCAGGTGCTTCGGCGAATGTGGAGCCCGGTAGATAATGGTAGCTCGTCCCCTCGTCGCGCAGCGCGCGGTCGATCAGGACGAAGTATGGCGTCGGCCCGATCGGCGTGATTTGTCCGGCTGAGGTGACGCTGACGAGCAGCCGGCAACCGGAAGCAAAGAGCTGCTCGGCGACCAGCACGGCGAATGGTGCGCCGACGGCGCAGCCGACGATGCCGACTTCGCCGATGCCGTCGAGATCGAAGGCAAGAAGCTCGGTGTGATAGCAGGCCCAACCTTCATGGATCCGGCCGGCGCCGGTCCCCTTGAGGTGGCGGACGACATCACCGTCCGGATCGAGCACGCAAATTTCGGGGACAGCGACGAGCGGCAACTGCCTCTGCCGGCGCGCCTCCCTCAAAAGGGCTTCGGGCCGAAACACCGAGGGCGTGTTGTGGTCCTTGACGCTGACAATCGGCCAAGCGGGTTCTGCGCGATAAGGCTTATCATCCATGATGCACCAGGTCCGCTTGACTCAAGCGACGGATTCGACCGGCAGGCCGGCGGCTTTCCACTCGGGATAGCCGTCCTCGAGCCGACGGACGCAATAGCCTCGCGTCCGGAGCGCTGCGACGGCTTCGAACGAAAGGACGCAATAGGGGCCGCGGCAGTAGGCGATCACCTCGCGGCCCTTCGGAAGTTCGCCGAGGCGTCGTTCCAGTTCGGCAAGCGGGATGTTGAGCGCGCCCGGCAGATGGCCAAGAGCGAACTCGTCTTCGGGACGGACATCGAGCACGGTGACGAGATCGTCGTGCAACCTTGCGACGAGATCATCTCGCGAGACCGGCTCGAGCGCGTCGCGGGCGTGGAAATAGTCGGTCACGACGCGGCCGATCTCGGCGATATTTCGCTCACCGACTCGACCCAGGGCCTTCATCAGCGCGACCACTTCGGCCTCGCCGGCCAGGCGGTAGAGGACGTGTTTGCCGCGGCGCTCCGTCTCGACGAGGCGCGCGCGCCTTAGGATCTGCAAATGGCGGGAGGTGTTGGCGAATGTCAGATGCGCGCGGGCCGACAGCTCCTCGACGCTGCGCACCCCCTGGGCGAGGTGCTCCAACAGCTCAAGCCGATGCGGATGGCCCAATGCCTGCGCCACCTCGGCGAGATTCTCATAGATCGCATGTTTGGGCCCGGTACTTGACACGGCAGCTCCTGAATATATCATTCAGCAGATCGATTGAATGTTATCTAGTCGCTCTTAGAGAGGAGTGCAAGCCCATGATCCTCCGCCAGTTCTTGCATAGCGATCCCGTCGGCATCTCCTACCTCTTCGGCTGCGGCGGCAAGGCAACCTGCGCGGTCGTCGATCCAGTCGGCGATATCCAGCCCTATCTTCAGGCTGCCGACAATGCCGGCATGCGCATTCACTACGTGATCGATACGCATGTTCATGCCGACCACCTCTCGGCGGGCCGGGCGCTCGCGGACGCAACGGGGGCGGCCTACGTGCTCTCGTGGGCCGCCGGCGTGTCGTTTCCGTTCAAAGCTGCAGGCGACGGCGAGGTCCTTTCGCTCGGCAACGTCACGGCAACGGTTCTCCACACGCCGGGTCACACACCCGAGCACATCTGCATTCTTGTGACCGACCGGACGCGCGCTGACGAACCTTGGTTCGTCCTGACTGGCCACACCCTGATGGTCGGCGATCTCGGCCGCACGGAACTCGCCGCCAGCGCCGAGGAAGGCGCAAAGCAACTGTTTCGCAGCGTACGCAAGCTGAAGGGCCTGCCGGACTACCTTGAGGTACTGCCCGGCGCCTATGCGGGTTCGGTCTGCGGTCGCCGGCTGAGCGGCAAGCCCTGGTCCACGATCGGCTTCGAGAAGCGGCACAACCAGGCCTTCATGATCGAGGATGAAGCCGAATTTGTCCGGTTCATGGTCGCCGAGATTCCGGCGGCGCCGCCGGAAGCCGCGAAGATCAGAGCGGCCAATTCAGGCGTCACTGCCGCGGCGGCCTGATGCCATGAACAAAGAGTTAGCCGCCCCACAAGGCGCGCCTTCCGTCCGGTTGGGATTGAAGGAAAACTGGCCGCAGTTCGCTCTCCTCGTCCTGATCAACGCCTTCGTGGGCGGGATGGTCGGGATCGAGCGAACCGTCGTGCCGCTTATCGGCGCCGAAGAGTTCAAGATCGGCTCGACGACACTTGTCGTCTCCTTCATCGTCAGCTTCGGCGTCGTGAAGGCGTGCGCCAACCTGATCTCCGGCCAACTCGCCGACAAGTGGGGGCGCAAGCGGGTTCTGATCCTCGGATGGCTCGTCGGCCTTCCGGTGCCCTTCATGATCATGTGGGCGCCAAGCTGGGAATGGGTCATCGCCGCCAATGCTCTTCTGGGCATCAACCAGGGTCTTGCCTGGTCGATGACCGTGATCATGAAGATCGATCTCGTCGGGCCGAAGTCGCGCGGCCTGGCCGTGGGCCTGAACGAGTTCGCCGGCTATCTCGCAGTCGGCGTGACCGCCTACCTTACCGGCTATCTTGCGTCGGAGTACGGACTGCGGCCGACGCCGATCTATCTCGGCATTGCCTATGCGATTCTCGGCGCGGCGCTCTCGATCCTGCTGGTCCACGATACGCGGGAGCACGTCCGACTGGAAACAGCAGCCCATACGCTGCAATCGGCCCCAATCAGCTTCCGCGAGATATTCCTTCTCACTTCGTTCAGGGATCGCAACCTGTTTGCAGCGTCACAGGCCGGCCTCGTCAACAATCTCAACGACGGCATGAGCTGGGGAATCTTTCCGCTGTTCTTCGCGTCGTTCGGCCTCCACGTCGATCGGATCGGCATCTTGAAGGCCGTCTATCCGGCAACATGGGGCATTCTTCAGATCGTTACAGGTCCATTGTCCGATCGCTGGGGCCGCAAAGGCTTGATCGTCGCTGGCATGTGGGTGCAGGCCGCGGGCCTGTTCCTGACGGCGGCGACAAGCCGTTTCGAATGGTGGCTCGTCGGCAGCCTGTTGCTCGGACTTGGCACGGCCATGGTGTACCCGAGCTTGATCGCCGCCGTGTCCGACGCCTCGCACCCAAGCTGGCGCGCGCGCTCGCTCAGCGTCTACCGCTTCTGGCGCGATCTCGGCTACGCGATCGGAGCGCTGTCGGCCGGCCTCATCGCGGACAGATTCGGACTTTCGGCGGCGATCGTTTCGATCGCCGCCCTGACGTTCCTTTCCGGCGCTGTCGTGGCGGTGTTCATGCGGGAGCGTACGGCGGGTTCGGTTGACCTCGCGCAACAAGCGAGCCGACCGGCGGAATAGGCTGTTCTTCTTCAATGATGGAGCAAGCCGATGCAGAAAGTCTTGATCCAGACGGTCGCCGCTCTCTCCCTCCTGTCCAGCGCAGTATGGGCGCAGGCGCAAGCGCCGTCAGATACCGAACGCTACTACGGCTGGGGTCCGCACATGATGGGTTGGGGCGGAGGATGGTATCCCATGATCTTCGGTCCGTTTTTCATGATCCTGTTTCTCGCGGTCTTGGTTGCCCTTGCGGTCGCCCTCGTTCGCTGGCTGGGCGGGCCATGGCCGGGAACATATCCGCCGCATCAATTGCCGCCGGCCCGCACACCGCTCGATATCCTCAAGGAGCGCTTTGCGCGCGGCGAGATCGACAAGGCGGAATTCGAGGACCGGCGGCGCCTCCTCGGCGAGTGACTCGGGCGCCGTCTCAGGCTTGCCTGGTTGGAAAGGAAACAACCGTGCAGATTCTGCTGATACTGAACGATCCGCCCTACGGCAGCGAGCGGACCTATAATGGCTTGCGCATCGCACTCGCTCTTGCCAAGAGCGATCCAACGATCACCGTAACGGTCTTCTTGATGGCTGACGCAGTAGTGGCCGCGAAGTCGGGCCAGAAGACGCCGGACGGCTATTACAATGTGGCGCGCATGCTGAAGGGCGTTCTCGCGGGCAAAGGACAAGTCCTGCTTTGCGGCACCTGCATGGACGCCCGCGGGCTCACTGACGCGGAAGTACTGAGTGGCATGAGACGCAGTACCATGGCCGAACTCGCGACTCTTACCGCTTCCGCTGAGAAGGTATTGGTGTTTTGAATCTGGAGCGGGCATGCCGCCGATTTACCTCGACTAAAACGCAAGCACGCCCGTGGATCCGGCAGTCGCGGCGGCGATGCGGCCATTCGGAGCAAGCCTTTGGCAACCCGTCCAGCGGGCATTGGGCGAGCACGCCGGCCAAGGCCGCCCTGGAGCGCGCCCGCGGCCAGGTCGCCGCGCTGATTGGCGCAGCATCAGAGGAGATCGTGTCCACCAGCGGCGGCAGCGAAGCAAACAACCTCGCAATCAAGGGCAACGTTCTTCGCGCCGAACCGCCAAGGGGCGCACGTCATCACCTCGGCAATCGAGCATCCGGCTGTTCTCGCTCCCTGCCGATTTCTCGAGCGTTTCGGCTCCTCAGTTACTTATGTCCTGGTGGACCGAACAGGCCGCATCGATCCTGATGACGTGCGTCGCGCTATCGCTCCTCAGACGACCCTCCTCAGCATAATGCACGCCAACAACGAGGCGGCACCGTCCAGCCGATCGAGGAGGTCAGCAAGATCGTGCGGGAGCATGGCATCCGTTTTCACACCGATGCAGCGCAATCGGCTGGCAAGATCCCGACCAACGTCAACGAACTCAAGGTCGACCTGTTGTCGATCGCTGGTCATAAGCTTTATGCGCCGAAAGGCGTCGGTGCACTCTACGTGCGCGGTGACCTCGAATTGGAGCCGTTAATCCACGGCGCTGGTCATGAACTGGGCCGCCGTGCCGGGACGGAGAGCGCGTTACTCGCGGTTGGGCTCTGAGCAGCATCCGAATTAGGGCAGGACCTCGCTCCCATGGAGCGCGTCCGGGCTCTGCGTGATGGATTCTGGCATGCGCTGCAAGATCGTTTCGGCGATCACGTCGTGCTCAATGGCCATGCGACACATCGTTTACCCAACACCCTCAACGTGTCATTCGTCGGCAAGATCGGCGCTGATATCCTGGCCCAGCTCAGCGATGTCGCGACATCGACGGGTTCGGCGTGCCACTCGGGACGGATCCAGCTCTCGCCCGTTCTTGCCGCGATGGGCGTGCCGGAGAATATTGGCATGGGGCAATTCGCGTTAGCCTGGGAAGACACACGACAGCGGACGAGATCGATGAGTTAATCGCACGTCTGGGCACGATTGCGTCGGTCTGATCGCTTGCGGCCGGTCAGGTCACCGGATGTCGTTTCGTCGCCACGATAAGAGCAGGTTCGTTCGCGCCACTCTCAACATGGACGTCCGTGCCTGTCTGTGCATGTCGGCCAGCGCGGGAAAGCGCATGATCGCCCTGCTCGATGACAAGCGCATGCATAGCACGCAAATTTTAGCGACAGGTTTCGCGAGCCATGCTGAAGGCAATTCGCAGGCCCAAGAAGCCCTCGTGTTCCGCGCATGCTCGCCAATGAAGGAGGACTGGCGATGTCCGCTGGGCCGGTGTTGTGGCGACCTCGTTCATTCGGCGGGTGGCGCTTGACTGTACTCCGCTGCAGACGTTGAGGCGTCCGACCCGGACATCATCATGAGGCGCTGGGCGACCTCGGAAAGGACCATGACCCGGCGAACACATCAACCAGCCCGTAGGATCCGCCTGGCCAGCAGCGCATGTATCAGCCGCGCCCGCGCCGTCTCGGCAACCCCGACCAGCTCCGACGAAGCGGGCACTACCATCGTGCCACGGGCGAGTTCAAAATGTAAGCTTGACTATGAACCGCAATTAGAGGGCCGAATGACATTGCAGGCCGCTGCCCACTCGGCGTGCAATTCCGCTAGGCATTTGTCCAGGAATCTGCGATTTCTAGCGGTGTTTCATCGCGTCTTGGAGAAAGACCGATGCTCACTTCATTGCCGTATCTTGGAATTGGCGTCTGTTTGTCTCTTGCGACCTGGTTGGTCTTGGGACTTGTGCTCTGACGGCGCTTGTCCCGCCGCGAACGGCCTTGGCGGTTTGAACCAGAGGGACGGAGCAACAGAAGGCAAATCCCGACGCGAAGACGCCCGGGGACGGTTGTCGCATCGACTGGCGGTAGGTGAACACCTGCTTGCTCTCAACTCTGCAGTGGGAAGTTCGACGGCTCAGCCGTTCGACCCGTGCCTCGCGATGCATCGAAGCTCACGTGACCAATCCTGGCCGTTGCGTTCTTGGGAGATCGTATGAGTATTGCCAGTGGTGTTCCGCTGCCACGACGCGTCGTCACGACCATGTCGGTCGCGGATCCGGTAGCGGCTCATTGATCACGGCCTTCGCTCCAAGGCGCGCCGCATACGGTTTCCAGACAGCTCCCGCGCATAGTCCGTCATGACCGAGGGTTCTTCATCAATTCCCGCAGCTTGATGCGCTCATAGCCGAGTTGCTGCGCCAGCTTGTCATCCGGTATTCTTCCGGAATGGGCTCGGCGGGAAACTGGGAATAATTTCATTATCAACTCCGACCACTCTCGGACGGAAACAACTTCGCGGATCACCAACCATGTCTGCCCCCGCTGACTGGAAGGAAAAGCTTCAGGGCATCATCGAGCTAAGCCGCGAGCAGATTCAGCGCTTGGAAGCAGCAGCAGCTCGAACAGCTGACTGCGCACCACCGTGTGTTGACGACCTGCGTCAGAGCATCGAATCTGAAAAGAGAATCATTGCAAAATTGCAAAAGACCATTGATGCGCTTACGCAGTAGGACGCCGCTGCAGCGGGGCGTCACCACCGAGCAGCGCGCGACGCAAGGCGAAGCGCCCCGATAGCACCATGCCTCCGTGCTCGTCTTACCGTCTTCCTGTTCTCTCCGGAGAACTACCGGTTCCGCGAGAGAGCACACCATCGCGAGCGTCTCGTGCCGAAAGCGTCGTTCCGATCTGCCTCTGAAGCTTTGCCGCGACGAACGATGCAACGATCAGATTCGCGGCAACCGGTGCCGAGCTTGGCTCTACCGGGGCCAGGCAGATCGTACTGCGCAATCGTCAGCGCTTGACGGAGATGGACGCCTGATCCGGATTCGCCGGAACGAACTCTGGCAAACCGGAGTTACAGGCGGAAGCGCCATCGCCCGCGAACGCTCGAGTGTGCTCATCCTCAATGAAGCCGCCCGCGAAGCTTCGCAATGATCTGGCGCAGATCGTCGGCATATTCCTCAAGTATCCGTAGCGCCTCGTCCCGCCGCCCCGCCGTGGGCTTCGATGCGGGATCCGACATCGCGACCGGCCTCAAAAAAGGGATTTGTTCTGACCTATTCATGCGCCAAGCGTGGTCGATGTTCGAACAGAATCGTTGATCTAGATCAACGGATCCGGTCTCAAGCGGCGATCCTCGCTACCTGTAAGGATCTTCCTCCTCTTGTGGACTTGCCAGCCAGGCCAGCACAGCTGCGAAGACGCAACCAGCAACGATCCCGAAGGTGAGTCCTTCAAGAAACGAATGTTGGAACGAACGGCGGCGCTGCGCCAATCCTTGGCCAGCCGGACGAATTCCTCCGTCTCGGCCATCGACCAGCAGACGACGTCCAGGATGCCCGCAAGCGCCGCGAGCGGGATGTACTGCGCCAGCGGGGCTGCGACCCTCATGAAGAGCAGCAGATAGGCTGCTTGCATCATGCCGGAGACTAGACTCAGCGCGCCGGCGCGGATGTTGGTGGCCGTGCGCGATGGTGCCGTGACGCTGATTCCCTGCGCCACCATTTCCATGTTGGAGCGGTGCTTGCGACCCGTCATGCGGCCCGCGACCTTGGCCGACAGTAGGCTTTCCACGCCGCCAAGCAAGGTGAATGAGAAGGCAGCGGGAAGGACCTCGACGAAGAGGTCGAACGAGAAATTCGGCAGGTGCGGTCGCGGCAGGCCCTGAGGGATTTCGCCGAAACGGCTGCCGATTGCTCCAACGGGCAGATCAAGGAACAGAGCTACCATCGGCGCCAATGCGATGGCGATCAGTACCTCGGGCCAGTTCGGACGCAACGGCACAGCGCGAAGATCACGTCGGCGGTGCCGATCCCCGATGCCGGAGGCAGCCCAGTTCAGGGCCGGGAAGCGCTGTGCCAACGACCGGCCCCGGCTCAGAGCCGGCCAAGGTGAGCCCGAAGAGATCACGGATCTGGCTCGAGAAGATCGTGCCAGCAATGCCGCAGGTGAATCCGAACCTTACCGGATGGGGCAGGTGGTGGATTAACGATCCCAGCCCGGTAGCGCCGATCAGGTCAGCATCAAGCCTGAAACTATGACGGTCAGCAGCAGCCCATCCACCCCGAATTGGGATTCGGTCGCGGCCACCAGGATGAAGGCACCGGCCGGTCCGCCGATCTGGTAGCGGCTGCCGCCCAGAGCGGAAACCAGAATACCGCCGATGACGGCGGTGAAGAGACCGCGTTCCGGCGTCACGCCGGAAGCCACCGCGATGGCCATCGAGAGCGGCAGCGCCACGACGGCGATCGTCAAGCCCAGCTATCGCGTCGCGCCGCAGATCGGCAAGACCCTAGCCTTCGGCGACAGTGGCGAGGAGCTTGGGATGGTAGACGTGAGTGGTCGAAGATCCGTCGGGCATGCGGTTCGAGATTCCGAGATAAGTTGAGGTTAGGCGCCGCAAGAGAGCCGCGCGGCGACTGGTCGACGATTTTTGCGGTGGATTTCGGGAACGGGCGCGCGTTCAGCCGCGCCATTCGTGATGATATCATCGTTCGCTGTCTCTATCGCAATGAATCACCCGCAAGCGTCGGCAAGGATCAGCGAACCCAGGCGATCCGGACCTTCCCGCGGGCGAAGCATTGAGCCTGATCTGAGTCATCGTGAACCACCGAGGTTCGTCCTACGTTCTGTGCGGGTCGGGCGCTCCGGCGCTCGATATGCCCGCGGAAATAGAGCTCTACAGCGACACCATGGGGCGGATCGCCTTCATCCTGTTCCTGGTGGTGGCCATGCCGATCGGCATTCATCACACCTTCGCCGACCCGCAGGTCGGCGCCGGCTTCAAGTTCATCCATTCGGCTTTCACCGCGCTCGTCGCTCTGCCGACCCTGCTCACCGTCTTCACGATCTGCGCCTCGGTCGAGATCGCCGCGCGCCTGCGCGGCGGCCGCGGTCCCTTCGGCTGGATCCGGGCGCTGCCATGGCAGAACCCGATCATGCTGGCGGTGGCCTTCTCGTTCGTGCTGCTCGGTTTCGGGGATGCCGGCGGGCTGATCAACATGAGCTACCAGCTCGACGCGACCATCCATAATACGCAGTGGATCACCGGCCACTTCCACCTGATTTTCGGCGGCGCCATCGTCATCATGTACTTCGCCATCGCCTACGATCTATGGCCGCATCTGACTGGACGCGCGCTGCCGAGCCTAAGCCTGGTCCGCGCGCAGCTCTGGCTCTGGTTCGTCGGCATGATCGTGACAACGTTCCCGTGGCACTGGGTCGGGATCCTGGGCATGCCGCGGCGCATGGCGTACTACGACTACGCGGACCCGGCGATCGCCCCGCAGGCGCTCTCGGTGACGCTGTCGGCGATCGGCGCGTTCATTCTCCTGGTCTCCGGTCTCCTATTCCTGTTCATCCTGGCGAACGCTCGTCGGCAGCCAGCGACCGAAGTCGGCGAGTACCGCTTCAGCGTACCCGTTCATCCGGTCCGCTCGGTCCCGCTGGCCTTGAACACATTCGCCATCTGGGTGGCGCTGATGATCGGGCTGACGGTCACGAACTACGGCTACCCGATCATGACGCTCGCCGCGCGTTCCGACACTTCCGTGCCCGCCATCTACGTGGGGGCGCAGTGATGAGTGCCCGCGAACTCTTCACCTTCCGCAACCGGTTCTTCTCGGCGGGCGTCGGCATCGCTGCCGGGCTGTTTGTGCTGACCGCGCTGGGCGGGTTCATTCTGCTGCCATACCTCCAGAAGGAAGTTCAGTTCGCCAGCCTCTGGGACGCGATCTGCAGCGCAGCCGGGCTGCCGCAGCGGGCCGCTCCCGTCGCGACGGGCAAGGTCGGACCTCGCCTCACCGAAGCGGTCCTGACCCCGACGATGCTCGCCAGGCCGAGCCAGGAGTCCATCGGGCGGGGCGCGACGCTGGCGCACCGCTGCGCCATCTGCCACGGCCCGACCGGACTCAGTCGTGCCGACTCCCCCAATCTCGCCGGCCAGTATGCCAGCGTGATCTACAAGCAGATGCTCGACTTCCGTTCGGGCGCGCGGACCAGCGCGATCATGTCGCCCTTTGCCGCCAACCTAACCGACCAGGAAATCGCCGACGTCGCCGTGTACTACGCCTACCTGCCGCGGCTGCCGGCCTATCATCCGACCCCGCAGCTTCCCAGACCGCGCATCGTGATCTACGGCGCGCCGCTGCGGGGAATCGCGCCCTGCGGCTCCTGCCATGGCAGCCTCGACAACAAGGTCGGCAGCCCGTGGCTGG
>NZ_LSIC01000175.1 GCF_001556045.1 Bradyrhizobium sp. CCH5-F6
GGCGGTGGCCCAGCCATGGGCGGCGGTAGCTTTGGCGGCGGCGCACGCATGGGCGGCGGCGCAGGCATCGGCGGCGGCCCGGCCATTCAGCGTGGGGGCGGCAATTTCGCGGCTGGCCCGGCGATGCGGCCGGGCGTCGGCACTTCCCCGTCGTTCTCTGGCGGCGTCAACCGCCCAATAGCCGGTGCCGGTTCCTGGCAAGGTCACGGCGGCTCCTACGCCTATTACGGCAGCAGCTATTACGACGATCCCTACTACTACGGCTACTATGACGAGCCGACGGTGGCAGTTGTGCCCGGCGGCGGCGACGACGCGGCCTATTGTGCGCAGCGCTTCAAGTCGTATGACCCGGCTTCAGGCACCTACCTCGGTTATGACGGCCGGCGCCATCCCTGCCCATAAGCGGATCGACAACGCTTGACGGTAAAGGCGCCGCAGCGATGCGGCGCCTTTTGCGGTTGGTGCGCTCTCATCAGTTCATCCGCGTTGAGCGCGCAACTGCGAGGCTCGCTGCAGTCGAGGACACGTTACGGACGCTTATTCACCGCACCGTGCATATCTACCGATATCCAATCCAAAATTGACCCGGCGCACGATTCGCGGATATCACCAATCACAGTGGGGACTTCGATTTGCTGGGAAGTGTCATGCCGCGTATTCTCGTGGTTGATGACGATCCGATGGTCGGCGCGACGATCGAGATCCTCCTCCAACGTCAAGGCTTCGACGTCACGTTGGCCGACGGCGGCGAAGCAGGACTGGTTGCGCTGGAATCGCAGGCCTTTGACGTGATGCTGGTCGACATCTTCATGCCTCATATGCGCGGCTTCGAATCCATCCGCGTCTTTCACGAGCGCGCGCCGACGATCCCGCTGATCGCGATGTCCGGCTACGCCTTCGCCTCATCCGCCCCGCCCTCTCCCGACTTCCTTCGGATGGCGCTGGAACTCGGCGCAACGCGCTGCCTGCGCAAGCCGTTCACGCCGGAAGCGCTGCTGACCGCGATCCGCGAATGTCTCGCGAGCGCGGGCGCACCTCCGAAGGACAAGAAAGAAGCCCCTTGATTCCAACGCAGCGCGTCATTCTCGGTGCCGGACTTGCCATCCTCCTGATCATCACCACGGCTTCGATCGCCCTCGACGTCAAGTCGCGATCCGATGCGGTATGGGTCAATCATACGGTCAAGGTGCAGAAGAAGATCTCCGATCTGCGCGTGCTGCTGCGCCGTGCCGAGAGCGCCGCGCGCGGCTTTGAACTCTATCGTACCCCGGGCTTCAGCGATGAATTCCAGGCGGTGCAGGCCAGGATCGCGCCGGCCCTCGCCGACCTCAAGCGCGACGTGCGCGACAATCCCGATCACGTCGCTTTGCTGGAAGGCACCGAACCGCTGGCGCTGCGCCGGATCGAGATTGCCGCCACCGCGATGCGCCTGCGCGCCGAGAACGACGAAGCCGGCATTGCCGCGCTCAACGGCAAGGCCGAGGGCCGCGGCCTCATGGACACGGTGATGCGCAATCTCGACCGTCTCAGCGCCGAGGAAGAGCGCCTCCTCGCCGAGCGATCCCAGGATTCGCGCCGCACCGGCATCGTGCTGCTCGGTATCGACGTCGCCGGCGCCGTGCTGATCCTGCTCCTGGTCGCGCTGGTGATGCGCGAAAGCCGGCGCGCCACGGGTGAGCTCCAGAACTCGCTGGAGCAAACACAAGCGGCCAAGGCGGCGCTCGAGGCGGCGGTGGCGGAGCGGACCGAGCACCTCGTCACCGCCCATGACGAGCTGCGCCTGTCGGTCAACGTGCTGCAAAGCACGTTTCACAGCATGGCGGAGGCGGTGCTGGTCATCGACGACGAAGGCAATGTCCTCCTGTCCAATCCGGCCGCCGAGCGCATGCTGCTGCATCGCGTCGGCATGAACTTGGGCGATCTGCTTGCGCTGTCCGATGTGTTTCGCGGCGACGGCGTTACGCCTCTCGAGGCCGACGAGCTGCCGTCGACGCGCGTGCTGCGCGGCGAGCAGTTCGAGGAGCTGGAGATGATCGTCCGCCCGCACAGCGGCAATCCTCCCCGCCATCTCATGATCAGCGGCCGGCCGATGCGGGACGGGCAAGGCAATATCTCGGGCGCGGTTCTGGTCTATCACGATGCCACCGCCTCGCGCGAGACGGAGCGGCAGCTCTATCAGTCGCAGAAGCTGGATGCGATCGGCAAGCTGACCGGCGGCGTCGCGCACGACTTCAACAACATGCTGACCGTGATCTCCGGCAACACCGAGACGCTGGTGGAGAGCCTGAAGGGCCAGCCCGAGCTCCAGCGCACGGCGCGGCTGATCGACGACGCCGCCGAGCGCTGCGCCGAGCTGATCCAGCATCTGCTGGCGTTCGCCCGCCGACAGCCGCTCGAGCCGCGCAACGTCGACATCAACGCCGCGATATCGGACATCGCGAAGCTCCTGCGCCCCACCCTCGGCGAGCAGATCCAGATCGAGACCGCGCTGGAACTGGGTCCGATGACGACGCACATCGATCCGTCCCGCCTCACCAACGCCGTCCTCAACATGGCGATCAACGCGCGCGACGCGATGCCGAACGGCGGCAAGCTGCTGCTGGAGACCCATCGCGTCGTGCTCGATGAAGCCTATGCGCAGGCCAATGCCGACGTGACGCCCGGCCCCTATGTCATGCTCGCGGTCAGCGACACCGGCACCGGCATGCCCCCCGACGTCCAGCAGAAGGCGTTCGAGCCCTTCTTCACCACCAAGGAGGTCGGCAAGGGCAGCGGCCTCGGCCTCTCCATGGTCTACGGCTTCGTCAAGCAATCCGGCGGCCACATCAAGATCTACAGCGAGGAAGGCTACGGCACCACGATCAAGCTCTATTTGCCGCCGGGCGAAGGCATGTCGGACGCGGACGCGGCCGTCGCACCGCAGGCCAAGGGCGGCGCCGAGACCATCTTCGTGGTCGAGGACGACCCCCTGGTGCGCAGCTTCGTCACGACCCAGCTCCAGAGTCTCGGCTACAAGACGGTGGCCGCGCCGGACGGCAGAACTGCGCTGGACTTGATCGAGGCCGGCCAGAAGTTCGATCTGCTCTTCACCGATGTCGTCATCCCCGGCGGCATGAGCGGCCGCGACCTCGCCGAGGAGGTCGCCAGGCTCCGGCCGGGCCTGAAAGTGCTCTACACCTCCGGCTACACCGACAACGCCATCGTCCATCACGGCAAGCTCGATGGAGGCGTGCTGCTGCTGACGAAGCCGTATCGGAGAAACCAGCTCGCCGAGATGATCCGCAAGGCGCTGGGCGGCGGCGCGGTGGCGAGCTAGCGCGTCGCCAGCGCCACTGCGGCCAGCGTGAAGATCAGCCCGGCGATCTGCGCTGCCCCGAGCGGCTCACCCAGTGCGACCGCCGAGGCCACGACACCGATGACCGGCACCGCCATGGTGCCGATCGCGGCGACCGAGGCCGGCAGGCGCGCCAGCGCTGCGAACCAGCTGACATAGGCGATGCAGAACTGCCCGACGACCGAATAGACCAGGAGCCACCAGCCGAGCGGCGTCACCTTCGATAGATCTGTGGTCTCGATGAGGAGACCGACGATCGAGATCGGCAGGCAGCCGATCCCGATCTGCCAGGCCGCAGCCGTGAGCGGCGGCAGCTGGATCGGGTACTTCTTCGAGAGCACCGTGCCGAGGGCGAAACCGAACGCGCCGACGAGCACCATGATGATTCCAGGCGCTTTCTCCGCGCTGGCGGCAATGCCGTTGCCGCCCATGATCGAGCCGAGCCCCGCGAAGGCCATCACCAGCCCCAGCGTCCGCAGCACGGTCGGCCGCTCGCCCAGCACCGGCCAGGCGATGATCGAGGCCCACACCGGCATGGTGTAGGCGATCAGCGCCGCCTCGCTCGCCGGCAGCCAGAGCAGCGCCAGCCCCATCAGCACCATCCAGCCGGTGACGTTGAGCAGGGCGGCGATCAGCAGGCGCGGCCAGATCGGGCCCTCCACGCGCAGGCTTTGCCGGCGCATGACCGCGAGCAGCGCCAGCAGCACCGCCCCGAGCACGCCGGTCACCCCGCGCAGGGTCAGCGGCGGCAGCTCGGCGAGCAGGAATTTCGTCACCGGCCAGTTGAAGCCCCAGCCGATCGAGGTGATCGCGAGGAACATCAGGCCGGCCGGGGCGATGCGCGCTCGCGCATCCCGGCGGGTCGAATCATGCATGTGGGCAGTCCGGCAAAATCTAGCGGTCAGCTTGGCCCGGATTCGCAGGCCGAACCACCGTCCCGGCGGGCATGCCTGCCCCCACCTACCGTAGGGCTACGTGAGTCCCGCTGGCGCAATCCCGCTCCGGAAAAATATACCTGCCCTGTGAACAGCGGGATGAAGCCTCCGCATCAACACCGGATGCGAATTTTTTCGGTTGGGAATCCCTGAGGACTCACTGATACTTGGCTCCACAACAGGCGCGGCGAAGACCCCTGTTATCCCCCACAATCCACCATATTTAGTATTTGATTCAGGAACTCGCACTAGTTCTTGACGGGCGCAACGGAGAGTCCTAGCTTTCGGACCGTTCGGCGCGAGTGAGTTTGCGTCCCGCCGGCACTCCCCCAAAGGGTCTCGCAAATCGGCACTCCGCCCAGCCAGTCAAAGGCAGCGGATGAGGGCGTGTCTGCCCTCGGATAGCGGACTTTTCGGGCGCCAGAACGGGCCGGCAACAGGCTCGGATGGCATCGGTAGACGTTGTGACAGTGGGGCGTTGAACGCATGTCGGGCCCATCCCCTTGGGGGCGGATGCAGCAGGACATGCCGGCCGACGATCGATGCACGCATCGACATCGCGCCGGGAGAACAAGGGCCGGATCCACCGGCTGAACTGCGACCCCGAGGCCGAAAGGCCGAAAGGACTCGCGAAACGAAATGACGACCCGGCACGCCCTTCAGCGGGGGGCGGGACCGGTCAAAATAAGGACGGGGCAAGACATGCGGATTGAGCGGCGCCACACCACTGCGGGACAGTCACCTTATGCCGGAATCGAATTCCGGCTGACCACGTCGGAGATTCGCAATCCCGACGGCTCGGTCGTGTTCAAGCTGGACAATGTCGAGGTCCCGACCGAATGGTCGCAGGTCGCCTCCGACGTGCTGGCCCAGAAATATTTCCGCAAGGCCGGCGTTGCCGCGCGCCTGAAGAAGGTCGAGGAGGAATCCGTCCCCTCCTTCCTGTGGCGCTCCGTGCCCGACACCGATGCCCTCGCCGCGCTGCCCGAGAAGGAGCGCTATGTCAGCGAGCTCTCGGCCAAGCAGGTGTTCGACCGCCTCGCCGGCTGCTGGACCTATTGGGGCTGGAAGGGCAAGTATTTCACGACCGACGAGGACGCCCAGTCCTTCTACGACGAACTCCGCTACATGCTCGCCATGCAGATGGTCGCGCCGAACTCGCCGCAATGGTTCAACACCGGCCTGCACTGGGCCTATGGCATCGACGGTCCCGGCCAGGGCCACTATTACGTCGATCCCTTCACCGGCAAGCTGACCAAGTCCAAGTCGGCCTATGAGCATCCGCAGCCGCACGCCTGCTTCATCCAGGGCGTCGGCGACGACCTCGTCAACGAGGGCGGCATCATGGACCTCTGGGTCCGCGAGGCCCGCCTGTTCAAATACGGCTCCGGCACCGGCTCCAACTTCTCGCGCCTGCGCGGCGAAGGCGAGAAGCTCTCCGGCGGCGGCCGCTCGAGCGGCCTGATGAGCTTCCTCAAGATCGGCGACCGCGCCGCGGGCGCCATCAAGAGCGGCGGCACCACGCGCCGCGCGGCCAAGATGGTCGTGGTCGACGTCGATCACCCCGACATCGAGACCTATATCGACTGGAAGGTGAAGGAGGAGCAGAAGGTCGCCGCCCTCGTCACGGGATCCAAGATCAACCAGAAGCACCTCAAGGCGGTGCTGAAGGCCTGCGTGAACTGCGAAGGCTCGGGCGACGATTGCTTCGACCCCGAGAAGAACCCGGCGCTGCGCCGCGAGATCAAGCTCGCGCGCCGCAGCCTCGTGCCCGACAATTACATCAAGCGCGTCATCCAGTTCGCCAAGCAGGGCTACAAGGACATCCAGTTCGACACCTACGACACCGACTGGGATAGCGAAGCCTACCTCACCGTCTCCGGCCAGAACTCCAACAACTCGGTCTCGCTGCGGGACGATTTCCTGCGCGCGGTCGAGACCGACGGCGACTGGAATCTCACCGCCCGCACCTCGAAGAAGGTGACGAAGACGCTGAAGGCGCGCGACCTCTGGGAAAAGATCGGCTACGCCGCCTGGGCCTCGGCCGACCCCGGCCTGCACTTCAACACCACGATGAACGACTGGCACACCTGCAAGGCGTCCGGCGACATCCGCGCCTCCAATCCGTGCTCGGAATACATGTTCCTGGACGACACGGCCTGCAACCTCGCCTCGGCCAATTTGCTGACGCTCTACAACACGGAGACCAAGCGCTTCGACGTCGACGGCTATGAGCATCTCTGCCGCTTGTGGACGCTCGTGCTCGAAATCTCCGTGATGATGGCGCAGTTCCCGTCCAAGGCGATCGCCGAGCTCTCCTACGAGTTCCGCACGCTCGGCCTCGGCTACGCCAATATCGGCGGCCTCTTGATGACCATGGGCCTGCCCTATGACAGCAAGGAAGGCCGCGCGCTCTGCGGCGCCCTCACCGCGGTCATGACCGGCATCACCTACAAGACCTCGGCGGAGATCGCCTCCGAGCTCGGCACCTTCCCCGGCTACAAGAAGAACGCCGCGCACATGCTGCGCGTCATCCGCAACCACCGCCGCGCCGCCCACGGCCAGTCCAACGGCTACGAGGCGCTCAGCGTCAACCCGGTGCCGCTCGACCTCGTCTCCTGCCCGCAGCCCGACCTCGTCAGCCATGCCCAGGCGGCCTGGGATGCGGCGCTCGAGCTCGGCGAGAAGCACGGCTATCGCAACGCCCAGACCACCGTCATCGCGCCGACCGGCACGATCGGCCTCGTCATGGATTGCGACACCACCGGCATCGAGCCCGACTTCGCCCTGGTGAAGTTCAAGAAGCTCGCCGGCGGCGGCTACTTCAAGATCATCAACCGCGCGGTCCCCGCGGCGCTGCGCGCGCTCGGCTATCGCGAAGCTGAGATCGCGGAGATCGAAGCCTACGCCGTCGGCCATGGCTCGCTCTCCAACGCGCCTGCCATCAACGCCTCGACCCTGAAGGCGAAGGGCTTCACCGATGAGGCCATCGCCAAGGTCGAGAAGGCCCTGCCGACCGCCTTCGACATCAAGTTCGCCTTCAACAAGTGGACTTTCGGCGAGGACTTCATCCGCGACCAGCTCGGCATCGGCGCCGAGGCGATCGCGGCCCCCGGCTTCGACCTGCTCCAGGCCATCGGCTTCACCAAGCGCGAGATCGAGGCGGCCAACGTCCACATCTGCGGCGCGATGACGGTGGAAGGTGCCCCGCACCTCAAGGCCGAGCACTATCCGGTGTTCGACTGCGCCAATCCCTGCGGCAAGATCGGCAAGCGCTACCTGTCGGTCGAGAGCCACATCCGCATGATGGCGGCGGCGCAGCCCTTCATCTCGGGTGCGATCTCCAAGACCATCAACATGCCGAACGACGCCACGGTGGAGGACTGCAAGTCGGCCTACATGCTGTCGTGGAAGCTGGCATTGAAGGCCAACGCGCTCTATCGCGACGGCTCAAAACTCTCCCAGCCGCTCAACTCGCAGCTCATCAGCGACGATGAGGACGAGGACGATGCGGTCGAGACCCTCTACGAGAAGCCGATGGCGGCGCGCACCGCCCAGGTCTCGGAGAAGATCGTCGAGAAGCTGGTCGAGCGCATCATCGTGATGCGCGAGCGCGAGAAGATGCCGGATCGCCGCAAGGGCTACACCCAGAAGGCGGTCGTCGGCGGCCACAAGGTCTATCTCCGAACCGGCGAGTATGACGACGGCCGTCTCGGCGAGATCTTCATCGACATGCACAAGGAAGGCGCGGCGCTCCGCTCCTTCATCAACAACTTCGCCATCGCGGTGTCGCTCGGCCTGCAATACGGTGTGCCGCTCGACGAATATGTCGACGCCTTCACCTTCACCCGCTTCGAGCCGGCGGGCCCCGTGCAGGGCAACGACAGCATCAAGTACGCGACCTCGATCCTCGACTACGTCTTCCGCGAGCTCGCGGTGAGCTACATGTCGCGCTTCGACCTCGCCCATGTCGATCCCAACGAGACCGGCTTCGACGCGCTCGGCAAGGGCGTCGAGGAAGGCAAGGAGCCGGACGAGGACGGCGGCCACCACGCCACCCGCCTGGTCTCGCGCGGCCTCACCCGCTCCCGCACCGACAACCTGGTCGTGATGCGCGGCGGCTCGACCGCGGTCAGCCAGGGCAACGACAGCGCGCCCTCAGGCGGCAGCAAGGTCACGGCGATGGCCTCGCACGGCGCGACCGCCCGCCTCAGTGACGCCCTCGAAGGCGCCGTCGCCCTGAAGCAGGAAGTCCAGCACGACCTCTCCCCCACGGAGAAGCTCGAAGCCCTGCAATGGAGCAAGGCCGGCAGCGCCGCAACCGCAGCCCCCAGCAAGGCCGAGCGCCGCGCCGAAGCCAAGGCCAAGGGCTATGAGGGCGAGATGTGCTCGGAGTGCGGCAACTTCACGCTGGTGCGGAATGGCACCTGCATGAAGTGCGATACTTGTGGCAGCACGACTGGGTGTTCGTGAGGGGTAACGCGATCAATATCCTGCCCGGGCTTGCACACTGGGCAAATGCAAGGGCGGCCGAGAGGCCGCCCTTTCGTTAGTTGTCCACTTGCGCCTCTGCGCGCTTTGCGCGAATATCTGTAATGTATTTGAGGGCTTGGGGAGCCAAATGTACGACCTGATAAGCAAACAGATTTCGTCCGACTATTTTCAAACCCGATTCAGCAACGACGGCCAACGGTTTGTCGCGTGGTATCTTCGAAACATTCTTTTTCGAGACATGAATGAGACGAGGGACGACATCACTGATGGCGGGAACGATAAGCAAATCGATGCAATCGTAGTCGATGACGACAAGGCCTTAATCCATATCGTGCAGGGGAAATTCGTCCAAAGCGGCGTCGTCGACGCAGAGCCACTGCGCGAGGTTCTCTCCGCCTGGCTACAAGTGAAAGATCTGGCGCGTTTACAAAATGCAGCGAACCCAAAACTGCAACGCAAGCTATCGGAACTCGCCACGGCGATGGACGATGATTACGAGATCTCGTTTGAACTCATTACTACCGGTGAAATGACAAAGGCTGCAGCTTCTGATCTGGAGCTCTTCCAGCAAGAACTGGCAAAGATTGGCGAAAGAGATGACATCGACGCAACGATCCACGTGATCGACAACGAGGAGCTGCGCCGCAGATACGAATTTGCCGTTGAGACAGACAATCCAACTATCAACTATACACTACAGCTTGCCGGCAGCAGGTATATGTACCACGAGATCGCTGGCACACCCGTCTTGATTGCAGCACTACCGCTCAAAGAGTGCACAAAGCTGCCCGGTATAAAGGACGGATCGCTCTTTCAGAAGAACGTTAGACAAAGCTTGGGCATAAGCAACAGCGTTAACAAAGGCATTCGTGCAACTATCCTCGGCGACAAACGCAGGGACTTTTTCTTCTTTCACAACGGGGTCACTGCACTTTGCAATCAAATGCGCCTTGAGAACGACACGTTGAAATTGACGGGACTCAGTGTTGTCAATGGCTGCCAATCACTTAATACCATCCTCTCCTGCAGCGAGACGGTAAAAAAGCACGATGACGCATTCATTCTGTTTCGCTTCTATGAAATTCCTCAGCGTGACCGCGCCGATAAAATTTCCATCTACACCAACTCGCAAAGTGCGGTGAAGGCTCGAGACCTACGCAGCAATGACAAGCGTGTCTTAGCGATCAAGAAGGCCTACGAGTTGAAGTATCCGAGTGGATATTTCCTTTGCAAGCGCGGAGAGACCGCACCGCCAGAGAAAGATGAGACTCAAATCGTCGAGCTTTCAGGATTCGCTAAGAACCTCATTGCCTGGCATTCGCAACGTCCCAACCTTTCATACGGAGAGACAAAGATATTCGACAAGTACTTTGAAACACTTTTCAAGAACAAAGATTATCCGCCAGAGAACGTATCTGCTCTAAATACCTGGATGAGAGCAATTCTAAGCACCTGGGTCAGCTCAAACCCGCTTAGCCTGAACGAAACGCTTTTGGCCATGAAAGCCTATGCTCCCTACCATCATCTGTATGCGGTCGGCATGTGCTTCTCGATACTAAACAACCAGTCCGAGCGCGTGCCGATTCCGAGCCGTGCGTACGCTGTTGCGTCAGCTACCGGAATGGTCGAAGAAATCGTAAAGATAGCTGGCATCAGCCTCAATATGGCACTTGAAGCTGCAGCAAACGAAACGCAGCCTGCCAACAGAGTGTTTAGCCCGCAGAATTGGATCAAGACGAAGACCTGCCTATCCGGGATAAACGGCGCAATCCGAAATTACTCAAACATGCTGCAAATGATGCCCGGTGGACCGGACATCAAGCGGAAGCTTAACGCAGCCACGCAATTGAACCCGGATGATTTCGAATACCGATGGTCTGCCGATTGAAGCACCGAGTAAGCAAGGTTTACGAGCGCTGCAATGCGATGGAGCACGCTGCTGATTGGAAACTGGATTGGTCATTGATCGAAAAATTTGGAGAAACTGTATGGCAGAGAGGGTCAAACTTGGAGAGCGGATCAAAGGCGGCCTCAATCAAAACGAAGATTGGTGGTACTTTGTCGACGACGGTGAGTCGAAATATGTCGAGCATGAATGGTCCTACGTTGATCCGTTCGGAAAGGGCAAAGGAAGCTCTGGAGTTAAAAAAATTCCGCCGGAGGAGTTCCTTGCCAGCAATGTCGGCGAGGGCCTAAAGAACGCATTGCGTGCCGCGCTGAAAGGCAACTCGTAGGCTGGGTATAGCGGAGCGAAACCCATCAACCGCAACCAAGACGATGATGGGTATCGCAAGGGCTCAACCCATCCTACGAGCTACTGAATGCAAAAGACCGTCTATTTGGATAGCAACGACTTTTCCGACTTATCTAAGCCCGAGGCCAGCTTAGATGAAAGCGACAAACGCGTACTGGATGCATTGAGATCTGCTCGTGCAAATGGCCGAGCAGTCTTCTACATCTCACCTATACATCTGTCTGAGGCTGTCCACGCCTCAGAGACATACAAGGAATCTGCTGTACGGCGAGCGGCCCTCATGAGTGAACTTGCGGGCGACAATCTTCTTCGTTTTCCAACGGACGTTTGCAAACTTGAGCTAGATAGAGTTATTACCGGCCAAGACGATCCGGTATGCTCCCTCAGCCAAATTGTCTCGGGCCCAGGCGAGTGGTTTGGCGCATCTCCTCCAGACAACCTTGACGATAGACGAAACGAGATTCGTGATATAGTAGAGCGCGCACTTCAACCTCTGAGTCGGCAGGAACGACGCCGTCAGTTATCGAGGCTAAATCCGACGAAGAGGAGCTCTCATCCGTTCATACGCTCAATTATCAAGGATGGCCTTCAAAAGACGCCTTCAACCGGCGTTCCGATTCCAGTGCTAAATCCAGAGCTAGTTCTTGAATGGTACCTCGGCAATGTGAGTGACGAAGATTTTCGGTCAAACTCACTGAAGCTCGCCAGAGATCCACTCATCCTATTTAAACATCTCATAGATGAACTTGGTCACCGGGAAACACTATACGACTTCCTCAGGGATCAGGGCGTTAAGTGGAGCAAGCTTATTGAGAGTGGGATGACTGAAATGGCTCCCATTTTCGCCTTCGCCGATAAAAATAATCTGACTATTGATCTCAATTCGATTATGTCACGGATAACAAACTCTTCGTTTTGGCAGAAGGTCATCGGGGCGCTGTCCGAGAAAGACCTAACCACGATGGCGATCGATGACATCGTCAGAATGAAAGATGCTTCTCCCTCGACTGCAATTTTCATTCACGCATTGATCGAGTCGGTTCGCGTTCGGCTTCATTCGACGCGCAGTCGAGCTGTCGCAGGAAACCTTGTTCCGGCCGCTGCGAAATTGAGTGACTATGGAGATTTCATGCATTCGATATACGCACCTTACTTCGATATATTCCGTTGCGATTCTTCATTTGCAGCAATTCTCAAGGGGCATGCTCCTGTTCGCTCGAGAATTGTGGGAAAGCGACGGGAATTGCTGTCGCTATTGGTCTAGCCTCGAATTACCGCGCCGGTTCTGGACTCCTCCCGAACTGAGACACGATAGTTTCAGTGACAGCCGGAATTGCGGTGCCAGTACAATAGATTCACTCGCTCCTGCCGATCTATGGCTTCGGCTCCCGTTTGGTGAATACACAGCCGTAGTCGCAGACTGGTTCCGGCTCCCACCCTCATCAAGCCCCCGCCCCCGAAAATGCCTTTGCGGTCGAGGCCTTCCCTTCTAAACTCCCAACCCCACCGGCATCAATTCCGACGGGCCCGGTAGGCGCGGAGTCGAATTATGCCAAAACCGGAGAGCTTCCCGATCGAGACCATCTTCGTTCCCACGAAGCAGAAGAAAGCGATCAAGCCCGAGACCGTCGCAGAGATCGCGGAAAGCATTCTGGACATCGGACAGCAGGCCCCGATCTCCGTTCAGCGCGACGGAGACCGCCTCGTTCTGGTCGAGGGACTGCATCGGTTAGAGGCCTGCAAGGCGCTCGGCGAGACGACCATTCTCGGCGTCCTGGTCCCGGCCGAGCTTGCTCAACACAAGCCGCTGTTGTCCGAACGCCCCGAAGTGGAGGCAGAGCGCATCAAGATGGCGCGGTTGAAACAATTGCGCCTGGAAAAGGAAGCCGCGGAGGCGTCGGCGGCGGCCTCGAGAGGCAACGCAACGCAAGCGCCGCGCGCCGGTTCGGCGAAAGGCCTGCGCGACAATCCGAAGGCATCACCCGTCCGGATGGTGAAAGCGAAACCGAAATCATTGTCGGACTGGATCACCCAGCAGAAGGGCAGCGGCAGCCGCTATTGAGGGCCGAGATCGCTTCGTAGGATGGGTAGAGCCCTTGCGAAACCCATCATTCCGCGACGGCTGGTGATGGGTTTCGCTTCGCTCAACCCATCCTACGCGCTGTGGTTCCGACGAAGACACCCTTTGCGCCGTCATTCCGGGGCGCGCCCGCTTGGGCGCGAGCCCGGAATCCATCGGGCGGCACGACGAGTGGCGCAATGGCTTCCGGGCTCGCGCTTCGCGCGCCCCGGAATGACGGAGAGCTCCGCTGCGCTCCACCTTCTCGTGGATGCCACCACATGACGGCCGCAATCCTTTCGATCGCGGCTACCTCTCCTCACCGATCAACCCGATCGCCTCACGCCGCCTTTGCCTGCTCCGGCGAGGCCGTCTCCATCGCGCGCATGTAGAGGTCGAGCAGGCTTTCGCGCTCGTCGCGCTCGTTCTTGTCTTCCTTGCGCAGCTTGATGATCTCCCTGAGGATCTTGACGTCGAAACCCTCGCCCTTGGCTTCCGCGAAGACTTCCTTCTTCTGCTCGCTCAACTCCTGCATCTCGCTGTCGAGGTTCTCGATCCGCTCGACGAAGGAACGGATCTTGCCGCCGGGAATGGTGATGTCGGACATGGTGCCTCTTTGCTGACTGAGGTCGTGAAAATGACCGCAGAAAAATGACCAATGTGTTAACCTCGCCGTCCGCGCATTGCGCCTTGTGGAAACTCCGAGGGAGCCGTTCCATGCCCGAGCTTCGCTTCGATGACGGTGCCGCCTACGAGAAGCTCATGGGAGTGTGGAGCCGTTCGGTCGGCGAGGTCTTTCTCGACTGGCTGAAGCCGGCGAAAGGCTTGCGCTGGATCGATGTCGGCTGCGGCAGCGGCGCCTTCACCGAGCTCATCCTGGCACGCTGCGCGCCCAGCGACGTCCAGGGCATCGATCCCTCGGAGGGACAGCTCGCCTTTGCCCGCACGCGCCCCGGTGCGCGCGGCGCGGTGTTTCAAACGGGCGACGCCATGGCACTTCCTTTCGAGGCGGCAAGCTTCGATGCCGCGGTGATGGCCCTGGTTCTCGTCTTCGTGCCGGACCCATCGAAGGGTGTCGCGGAACTGGCGCGGGTCGTTCGTCCCGGCGGCCTGGTTGCGACCTACATGTGGGACATGCTGGGCGGCGGGTTTCCGCTCGATCCGATCGTCGACGGGATGCACGCGATGGATCTGTCGCCGACGCGTCCGCCGCATATGGAGGTGTCCACCCTTGCGGCGCTTCAGGACCTCTGGCGTGCGGCCGGGCTGCAGCAAACCGAGACCCGCGAGATCACCGTGCAACGGACGTTCCGCGATTTCGACGAGTTCTGGACCGTGGAGACGAAGTCCCCCTCTATCGCGCCGGTGGTCGCGGCGATGCCGGCGGCCGATGTCACCGCGCTCATGCAGGACGTGAGGGCGCGTCTGCCCACTGATGCGGACGGCCGCATCACCTGCAACGCCCGCGCGCACGCGATCAGCGGACGCAAGCCGGGCTGAAGCCGGCCATGTCAACACGAAGAAGCGGCAGCTCCAGCGGCTTGCGGCGGATGGCGGTTAGCCGTAGCCCGGATGAGCGAAGCGACATCCGGGACTTCTTTGCCGATTCACCCCGGATATCGCTTCGCTCATCCGGGCTACGAGACCACGCGAGCGGCCGGCTCTACCACCAATACGGCCACCGCCATCCCTCGTAACGAACATAGGACGGCACCAGCGGCGGACCGTAGGGATCGACCTTGTCGTCCTCGGGGCGATAGCGATAGCGCGGAACGATGTTGTAATCCCACGGCGTCGGCCGCAGCACGGGCGCCGTGACGATCAACCTCTCCTGCGGTGCCCGAACCACTTGCTTCCGCGGCTTTGCTTCGGCGGCCGATGTTGCAAGGCCGCTCAGCACCAGGGCCGTTCCGAGCGCGTAGGCGATGGTCATTTTCTTCATTGCATTGGTCTCCTTGCCGCCAGAGTGCAAAAGGACGCACGGCAAGGCAAGCGAATTTGCGCGAGGATCTTGCAGGAATCACCGATGCCGGCCCCCCTCCGTCATTGCGAGCGAAGCGAAGCAATCCAGGCTGTCTCGGCCGGAGCAGGCTATGACACATGACAACTTTTCCCTGCGGCCATCCTTCGAGACGCCCGCCTTCGGCGGGCCCTCAGGATGAGGAGCGAGCGCGCGGCAGAAGTGTCAGCGGGCACCGATGCTGATGAGCCTCATCAGATGCTGATGAGCCTCCTGTAGATGCTGATGAGCCTCATCCTGAGGAGACCGCTGAAAGCGGTCGTCTCGAAGGACGAGGCGCT
>NZ_LSIC01000176.1 GCF_001556045.1 Bradyrhizobium sp. CCH5-F6
GCCAACCAGTCGCAGCAGAGCGTGCTGCAGCTGCTCCGCTAATCGGCGGCGCACATCCTCAGCAAGATCCGGCGGCGGGGCTTCGGCCCCGCCGCTTTTTTTGTCGCTCGACGTTTGGAGAGGGCAGGCGGCACTTCGGAAAAGTAACCAGCGGTTATGGTTAATGGAGCGTAAGCGCAGGGAAACGCCAATGATTTCAGGCTGATTGCCGAGGCTCTGCCTGCCTTGCGCGGGTTTATGGTGAACCGCTGCTTATGCTCGCAAGTCCCTTTTCACCCTTTGTTAGCCATGTCCGCGCAGGCTGTGCACGTCACTCGATCCGAAGCGATCGAACGAAGACGCGTAAGCCAGAAGGGTAAGAGTCATGTCCGGTATTGTTCTCTCTGCGTCGGTTCGCCAGAACCTGCTCTCTCTCCAGTCCACCGCCGATCTTCTCGCCACCACACAGAACCGTCTGTCGACCGGCAAGAGCGTCAACTCGGCCCTGGACAATCCCACCAACTTCTTCACGGCCCAGTCGCTCGACAACCGCGCCAGCGACATCAACAACCTGCTCGACGGCATTGCCAACGGTGTGCAGGTGCTGCAGGCGGCCAATACCGGCCTGACCTCGCTGCAGAAGCTGATCGACAGCGCCAAGTCGATTGCCAATCAGGCGCTGCAAACCACCGTCGGCTACTCCACCAAGTCCAACGTCTCCACCACGATCGCCGGCGCCACCGCCGCCGACCTGCGCGGCACGACCTCCTATGCCAGCGCGACCGCCTACAGCAACGTGCTGTACAACGGCACCGCGGGCGGTGTCACCGCGGCCGTCGCAACGACCACCCTCGGCGCAACGCAGGGCACGTTCTCGAACGCTGTGGCCGTGAACGCCGCCGACGGCACCACCGCCGTGACGGGCACGATGACCCTGATCGGCACCACCGCCGCCTCCAAGATTGCCTCGGCTCCCGCCGACGGCGACACGCTGACGGTGAACGGCAAGACCATCACCTTCCGCTCCGGTGCGGCGCCGCTCGCCAGCGCTGTTCCGGCAGGTTCGGGCCTCAGCGGCAATTTGGTGACCGATGGCAACGGCAATACCACCGTGTACCTCGGCACAGCCGGCACTCCGGCTGCGACGGTCAACGACCTGCTGACCGCGATCGATCTCGCCAGCGGCGTGCAGACCTCCGTCATCGCAAGCGGGCTGGCGACGATCGGGGCCAGCACTGGCCAGACGGCCTCCTCGATTGCCGCGGGTATCACCACGATCAGGAGCTCGACGGGTGCGGATCTGTCCTTGACCGGCAAGGCCGATCTGCTCAAGTCGCTTGGCCTCACCAGCGCGACGGGCGGCGGAAATGCATCGCTGAGCGTCACCCGTACGACGAGCTCGAGCTCGCTGGGATCGCTGGTGTCCGATGGCGCGACCCTGAATGTCGACGGCAAGGTCATCACCTTCAAGAACGCGCCGGTCCCCGGCTCGACCAACGCTCCGGCGATCCCGGCCGGCTTCGGCAAGAGCGGCAACGTGATCACCGATGGTAACGGCAACTCGACGGTCTATCTCCAGGCCGGCACCGTCGCCGACGTGCTCAACGCGATCGACCTTGCCACCGGCGTGCAGACCGCGTCGATCGCAGCAAACGGCGCCGCGACGCTGAGTACCGCAACCGGCCAGAGCAACTCGTCGATCAACACCAGCGGCCAACTCCAGCTCTCGACGGGCATCAACGCGGATCTGTCCATCACGGGCACCGGCAACGCGCTGGCCGCGTTTGGTCTTTCGGGCAACACCGGCAATGCGACCGCGTTCTCGGCGGCCCGCACCTCCGGTATCGGCGGCATTGCCGGCAAGACCCTGACCTTCACCTCCTTCAACGGCGGTACCGCGGTTGACGTCACC
>NZ_LSIC01000177.1 GCF_001556045.1 Bradyrhizobium sp. CCH5-F6
GACGCCAATTCGTCGCCGGTCGAGAACACGGCGACACGGATGCGCCTGACGACGTCGAGCCCCGTCAGGCCGAATGCCGCGGCAAGGGCGACATGCTGCGGCCGCAAGCGTTGGCCGGCGCGGAGCGCGACATGGCCTTGCGGAATGTCCTCGCCCGCGGGACGGACATTGGCGCCGGGTTTCAGGCCCGGCGGCAACACGATCTTGCCGGAATCATCGATGCGGACGTCCTCCTGCATGAAGACGGTCCCGGCGCCCGGCGGCATCGGCGCGCCGGTGAAGATGCGCGCGGTGTGACCGGGCTTGATTGGCGCTTGCGCAAGGCCGCCGGCCTGGATGCGGCCGTCGAGCGGGAATGCCTGTTCGGCGCTTGCCGGAAGGTCGGCGTTGCGCACGGCGTAGCCGTCGACGGCGGAGTTGGTGAACGGCGGCAGCGGCAAAGGTGCGGCCACATCGCGCGCCAGCACGCGGCCGTCCGCATCGACCAGCGCCACGGTTTCGAGATCGGCGATCGCATTGACGCGCGTCGTGATGAGACCAACGGCTTCGTCGACCGACATCATCGGGCCGCCGAAGGCAAAGCAATCGTCCGATAGTTGCGCCATGGTGCCTCGTCAGCGTATCGCGGCGCTCTTTGCCACCGCTTCCTCGACCGGCATCGCCGCACGCAGCATCAATGCCGCGGCAGCCGCGATATCGTCGAGATGGACGGTCGGCAGCCGGGTTTCAACCGCAACGTCGGTTGCGATACCGGCAATCCCGGGATCGTCGGGAAACAGCAGCGGCTTGCCGTTGCCGGCACGATGCACCTCGATCTTGCGATGCGGCTCGCGCTTGAACCCCTCGACCACGACGAGATCGACGGCGGAGAGCTTGCTCAGCAGTTCCGGGAGCCGCGGCTCCGCCGCGCCGCGGAGCTCGTGCATCAAGGCCCAGCGCTTCGACGACGCGACCAGGACCTCGGCCGCCCCCGCCTCGCGATGCCGCCAGGAATCCTTGCCGGGAACGTCGACGTCGAACTGGTGATGCGCATGCTTGATGACGGAGACGCACAGGCCTTGCGCGTTGAAATGCGGGATCAGCCGCGTCAACAACGTGGTCTTTCCCGCACCGCTCCAGCCTGCAAGGCCGATGACTTTCATAACCGTTCGATCTCCGCCAACGGCTCGCTGGCCGATGGAACCTCCGGCCTCTCCCGTCATTGCGAGCGCAGCGAAGCAATCCAGACTGCCTCCGTGGAAAGATCCTGGATTGCTTCGCTACGCTCGCAATGACGAACGCAGGCATTTTGTCCATTCCCCGCCATGCATATATCGGCCTGACCCGAATGTCATGCTAACCTCGCCACCATGATGAAGATCGACAAAGCCCCGGTGCCCCTGATCGTCCCCAATCCGGACGACCCGCGCCTGACCCAGAGCGTGACCGGCACGGACCAGACCGGCGCCAGGGTCGAGATCAAGGTGCCGATGGAGCGGCCGCTGACGCTCTACCTGAATTCCCAGGAGATCGTCACCATGATGACGATCGGCGACTATCCGGAATATCTGGCGCTCGGCTACCTGCTGAACCAGAACATGCTGAAATATGACGACGCGGTCACCGAGGTCGAATACGACGACGACCTCCAGGTCGTCGTCGTGCGCACCGAACACCACACCAATTTCGAGGCCAAGCTGAAGAAGCGCACGCAGACCTCGGGCTGCGCGCAAGGAACCGCCTTCGGTGATCTGCTGGAGGCCGTCGAGAGCGTCGCATTGCCCAAAGCCGAGCTGCGCACCTCCTGGCTCTACCAGATGACGCAAACCATCAACACGATGCCCTCGCTCTATCTCGAAGCCGGCGCGATCCATGGCTGCGTGCTGTGCAAGGAAGGCGCCCCGCTCTGCTACACGGAGGACGTCGGCCGCCACAACGCCGTCGACAAGATCGCGGGCTGGATGTACCGCCACGGCGTCGATCCCGGCGACAAGATCCTCTACACCACCGGGCGTCTCACCTCGGAGATGGTGATCAAGACCGTCCGCATGGGCATTCCGATCCTGGTGTCGCGCTCCGGCTTCACCGCATGGGGCGTCGATCTCGCAAGGCAGGTCGGGCTGACGCTGGTGGGACGCACCCGCGGCAAGCGATTCATCGCGCTCGCCGGCGAAGAGCGCATCGTCTACGACCAGAACCTCGCTTACGTCGAGGAGGAGTCGGCCAGGCACAAGCGCAAGGGTGAAGGTGGTGACGACTGACATTTCCGCGGCGAGTGTTCCGTCGACTCTCGGCGTGCTGCTGGCGGGCGGCCTGGCACGGCGCATGGGCGGCGGCGACAAGCCGATGCGCACCATCGGCGGCCGCACCATCCTGGAGCGCGTGATCGCGCGGTTGACGCCGCAATGTAGCGGACTGATTCTCAACGCCAACGGCGACCCCGCACGCTTTGCTGGATTCGGCTTGCAAGTCGTCGCCGACGACGTGCCCGGCTTCCCCGGCCCCCTTGCCGGCATCCTCGCTGCGCTCGACTGGACCGCGGCGAACCGGCCGGAGACCGAATGGGTGCTCAGCGCCGCCGGCGATTGCCCGTTCCTGCCGCGCGATCTCGTCGCCCGCCTGCATGAGGCCCGCGAGCGCAGCAACGCACAGCTTGCGGTTGCCGCATCAGGCGATCAGTCGCATCCGGTGATCGGGCTGTGGCGCGTCGCCTTGCGCGGCGAATTGCGCCACGCCCTGGTCGTCGAGGACCTCCGCAAGATCGACCGCTGGACCGCGCGTTATCCGCTCGCGACGGTGACATGGCCCACGGAGCCGCTCGATCCGTTTTTCAATGCCAACACGGTCGAGGACGTTGCCGAGGCCGAGCGGCTGGCGGCGCTGGATGATGCGCCCTAGCGGCTCTACGATTTCGGAAACTCGTTGAGAAGCTGCGCCCAGATGATCGCGAAGGCGATCAGGCCGCATAGGCCCAGGGCAGTGGTAAATCGCGGCAGACGGCCGATCGCAACCAGCAGCCAGGCCGGCAGGAAGAACGCCCCGAAGACCATGCCTAGCGGAAACACCGCGAGCCATTGAAAGCCGCTGCGGTCTCCCTGCGGGACATTCGCGATGTGATAGAAGGTGTAGAGCCAGAACAACGTTCCGGCCGTCGCGATGAGTGTAGCAAGCTTGCGGAAATTGAAGGGCGTCGGCGCGGTCATGACTTGGCTCATATTCCTTAGTCGTAACGGCGGCCATCCAAGTTCATGACGTCCTGAACCGGACCGGGCACGGGAGCGACCACTGACCGAATCTTACCCGGATGAGCCATGACCGACTCGCTCTTGGATGCCGTATTCGAAGTTGTTGATTTCGCACTCGATCTCTCCGGGACGATCGATTGCACGAGACAGCCAAGCAAGCCGGACAACGTCGACGCCCCACCCGGCCCGAAGCCGTTGCCGCGCGCGGCGCAGCGCATGCCTGCCAAGACCGAGGAGGGCACACGCGAGCAGACCGATCAAGCCGCCAGCGGCTCCGACCGGGCATCCTGACCCGGCTCACGCAGAACGTTCATCGCGGTGCAGCCGAGCGGGACGCCGGCGCCGACGATTCGCAACCGAAAGCGCGCTTGCCATTCTCCTCCACATCGCGCGGCTTGAGCCCCGCGTCTGTCTACGCCGGCCGGAAACCCGCTCGCTCGAGCGCCGCGCGCACGTCATGCGAGCCGAGTGCGTCGAGAAAGGCCTGGACCGCCGGCCGCGCTTTGCGCGCAGTCACCAGCGCGAAATCATAATGCTCCTCTGCGAGCGGAATGAAGCCGAGGCCGGCCGCATGCGCGACCGGCGCAATGGTCATCCCCCAGTCGGCGCGATGCTGAGCGACGGCCGCCGCGACCGCATTATGCGAGCGCGGCTGGTTCCAGTAGCCATCAGGCCGCGCACCGCCGAGCAGGCGATCGATCAGGATACGCGTGCCGGCGCCCTGGTTGCGGTTGACCATGATGCAGGCGGGCCTTCGAAACGCTTGTCGCCTTTGCGGAAGACGATGCCCTGCATCCGCCGCCAGCCCGGCACGAGTTCGAGCCCCTCGACGAGATAGGGCGTGTTGTAGGTCTCGCTTCGATCGTCGAACAGATGGATCGGCGCGAGATCGCATTCGCCACGCTTGGCCGCGGCAAGCCCGCCAAGGCTGCCAACCGCAATCGAGCGCACGGTCAGGCCGGCATGCCCTAGCCGTGCGGTGACGAGATCGAGCCCGGTGCAATGACTGCCGACGACGACGAGATCGGGCACGCGCACATGCGGCGTGAACAACGTCACTTCGGCCTCATTCCCGGCCGGCAGCTGGTCCGCCAGCGCATCGATGCGCAGGAAGCCGTCAGCCTGCGCAAATGACGTGATTGCGCCAGAGCCTTTGCCGGAGGGATAGGCGATCAGGCCGCCCCTGCCCTCGACCAGCGAGACCATGACGAATTCGGTGCGACCGAGCTCGGAGGCGATACGCACCGGCACGGTTGCGTTGACCTTCGCATCGGAACGCGGCGGCAGGCCGGCCATCCTGCGCAGCACCGGCACGATCATGTCATGGAAGGTGAACATCGCCGAGGTCGGAAAGCCCGGCAGGATCACCACCGGCTTGCCATCGCACACCGCAAGGCACAGCGGCTTGCCGGGCTTGAGCGCAACGCCATGCGCGATGATGCCGGGCTGACCGAGCCGGCCGATGATGCGGTGGGAGAGATCGCCCGCGCCTTTCGACGTACCGCCGGACAGAACCAGCATGTCGAACTCCGCAAGCGCGCGGCGCATGGCCGCTTCGAGCCTGGCTTCATCGTCGGGAATGGCACCGAGGAAGACGGCCTCGCCGCCATTCTCGCCGACCGCGGCCGCGACGATGGCGCCGTTGGTGTCGTAGATTTCGGCTGGCCCGAGCGGCTGGCCCGGCTGAACCAGTTCGTCGCCGGTGGAGATCACGGCAACCCGCGGCTTGCGCGCGACACTCACCTCGGCAACGCCGCCAGCATGCCGATCTCGCGCGAGCCGATCAGGGTGCCGGCGCGCAACAGCACCTCGCCGCGCGCGATGTCGGATCCGGCGTACGAGACGAACTGCCCCGGCAGAACGGCGCGACGGACATCGATCGCATCGAGACCTGCCGGCTGGGTGTGCTCGACCATGACCACGGCATCGGCGCCGCGCGGCAGCGGACCGCCGGTAGCGATCGGCGTCGCGGTTCCCGCCACCACCTGCAGCGTCGGCGCGGTGCCGCAATGAATGATCTCGCCATTCAGCGCGAGGCGCACGGGCGCGCCCTCGCCGGCCGGCGCAAGATCCGCGGAGCGCACGGCAAAGCCGTCGACGTTGGACCGGTCGAACGGCGGCACGTCGACCGACGCGACGACGTCTTCGGCGAGTGCCGCGCCGAGCGCAGCGGCGAGCTTGCGCGCTTCGCTCAGAATCCCGCGCGGAAACAACGCCGCCTCGAAGCGCGCCAGTGCCTCCTCGCGCGAGAGGATCTCGAGGAACTGCTCCTGTTCGAGCGCGCTGCGGTCTGGTGATTTCGTCATCATCGTCATGCCAGGACCCATGTCATTCCCGCAACAGATGGGCATCAACCTGCGTCCCTACCGCAAATCCCTCGTGACTGGCGGGAATGAGCAGCCATGCGTCGGCACGGGCGATGGCCTGAAGCGGCCATTCGCCCACGGCAAGCGGCGCCCAGGCGCGATGTTCCTCGGCCAGCAAGGCAATCTCGGCGATGCCGACGCTGGATGCGACCTTCCGTGCGAGCGGCAATGTCACTTGCCGGCGCGGCCGACGCGCCGACAGACAGTCGACGAGCGGCAGCACGAGCGCGAGCCAGACCGCAAGCGCATGATCGGGTGAGCCGGGCAAGGCGACGACGGGAACGTGTCCGAGCCGTCCGACCGCGGCGGTGCGTCCGGGCTGGAGCGCAAGGCCATGCGCCAGCACCTCGCCGCGCCGGGCCAGCGCGGCGACGGCTGCGTCCCGGCGTCCGACGCCGCTGCCGCCGACCGTCAGCAAGAGATCGCAGCAGGACGCATCGAGCGCATCGGCAATCGATGCTTCGTCGCGCGCGCCGGCCTCATGCGTCTCCACATCCAGTCCCGCTGCGTGCGCGAGCGCGGCGATCATCTGCGCCGATGCCGATGCGCCCGGCACGTTGACGATACGCAATCGGGGCCGCCGCACGCCGAGTTTCTGCACGCCCGCAACGCGCGCGATCAGCAGGTCCGCCGCGCCGACGGGATGGCCCGCGATCCCGGCGGTAATGCGCGCGGCGACGTCGGTTCCGGCGCGCCTGACGCCCTGCCCAGGCACGCCCTCTGCCAGCACCTGGGCGAGCGGGCCCGTTAGCTCGACTGCGCCGGCATCGAGCACGCAGTCGCATCCCGCCGGCATCGCGTCACCGGCATCGACCCATGCGGGCGACATTGCCAACGGCAGCGGGGCGTAAGCGGACGCACCGACGAGATCGTTGGCGGACAGCGCCCAGCCGTCTGCGGACGCAGTGTCGCGCGAAGGATAGGCGGCAAACAGGGGAGTGCCTGCCGCAATGCAGCCGATCGTTTCCGCCGCCAGCACCTCCTCCGGCGCGACGGGACCAACGCCTCGCAGCAACGCGGCGAGCGCGGTGTCGAGCGGCGTGAGCGAGGACGGCAGGCGCTGGGTCATGCGCCAAGATGGACCATGCATCGTCCGCTTTGGCAACCGCTGGCGATGCCGGCCTCAGCCGCCCGACCTGTCCGAATTGGGGAAGAACAGCTGCTGCTCGTCGACCTTGTAACCGGCGATCGCCGTCTGCCCCTCCGGCGACGTCAGCCAGTCGATGAAGGTCTGCGCGAGATCCTTCTTCACGTTCGGAAACTTCGCAGGGTTCACCAGCATGACGCCGTACTGATTGAGCAGCCGCCTGTCGCCTTCGACGACGATGTCGAGATCGCCGCGATCCTTGAAGGCGATCCAGCTGCCGCGGTCCGACAGCACATAGGCGTTTGACGCGCGCGCGGTCTCCAGCGCCGCGTCCATGCCCTGCTTGGCCTCGCGATACCAGGGGCCCTTGGCGCTCGCGATATCGATGCCCGCGACGATCCAGAGCGCGAGTTCCGCGGCGTGGGTACCGGATCGATCGCCACGCGTCACGAACGGCGCGCCCTTGGCCTCGATCGCCTTCAGCGCCGTCGCGATGTCCTTGCCCTTCACGCCCGCAGGATCGCTCTTCGGCCCGATCAGCACATAGTCGTTGTACATCACGTCGTAGCGCTTCACGCCGAAACCCTCGGCCACGAATTTCTCCTCCTGAGGCCGCGCATGCATCAGCACGACGTCGACCTCGCCCCGTCGCGGCCCGTCGAGCACCTCGTCGGCGCGCCGCGCGATCACGGTGACCTCGATGCCGGTCTTGTCGCGGAAGATCGGCAGCAAATGATCGAGCAGGCCGGATTCCTGCGTCGCCGTCGTCGAGGCGAGGACGATGCCGCGGTCCTCGGCGGATGATGCCGCAACGCCCGCGGCAAGGCCGCAGACAAGCGCAAATGCGAAGGACAGGCGGGCCATGATCGTGGTTCCCTTGGCTATGACGCCACCATCATGATGATCGATTGCGCCGCACTCGTGACGCGGTTTCGCGCTGCTCCGCCGGGATATTTCGGCAACGCCGCCGAGGTGCCATCACGCGAGCGACCGATCCAGATCGTTCACCAAAGCAGAAATCGCGCGTGCGGACGTGTTGCAAAGCGGCGAGATGATCGGGCATTGTTCCCGCGGACAGAAATGTGAAATGCAGAATTCCACCTGCGTGGGACGTCAAAAAGAAGCAAGAATTTGCATAGGAATGCAGGATGGAATTCCTGACGACCAGCGAGGCCGCCGACTATCTTCGGCTCGGCGAACGCAAGCTCTACGAACTCGTCACCACCGGCGCGATCCCCTGCAGCAAGGTGACCGGGAAATGGCTCTTCCCCCGGCACGAACTCGACCTCTGGGTCCTGTCAGGCCTCGCGCGTCCGGCCGGCATGTTGATCGCCGAGCCGCCGCCGGTCGTCGGCGGCAGCCAGGACGAGCTGCTGGATTGGAGCCTGCGCGAATCCGGCTCTGGCCTGGGATCGATGAGCGAAGGCAGCGCGCGCGGGCTCGAGCGCTTGCAACGCAACGAGGTGATGGCTGCGGCCGTTCACTTCCACGCTCTCGACGCCTCCGACAATCTCGCCAGCGATGCCAACATCGAAGCCCTGCGGGCTGCGCCGGACCTGCACGATACGGTGCTGATCGCATTCGTGCGTCGCGAAGCGGGTCTCGTGCTGCCGCACGGCAATCCCAAGCGGCTGCACGGCCTGACCGACGTGCTCGCGCTCGGCGCCCGGATGGCGATGCGGCAACAGGGAACGGGCGCGCAGATGCTGCTCGACTTGCTCCTGAAGCGCGCTGGCGCCTCGACGCGGGATCTGCGCCGCATCGAAACGCCAGCGCTGACCGGCCCTGATCTCGCCGAACTGGTCCGCGCCGGCCAGGCCGATTGCGGCATCGCGACGCGCGCCGCGGCGCGCTCGGCCGGCCTCGATTTCGTGCCGCTGGTCTGGGAGAACCTCGACCTCGCGATGCGGCAGCGCAGCTATTTCCGCCCCGCCATGCAGTCCCTGCTCCGCTTTCTGAATGAAAGGCGGCTGCGCCAGCGTGCCGAGGAACTGACCGGCTACGATCCCTCGCCCGCAGGACAGATCCGCTTTTCGGCCTGACGTTGACGCCTGCCCCCGAATAGTTGCAAAAGAAACCAATTCAGCCGGGCATACCCGGGCAACGCCGGCCAAAGAGCCGGATCAGGGGAGGACAAGCGTGAATCCAATCAGATTTGGACTGCCGGTCGCGGCCGCCTTGGTGGCGGCATTGCTGCCGGGTGCCGCAATGGCGCAGGTCTCCGACGACGTCGTCAAGATCGGCGTGCTCACCGACATGAACGGCCCCGCCTCCGCGCCGACCGGCCAGGGCTCGGTGACCGCGGCGCAGATGGCGATCGACGATTTCGGCGGCACCGTGCTCGGCAAGCCGATCAGCATCGTGATCGGCGACCACCAGCTCAAGGCCGATATCGGCGCCTCGCTCGCGCGGCGCTGGTACGACATCGAGCAGGTCGACCTGATCGTCGACGTGCCGGTCTCCGCGGTCGGGCTCGCGGTGCAGAACATCGCCAACGAGAAGAAGCGGCTGTTCATCACCCACTCCACCGGCACCGCGGATTTCCACGGCAAGTTCTGCTCGCCCTACGCGATCCAATGGGTGTTCGACACCCGCGCGCTCGCGGTCGGAACCGCGGACGCTGTGGTCAAGCGCGGCGGCGACAGCTGGTTCTTCATCACCGACGACTACGCCTTCGGTCATTCGCTGGAGCGCGACGCCTCCGCCGTCGTCACCGCCAATGGCGGCAAGGTGCTGGGCTCGGTGCGGCCGCCGCTGGCAACGCCCGACCTCTCCTCCTTCGTGCTGCAGGCCCAGGCCTCCAAGGCCAAGATCATCGGCATTGCCGCCGGTCCCCCCAACAACATGAACGAGATCAAGACCGGCGCCGAGTTCGGCGTGTTCAAGGGCGGCCAGCAGATGGCAGCGCTCCTGGCGCTGATCACCGACATCCACGGGCTCGGCCTGCAGGCCGCGCAAGGCCTGCTCCTGACCACGTCGTTCTACTGGGACATGGACGACAAGACCCGCGAATGGTCCAAGCGCTATTTCGCCAAGATGAACAAGATGCCGTCGATGTGGCAAGCCGGCGTCTATTCCAGTGTGATGCACTATCTCAACGCCATCAAGGAGACCGGCACCGACGATCCGCTCAAGGTGGCCGCGAAGATGCGCGAGAAGCCGATCGAGGATTTCTTCGCCCGCAACGGCAAACTGCGCGAGGACAATCTGATGGTGCACGACCTCTGGCTCGTGCAGGTGAAGACGCCGGAGGAGAGCAAATATCCGTGGGACTATTACAAGATCCTCACGACGATCTCGGGCGACAAGGCGTTCGGTCCGCCGGACCCGGCCTGTGCGCTGGTGAAGAAGTGACGGTGTAGCTGCGCTGACGATCCACCCTCGCCCCTTGTGGGAGAGGGTGGCTGCGCGAAGCGCAGCCGGGTGAGGGGTTCTCTCCGCGAGTCGAACTCTCAATTTGTACGCGCGGAGAGAACCCCTCATCCGGCGCTTCGCGCCACTTTCTCCCACAGGGGGAGAAGGAAGTAAGCTCGCTATTTCACCACGCCGATCTCGCGGAAATACTTCATCACGCCCGGATGGATCAGCTCTGGCCTTGGCGCCGCCGCGACCGTGTTCGACGCGGTCGTCTCGCAGGCCTGGGTAAGCTTCCTGCAGAATGTCGCCTCGACGCCGTGCAGCGTCTTGGCAAGCCGATAGGCGACATCGTCGGGCAGATCCTCGCGCGTCAGCACGAAGCTCCACGACCCAAGCGAGGCGATCGGCGCGGTCTGGTTCGGATAGCTGCCAGCCGGCACGAGCAGCGGCTTGAGGAACGCATGCTTGGCGCGGATGCGCGTCATCTCTTCGACATCAGGCGCGATGAAGCGCGCGCCTGACGCGCTCGAGGCGACCGCGGCAAAGCCGGGCCAGCCGATGCCGGCGCCCCACAGCGCGGCAACGCGGCCATCCTCGACCATCGCCGGGCCGTCGCCGGCGCGGTCGAGATAGACCGCCCTGAAGTCCTCGTCCTGCTTCAGGCCGAGCCCGTCCAGCACGTAGCGCGACAGGATCGGCAGGCCCGAGCCCTTCGCGCCGAACGCGACGGGCTGACCGACGAGATCGCGGATCGTCCTGTAGGGACTGTCCGCACGCACCACGAACATGCCGGGGTTGGAATAGATCGCGGTGAGGATCTTCAGCCGCACGGGTGCGCGGCCGATGCCGGCAAAGGCCTCATAGGCCGGCTCGCCCGCGACCAGTGCGAGATCGAGCTCGCCCTTCTCCAGCAGCGGGATGTTCTCGCTGCTGCCCTTGGTGTTGCGGGGTGCGATCGACATTTGCGGATCGGCCGCGTTCATCACCTCGGCAAAGGCGTTGCCATAGAGCGGGAAGCCGCCGCCCGGCGTCGCGGTGCCCAGGCTGATCGTGGGGCTGATCGTTGGGGTCGGAATGGCCGTGCCTCCGGTTTGCGCGGCGGCGGGGCTCGAGAGCAACGCCGCCCCGATGAGGATGGGAATCGCTAATTTCATGATCGCTCCCGATGACCTGCGTCAACACCGACTTGCGACGATGTAGGCAGCGCCCCGATTTTGTGAAAGCATGCAGCCAACGACAATAAATCAACGGGAGGCATCATGTTGCGGACTTTGCGTAACGGTTTGTTCGGGCTCGCAGTTCTCTTTGGTCTTTTCAGCGCCACACCACCCGCCTCCGCCGCCTATCCCGACCGCCCCATACATTGGCTGATCGGCTTCTCCGCCGGAGGCCCGGTCGACATCGTTGCGCGGATCATGGCGCAGTGGCTGTCGGAGCGGCTCGGGCAGCAGGTCATCGTCGAGAACCGCACCGGCTCCGGCGGCAACATCGCCGCCGCCGCCGCGATCTCCTCGCCGCCGGACGGCTACACGCTGCTGTTCGTCGCGCCCAACAACGCGATCTCGACCTCGCTCTACAAGAAGCTGCCGTTCGACTTCCTGCGCGACACCGTGCCGGTCGCGAGCATCATGCAGCTCACCAACATGCTGGTCGTCTCCAACGCGTTTCCCCCCAAGACGGTTCAGGAGTTCATCGACTATTGCAAGGCCAATCCCGGCAAGATCTCCTTTGCCTCGTCCGGCAACGGCACCTCGGTGCACATGTCGGCCGAGCTGTTCAAGGTGATGACGAAGTGCGACATGGTGCACGTGCCCTATCGTGGCTCGGCCGTCGCCTTCCCCGACATCATCTCCAACAAGGTGCAGCTGATTTTCGACAACCTGCCTTCCGCCATGGAGCAGGTGAAAGGCGGCAATGTCCGCGCGCTCGGCGTGACCTCGCCGCAGCGCTGGCCGAGCGTGCCCGACGTGCCCGCGATCGCCGAGACTGTGCCGGGCTTCGAGTCGGTCGGCTTCTACGGCATCTCCGCGCCGAAGGGCACGCCGCCCGAGGTGATCGAGACCCTCAACAAGGCCGTCGGCGAAGCGCTGAAGGATCCCAAGCTGGTGGCAAAGCTCGCCGAGACCGGCGGCATCCCCAAGCCGATGACCCCGGCCGAGTTCGGCAAGCTGGTCGCGAGCGAGACCGAGAAGTGGCGCAAGGTGGTCGAGTTCGCCGGGGTCTCGGTGGACTAGGCAGCGGCCCCTCGGCGGCGGCTGGCGCTCGCCGGCACGACGTTTGAGGGGGCCGAGAGGCCCTCTCAAACCAATATGCGCGAAAACAACCCCATGCACAGTAGAAGACTCGTGCAATCACAGGGGCTTACGGAGTCACCAAAGCGGCACCGGCCGGATGACCGCCGGGCCGTTTTGACTTGTCGGGCAAAACAGTGGCAGAATGCGATTATTCCGAATTCAGTGATCGTCCGCGCGCAGCGTGTTTCGCGCAGCCGCGGCGTTCCGCACGATCAGGCCGCTTTGTTCGGCGCGTTGACTGACGCAACCCGGGACCCCTTCGCCTTGAAAACGCTTGAGGATTGCACCCCCGCCTCAGGCCCTGTAAACGAACCGCGCACCGTTGCCGGCCGCCCCTCGCGGCCGCCTCGCGGCGGGGCCTGTAGCTCAATGGTTAGAGCCGGCCGCTCATAACGGTCTGGTTGCAGGTTCGAGTCCTGCCGGGCCCACCAAAAAAAATCAGCAGGTTATCACATCTCTTTTGCCATTCGTCAGTCCACCGCACCAGAAACGCCTCGCCTGTCGCCATCGACATACATTGGCAATCGGCAAGCTACAGCTTCACAGGCGGCCTGCCACGGCTTCTCCGCGTGATCGTCGATTCGGCGGCCCTTTCGCGAGAAAGGGCTATGCAGTATGCGAATGTCCTCGCAGCAGCGTATCTACACTGGCCGCGATCTCCACCAAGCGCCGGTCGGCGTTTCTACGTCCGATCAGCATTAGGCCGACGGGAAGGCCGTCGAGCGGCAACGGCAGCGAAATCGACGGACAGTCGAGCAAGTTGGCGACGCGCGGATTGCGCAGCAGCAGGCCATTGAGCTCATGGAACGCCGCATCCTCTGCAACGGAGGAAATCAGCGGCGCGCGGATTGGCGTCGTCGGCAGGACGAACACCTCGTTGTTGCCGAAGGACTGTTCGAAGGATCGGATCGCCGCCTGCCGCAGCCGCACCATACGCACATAGTCCGTGCCGAGAATGCGGGCCCCGGCTTCGACGCGTACGCGTGTACGGGAATCGACCTCATCCAGGTCCGAGAACCCCAGACTGCGCAGCGTCGCGCCGACCTCGATCGACGGGAAGGTGCCGATCTTGTCGATCTGGGCAAGATCGTCGAGAGCGGCCTCGATGGTCCCCTCCTTGATCTGCAAGCCGCCGGATCGAAGCCACTCCATGGCCTTCTCGAACGCAGCGAGCACCTCGGGTTCGCATCGATCGAACAGGCGCCCGCGGGCAACCACAAGGCGGAAGGTGCCGGGAGATGCCAGCCGCAGCCGCGACGGCGCGCCTTCACCTGAAAGCACCTGATCAGCCACAAAGCAATCGGCGACGTTCGTGGCGATCGGGCCGATCGTATCGAGGCTCGAGGATAGCGAGAATGCGCCGGTGGTCGGCACGAATCCACTGGTCGGCTTGAAACCGACCGCGCCCGACAACGCAGCTGGAATTCGAAGAGAACCGCCGGCGTCAGTGCCGATGGCGAGATCTGCCATGCCTGCGATCACCGACACCACGGCGCCCGATGAAGAGCCCCCAGGAACGCGGGTGCGATCCCGCGGATTGGGCGGCATCCCGTCATGCGGATTCGTACCCAGCGCAGAGAAGGCGAACTCGGTCATCTGCGTCTTGCCGATAACGATGGCACCCGCAGCCCGCAACCGCTTCACGACCTCGGCATCTTCAATGGCCGGTGCCAAACGACGCAGAACAGCCGACCCGGAGCTCGTGACTGTGCCGGCGACGTCGAACAACGCCTTTACCGAAACGATGCGGCCATCGAGCGGACCGCGGGGCGTTCCGGCGGCGACGCGACGATCCGCCGCCTCGGCCTCCCACCGGGCGCTGTCTGCAAACACAGTCGTGAAGACGTTCTGAGCTTCCGGCGATTGGATGCGCGCAATTGCCCCCTCGAGCCGCGCGACGGCGGAAGGTTGCGATCGATCCTGCATTGCTGATATGGCCTGGCGCTTGAGACGAGGAACGTCAGGAGACGACTGGCAGGACGTCGACGTCGTAGCTATGGGTCAAGGACCGGTTAAGGACCGGATCCCTCAGCTCCATCTCGAAGCGCATCCCCGGCCGAATGCCGCCGATCGCGCCCGGCGTTCCGCAGAACATCAACGTGCCGGCCGCCAGCATGTCGGTCCCGGTGTAGCGACGAATGAGATCTCGCGGTGTCTTGAGCGAGGACACCGAGCTCTCCTGGTAGAGAACCCGTTCCCCATCGACTGTCGCCCACGAACGAAGGACCAGCTCATCCCAATGTCCCTCGACATCTGCATATGCCCAGAGCTGAGGGCCGACCGGCTTGCCGCAGAGCTGTTTCGAAAGAGCAATGCCCGACGCTTCCGCCTTGCGGTCGGTATGATCGGAACCGATGCCGACCCAAAGCCCGTCGGCCATGGCGACAATCACTGGCTCGACCTCGCCGGAACTGTCCGGGCCAAGGACGGTCAGCCGGCTGTCCTGGGTCAAGGTTTGCGCAGCGACGCGATAATAGAGCGGTGTCGTCGACGGGCGCGGAATGCCGAGCGCGGCGAGCTCCTCGATATGGTGCTCGATCGCCGCCGCGTCCCTGCCCGCCCAGCCCGCGATGACGAGGGACTCGATCTCCACAGCAATGCGGTCGGTCCGGTCATTCGCGAGGCGTTCAAATTGCAGCAACATGGAATTCACTATCCTTGGTCGATGTGGTCAGGATTTCGCCGCGCTCGATCTGCAGCGTCCTGTCGGCGATCCGGTCGAGTAGCGCGGGCGACGATTCGGTGATCAGCATGGCCAGCTCGGGCCGATGCTTGCGCAATTCGCCGAGTGTCCGCGCATAGTCGAGCGCAAGGGCCGGCGCCAGACCCTGGAAGGGCTCGTCGAGCAGCAGCACTTTGCGTGCCACCGTCAGCGCACGGCCCAGCGCGACCATCTTCCCCTGCCCTCCGGAAACGCCGCCTGCGAGCCGGGACCGCATCACGTGCAATTCGGGCAGTAACTGGTAGATCTCATCGAGCGTGCGTGCGATCTCGGCACGGTCGAGCTTCAGCGCCAGCGCCGGGAGGCGGATGTTCTCCTCCACGCTCAGCTCCGGAATCAGGCGCCGGTCCTCCGGCGCATATCCAATCCCGGCGCGGGCGCGGGTGTGGGCAGGCCTGCTGCCGAGATCGTCGGCATCGAGGCGGACCAACCCCTCGTCAAGCGCGATGAGGCCCATGATTGCGCGCAGCGTCGTGGTCTTGCCGGCGCCATTGCGCCCGATCAACACCGTGGTCTTGCGCGCGATGATCTCGCAACTGACGCCGCGCAGCACACGAACGCCCTCGATCGAGACGCTGACCTTGTCGAGCCTGAGCATCAGGCGACCCCTACGACACGTTGGCGCACTTGCGCATTGCTGAACACTTCGTCGGGCCGGCCCTCAGCCATGATGTTGCCGGCGTTCCACACCAGGACGCGGCTGGCGTAACGCGCAACCACGTCCATGTCGTGCTCCACGAACAGTGCGGTGATGCGGCGCTGGCGCAGCGCACTCATGAGCGCCTCCATCAGCGGAAATCGTTCGAGAGCGCTCACCCCGCTGGTCGGCTCGTCGAGCAGCAGGAGCCGAGGCTTCAGGGCCAGCGCAACCGCTATGTCCAGCAGCTTGCGATGGCCTTCGGGAAGCGTGCTGCTGATCCGGTCGGCATCGTCGGCGAGCCCGACCAGGTCGAGCAGCGCCCTCGCCTCGTCACGCCGCCTCGCCGTTTCGAGCGGCTGCACCACGCTCCACAGACCATCGGTTGCAGCCAGGGCCAGCATCATGTTGTCGATCACGCGCTGTGCGGAGAAGAGCTGCGGGATCTGGAATGCGCGGGCGACGCCGCGGCGCGCGATCGCGCGTGGGGACAGATGGGTGATATCGTGACCGTCGAGCAAGACGTTGCCCGATCTCGGACGGATATAACCCGTGCAAATGTTGAGTAGCGTCGTCTTGCCCGACCCGTTCGGACCGATGATCGCGAGGAACTCGCCGTCATGGATCGCGATGCTGACGTCGTCGGCGGCCTTGACGCCGTTGAATGCAACTTGAAGGCCCCTGGCTTCCAGGATGGGAGGCGTCATAGGCTCGTCGCCTCCTTGCGCGCGAACAATCCATAGATCCCTTGCGGCATGAACATGATCACGATGATCAGCGTCATGCCCACGATCAAATTCCAGGAATCGGTGACGGTGACCGCGGCGCTGTGCAGCAATTCCAGGAACAAGGCCCCGATGAACGCGCCCGGCACGCCGCCGATGCCGCCGAGCACGGCGATCAGCACGAGGTGGCCGGATGCGGTCCAGAACGCGAAATCCGGGACCACGCGGCCGATTGCAAAGCTGGCGATCGCGCCGCCGAGGCCGGCGAGCGCCGCCGAGACGACATAGGCGATCAGCAGAACCGCCCAGACCGGGATGCCCAGATATTCGAGCCGGATCTCGTTGGTATGGACCGCCGAGAGCGCGTGACCGAGCGGGCTGTTCAGGTAGCGCTGCACGGCCAGACCGACGAGCACCATCAGCACCAGGCTGAGGTAGAACAGCACGCTCTTGAAGGCCGGCTCGCCAAGGACGACGCCAAACACAGCCGGAACCGGCACAGGCATGCCGTCGGTCCCGCCGGTGACGCCGTACAGCTTGGCACACAGCGCGTAAAACACCATAGAGACAGCGAGGTTCAGCATCGCGAAGAAGATTGCGCGATAGCGGACGAGAAACGATCCGACCGCAGCGCCCACGAGCGCCCCGCCCAGCACTGAGAGGATCAGCAGCAGCCCAAGGTCGTCGACGCCGGCACGTGCCAGAAACGCGACCGTATAAGCGCTCGCTGCAAAGAACATCGCATGGCCGATCGATATCAGTCCGGCGCGGAGCAGCACAGCGACGCCGAGCGCCGCAAACCCCTTGGCTATGGCAAGCGTTAGGACGAATTGAAGCCAGGGCGCGGCCAGAGGCAGCAGCGCGAGGACGAGGACCGCCGCGGCGGCAATGATCGTTGGCATCATATCCTCCGCGCCGTCACCGATCCGAACAGGCCGTAGGGACGGATCAGGAGAACGACAAGCATCGCCGCATAAGGCGCGACGGCATCCAGCGACGGCACCAGATAGATCGCCAGCACGCGCGCCAGGCCCACGATCAGCGAGGCCAATGCGGCTCCTTCGATCTGTCCGAGACCGCCTATCGCCGCAACCGCAAAGGCAAGCACCATGGTGTCGGCCCCGAGGCCCGGCGCGATGCCTGACGTCGGCGTCGCCAGCGCGCCACCCAATGCTGCAAGGAACACGCCGAGCGAGAACGCCAGGATGAAGATCCGGTTGGTATCAATGCCGATCGACTGCGCCATTTCGCGGTCGGTGACGACGGCCGTGATCAAGCGGCCCAGCCGGGTGTGATTGATCAGGAGCCTCAGGCCGATGACGACGAGGAGCGCCATGACAATGAGCAGGATCTGGTAGTTGAGATAGACCACGCCACCGATTGAGGTAGTGCCGAGCAGTCGCATCGGCGTGTCTTCGTAGAACGACTGCACGCCAAAGGCCACGCGCTGGAGATCCTCCAGGATGAGGAACAGCCCGAACGTGATTAGGATCTGCACGGCCTCCGACTTGCCATCGGTCCAGCGGATGAGGCCCCGTTCGATCAACGGACCGAATATCGCCGCGACACACACCGCACTGAACAGGAGCGCCAGGAACGACCAATACGGGTTGAGCTGCCGGCTGGCGATGAACAGGCAGATCGAGGCCGCGACATAGCCGCCGATCGAATAGAGGCTGCCATGGGCGACATTGAGAACGCGCAGCACGCTGAAGACGAGCGTCAGGCCGACCGCCGCGAAGAAGATCAACGCGGCGCTCGCCAGGCTGTCCAGCAGCAAGGGGATGACTGCATTCAACATCGGCCTATGCCTTCCGTCATCGAAATCAGGTGAACCTCATCCCGGTCTATTTGTAGCTTCCCGGCTTCGGCAGGCTTTTGGCGAACTCGGGCTTGAGCGTCGCGATCCAGGCCAGCGGATCTTGACCCGCCTGCGGCATCAGGCTGTCACCCTTGTAGCGGACCATGTCGCCAATGACGGGAAATTGCTGTGCCGACGTCTTTACGGTCACGCCGACGATCTGGTCGACCAGCCCGTCATTGTCGGCGCGGGTCTGCGCGCTGCCGGTCAGGGTCTCGACCTTGCTGCCCTTCATGGCGTTGGCGAGTTCGGCACGCGTCGGCCATTTGCCGCCGTTCTTCTGCATCGCGGCGTCATAGGCGGCCTTCACGTAGATCAGCGCGTTGGCCATCTTGATCGACGGGAACACCGGATACTCGCCGAACCGAGCCTTGTAGGCTTCGGCGAATTTTACCGTCTCCGGCTTCGCCTTGGCGTCTGGCGACATCCACCAGCCGTCGCCGAGAACACCGACGATCACGCCGTCAGGAAGCGGTACGCGCTGCAGCACCGTCTCGCCGAGTGCCAGGATCACCTGACTGGAGGTGAAGATCCCGCGCGGTGCGGCCTGACGCACGAAGTTCTCGAGGTCGGCGCCCCAGAGATTGGAGAAAACGACATCGGGGCGCACGGTGGCGAGGCGCGAGATTTCGGTCTGGTAATTCGGCGAACCCAGCTTCGGATAGAGCTCGGCGACGATCTCCACGTCCGGCTTCAGGGCTTTCAGCGCTGCTGTGAATATCTTGGCTGCGTCGTGGCCGAACGCATAGTCCGGGTTGATGATCGCAACCGTCTTCACGTCAGGCTTGCGATCCAGCAGGTAGATCGCGTAGGCGATGAATTCGGGTACGGTGTTGCCGTTCGGGCGGAACACATACTTGCTCTTGCCGTCCATGAGCAACTGGTGGGTATCGCAATTCCAGCCCACGGTGGGAACCTCGAGCTGCTCCGCGAGCGGCGCAAGCGCAAGGCAATTGGCGCTCGACAGGGCGGCGACCATGACTTGGTTCTTCGCGTCCCCGGCGAGCCGGCGATATTCCGCGATCACGCCTTGCGCGCCCTGCGCCTCGTCGACATAGGTCGCGCTGACCGGCACGCCTCCGATGCCGCCCTTTGCATTGATCTCGTCGATCATGAGGTCGGCCGCGTTCTTGCCCGGCATACCGTAGGCCGCGGCAGGACCGGATGCGAACGTGAAGATACCCAGCCCCAACGCGCTCGGCTTCTCCTGCGCAGCAGCCGGCGTGGCGGCGACGACACCGAGCGCGAGCGCCCCGGCGAGTCCATCCACCATCCATCGAACATTGCCCTGCGGCAGGCCGCGATCCAACCTGAAGAGCCGTTCAAGTGACGATAGGCAACGCGCAACTACGATGGAGATACCTCTAAACGTCATGACTTCTTTTCCCCCTGTGCTGGTCGAATGATGTTGTGCGGCAGCGATCCAGATCACACCGGATCGAAATAGTGCATCTCCAGAAGCAGGCAGCCGTTCACCGACTTGAACGGGCCATGCGGCGCATGCGGTGGGCGGCAGGCATAGGTGTTCGGCGGGAAGCCTTTGCCACCCTCGCCCTTCGCATCGTTACCGACGATCAAATCGCCCGAGACCAGATAAACCTCTTCCCAATATTCGTGGGAGAACGGCGCAGTCGTGTAGACGCCGGGCGCGAAGCGGAGCAGCCGCGTCCGCGTCCCGCGCCGGTTCTCCTCATCGAGCCCGCCCGCAATGATCTTCTGTTGGATGCCGGCCGGATAACCCGCCGGCACTTCCCAACCGGTCGTCATGTCGAGCGTGTGAAATTCGTCGTGCTTCTTGTTGACGGGCATGAGCTGTCTCCTGGTTCAGGCGGCTTTGCTGGCGGTCGAGACGCCGTTGAGGTCGTAGGAATCGAGCATGGTCTGGACCAGACGGTCGGCGCCGGCCCAGTCGTATGTGCGATAGGAGTGACCCTTGGTGACGAAGGTCGCGCCGGCGTAGAACATCTCGTACTGCTGATGACGAGAGCCGAACTCCGAGCCGACGGCATCCCAAGCGAGCTTGTAGAACTTCACGCGATCATGCGAATTGGCCTTCGGTGACTGCTGGGTCTTGCCGATGAGGTCCGCGATCTCCGGATTGTCGAAGTCCGCCACCGATGAAGGCAGCATGATCATGCCGCCGCCGGCGAGCTCGCGGAGCGTGTTGATGACGTGCCCATAGAGCTGCTGGGTCAGCACCTGCGCGGAGTAAAGGGTGTGCCGGTCCGGGATGAAATAGGGACCGACCTGCGTGCCCTTGGCTTCCATCGCGGCCACCAGAGCGTCGACCATGCCGGTCTCGGCCGCGAGCTGGCCGAGCATTTCGCGCACCTGCGGGAACTGGGTGACGCCGTTCATGTCGGCGGTGCGATGCGCAAGGCCGGTCAGGAACTTGAGCTTGACGCTCAAGCGGACCATCGCCTGGTAGTTCTGATAGACGTGGCAAGGCGTGGCGTGAAACTGCTTCTGGCACATTTCGACGTTGCCTTCGATGAAGACGCGATCCCAGGGCACCTTCACGTCGTCGAAATAGAGGACCGAGTCGTTCTCGTCGAAACGGCTGGACAAGGGATTGTCGAACACTGCGCCGGCAGCGTCCTCGTAGGACTTGCGCGACAGCATCTTGAGGCCCTTCGTATTCATCGGAATCGCGAAGGACATCGCATAACGCTCTTCGCCGGGACGCATCGGCTGGATGGTCGTGACGAAGACCTCGTCGGCGACCACGCCTCCGGTGGCGAGCATCTTGGCGCCGCGGATCGTGATCCCTTCCGCGTCGCGATCGACGACGCCGGCGGTAAGGAACGGATCGGCCTGTTCGGCCGCCCCCTTCGAACGATCGGCCTGCGGATTGATGATGACGTAGGTGAGATAGAGATCCTTGTCGCGGGCGTGGCGGTAGTAGCTCTCGAGCGCACCGGCGCGGGCGGGATCATAGGCTTTGAAGACGTCAAGCCCCATGTAGAGTCCGGAAATGCAGGACGCCACGTGGTCCGGGGCGCGCCCCATGAAGCCGGCATGCAGCGAGGCCCACGCTTCGATCGCCTTTCGTCGCGTTACGAGTTCGGCATAGGAGGTAGGAAGCTGCCAGATGCGGTTGGCGCGACCTGCACCCATGTCAAAGGTCATCAGCTCCGCGTTTGCCGGCGCGCTCGCGAAGTCGAACAGGCCCGCCATGGAGCCGGCAAGGTTACGGAAGGCATGGTGCGTCGTGACATCGCCGACCGAGGTGCCGTTGATGTAGATGGTGCGGCCGTCTTTCAGGCCTGACAGATATTCCTTTGCGCTGCGCATCGCAGGTCTCCGGTTCAACGCTAGTAGTGAATGGGAAGCGGCCAGGTCGGCTCGCGCTCGGTTTCGTCGACGAGATCGCGGTATCGGCCGCGGAAGAAGATCAGGGGAGCGGCGGCCTCGGCGCGGCTCGCGTGGCGAACAACGCGGACGACGAAGATGACGTGATCGCCGCCCTCGTAGATCGCATAGGGCGCACATTCGAAATGCGCCATCGCGCCCGAGATCAGAGGCGCCTCGGCATGGCCTACTGACGTCTTCACCTGGTCCCATTTGTCGGAAAGAGCGCGCGCGAACTGATTGGAGATCTGCTCCTGATCGCGCGCGAGAATGTTGACGGCGAAACCCTTGGCTTCGAGCATCGCAGGCAGACTGCGCGCCTTGCGGTCGACGCTGAAGAGAACGAGCGGTGGATCGAGTGAGACGGAGTTGAACGAGCTCATGGTCATGCCGATGAGCTCTTTGCCCCTGCCGCGCGCGGTCACCACCGCAACGCCGGTGGCGAATTCGCCGAGAGCACGCCTGAATGCACGATCATCCATGGACACCGCCTCGTCGCCCGGTCCTGATTTATAGTTCCTAGATAGCTTTCTGGCAAAGCTAGTTTGGCCTGTCAAGCCCTCTTGCTGTGCGAACGCATGCATGCTCTTTAGGCACAAACCCCAGCAGACATGCTGTTCTCGGAGAGAATGACCGTGATCGATGCGCTTCTGACGGCGTCAAGGCCGGAGCTACTCGACAAGGATGGAGACAGGACGCTTCGCGGTCTCCTCTACGACTATTTCGCTTTCGGTCGCAGCCTCGAGGCGGCCCGCGAAACCTTTGCGGGCTTTGCCGGCCTGTCGCCCACCCAATATCTGATCCTGATCGCGATCAAGAATTCGACCGCGCAGGAGCCTATGGGCGTCAACCAAGTCGCCGAACGCCTGTATCTCAGCGGCGCATTCGTGACCAATGAGATCAACAAGCTGGTTTCCGACGGGCTGATCGAGAAGAGCCCCCATCCGGAGGACGGCCGACGGGTGCAGCTCGGCCTCACCCAACAGGGTGCAAACTGCCTGGTCCGCCTCGCCGCCTTGCAACGCCCCGTCAACGATGCGTTGTTTGGGATGCTGACGCGCGAGGAATTCAAGATGCTGTCACAGCTGCTGTCCCGACTTGCGTCGAACGCCGATAGCGCGCTGAAGCTTGCCGAGCATGTCCGCGCGAGGCTCAAGTCGGAGGAGGACGAGCGAGCCTCCGCGTCCGGCACCCCAGAGTTCCGCAAGAAGCGGCGCTTGACGCAACGCAACAGACGATAATGCCGATGAGGCGACCGTTTGCCTCGTCTCCCTCCTCCAGTTCGAACGTAGAAGACGCGGAAACAGAGGCCGAAAGCTGAGACTAGCCGCACCAGTTTCGCACCAGAAACGACTCAGCAAAGCGCAACGAACATCGTCGAAGCCAAACGAAACCGCAGCAAAATCAACTAAGCTCGCCGGTATCCCGTCGCTCATAACGGTCTGGTTGCAGGTTCGAGTCCTGCCGGGCCCACCAAAAAAATCCAGTAACTCATCAGGCGCCGTTTCGCTTCATCGGAAGCGGCGCCGTAGTTGACATCCGCGACATAACTCCATGCGACGACGGGCGAGATATTCGTCGGTGAGCTGGGTGCCATGTGTTGCATTCGGCCATTGTCTCGCAACGGTGATGAGCATGCACGGGCTTTGCCGATCGGGCTGCCTACATACTCTGCATAGAAGACGACTTTCGGAAACGCCACAAGAGGAGCAGCGATCCTCGCCAAAGCGAATCTCCGCATCAGATGCAATGGAGAATCGCCATGAATGCACTCAAGATCTTGATCGCCGCGGCGCTGATCTCGACGGCGACGCTGTCGTCAGCCTCCGCCGCATGGTCCTTCGCCGACCAGGAGCCCGCAGCTTTTGCTTCGATGTATCCCAACCGGGATGTCCTCAATGGCGGTGCGTTGACCCCGGCAGGACGAATGGGCATCGAGCGCCCCGGCGGCGCGGCTCCCGTGTTTGCTGCGCCTCATGTTCGCACCCCTCACTGGCGCCGGTGACAGGAAGAGCAAACGAGATGCACCTGCCGGGTGCAACTGATCGTATTCCCTCCGAACGGAGTGCGGCCGCGCGATGCGGCGCACTCCGCGGCGTGGATGTGCATCGCTCCAGCAAGCGAGAAACGATCGCTCGATCGGCAGCTCGGGCTGCCCGCATAAACGTGGCTGACGCCCCATCAAGAGATGCTTGCCAGGCTGGATGAGGCCGTTGCAGAGCTGCCTTGTCAGCAACCGGAGGGCAAGACCGGCGAAACTCCGGGCGTCGGCGCCGCACCTGACGCGTTGGCAGGCAGCACTGTCGCAGGCAACCCCAGGTTCATCGTCATTCCTTCGGTACAGGCCGATGTGTTGGGGCTGGGCGCGACGGCGCCTGGATCAATGCCAGTGCCGACGTCGCCGCTAATGACGGCCGGGATCGTACCCGGAGGCGGCCCGGCCGGCACTTGCGGGATCGAGAGCGGCAAGCTCGTAGCGCTGACCACCGATCCGCCGGGCGTTGAGCTGCACGCCGTCGTCGTCCCGGTCCCGGACGGCGCGATCGGGGCGATCGTCCCGATCGAGCTCCCGCTCTGTCCCTGGACCGGAGCAATCGGAGTGACGCTGCCCGGCGCCGACAGTCCCGGACTCGACACGATCGGGGTCGCCGGCACCGGCATCGGAGCCGTCGAGGGTGGCGCACAGACGACGACCGTACCCGGCGTCGTCGGGTCCATCGCAAGCGGAACGGATGCCAGCGTGGTGTCGGGTGCCCCCGTCAGGGTCGTTGCGGAAAACGGGCCCGGGCTATTGAGCGGCGAGGTGACGATCGCGCCCGGTACGGTCGGAAGATCCATCGCCGTGCTGCCGGTCGTCGCGACCTGAGCCCGGCCGGGAGAGCACCCCAGCAGCAGGGTGGCCAATGCCGCGCACGCGATGCGAATCATGTCTGCGCCTCCCGGCTCGCGTCATTCTTGCGGATCGCGACCCGACTGCCCTCCACCAGATTGACCGGCGGATTGAGCACGACCTGATCGCCGGGCCGAACGCCCTCGCGCACTTCGATCGACGTGCCGAAATCCCGTGCGATCGAGACCTTCTGCAAATGAACGATGCCGTCGCGCACGACTGCGACATGAAGGCCGCTCTGATCGAATACCAGCGCATCGGCCGGAATCGACATCGACGGGGTCTTGCGCGGGATCGACAGCTCCACCGTGCAGTAGATGCCGGGGTTCAAGGCACCGTCCGGATTGGGGACGTCGATCTCGGTCAGCAACGTCCGGCTCCCCGGCTGCAGCGCCGTTGCGATGCGCGTCACCTTCCCGGGAAATGTCCGGTCCGGAATCTCGGGGACGTGGATCTCGGCATCGATGCCAGGCGCGACGCCGAAGGCCTCGTCCTGCGGCACGAAGACTTCGGTGCGGATGACGTTCGAATGCATCAGCGTGAACATGAAGGTCGAACCGGCCTGGACGAGGCTGCCGTTGTCGACGTTACGCTGCGTGATCACGCCGTCGAACGGCGCCACCACGCGCTGATAGGCTTTCTCCTGCTGAAGCACGCGAATCTGCGCCTCCTGCGCCGTGATGTTCGACTGCGCGACGCCAACCGCTCCCTGTTGCGCGCGCAGGGTGAGCCGATCGTTGTCCCCCTGCTGGGCCGTCAGCCACCCCTGCTTGACCAAGTTGCTGTCCCGCGAATTGGTGGTCTCGGCAAGCTCCCGACTCGCCTCGGCCTGTTGCAGCGCGGCCTGGTTCTGCGCCAGCGTCGCTTGTGCCTGAGCGATCTGTTGGTCGAGTTCCGGCGCGGTAATCTCGGCGAGGAGATCGCCCTTCTTCACGCGATCTCCGATGTCGACGTAGCGCTTCTCGATGTAGCCGCTGGCCCGAGCGAAGATGTTCGCGGCTTCGAACGCCGTCGTTGTCGCCGGCAGGGTGACCTTCATTAGGTCGCCGCTGGCACGAACGGTCGCCACCCGAACCTGCGGAACGGCGGTCCTGATCTGCTCTGCAGAAACCGCCAGATCGTGTGCGGCCTGTTGATACCGCCAGCCGCCGACGCCGAGCCCGCCTGCCAGGAGCACGAGCACGGCGCCGCCGAGCCATGCGTTGCCGTGTCGACGTCGCGGCCGCACTTCCTTGCCCTTGCCCGGCAGCTCCACGATGCGGAGGGTTTCCGCCTCAGGCCGCTCGTTCATGCCATCGTTGTCGGTCCGCACGCGAACATCGCTCATTCCGGTTGCTCCTCGAATACGCCGTGGCGGGGCTTGCCGTCATTCCCTTTGCGCAGCCAGGCGAAGAGATAGGGCACGATCAGCAATGTCGTCGGGGTCGCGAACAGCAGCCCGCCGATGACGGCACGCGCGAGCGCCGCGTTCTGCTCCTCCCCCGGGCCTCCGATCGCCATCGGGATCATGCCCACGATCATCGCGGCGGCCGTCATCAGCACGGGGCGTATTCGGGTGCGGCCTGCACTCAGTGCAGCCTCGAACGCGGACTGCCCGTTCAACTGCGCCTCACGCGCGAAGGTCACGAGCAGGATCGAGTTGGCCGACGCGACGCCCACCGCCATGATCGCGCCCATCAGCGAAGGCACGTTCAGTGTCGTGCCGGTGATGAACAGCATCGTCACGATACCGCACAACGTTGCCGGCAACGCCATGATGACGACGAAGGGGTCGCCGAAATTCTGGTAGTTCACGACCATCAGCATGTAGACCAGGATGGCGGCGAACAGCAGCCCGATCCCGAGATCGCGGAACGACTGGTGCATGCTTTCGATCTGTCCCAGCACCTGAATGGAATTTCCCGGCTGGAGTTGCTTGCGAAGCGTCGTCGTCACCTTGTCGATATCGGCCGCGACGCTGCCGAGATCGCGGCCCTGCACGCTCGCATAGACATCGTACACCGGCTGCACATTGGCCTGGTTCAAATTGGTCGGCACAGTGCCGCGCTTGAACGTCGCGACATTGCTGAGCAGACCAGGTACCGTCTGCCCGCTCGCCGCGAGCGAGGTCGAGACCGGCGTGTTTCCCAGCGCGTTGAGCGAGTTATCCCTGTACTCCGGCGTCTGAACGGCGAGATAATAGGGGATGCCCGACGTCGGATCGGTCCAGAAGTTCGGCGAGACCTGGGCCGACGAACCGAGGCTGACATTGATGTTGGTCGCCACCGTGCTGGCATTCAGTCCGAGTTGCGCGGCCCTGGTGCGGTCGATGTCGGCGTAGAATGCGGGAGCGTCGACCTCCTGCTGAAGATGCGCATCGACGATGCCCGGAATGCCCGCCAGGTTCTTCTGCAGTTCCTTCGCCACCGCCAGGTTGTTGGCGCCGTAGCCGACGGTACGCACGTCGATCTGCGCCGGCAGGCCGAAATTCAGGATCTGGGTGACGATATCGGCCGCCTGGAAATAGAAGACGTCCTCGGGAAATGCCGCCGGCAAGACTTGACGCAGCTTCTTGACGTAGTCGGCGGTCGGCTTGTGGCCTTCCTTCAACGATATGAGGATCGTGCCGTCGTTCACCCCGATCGTCGAACCGTCGGTGAATGCCAGATTATAGGAGCGCGCCGGAAGCCCGATATTGTCGACGATCAGCGCCCGGTCCTTTTCCGGAATGACCTTGCGGATCTTGTCCTCGACCGCCTGGAAGATCGCCTCGGTGCTCTCGATGCGCGTCCCGGCTGGCGCCCGCACATGGAGCTGGATCTGACCGCCGTCGATCAGCGGGTAGAAGTCGCGGCCCACGCAGACGAACATCACGCCCCCGAGTGCCAGCACGAACACCGCGACGACCGGCACGATCCTGCGACGCCGGAGCAGGGTCGTCAGAAGCCCGGAATAGCCGTTGCGCAGGCGCTCGAAGCCGCGCTCGAACATGGCTGACGCCCTGGAGAACGCGCCGGACGGCCTCTCGCCGTCGCCATGGCGGCGCTCGCTTTTCAACAGCAGGCCGATCGTGATCGGCGTGAGTGTCCGCGACAGCCCGTACGACGCCAGCATCGCAAACACCACCGCGAGGCCGAGCGGCGTGAAGAGGTACTTGGCCGGTCCTTCGAGGAACACGACGGAAGTGAAGACGCAGCTGATGGCGAGCGTGGAGACCAGCGTCGGCACGGCGATCTCGGCCGCGCCGTGCAGGGTCGCCTCCGACAGCGGCAGCCCCTCCTCGGTCCACAGCCGATGCGTGTTCTCGATCGTCACCGTGGAATCGTCGACCAGGATGCCCACGGCGAGGGCCAGGCCGCCCAGCGTCATCGTGTTGAGCGTCTCGCCCAGGAAATGCAGGACGATCAGCGAAGAGAGCATCGCGAGCGGGATCGAGATCAGGACCACGAGCGTGGAGCGCCAAGACCCCAGGAACACGAGGATCATCAGCGCCGTGAGGCCGGCCGAGATTGCGCCTTCGCGCAGCACGCCGTTGACCGAATGCGTGACGAAGACCGACTGATCGAACAATTCGTTGATCTTCAGTCCGGCCGGGGCGGACGCTCGAATCGACTTCAATGCGTGCTTGACGCCGTTGACAACGGCGAGCGTCGAGGCGTTGCCGTTCTTGATCACGCTGAGCAGAACTGCGCGCTGACCGTCTTCGCGAACGATGTTCTGCTGGACCTGGGACCCGTCGCGGACCTGGGCAACATCCTTCAGCAGGATGGTCGCGCCGTTCGCGAACTTGACCGGGATCATGTTGAGATCCTTGATCGAGGCCGGCGTCGCGTTGGTCAGAACGGCGTACTGGGTATTGCCGATCTTCGCCGTACCGGTCGGCAACGTCAGGTTCTGGGTGTTCACGGCATTGACGATGTCGAGCGGCGTCAACCCGCGCGACAGAAGCTTGTTCGGGTCGATGTCGACCATGATCTGGCGGTACTTGCCGCCCGCAGGCGTCGGCAGCGTCACGCCGGGAACCGGGGCGAGCTGCTGTCGGATCCGGTAGATGCCGAAGTCGTATAATTGCTTCTCGTCGAGCTTGTCGGATTGGAGGCTGAGCTGCAGCACCGGCACGCTCGAGGCGTTGAACTGCACGATGACCGGCGGCTGGATCCCCGGCGGCATCAGGGCGCGGATCGCGTTGGTCGCGGAGACGATCTGCGAGATCGCGAGATCGAGGTTGACGTCCGGCTGGAAATAGATCTTCTGAACCGACAGGCCGTTGAGCGTCTGTGCCTCGATATTCTTGATGCCGCTGACGTTGGCGCTGATCGAGTACTGGCTATACGTGCTGACGCGCTGCTCCATCTCCGGCGTCGACAGGCCGGTATAGCTCCAGATCACAGTGACGACCGGGATGCGGATCTCGGGAAAGATGTCCGTCGGCATCGACCAGACCGCGATGCCGCCGAGAAACAGGATCAGCGCCGCGAGCACATAGAACGTGTGCGGAAAGCGGAGCGCAAAGCGGACAATTCCCATGATGACGACCGATCGGAGCAGGTTGCGCGAGATATCAGGCCAGTTGGCGATCGACGCGCTGCGTTGCAAATGAAAAGGAGTTCAGGCACCCCGAGTCTTTGGGCCGCCTCCCGGTCGAAGCATCGCCGCGTCGCGGGCGTTCAGGGCGCGGCGACCTCCTCGAGCCGCGAGCGCAGGACACGGCCGGGACGGTCGCCCGCCATCGAGGCTCGCGATGCACTCTGCTCTCGTCCGCGAGCGAGCGCCGCAACCTGCGTGGCACGGATGGTCGCCTGCTTCACCTTCGCAAACGCGCGGATCTCGATCTGGCGAACGCGTTCGCTGGAGATCGAAAGCTCGCGGGCGAGCTGATCGAGAGTCGGGGGGCGCTCCGCCAATCTCCTTGCCTCGATCACTCGCCGCTCGCGCCCCGTGAGGCCATTCAGCGCAACGCGCAGGGCGTCGGCCTGACGCTCCATCTGATCCCGATCGGCAAGGACGGTCTCGGCGTCATTCGCCTCATCCACCAGCAGGGCCTCCCACTCGGTACTCTGCTCATCGCCGCCAACCCGCGCATTCAGCGAGAGGTCGCCGTGCAGGCGGCAATCCATTTCGATCACGTCGCGTGCCGAAACTTCAAGGTTCGCGGCGATTACCTCGGCGACATCGGGCGTCAGCCTCGCCGTCCCGTCCCTGTTGACCTTTCTCATCTCGCCGCGAAGACGGAAAAACAGCTTCTTCTGGGCAGCCGTCGTTCCGATCTTGACCAGCGACCAGGAGCGCAGGATGTATTCGTGAATGGCGGCCTTGATCCACCACGTCGCATAGGTGGAAAATCGCGAGTTTCTCCCCGGCTCGAACCGGGACGCGGCAATCACCAACCCGAGATTGGCCTCGGCCGTGAGATCGGCGAAGGGGAGACCGTATCCCCTGTAAGTCCGGGCGACCTTGGCGGCGAGCCGGAGATGGCTGGTGACGAGCGCGTTCGCGGCCTCGCTGTCCCTCGTCTCCTGCCAGCGACGCGCGAGCTCCTGCTCCTGCTCCCGCTCGAGCAGCTGATACCGGCCGATGACGGCGGAATATGCATTGAAAACACCGGCCGCCGTCCGTCGGCCCGGCGCGTCCATATCGATCTTGTTCAAACCCGCTTGGTGCGTTGACATGCTCTGCTCCAACTTTCTCATCGACGAACGGAACGTAAGAGCCTTCCGAAGGCCGGCACCAGTAAATTGGACTTAACAAGCCTGAATTCGCTTTCAGAGAACTCGACGTTCTTTTCGCTTCGCACGTCTCGCGCGCGGCAGCGATGGTCACATCGACGCGAGGCTGGCGTGAAGCAGGCGACGGAGTTGGATGCAGTGGCGTCCCGTTCTGCTTCTCACAGCGGGGCGAGGATCTCCACCCGTCCGCCGGGCGCCGGACAGACGGTCAGGCGGAAGCCGTGCAGCTTGACGATCGCGGCGACGAGGCTCAGCCCCAGTCCGACGCCGGGCGTATTGCGCATCTTGTCGGAACGATAGAACCGCCGCAGCACCGCCTCGCGCTCCCCCTCGCCGATGCCGGGGCCGGTATCGCTCACGCGCACGAGCGCGACCGTCTCCGCAGACACAAGCTCGAGCGTCACTCGCCCGCCCGCAGGAGTGAATTTCACGGCGTTGTCCACCAGATTGGCGATCGCCTCGAACAGCAGATCCCGGTCACCGCGCACCTGGAGCTTGCGATGGATATTGACGCCGAGCGCGATGGCCTTGTCTTCGGCGATCGGCTCGTAGACGTCGCACACCTGCCGCAGGATTTCGTCGAGCGCGACGTCGCCGAAACCGGACGTGCGGCTGCTGCTCTCGATTTCGGCAAGACGCAGCAGCGCGGTGATGATCGCGAGCGACTGGTCGATGCCGGCGATGGCCTTGTCCACGGTGTTCTGAAGGTCCTCCAGCGTGGCCGCGTGCGTCCGGCCGCGCTCCAGCGCGAGGCGAACCCGCGTGAGCGGCGTTCGGAGGTCGTGGGCGATGTCGTTGCCGACGCCGGCAAGCGCGGTGATCGTGGTCTCCATCTCGTCGAGCATGCCGTTGACGATCCCGGCGAGCCGCGCGAACGGATCGTCCGCATCGGCCTGTGGAAGCCGCTCGCGGAGATCGCCGGCCACGATGCGCTGAACGTGCCGGCTCACCTGCTCGACGCGTCGCTGAGCACGGATGCTCAGCCAGGCTCCAGCGAGCAGGCAGAGGCAGAATGCCGGCAGCAGGCCCAGCAACAGCGCCTGCCCGACGACGAGGGATATCTCGCGCGTCTCGTCGACATTCCTCCCCAGCACGAGGATGTGTCCGCTGCCGAGCCGTTTGCCCGCGGCCTTGACGACGGCATCGCCAGCCAACGGCGGCCCGACCCCGGCGAGCCGGACGCTCCGGACGGGCCCGCCGAGATCGAGACGCGGCGGCAATCGCTCGATGTTTCCGACGAGCCGATTGCCGGCCGCATCGAACAGGCCTGCATATTGCACGCCCCTGGAATCCTGCCTGAGATGATCGGAAATCGCGTCATCGAGGCGGCTAGGCGGCAGCTCGGCCATGAAGTCGAGCTGTGTCGCGATCATGCGGTCAGACCGCATGACGAGGTAATCGTCGATCTTCCAGTAGATGAAGGCGAACAGCCCGGCGACGAACAGCGCCAGCGCGACTGCCGCCGCCGCGATCCATAGGAACGTGTTGGAACGAATGAACTCCATCCGACGCATCGATCCGCCTCGGCTTTCAGCGAACCCGCAGGATGAACCCCGATCCGCGAACGTTGTGAATGAGCTGCGCTTCGCCAGGGCCGTCGACCTTGTGCCGGAGACGGCCCATGTGCACGTCGATGAGATTAGTTGTCGCCGGCACGAACTTGTAGTTCCAGACCTCCTCGAGCAGCATCGCGCGCGTCAGCAGCTGATCGCTCCGCCGCATCATGTATTCGAGCAGGCGGAATTCTCGCGGCAGCAGATCGATCTCGCGCTCGCCGCGCCGCGCCGTCCGCTCGATCAGGTCCAGCTCGAGCGGCCCGGCATGCAGCGTGGTCTCGCGGCTGTCGATCGGACGGCGCAGCAGCGCCTCCACCCGCGCGACGAGCTCGATCAGTGCGAACGGCTTGGTGAGATAGTCGTCTCCGCCGACTCGCAATCCGCGCACCCTGTCGTCGACTGCGCCGAGCGCGCTCAGCACCAGCACCGGGGTCCTGACCTGATCCTTGCGCAAGGCCTCGATGACGGTGAGCCCGTCCATTCCGGGCAGCATGCGGTCGACGATCAGCGCGTCGGGAGACGATTCCCGCGCATAGTCGAGTCCCCCGATGCCGTCGGGCGCCCATCGCACCTCGAACCCGTGCTCGGTGAGCTCGGACACGATCGCGTCGGCGGTCTCGGTGTCGTCCTCGATCAGGAGAATTTGCGTCATGGTGCTGGCCCCACGAGCTGCGAGACGAGACCGACGGCGCCGCACGGGTTCGCTGGTCCGGGACGACATGGTCAACGTCTTTCCCGGCGGAACACACAGCGGAGGACCGTCATGCGATGCGCCACAGGCTCGTTACCTAGATAGTCCCGCGCAAGACCGAGCACCATTAAATATCGTGTTAGGAAATCCGGTCGCGCCGCCGGCGGCAGCGGCGCGCAGGCGTCCGGATCTGCCGTTGCCGCGATCATCTCTCGTCTCCCTGCAGCAGGACGCCTTCACACTTATGTAGTTCGCCGCCCGATGGTAGGCGCCGGCATCGCAAACCTTGCGGGTTTGCACGACAACGCCGCAATCACGGGCCGTTGATGACCGGTGAGCATTTCGTGCGTTTGGTTCCCGCGGGGCCGTTCGCACCTCATGTTGCAAGCCGGCATGGACTGGCTGCTGTCATATAAGGAGAATCCCCATGACCACCCTCAAGCTGTTCTCGACCGGACTGATCGCAATCGCGATGCTCGCCGGACCCGCCATGGCGCGTACGAACCACACCGTCGCACGATCATCCGCCATGCAAGCCGAGCCGGTCGCATCCCAGGGGCTCGTCTATCAGGGCGGTAGCGCCTGCGTTCCGGCGCCGCGCGTCGGCGCGTTCGCGACGGCGCCGTGGACCGGCAACAACGTTCCCTGCGAGCCGGGCACCGGCGGCCTCTGATTTCCGACGATGGCGCGGTCGGGCGAACGGCCCGGCCGTCCGCAGCAGGCGGGCCCAATATCGGGCCCGCCTTTTCCTTTTGCGAAGCGCGTCAATTCCAGCCAGATCGTTTCGCTCCTGCGCCGCTCTCCGCGTCTGACATCGAATTCAATGGGATCGTCCCGCGAGGTCCCTATCTCCTTTCATGACGGGGGCTTTCCGACGGCACGAGGCTGCAGCGATGGCAATCGGCCGGGCATACGGACACGAAAGGAATCTCACATGAAACGAGCATTGATGATCCTGGCGACGGCGGCACTTGCATCGGCGCTGACGGTCGGAACGGCCGAGGCTCGCGGCGGTGGCGGCGGCCACGGCGGCTTCGGCGGTGGCGGCTTCGGCGGACATGCGGGCTTTGGCGGCGGCGCACATTTCGGCGGCATGGGACATGCCGGCGGATTCGGCGGCGGCCGGTTCGGCGGTGGCACGCGGTTCGGCGGAGAACACCTCGGCTTCGGCGGCCATGTCGGCGGCCTGCGCCAGCACGCGTTTCACCGCTACGGCGGCTTCGTCCCCGGATATGGTTTCTACGGCGCCTATCCGGATTGCTATGACTGGTACGAGCTGCATCCCGCCCAGCCGCTCCCCCTGAGCTGCAGCTAGGCCCAAGTCGGGCGCGGATCAGATCGTCAGACTGCCGCCCGAGGCTGCCGCATTGCTCGAGACTGCACTCGGCCATCTCCTTCGGGGCGAACGCGTCGCCGTCGTCGCCGAAGATCAAGAACTCAGTCCGAACGACGCGGCAGATATCCTTGGGATCTCCCGGCCTCTCGTCGTGCATCGCATGGACTCTGGCGATCTGCCCTTCCGATATGTCGGCAAGCACCGCCGTACGAAGGTACAGGATGTGTTGACGCTGAAGGCGAAGATGGAGGTCCTTGCTGCCGATGCAGAGGAAAACGAACTGACCGTGAGGAGGTCGACGAAGAGCAACTCCTCCAACCGCGCCTCCGCGCCAAAGAATGTCGATCAACTCGTTCTTGGCACGACCAACGCTCCATACCGCCGGGCGATCACATCCCCTGATCTCGTGGCCCGCCTCAGATCGAGGGACTGGCAAAACTGGATCGCACACGTCGTCACGTTTTTCACGGAGGTGCGACCTGAACTCGTTTTGCAGTTCGCGCGGCTTCACGGCATTCGCATCAAGGATTTGTCTGCCGCCTATCGATCGATGAAGTCGGCCACTGGCGAGACCAGCCCTGCATTGGAGCGCGCACTTGAGCGGCTGGCGTAGGCTCCTTGGTCGAACGCTCGATGGGCTTGCTGGCCTGGCGCGGCAGGGGCGGCCTGTGCCCGACTGGGTCCTGGGTGGTGGCACGGGAGACCACCCTCACCCCACCACCCTATACAGCCTCCACCTCTCCGGCACGCCCTTGAGCCGGTGCACGCCGTGATCCCTCAGGCTGATCGCGGGCTGCGCCTTCACCAGCTCCTTCACCGCGCTCGACACCAGCACCTCTCCCGCGCGCGCCTTTGCGGCAACGCGGGTGCCGATGTGGAAGGCGAGGCCGACCATTTCGCCGCCGCTGATGGTGTATTCGCCGGCGTGCAGGCCGACCCGGATCTCGAGACCCAGCGTGCGCACGGCATTCTGGATCGCGGTCGCGCAAGCGATGCCGGCGGCGGGCTTCCTGAACGTCGCCAGCACGCCGTCGCCGGTGGTCACGACCTCCTTGCCGCCGCACGTCTTCAGCTCCTTGCGGACCGCGGCGTAATAATGGCCCATCACCTTGGTCCAGCGGGCATCGCCGAGCCTGGCCGCTTTCGCGGTCGAGCCGACGATGTCGACGATCAGGATGGTGGCCAGCGCCTGCCTGGGCTCGGTGCCGCGCTCGGCGGGGCGGCGCCGGAACGCGATCGGTCCCGCCAGCGGCTCATAGCGATGGTTGCGGCGCCGCGCGATCGCGGCCTTCGTGTAGTCCTGCGCGCGCTGCGCGGTGCGGCAACGGACGATCTTCTCCTGCGGCAGACGCGACCAGTACACCTTGCGCCCGGCACCAGCGCCATGCACCTCCACCGCGCCCCACTTCAGGAAGACTGCCGAGCCAACACGCCTGACACACCACGCCTTCGAGGTGTATCCCGACACGTTGGACTGAAGGACTCCGATGCGGAGGAATTTGGGCATCAACGCGCGGCCGATTGAAGGACCGTATGGACGATTGACGAAACCTATTCGGACAGCCCTGCATCGGCAATAGGCCTTCGTGCGCCGCTCTGCGTCCTTCGCGTGGACGAGGCGCAGCCCAAATCGATGTGCTATCCTCCCTTGGGGGCGGCAGGAGAGAGAAAACCATGGCAACAAGTGTCAAGCAAATGCTGGAAGCTGCGAACGCGGCGGTGCCGAAGATCTCGTCGGAGCAGGCGGCCGAGATGATCAAGAACGGGGACACGCTCGTGTTGGACGTCCGCGACGCGCCGGAAGTCGCCGCCAGCGGCAAGATCGCGGGCGCCGTGCATGTCTCGCGCGGGATGCTGGAATTTCGCGCCGATCCGGAGTCGCCCTATCACGACAAGGCGTTCGACAAGGCCAAGACCGTGATCCTGTACTGCGCATCCGGCGGCCGATCGGCGCTTGCCGGGAAGGTGCTCAAGGACATGGGCTACGAGAAGGTCTACAACGTCGGCGGCTTCAAGGACTGGTCGGGAGCCGTCGAGAAATAGGCGAAACAGGTGGCGCGGTTCCCGTCCCCGGCGCTGGCGCTCACGGCCCCGCGGAGCGATCGGCCGTCGGGGCCGCGAGCCCCGGCGCCTGACCCTGCTGCGTCGCCCGGCATCTCACCTTCGACGCAACGATCGGCCGTCATGCGCGTTTCCATCCCTAAAGCGCGATGAGATCAGGTTGAATCGTCATCATCATCGCGCTTCAGGTTACTGGACCGTGAGGCGCGCCATGAGCAAGGACGACGAACTGAAGCCCGACGACTTCCCGATCGTAGCCGACAAGGACAAGCTGAGGACCCACAAGGGCGAGCACGTCGCCGAGGCCGAAACCGAGCAGATCGCGCATGAGATCGCCGACCGGCTGAACGAGCACGCGCACCGGGAAGAGCAGGATCGCTGGTCGGCCTGAGTTAGCGGCATCGCGTCGCGGTTGACCAGGGATAGGAACACCGGGGATCCCCGCGCATTGGCCTGCGCCGGGGTCCACCATTCCGGCAAATGGCGGCCTCGGCTCGACCCCCGCCCCCGGACCGCCGAGCCGGGGCCCGCCTGACGCGGAGCGAACGCAAACCTTCGAGACGACCGCCTGCGGCGGACGCTCGGGATGAGGTCTCGTTCGGCGGCTGCCGCTCGCGGCTCACTCCGGATACGCGAACAGATCGATCGGCTCGTTGAAGCCGCGCACCGCGTGCTGGCCGACATGCTCCAGGGCGAACTCTTTCTCCACCAGCTCGGCGAAGGCGCGCGACAGCAGCACCTTCTTGCCGATGGTCTTGGTCAGCGCCTCCAGGCGGGAGGCCATGTTGACGGCCGGGCCGATCACGGTGAAGTCGAGCCGGCTGGTCGATCCGATATTGCCGTACATGACGTCGCCGACGTGGACGCCGATGCCGTAGTTCAGCGGCGCGCGGCCGGTGACGCTGTTCCGTTCGTTGAGCGCGGCCATGGCCTGCCGGGCCTCGGCCACGGCGCGAAGCAGGTTTGCGCAGGCGTCGGGCGCGCTGAGCGGAAAGATGGCGAGCAGTCCGTCTCCGATGAACTTCAGGATCTCGCCGCCGTACCGCGCGATCGGCTCCGACATCGCGTCGAAATAGTCGTTGAGCAGGTCGATGACGTCGTCGCGCGGCCAATTGTCGGAGATCCTGGTGAAATCCCGGAGGTCGCAGATCATGATCGCGGCGCGCACCGTGGTGCCGGTGCCGCGCCTGGTGGCGCCGGCCAGGATCAGCTCGCCGGCATGGGAGCCGACATAGGTCTCCAGCAGGGTCCGCGCCAGGCGGTTCTTGATGCGGATCTCGCTGACCAGCGCCAGCACCGGCAGCAGCTTCTTGAGGCCGGCGATATGCGCATCGTCGAAACCGCCGGGCCGGTCGGTCGCGAAGGTGACGATGTGCCGCTTGCCGAGCGTATGGTAGAGCGGCCAGGCGACATAGTCGGTGAGGCCCTTGGCGCGCATCTCGTCATAGAGGGCGTGCTTGCGGCCGAGCGAGGGATCCTGCTCGAGCCTCTCGCGCAGCTCGGTTGCGCCGTCAGTGATCTCGTGGGCGGCGCTGCCGATATATTCGGGCCGCTCGCGAACTTCATAGTCGACCAGCGCAATCTCAGCCTCGCGGCTCCCGTCGGACCACATCATGCGGGCCCCGAGCCACTGCGGGTGATTGATCAACACGTGAAGCGTCGCCCGCTTCACGGGAATGCCGGCCTGCTGGAGGCGGATGCACATCTGCGCGAAGATGTCGTCGATGAAACGCTCGTCGCGCGTGCCGTTGGTCAGCCAGTCGATGACGCCGTCGGCAGGCGTGGGGGCAAGGTTGTCCGGCGCGTTCATAGTCTGCCCCTCGAGCTGCGGTCTGCTACAGAAGCAGATATCATGCTCCGGGCCGGCGGCGTCAACCTGGCCAGTTGCACGGATTGTGCGCAGCAGGCGACCAGCGCAGCGGCCGCCTAAGCGAGCAGCCGGATCGATCCCAGCACCGCGAGGCCCGACACGAGCGCAAGCATCACCGGCTCCGTCAGCTCGACCTTCAGCGTGCCCTCGTCGGGAATCGTAAAATTCTCGTCATCGAGACGGATGCGGCATTCGCCGCGCGCGGCATAGACGAGATGGGTGCCCGCCGCGAGCGGCCGCTCGCCGGGCTCCCTGAGCGCGAGGAGATCAATCTCCGCCGCACCGCGCCGCGCCATGAGGTTCACGACCTCGACGGGACCGGCTTCGAGCTCGGTCACGATCTCGAGCTCGCCGGTGAAACGCACGGTCGTAAAAGGTTCACGTTCGTCGAATTCCTGCGTCGGCGACTTCAGCACCAGCCCGCGCCCGCCCACGACCATCTGCAAGCGGTCGATACCGGGCATGTAGGAGAAGGGACCGGGCGCCACGATCGGCGTCGAGGCAAAGCGCCAGAGCAGGCTGTCCCAGCTCTTCTGCGGCGCATCGTCCCGATGAGCGTCCGCAATGTCGGTGAAGATGCCGCCGCCGTTCTTCCACGGCGAGCGGGTGTAGTCGTCAGGCTTGAGCAGTGTTGCTTTCATGGAGATCCTCGACACGATCGGGGTGCGATGAAGCGCCGGCGCGCGCTTCCAGAAACGGCTCGGCTTCCTCCCGCACGGCGTCCAAATGCGTGAACAGCGACACGTGGCCGCCATCGGGGAGCGCCAGCAGCCTCGCTTGCGGAATCGCCCGGCAGACATTCTCCGCATGCGAGAACGGCACGACGTTGTCGGCGCGGCCGTGCACGACGAGGGTGGGCGCCGAGATCGCTCCCGCGGGCAACTGTCCCAGCGCGGCAAACCGCGCGATGTCGTTGATGGTCCCTGGAAGCCGCGCCTGCAGATTCCGAAACACGCTCGACTGCAAGGCGCCGAACAGCGGACCCGCCGCCGGATGGCGCAAGGTCCGTTCGCGCATGGCGTCATCGGGGATGGAGCGGCGCGCACCGGCTTGCGGATTTCGTTCTGCCCGCCATCTCAGGAGGCGCGGCAGTCCGGGAAGACGCGCAAGGTGGCGCATCATGCGCAGGCGCGCGGTGATCTCCGGCGGCGTTTGCAGCGTGCCCGTGCAGGCCGAGATCAGCACCAGCGCGCGGCAGCGCGAGGGATGCCGCGCGGCAAATTGCAGCGCCGAGGGGCCGCCGGCGGAGACCGCGACGATCGCCGCGGACGAAATCCCGACCGCGTCGAGCAGCGCGCCGTAGACATCGGCCTGTTCGTCGGGTGACGCGCCAAGCGCGAGGGACGAGCCGAGATAGCCGGGGCGGGACACGGCCACCACCCGCTTGCCCCTGAGCGTCTTCGCGAGGGCGCGCGCCAGCAGCCACGACTGGTCGTGACCGCCCATGCCGCCGTGGACGGCCAGAATGGCCGGCCCCTCGCCCGCGATGGCGCACTGGATCGTGCCGCGGGAGGTCGTCACGAAGACCGGAGCAGGCCCGGCGAGCGGCAATGCGTCTGGATCTGCGGTCATGTCGCGGCTTCCGATCGCCCGGCAGCGCCGGACTTGAGACAGCGCAGAAGCGCGGCAGCCTCCGCCGGCGGCCGACGCTCGATCCGGCGATACGCGCGCCCATCGGAGGTGCGGACGACCAGGCCGTGATCGCACAGCGCGCGGCGAAGCAAGGCATCATCGCCAAAGGCATGCAGGCGATTCAACAGCGTCTTCACTTCCGCCTCGGCCAGACTGCACCGCGACGGGAAGCCGGCCCACAACACCCAGAGGCTCAGCTGCTGCAAATTGTGCCGGGCCGGCCAGCGAAGCAACCTGCCGCGTTCATCGAAATGGCGCGCCGCGCGTTGCACGCGCTTCAGATCGAGCGCCTCGTCTCGGGCCGCCCGCGTCCCGCGGTCATCCACGGGCGTGCCGACCGCACCGGCGCGGAAATGCTGATAGTTCCGGTGTCCCGCCGCGCGCGCAAGAATGTTAAGCAACTCGACGTGCCCCGGTGGCGACGTGCGCTCCAGAAGCTGGGCGCGCAGGGATTTCGCGAGCGCGGAGATGTCGCCCGCAACGAACGCAATGGGTGTTCTGGACATGACCAATCCTCGATGTGCCGATCCACAGGCGGATTGTCGGAGGTCACCGGCTTACGACGCGGCACGAGGTTTGGTGTCGGTTCGATTTAGCCTTGCAGGTTTAGCTTCCCTCGCGGGACGGTGACGCCTGGGTGAACTGCAGACCCGGGCAAACCCTTACTATAGACGCCCGGCGAGCTCAAGGGCCTGACATCGATGCGCGGCACCGTGGTCGGAGCGACGAGCGTCGCGGAGCTGGCGACGCTACTTTGACGTCAATGCCGCTACGGCCCGCCAGCTGGCGTCAGGCGCAGCCGATGTGAGCTGCCGGCAGCGGTCCCGCATCAAGGCGGCCGGACGATCGTGGCTGCGCCGTTGCAACACCGCTTCGAAATCGGCGAGCGCATCGGCAAACCGGCGTGCGCGATAGGAGACGAGGCCGCGCTCGTAATCCGCGATCCAGCCGATCGTGTCGCTATCACCGGCCGTCTCGCCTGCGATCCCGATCAGCTCATGGACGGAGATACCCTCCTCGCGTCCGTAGACCGCGATGCTGTCGACCTCGCGCGTGATGACGACGCCGCGCGCCAGACGTTCGGTCGCCCCGCCAACCAGGATCTGCGTCCCGTAGGATTTGTTGGCGCCTTCGAGCCGGCTGGCGACGTTCACGGCATCGCCGATCACGGTGTAGTTCAGCCGCAGCTCCGAGCCGATATTGCCGACCAGCATGCGGCCGGAATTGATGCCGATGCGGATCTGGAGCGGCTGGCCGAGATCGTCGACGAGGCCCGACTCCTCGATCGCCCCGCGGCAGGCGAGCGCCGCGCGGCAGCATCGCGCGGCGTGATCGTCTTGCGGCTGCGGCGCGCCCCAGAATGCCATCACGGCATCGCCGATGAACTTGTCGATGGTCCCGCCATGGGCGACGATGATCTCCGAGGTGATGTCGAGATAGCGCGACAGCAACGGCACCACGCGATCACCCAGCCGCTCGGACAGCCCGGTGAAGCCGGCAATGTCGATGAACATCACGCTGAGCTCCTGGACGCTGCCGCCGGGCCTCGCCTCGACGCCCTGGCGCAGCAAACCGCGGACGAGATCGGCCGGGATGAACTTGCGGAAGGCGGACAATCCGGCCGCCATCTCGGCGATCGCGCCCGACAGGCTCGCGATTTCCCTGAGCCGCGACGGATGGCGGCGAACCCGCTCCAGCGCGAAGGCCTCGACATGGCGAAGCTCGCCGACGACGCGCGACAGCGGCGCGGCGATGACGGACCGCGCCAGCATCGCCGAGGCCAGCGCCGCAAGCACGGCGCCGATGGCAAGGCCGAGGATCAGGCGCCGCAGCGTCGTCTCGACCGGCCCGAGAAATTCGGCCTCCGGGATCACGGTCGCGAGCGACCAGCCGGGAAACGGCAGCGGCGTCAGCGCGACTTCATAAGCAGCGCCGCCCCATATGAGCCGGTTCCGCCAGGCCTCCTTGCCGCCGGCCTCGCCCGCCTTGCCGAGCGCCAGGCGCGCGAGTGGCAGCAGCGCCGTGTCGCCGCGCGCCGGATGGAGCTCGTCGGCATTCTTGTCCGGCGCCGCGACGAGTTCGCCGCCATCGTCGATGATGAAGGCGGTCCCGGTTCGCCCGACCTCGAGCTGCGACAGGAAGCGCGCGAGCCTGGTGTATTCGATGACGACGGCCAGTACGCCTTGCCGCTCCTGATAGACGTCGATCGGTCCCGCGAAGGCGATCGACGGCCGGACGCCGGTCGCATGGTCCAGCACCCTGAACCATTGCGGATCATCCGCGGTCAGCCCGGCCTTGAACCAGGCCTGGTCGGCGACGTGAAACGAGGTCGGCTCGAAACGGCGGCTGGCGAACTCGATGTCGCCGGGCACCACCTCATACTCGTCGACGCGTCGCTGGCCGGCATGGTCGGTCAGCGAGATCTCCATCATCTCCAGGCGGCGATCGCCGAGCTTGTGCGCGGCGAAGAAGGAGCCGTCGGGCCAACCGAACGCGACCCAGGAGATCGTCGCCTGCGACTGCAATTGCGAGAGAAAAACGAACTCGCGCTTGTCGGCCTCGCGGGTGTCGAGCACGTTCTGGAGGAACAGCGTGCGAATCGCGGTGTGGGCGGCGCGCGCCTCGTCGACGATCGCCGAGACCTCCTTGCGCACGGCCGCGACGATCTGCGCGTTGATGGTCGAGGCGAGCTGCCGGCTGGTCGCCTCCGCCGTGCGCCACCACAACAGGCTGGACAGGGCAGCCGTCAGCAGGATCGCGGCCAGCACCAGCGCGGAGACCGCAAGGCGGATGCTGACCGTCAGCCCTGCGAGCGCGCGAAGCCGCCGTTCGGGATCGACATTCATCGCTGCTCACGCCTCGTTTGCGAGTAACTGGTATTCTCTTACGCGGCCGACGCTCGTTCGTTACCTCTGGCAGGAGCGAGCGCCCGCCGCCAATGCCCGGCGGCTACCGTCTCGATAGAAGCTCGGCATTGGCTTCTGGCCGACGCTTGCCCGCTAATCCCGCTCGAGCGCACCGCCCCGTGCGCCGATCCAATCGGTCTCACGAACTCGTGAGCAGCCCGCCGGTAACGCAGGTCGCGCGCGGAGCGAAGGAGACCATGCGCCATCGCCTGCCAGGCGATGGCATCTCGAACAGGAGAATCTCGATGTCTGCCAAACATGCCGTCACCTCCCTCGTCCTCGCCGGTGCAATGTCGACCGCGCTCGCGACCCTTGCCGCCGCCGGCCCCCTGACCAAGGCCGAAGGCGAGGCGGCCGTCGCCGCCAAGAAGGAGAAGTGCTTCGGCGTCGCGCTGAAGGGCCAGAACGATTGCGCGGCGGGTCCGGGCACGACCTGCCAGGGCACTTCGACCGTCGACTTCCAGGGCAACGCCTGGAAATTCGTGCAGGGCGGCACCTGCACCAGCATCGAGCTGCCGAACGGCAAGAAGGGTTCGCTCAAGCCGGTGTAACGGCCGGCGCGACGTCGCCAGAAAGCACGAACGGAGCAGCACGATGAGCACGGTGACCAAGCCGACCGGATCTGCGGCCGTGCCGCTCCGTTTCGCGACGCCCATCGGCGGCGTTGCCGGGACGAGCTTCAAGCCCGAGCATCTCCCGGCCATCCTCGAAGGCGGACCTCGGCGCGGCTTCTTCGAGGTCCACGCCGAGAACTACATGGGCGCCGGCGGCCCACCGCATCGCGCGCTGGAAGCGATCCGCCGCGACCATCCGCTCTCCCTGCATGGTGTCTGCATGTCGATCGGCGGTCCCCGGCCGCTCGACAAGGCGCATCTGGCGCGCTTCCGTAGCCTGGTCGCGCGCTACCAGCCAGCGCTGGTCTCCGAACATCTCGCCTGGTCGACGCATGAGACCAGCTTCTTCAACGATCTGTTGCCCCTGCCCTATACCGAGGCGACGCTGGCTTGCGTCTGCGATCACATCGACCAGGTGCAGGAGGCGATCCGCCGTCCGCTGCTGCTGGAAAACCCCTCGACCTATCTCGCGTTTCGCGAGTCGTCGATGAGCGAGACCGATTTCATCCGCGCCATTGCGGAGCGCACCGGCTGCGCGCTGTTGCTCGACATCAACAACGTGTTCGTCTCCGCGACAAATCACGGCTTCTCGGCGCTCGATTATCTCGCGGAGTTTCCGCTGTCGCGGGTCGGCGAAATCCACCTCGCCGGCCATGCCGAGCAGGCCGACGACGAGGGTGACCTGTTGTTGATCGACAGCCATGACGGTCCGGTCGCGGACGCCATCTGGAAGCTCTACGAGATCGTGATCCGGCGCCGTGGCGCGGTACCGACGCTTATCGAATGGGACAGCAAGATACCGGACTGGCCGATGCTGGAAGCGGAAGCCTCCGCGGCCCAGGCGATCCTCGACCGTCATCAGTCCGCCGTGCCGGCAGGAGAGCGTCATGCCGCATGACGCCGGCCTGTCCTTCGCCGCCTCGTTCGCGCCGGCGCTGCTGGACCCGGCGCGCCGCACGCCCGAGGGCGTGACCGGCCCGAACGGCAAGGCCGCCGGCCGGCGCTACGACGTCTACCGCAACAACGTCACGGTCAGCCTGATCGACGCGCTGGCCTCGATCTATCCGGCGGTGCAGCGCATCACCGGCGCCGACTTCTTCCGCGCCATAGCGCGTTCCCAGGTCCGGAGCAATCCGCCGACCTCGCCGCTGCTGTTCGAATACGGCCGCGACTTTCCGGAGTTCATCGCACACTATGAGCATGCGCAGGCGATGCCCTGGCTCCCCGACGTCGCCCGTATCGAACGCGCCTGGCTCGATTCCTATCACGCCGCCGACGCGCTCCCGCTGTCGCCGGCCCGGCTGTCGGCGGTGACGCCCGATCGTTTGGCCGATCTGGCGTTCGTTCCGCATCCCGCCGCGCGATGCCTGCGCTCTCAATACGCCGCCGTGACGATCTTTGCCGCCAACCGCGACGATGCACCGGTCATGCGCATCGATGCCTCCACGCCGGAGGATACCCTGATCACGCGACCCGAGTTCGAGGTCACCGTGCGCCGCCTTCCGCCCGGCGGCGCGGTCTTCGCGAACCATCTGATGTCGGGGCGGCCCCTCGGCGCGGCCGCGGCGGCGGCGCTGGAAGATTCAAGCGAATTCGACATCGCTGCGAACATCGCCGGGCTGATCGAGGCCGGCGCCTTCACCTCGCTCGCTTGCGGAGACCCATCATGATCACGGACCAGCATATGACCACCGGCGGCGGCCTGCCGTCGCCCGGAGTGGTCATCGACAAGGCCAACCATCTGGTGCAGTCGCTTGCGACGCCCTCGCTCGTCCAGCTCGTTCTGCGCGTCGCGCTGGCGGTGCCGTTCTGGCGCTCGGGCATGCTGAAATGGGACGGCTTCCTCAGGCTCAACGACACCGCCGTGACGCTGTTCAGCGACGAATTCATGCTGCATCTGCCGGGCGGGCCCTATCACTTTCCGGCACCGACGGTGATGGCCTTCCTGTCGGGTTCGGCCGAGATCATGTTCCCGATCCTGCTCGTGCTGGGACTGGGTACGCGATTCGCAGCGCTAGGCCTGCTGTTCATGACGCTGATCGTGGAGCTCACCGTGCCGGATGGCTGGCCGATCCACCTCACCTGGGCCGCCATGGCGCTGGGCATCATGGCTCACGGACCGGGGCGCATTTCGCTCGATCATCTCATCTGTCGCGCGCGATCGCACACGCGATAGACGCAGGGTTTGCCTAACCACATGCACCGCCGTCAGTGCATGTGGTTGACGCCATCAGGCGTCTCACATCCCGCTCAGGCCGCTATCGACCGCGAGGGTCTGCGCGGTGACGTAGACGCTTTCGTCGGAGAGGAAGAACAGCACGGCATAGGCGATCTCCCATGCAGTTGCCTGGCGGCCGAACGGGACATGGCCCTTGCCGCGCGAGGGGCGGCCGGCACCGGCTTCGCGGCCGTTGGGGGTGTCGACGAGGCCGGGATAGACGAGATTGGCGCGGATGCCGCGGCGCGAACCGAGATGGGCGATGTTGCGCATGAGGCCGCCGAGCGCGGCCTTCGATGAATCATACACCGCCATCTGCGATCCCGCCTTCAGCGCGGCGATGGAGGAGATGAAGACGATGGCGCCGCCATCTTCGAATCTCGGCATTGCGGCGCGGCAGCACAGCATGGGGCCGCGGACGTTGACATCGTAGATCCTGTTCCACTCCTCCGGGCTGACCGCGTCGAGCCCGACCTTGCCGAAGGTGCCGATGTTCAGCACCATGCCGTCGAGCCCGCCCATGGCGCGGTGCGCCTCCTCGACCATGCGAACGACGTCGGCCTCAGAAGTGACGTCGGCGGCGATGGCAAAGGCCTCGCCGCCTTCATCGGTGATGCGCTTGACGGTCTGCTCGGCCGAGCTGCGGTTGAGGTCGGCGACCGCGACCTTCGCACCTTCGCGTGCGCACAGGATGCTCATGGCGCGGCCGTTGCCGATCGGGTCGGTGGCGGCGTCGAAGACGCGCTGGCCGCCGCCGACGATAAGGATGCGGCGCCCTTGCAGGCGCCCTCTGCCCGGCGCCTCGCCCAGCGATTCCGCGCTCGGCGGACGGACGTAACGATCCGGCTTGGTGTCGATCTCCGCCATCTCAGCCGCCTGACTTCTTGCCGCCGTCATATACCTTCATGCCGGCGGCGGGATCGAGATCGGTCTCGGTCGCCTCGGTGAGGCGGGCCATCATCATGTAGAAGCCGAGCGCGACGATGGATTCGACGATCTCCTGGTCGCTGAAGTGTTGTCTCGCGGCAGCGAAGGTCGCCTCGGCCACGCGAACGTTTTCGACCACCTCGCGGCCGAACTTCAGCAGGGCGCGCTCGGCCTCGTTCAAGGCGGCGGCATCGTAATCTGCGCGCTCCACGGCATCGATCTGTCCCTGCGTGCAGCCGACGCCGAGCGCGATCGGCACGTGCTGGCGCCATTCATAGGCGCCGCCTTCGAGCTGGGCGGCCTGGAGGATCAGCAGCTCGCGGTTGACGGAAGAGAGCTTCTGCTTGTGCAGGATCGAATTGCCGAGCCGCATCGCCGGAATCATGTTGGCCTCGGCATGGGCCATCATGCGGAAAATGTTGAGCTTGACCGGCATGCGGTCGAACGAGGCGCGGATGTCGCCGCTCGTCGTCTCCGGATCAATCAGGGGCAGCCTTGCCACGGTTCTCTCCCTTGGGCTTTCGTTTCTTGTTGTCGTCGTTGCCTGCCGCGATCAGCGACAGGAAGAAGGCGAGATAGCGGTCGATCGCCTCGATCACCTTCGGCCGTGGCGATGGCGTCGCGCCCATCACGTAGTGCTCGAGGCGGATGTAGATGAGCCCGGCGGCGAACAGCCGCGCCGTCTCGCGCGGGTCGGGCGTGGATATCAAACCGCCGAGCGCGAAGCCGCGGAAGTAATCCGTCATCAGGCTCTGCTCGCGTGCGTAAAAATGATCGGCGAACTTGGCGCGGATGCCGGGCACCCGGTTGCGCTCGGCGGTGATCACCTTCTGGAACTGGTGCTCGCGCGGATCGGACCATTGCTCGACGAGGTCGAGCGCGAACTGCCGGCAGAACGCGGCGGGCTGTCGCGAGAGCTGCCTGTAGCGCGGCTCCTCCAGCCGGCTGGCCGAGCTGGCCGGGCCGTGCTCGGCAACGATCGCTTCCAGGATCGCGGCCTTGCCGGGGAAATGATTGTAGAGGCTGCTCTCGCGGATGCCGACGCGGCGCGCGAGCTCACGCATCGAGGCGCCGCCATAGCCGCTTTGCGCAAACAGGTTGAGCGCTTCGGAGAGAATGCGCTCGCGGGTCGTGGGCGCAGCCGCGTCCGCCGCGCTGGAGGTGTGGACAGCCATGCGGCTTGACTAACGAACGATCGTTCGCTAGTCAACCGTACGAACGATCGTTCGTTTGCCAGTCTGACGGCGACGGTCGCGGCCCGCAAGTCCGCTTGCAGGCACTGTTCTCGCGTTTCAACTCCGCTCCATCGAGAGGCGGAGAGCAATTTTTGGGAGACGACGTCATGGCTCGCTTTGCCCGCCCTCGGCTGCATGCGGCTTGCATCCTGTTGCCGCTGCTGGCAGCAAGCACCGCCCAGGCGCAGAGCGCGAAATACGATCCCGGCGCCGACGACAAGACCATCAAGATCGGAACCACCGCGCCGCTGAGCGGCCCGGTGTCGGCCTTCGCGCAGATCGCCAAATCGGCCGAGGCCTATTTCCGCAAGGTGAACGACGAGGGCGGCGTGAACGGGCGACGCATCCAGATGATCATCGCGGACGACGCCTACAGCCCGCCGAAGACGGTGGAGCAGACCCGGCGGTTGGTCGAGAGCGAGGAAGTGCTTTTGATCTTCGGCGGCGTCGGTACGCCAACCAACAGCGCCGTGCACAAATATCTCAACGAGCGCAAGGTGCCGCAGCTCTTCCTCGGCTCGGGCGCGGCCAAGTGGGACGACCCGAAGAATTTTCCGTGGACCGTCGGCTGGCAGCCGACCTATCGCGACGAAGCGATCGCCTACGCCAAGTACATCAAGGCAAGCCACGCCAATGCGAAGGTCGGCGTGCTCTACCAGAACGACGATCTCGGCAAGGACTATCTGAAGGCGCTGGAGGAAGGTCTCGGCGGCGGCGAAGCGATCGTCGCGCGGGCGGCTTACGAGACCTCGGCCCCGACCGTCGACACCCAGATCCTGCAATTGAAGACCGCTGGCGCGGATGTCGTGCTCGTCGCGGCGACGCCGAAATTCGCGGCGCAGGCGATCCGCAAGATCGGCGAGATCGGCTGGAAGCCCGTCACCATCATCTCGAACGTCTCGGCCTCGATCAGCGGCGTGCTCGAGCCGGCCGGCAAGGACAATTCCACCGGCGTCATCTCCAGCCAGTATCTGAAGGACGCAACCGACCCAGCGCTGAAGGACGATGCCGGCTACAAGGAGTGGCTGGCGTTCATGGACAAGTACATGCCGGAGGCCAACAAGAGCGACTGGCTCAACGTCTACGGCTATACCATCGCGCAGACGCTTGTGACGGTGCTGAAGGCATCAGGCAATGACCTCACCCGCGCCAACGTCATGAAGCAGGCGACCACCATGAAAGACGTGCGCCTGCCGATGCTGATCAACGGCACCGCCGTGAGCAATTCGCCCGAGCGCTACACGCCGATGACGAGCCTTCAGTTGATCCGTTTTGATGGCGCGCGCTGGGTGCCGTTCGGCGGTCTCCTGAAGAACTGATCATGCGGCAGGTCAGGATCGGCAGCATGCGGGTCGATCTCGTCAGCGAGATTCCTGCGCTCGCGTTCGACAAGAGCTGGCTGTTCGCCAACGTCACCGACGATGTGATCACGGAGAACCGGAGCTGGCTCGACCACCGCTATATCGAGCCCGAGACCGGCCGCCTCATCCTCAGCCACCATTCCTACCTGGTGCGCACGCCGCGCTGGACGGCCATCGTCGACACCTGCTGCGGCAACCACAAGAAGCGGCCGCTTGTGCCGGCGTGGAACGACCTCAACCAGCCCTATCTCGACAACATGCGGGCGCTGGGCGTTGCGCCCGAACAGGTCGACTACGTGATGTGCACGCATCTGCATGTCGACCACGTCGGCTGGAACACGCGGCTTCAGGACGGCCGCTGGGTGCCGACCTTCCCCAACGCGCGTTATCTGATGGGGCGTGACGAGTACCGCCACTTCGAAGCCGCGCACAATGCCGCGCCGAAGAGCCCGGTGAACCACGGTTCGTTCGCGGATTCCGTGCTGCCGGTGGTCGCCGCGGGCCTTGCCGAATTGGTCGAGACCGATCATCGCCTGTTCGATGATCGCGATGCAGCCTTGCGCTTTGCACCGGCGCCCGGCCACACCGCCGGCAACATGCAAATCCACCTCAATGGCGGCCACGATCACGCGGTGATGTCGGGTGACGTCATCCATCATCCAATCCAGTGCGCCGCGCCGTGGCTCTCCAACGCCGCCGACATCGATCCGGCCGCGGCGCTCGCAACGCGAATGGCGCTGCTGGAGGAGCTTGCGGACACGCCGAGCTACCTGCTCGCCGGCCATTTCCCCGCACCGACCGCGGGACGCGTGATCCGGCACGGCGAGGCCTATCGATTCCGTTTCGAGGATTAGACTATGAAGCCGAGCTCGATCGGCAGCCCCGGAGATCACCTTTCCCCAGCGGAGACAGGTGATTCGAGCTCGTGGGCTCGCGTCGATTCAACCAAAACCTATTCTTTCAGGAGATGCCCCATGATGCTGCGCACGGTCACGCTTTCGCTTCTCGCATTGCTATCGGCGGCATTGCCGGCGCGCGCCGAGGATCCGGCCGCCTATCCCACGCGCAAGATCAAGATGCTGCTGCCCTATGCGGCCGGCGGCGGCGGCGACGTGGTCGGGCGGCTGCTCGCCGAGAAGATGGGCAAGACGCTCGGACAGACCATCTATATCGAGAACCACACCGGCGCTGCAGGCACGCTTGGCACGCAGATGGTCGCGACATCCCCGAATGACGGCTACACCATCACCGTCGGCGGCATGACCACGCATGTGCTCGCGCCCGCGATCTATCCCAAGCTGCCCTACGATTCGATCAAGGACTTTACGACGATCGGCCGCGTCGGCACCTCTTCCATCATGCTGGTGGCAACCAAGGGCTTCGCCGCCAACGACATCAAGGGCCTGATCGCGCTCGCCAAGAAGGGCGAGCCGATCCAGTACGGCAGCTGGGGCGTCGGCTCGACCGGGCAATTCTGCGCGGAGATCCTGATGCAGCAGACCGGCATCAAGATGGACCACGTGCCGTTCAACGGCATCGCGAAGCTTGCCGGCGATTTGCTCGGCGGCCATATCTCACTGGCGACGCTCGACGTCGCGACCGCGACACCATTGGTCAAGGACGGTTCGATCAAGGCGCTCGCCGCCTGCGGCGAACGTTCGCCGAGCCTGCCGGATGTCGCCAGCTACAAGGAGCAGGGCGTGGCGTTCGACCGCAGCCTGTCCTGGGCGATGTATGCGCCGGCGGGCCTCGCGCCGCCGATCGCGCAGAAACTGTCGGCGGCTCTGAAGGAGGCGCTCGGTGACGAGGTGGTCAAGCAGAAGCTTCTGGGGCTCGGCATCACGCCGCAATTCGTCCCCGGCGACGAGCAGCGCGACATCAACGCCCGCGATATCGCCGCCTGGAAGCAGGTCGCCAAGGACGCGGGCATCGAAGTCAAGTGATCGAAGTGACGAGAGGAGAGCGGGCATGAGCCGCATCTTCGGCGCGGTGCGCCAGAACGGATATGTAGTGCGGGACATCCACGCCGCGATGAAGCACTGGATCGAGGTGATGGGCGTCGGGCCCTGGTACTACATGGACCGCGTCAAGACCGACTGGTTCCGGCATCGCGGCCAGGAGTCCGCCGTCGAGATGAGCATCGCGCTGGCCAATTCCGGCGATCTCCAGATCGAGCTGATCCAGCAGCGCAATGACGCGCCCTCGCTCTACAAGGAGTTTCTCGACGCGGGCCATGAAGGGCTCCAGCACATGTCGTATTGGAGCCACGACTATCAGGCGCTCTACGACAGGGCGATCCGGCTCGGCTACAGGGTCGGCCATGAGGGCCAGATCGGCGGCGACAAGGGGCGCTTTGCCTATTTCGACACGCAGGCGCATCCGGGAACGGTGATCGAGATCTCCGACATCAGCGGCACCAAGGGACCCTTTTTCGAGAAAGTCCGGCAGGCCGCGATGAGCTGGGACGGCACGCGGCCGATCCGCGAGGTCGGCGGCGCGAAATCGTAAGGCTCGATGACCGACTTTGCCGATGTTCGCCGAGAGCGCGCAACGCCGTGCTGAACCGGCCTACCTGACATCTTCGCCGGCGCGACGACGTAGCGATCCGTGGTAAGGTTGGGCCTCACATCCGAACCTTCAGCGAGGCAAGCATGTCCGACACTGACAAGGTTTTCGCCGGCTCCATCCCAAAACTCTACGATGAGCATCTCGTCCCGATGATCTTCGCCGGTTACGCCGACGACATCGCAAGACGTGTCGCCGCGCTCTCGCCCTCCGCGCTGCTCGAGATCGCGGCTGGCACCGGCGCCGTGACGCGCGCCGTGGCGGCGGCCTTGCCGCGCGACGTCCGCTACGTGGCGACCGACCTCAACGAGCCGATGCTCGCGGTCGCAGCAAAGCGTCAGGCGGGCGATGACCGCATCTCCTGGCGCCAGGCGGATGCGTTGGCTCTTCCGTTCGGCGACGCCGAGTTCGACGTGGTCTGCTGCCAGTTCGGGGCCATGTTCTTTCCGGACCGCGTCAAGGGCTATTCGGAAGCAAGGCGCGTCTTGAAGCCGGGCGGCACCTTTCTCTTCAACGTCTGGGACCGCATCGAGGAGAACGTGTTCGCGGACGATGCAACGACCGCCCTGGGCAGGCTGTTTCCCGACGATCCGCCCCGCTTCATGGCGCGGACACCGCACGGCTATTTCGACCAGGGGCTCATACGGGCCGATCTCGAGCGCGCAGGTTTCGGCAACGTCTCGATCGAAACACTGGCAGCCACCAGCCGCGCACCGACGCCCGACCTCGTGGCGTTCGCCTATTGCCAGGGTACGCCGCTGCGCAGCGAGATCGAGGCGAGAAGCGGCGGCGATCTCCAGGCCGCGACTGACGCGGTCGCCGATGCGATCCGCGCGCGCCATGGACCCGGACCGATCGAAGCCAAGATCCAGGCCCTGGTGATCACGGCGCGGCCGTAGGCCTGCGCCGCAGGCAGGCTCGGCTTCTTACCAAAAGCCCCGCTGCATCGGCTGCGTCGATTGGTAATACTGATACTGGCCGCGCCGGCGCGGATTGGCCGGTTGCACATAGGGATCGCGCGGGAAGAAGAAGCCGAAACCGTTACCGCCGTTGTCCCAGCCGTCATCGCTCGCGATCATCGCAGGCGCGGTCGGCTTGCGCGTGATGAAACCGCCTTGCGGCTCGTTGCTCAGCACCGCGACGAATTCGGTGCGGTAATTGGTCTCGCTGCTCAGGGGCTCGTCCGAGACGACGATCGACGAGCGCGGCAACGCGGTCGGTCCGATGCGATCCCATACCTCCTGCGGAATGGTGATGCGGTCGAGCGCGTTCCTGGCCTCGTCGCCGTTTTCGATCGTGACGACGTTCCAGCGCAGGCCCGTGTCGGTCTTCGCCATCGCCGTGAAGATATGCGTGCCGAGCGGCTGGTCCGGATTGCGGATCGTGACGGGAACCTCGATGCTGGTGTCGAACACCTCGCCACCGCCGTCGGGCGCCGGCTTGTGGGTGTTCCGCCGCACGTAAAGCTTCTGCGTCGCGCGGCTGATGTAGACCGAGACCGGCTCGCCCGCGAGCTTTGCGTCGGTCGCCGCCTTGACGGCGTCGGCTTTCCTGGCCGCGGCCGCCTTCGCTGCTTCCTTCGTGGCGGCCACTGCATCCCGCTTCGGCTGCGCGTCTGCCCGGGCGGCCTCGAGCTGCGTCGCCGCGTCGGCAGCCTTGGCCGCCGCCTTTTGCTGCAACTCCTCGGCCTTGGCGCGGGCCTGATCGGTCTTGGCGTTCGCGAGTGTCTTGTCGGCGAAGGCGAGCTCGGCATCCGCGCGGGCCTTCCGCTGCTCCAGCTTGCGCAGCGCGGCGGGGAGCGAGGCAGCTTCTTTCGCGGCAGCCGAGGCTGCCTTCTTGGCGTCGTCGGCGGCCCTCGTAGCCTCCTCGGCCTCCGCGGCGAGCTTGTCGGCCCGGCCGGGCACCGCCGCGATGGCCTCCGCCTTCGGTACGAACAGCGAGGGATGAGAGAAGTCCGTCGGGACCGTGTCGTGGGGCGAGACGATCACCCGCATGCCGATATAGGTCTTGTCGAACACATTATCGGCAAAGCCGAACGGCATCCGCACGCAGCCGTGCGAGGCGGCATAGCCGGGCAGCGGCCCGCCATGCAGCGCGATGCCGTTCCAGGTGATGCGCTGCATATGCGGCATCCAGGCATCGTCGTACATGCTCGAGCGATGCTCCCGGTTCTTCTCGACGATGGCAAAGACGCCAGCCGGCGTCTCGCGGCCCGTGGTGCCGGTCGAGACCGGCGCACGCATGATCCAGCCGTCGGCATCGTAGAACGTGATCTGCTGGCTCTTGATCGACACGATCGCCATGATCGGCTCGCCGGCCTGGCGCGGCGCCACCGCCTCCGCCGCCTGGCGCGCCTGTTTGGCGCCGCTCGCCGGCGTCGCCGCCGCAACCATCACCAGGCTTGCCAGCGCGAGGATCCCGGCAGGCCCCCGACGCCGCATCGCTACGGTGGATTGCGCCGTCGTCAGTCGGTTTTTCATGCCATCCTCGGTCGAAATGCCAGTGCGCCTGTGCCGATCACGCGTCAGATTGGAATCATTGAATTAAGAAATCGCAGCCGCCTTACGTTCCGTCTGTGGCGAGATTCGGCACGTTCCGGCGACAAATCTCTCATATACGACGGTTCGCGCAGGCGGAAGGCGGCCTCGGCCGAGGTCGGCCCGAAGCTGGCCTCGATCGCTGCGGCAGAATGTCCGGGTAACCTTTTCGTGCGCCATGCGGGCTGGCGCCGGGCGGAGGCACGCCGCCCGATGCTCGCTAGACGCCGAGCGCCTTGCGGTTCAACGTTCGCAGGAAGCGCAGCGACAGCGTTCGCACGTTCGCAACATTCAGCAGCCAGGCCGCGGCGGCATAGGCAAGGCCGCCGGCGAGACTGACGACGACGAGCGACACGAGGCCGGTGCCGCCCGCTTGCGATCGCGCGACCAGGATCGCCGCCGCCATCACCGCTGCGGAGGCGGCAACGCCGGCGAGGCGATTGAGCTCGAACGGGACCGGATGGGCGCGATGCATCAGGACGACGGCAACGAGCAGGCCGATCGCCTCGGTCGCCAGCGTCGCCAGCGCCGCGCCGTAAAGGCCATGGCCGGCGATCAGCGCGAACATCAGGATCACGCTGACCACGAGCGTGAGAAAGGATTGCGCCGCCAGCATGAAGGGCCGTTCGGCGAGCTGAAAGCTGATCTGCACATAAAATTGATTGGCGATGCCGAACAAGCGGGCGAGTACCAATGTCGGCAGCAGCGCCGAGACGCCGGCGCGGAAGTCGATGCCGACCAGCGTGCCGGCGACCTGGTCCGCGGCGAGCGCGAGCCAGACGGCCACGGGCGCAACGACGACGAGCAGCAGCTCGAGGCTTTCGGTCAGCCGCTGGCGTGTCGTTTCGGCGTTTTTCTCGGACAATGACCGGAACACCAGCGGCACGGTCGCCGCGGCGACGCTGGATGCGATCATGACCATGAACTGGCGTGGCAGATCGGCGGCAACGCCGAAGATGCCGGCAGCGTCCTTGCCGAGCAGATAGGCGACAATGAGCCGGTCGCAGGCCGAATAGACGGCAACGGACAGTCCGGCCAGCGTCAGCGGCAGGCCGTAGCGCGCCAGCTGCATGAACTGGCTGCGCTGGAAGCGCGCGATCCTGGTGCGGTCGCCGACGATATTCAGGATGATGCCGGCGAGCGACCCCAGACCAAACGCGGCGAGCAGCCCCACGCCTCCCCAGCCGAGCCAGATGCCGAGCAGACCGAAGCCGACGCTGGAGACGCTGCGCACGATCGAGATCATCGCGAAGCGGTAGGGACGCAACTTGGCGCGTTCGAACTCCTGGCCGACATCGACGGCATTGGCCATGATCGCCACGAACATGCTGGCGAGCAACAGCTCGACGCTCACATCGCTGCGGAGCAGGAAGACCAGCGGTGTGGTGGCGCAGAGCACCGCAGCCGTGAGCGCGAAGGCGACAATCGCCGTGCCGCGAAAATCGACCTCCGCCGACATCGCCTGATAGCGGGAGACCGACAGCTTGATCCAGGCGAAGAAGACCGCGCCCAGAATGCCCGCAAGGCTGATGCCGACGACATAGACGCCGTACTCCGCCGGGCTCAGCAGCCGCGTATAGGCCGTAACAGCGAAGAACCCCACCGCCGCAGGCAGGATGTAGGCGACCAGGTAGATCGAGAAATGGCGGTTCAGCATGCGAGGACGGGACCGTTGGCGGCCATCAGGATTAACGAGACGTTAAGGCAGTTGGACTTTGTTGTGACGATCGGATTGCGGCGCTGGCATCGGCAAAGATAGCCGCATAAGCCTGCAAATCGGATCGCGAATGGAGCGAGCGCGCGGTTATCGCGCGTTAGCGTTAAATTTGCCCTGTCCTTGAAGCGGCCGGCGCGATCACGGAAAAGGAGCAATGATGGCGAAGCGTCGCTCGACTCCTCCGATGCGCTGATGTGACCGACATGGACGTTGCCGAACCAACCCTGGTGAGACCGGCCCCGCTGCCGCGCCGCGGCACCGACGTGCCTGCGGTTCCTCCGGATGTCGGCGCAGGAGGCCGCGACAGGATGGTCCTCAACCTCTTTTTCGAAGAACGGGACGACCGCTGGTTCCCCGGCGACCGTCATCTCCGGCCGCTGCTGCGACGCTTGCTGCTGGGCAAGTCCTTCGTCAGCGGACAGCGGCGCGTCCTGCTCAATCTGTGCGCGGGCCTCGATCGGCTCGGCATCCGCTATCGCGTCAACGACTATCGCTACATCCGGAAGCACCCCGAGGAACTGGCCTGCATCATCGGCCGGCCGTTCGTGCTCGACTGGTTCAAGTGGAAGAACCCGCTCCTGCTCGGCGTCGCCATGTATGACCACCCGATCGATGCGCCGGAGAGTCTGAAGGACCTCGATGTGAGGCGCGTGCTGGTGCCGTGCGCCTGGTATGCCGACATGTTCCGTCCGCACTGGCCCCATGTCGGCGCCTGGCCCGTCGGCATCGAGACCGATCTGTGGACACCCGCGCCGGCGGATCGGAAGAGCGTCGACGTGTTGCTCTACGACAAGGTGCGCTGGGATCGCGACCGGTACGAGCGAGAGCTGATCGAGCCGATCCGCAGACATCTCGAGGCAAGCGGCCGTACCGTCGAAGTGATCCGCTACGGGCACTACAAGGAAGACGATTACAGGGCCGCGCTGGCGCGTTGCCGCAGCATGGTCTTCCTCTGCGAGCACGAAAGCCAGGGCATCGCCTGCCAGCAGGCGCTGTCGAGCGGCGTTCCTGTCTTTGCCTGGGACCGTGGCGGTCCGTGGCAGGATCCGAAATATTTCCCGGACAAGGTGAGGTTCGAAGGCGACGTGTCCTCGGTGCCCTATTTCGACGGGCGCTGCGGCATGACCTTCGCCGATGCGGACGGCTTCAACGCCGGTTGGGGTCGCTTCTGGTCGCAGGTCGGCGCGGGCGACTTCGCGCCGCGCGACTATGTGCTGGACCACCTGACGCTCGAAAAGGGCGCGCTTCACTATTACGAGATCGCCGAAGCGGCGATGCAGCGTCACGCGTGATTAGGCTCGACAGACGCGAATTTCTCCTCGGCAGTGCCGCTGTGCTCGCGGCAGGCGCATCTGCGTCCGCCGTGCCGGCATCGAAACGCGCCCAGCGCCGTCCCGGCTTTGGCGCCGCGGCGACGCTCTGGGACCTGCAAGCCGATCCCAGGCTCGGCGAGGCCATCAGCACCTATTGCACGCAGGTGGTGCCGGTGCTCGAGCTGAAATGGCCGATGCTGCGGCCGGACGCGCATACGTTCGCCTTCGAACGTGCCGACGCAATCCTGGATTTCGCGCGGGCGAACGATCTTACGATGCGCGGCCACGCGCTCGCCTGGTATCACGACATTCCGGACTGGACCAAGCAGATCAAGGACACCAAGGGCGTCGAGCGCGCGTATCTCGACCACATCGGCACCGTCGTCTCCTACTACAAGGACAAGCTGACGTCGTGGGACGTCGTCAACGAGCCGATTCCGGACAATCCCAGCAGTCCGAAGGACCGGCGCGACACGTTCTGGACGCAGCATCTGGGTCAACGCTGGATTCCGCTGGCATTCCGCACGGCGGCCGCGGCCGATCCCTTCGTCAAGCTCGCGATCAACGAATACGACATCGAGTCGGCGAAAGATTCGTTCATCGCCAAAAGGGCAGCCTATCGTAACCTCATCATGGACTTGCTCGACCAGGGGGTTCCGCTCCACGCCGTGGGTCTGCAATCGCATCTGCACGCCGAGCTCGAGATCGACACGCACGGGCTCGCCGAGTTCGTCGCCGAGCTGCGTTCCTGGGGGCTCGAAGTGCTCGTCACCGAGCTCGACGTCGACGACCAGAAGCTCACGGGGACACCGGCAGAGCGGGACGCCATCGTCGCCAAGCGCGTCGACGATCTGCTGACGGCGATCTCGACCAGCGGGCCGGTGCGCTCGATCCTGACCTGGGGCATCTCGGACCGCTACAGCTGGATCAACGGCACCTTCGCCCGCAAGGACAAGCAGCCGAACCGTCCGCTGCCGCTCGATGGCGAGTTCAAGCCGAAGCCGTTCATGGACGTCATCAGCAAGTTCACGAAGGACGCTTGAGGATTCATCTCTCCAGTCGGGGAGATGTAATCCGAGATCAACAGCTCGCAGATTTCAGCTCTGGCGTGCCTTCACTTCGAACTCGGCCGCATCTTCCATATGGTCGGGCGACAGGCTCGGGCTGCGACGGTCGCGCGAGCTGAGGCGGAACACGTCGCGGATGTCGTCGATCGAGGTCGACGAATAGGACTGGATGCAAAGCGCGACCTGCTCGGGCGAGGCCGTGCGCATCATCGCCTCGATGGACGGGCGGTCGAGCGGCGTGTCATCCCAGTGCGAGACCGCGATGCTGTCTTCGGTGACCCGATGGGTCGCCAGATGCTCGGGCGAATTGTCGACGAAAATGCCGTACAGCAGGTATTCCGAGAACTTCTTCTTCCGGCACAGTGCAAGCGCCCAGCTGAGGCCCGTCGCCGACTTGATGGCGTCGGTCATCGCACGCGCGGTGCCCTTGTCCCAGACCAGCGCGTTGCCGACATAATCGTCTGCCGGGAACGAGCGCTGCTCGATCCCAAGAAGTTGATCCACGGTGCGGAGCCACACGCCATGCACCGGGTGGTCCGCGCCGATCGCCTTGCGGGTGACGAAGAGGGGCGTCTTCTCACCGCCGGCGTACTGGCTGACGTCGAATTCGCGGAAGAACAGATTGTCCGAATCCAGGATGCAGACGCGCTGCTCGGGCGCATTGAGGACCCCGGCGATCTTCAGGATCTGCTGGATGTGCCAGCCATGCACGGGTGACGACAGCAGCGACAGCCAGACGCGCCGGCTGCTGAGGAACTGGAGGGCCGGCGGAACCGCGAACAGCCATTTCGGCAGGTAGCGCGAGGCCGGAACGATGACCCGCTTGTCGGAGGCGAACCGCGCGAACAGCGGCACGTCCTCATCGTTAACGAGAACATAATGCCGCGTGTATCCCGAGAGCCAGGTGTCGATGCTCTCGCTGAGCAGCGAAAAGCGCTCGATATCCTTGGCGTAGCTGGCAGTCAGCAGGGCAACGGAATGCATGGCGCGCGCTCGAATGGCAATCAGCCCGCACTCATAGCGGCAATGCGGGGCGCTGGAAACTTGCGATCGCAATCAAGGTAAAGCGACACGAAGTATCAGCCATCCGACGGCAGCCCCTGCGCGAGGCCGCGAAAGCGCAGCGGCGCCAGGGCTGACGCCCGCTGCCACCAATCGGCGACGCGGTCGTCGAGCGCGGTGGTGCCGCGGCCCTGGCCGGGGAATATCCGGATCTGCTGGATCGCCTCGGCCTCAAACACCCTGCCCTTGCGCGTGATCCTGAGGGCGGCGCCCTCGCGGTCCCGCTGGGTCAGCGGCACCAGAAGACGGCCGCGCGGACGGAGCGACTCGAGCCAGAGCGGATGGGGCTGCGAGAAGCCGGCATGCACGATGATGACGTCGGCGGGCTCGCCGATGTCCTCGCATCCGTCGCCGTTGACGACCGTGACGTTGCGATATCCGCGCAAGTGGTTCGCGGCGCGGGCCGCGAGCCGATCGTCGCACTCGATCGCGCATACGCTGCCCTTCGGACCAACCATTTTTGACAGCACCGCGGAGAAATAGCCTAGTCCGCAGCCGATCTGCACGACGCGGTCTTTTTCCCCGACATCGAGCACGTCGATGAAATGCGCCCACAGGCTCGGCAGCCCCGTGTCGAGCCTGCGACGGGCGTCGATCGCGACCAGCACATTCTCGTAGAGATGAATGGGATCGGCATCGCGCGTCAGCCGGTAGCTGCGCGCCGCCTCGCCCTTGATGCGCCAGGGTCCTCTCGGCAGAAAATCCTCGCGCGGGACGGTGGCAAGCGCCTCGAGCAGGCGCTTTGAGGAAATCCGCTCGCGTTTTGCAATCCTCTCCACATAGCGCGCACGCGCGGCGGCGAGATCGCTCATGTCAAGGCGCGGCCTGTTCACGAACGAACGCGTCCGCGCCGAGTTCGTTGACCAGCTGCATCGCCTGCTTCAGGTCCGGCGTATGGAATCCCTCGCTGAACTTTCCGACAACGGGCACGAGCAGGAGACTTGCGGCCTCGCGCTTGCCGGTCTCGAGCCATATCCGCGCGAGGCTGGCCGCGGTGCGAAGCTCCCAGGACAGCGCGCCCTGCCTGCGCGCGACTTCCAGCGAGAGGCCGAACAGATCCTCGGCCTCCTGTACCGACGCCGGCTCGCCGTCCGATAGCGTGATCTCGCCTTGCAGGCGATAGACTTCGGCGAGGTAGGAGTGATCGCCGGTCCGTCTTGCGGTCGCGAGCGCACCGTCGAGGGCACGCAAGGCGGCGTCGCGCATCCTGACCTTTGAATAGGCCTCCGCGAGCAGACAGCGGAACCAGCAGCCGGCGAGCCAGGAATCCATCGCCTCGTACTCGTCGAGGCCGAGGCGCATCTGGCTGAGCCCTTCTTCGGCTTCGCCGAGCTGCGCCAGCGCCCAGCCGCGCAGGATCGCCGCCTGCTGCTTCCAATGCAGGAAATTGTGCTCGGTGGCGATGATCATGGCGCGGTTGGCGTGGTCGCGCGTGCCCTCGACGTCGCGCAGATGCTGGCAGAGATACGCCCCGAATACGAGCGCGAAAGCGAGGGTGAACGGATGACGCATCTTCTCCGCATTGGCGATCGCCTGCTCGCTGTGCTGCCGCGCCGCATCGGGTCGGCCGAGGAACCATAGCAGGTAGCCGAGATAGGACAGCGAGACGACGCCGGGATCGGTGCCGTGCCGCTCCATCAGATCGGAATGCAGATCGGGGCTGTAGAGGCTGATACAGCGATGCAGGTGATGTTGCGAGGCGGCAAAACGCCCGCGATAGAGCATGGTCATCGCGATCGAGCGGTGCGCTTCCATCAGGTACCCGGTCTGCTGTGCCGGCTTCGCCCGCTCGTTCAGCCGCGCGCGCTTGGCGAACCTCAGCAGCTCGACGCTGAGATCGTGCGCGCGGGTGAGATCGGCCCGGATGAAATGGCAGACCCAAAGGCCCCGGGTCGCAGCGAAGGCCTTTTCGTCGTCATCGAGCTGCTGGCCTAGCTCGAGCGCGCGGATGTAGTTCTCCTCGACCTCCTGCACCGCATAGCCTTTGGCCGCGATCAGCGCGTTGCCGAGCGCAATGCGCAGCTCGAGCTCCGTTTCGTCGGCGCCCTGCATGCGGGCATTGGCCTGCACGACGCTGAGGCCCCGGCGCAGATGGCCGATCGCTTCCAGATTGGCACCTGTCTTGGCCGCCTGCTTGCCGGCCTTGAGCCAGAAGCTGGCGGCGCCCTCGCTCTGGCCGGATTCGGTCAGATGATGGGCGAGCAGCTCCGGTTCGCGCTCGGTCTTCTCCGGATACATTTCGGAGAGCACCTGGACGATCCGGGAATGCAGCTTGCGGCGCTCGCTGTGCAAGAGGCTCGCATGGGCGGCGTTCTGGATCATCACGTGCTTGAAGGAGTAGAGCGCGTCGGGCGGATGGCCGCGCCGCATGATCAGCCCCGCCTCCTCCAGGTGATTGAGCGCAGCCTCGATCTGTTCGGCGGGCGTGTTGGCGACCGCGTGGAGCGTCTCGTAGGAAAACTCGCGGCCGATGGTGGCGCCGATCTGCGCGATCCGCTTGAACGGCCCCATCCGGTCGAGCCTCGCCATCAGCGAGTCCGTCAAGGTTGCCGGGATTGCGAGCTGCCGCCACGGCCCCGACAGCACGTAGCGGCCGTTGCGCTCGGTCAGCAGGTTGGATTCGAGAACCGTCTTGGTCAATTCTTCCAGGAACAGCGGCACGCCGTCGGTCTTGACGATGATCTCCTCGACGACCTCCTTGGGCATCTCTCGCCCGGCGACGCGCTCGACCAGCGTCGTGCGGAGCTGCCGGCTCAGACGGTTCAGGACCACGGTGGTGATGTGCGAATGCGCGTTCCAGCTCGGCTGGAATTCGGAGCGCGCGGTGACGGTGACCAGGATCGGCCGGTTCTGCACGCGTTCCACCAGCAGGTCGATCACCTCGCGGGAGGTCGGGTCGATCCAGTGCAGATCCTCGAACGCGACCACCAGCGGCATCTCGCGCGCAAGGCCGAGGAAGTGACTGACCAATGCCGCGACGGTCGCGTCCTTCTGCTGCTGCGGCGACAGCCCGAGCGGCGGATAACGATCGCCGGTCGGTATCGACAACAGCGCGGCAAACAGCGGCGTCACCTGCTCGACGTCGCCATGAGCGGCGGCGATCGCGGTCTCGAGGCTCGCCAGCGACACTGCGGAGGAATCCTCCCGGTCGAGGCCGAGGGAGAATTTGAGCTGCTCGACGAACGGATGGAATGCGGTGGAGGTGTAGTAAGGCGAGCACTGGAGCGAGACTTGCCCATGGCGGTCGCCCGATATCCGCTCGAAGATTTCCTGGATGATGCGCGACTTGCCGATCCCGGGCTCGCCGAACTTGACGACGACCTGGCCGTCGCCGTCCTTGGCCTGCTGCCAGCGCCCCATCAATAGCGCGATCTCCTCCTCGCGGTTGACGAGCGGCGTCAGCCGCGTGCCCATGGCTGCGGCGAAGCGGGTCTCCACCCGCGAGGCGCGCACCACGTGCCAGGCCTGCGCCTTCTCGGAGATGCCCTTCAGCTCGTGAACGCCGAGATTGTGATAGTCGAACTTGCCCTTCAGCAGCGCCTGCGTCGAAGCGGAGATCACGACGCCGTTGGGCGGCGCCAGGGCTTGCAGGCGCGCAGCGAGATTGACGGTCTCTCCGACCGCGGAGTCGCGTTCTTCGGTGCCCTGCCCGACGAGGTCGCCGACCACGACGAGGCCGGTCGCGATCCCGATGCGGACGGCGGGTGAATGGCCGAGCGCACCGCGCGGCTCGACCGCGCGCGCCGTCGACAGCACCCGCACGATCTCGAGTCCGGCACGCACCGCGCGCTCGGCGTCGTCCTCATGTGCGGTCGGATAGCCGAAATAGACCAGGATACCGTCGCCGACGAAACGGGCGGCAAAGCCCTCGTAATGCTTGACCACGCGGACGCAGGTCTCGCGAAAGCCAGCGATCATGTCGCGGACGTCTTCCGGATCGAACCGTGCGGAAAGCGAGGTGGAATCCACCATGTCGCAGAACATGGTGGTAAGCTGGCGCCGTTCGGCTCCGACCTCAGCCCGTGGCTGTGGAGGCACCGCCGCAGTTGGCGCCGGCGCCGTTTCCGCCTGAAACAGCGCCGCCATGGCCCGCTGAAGTCGCTTGCGATCGCCGAGCGGCAACCCGAGCTCGACCAGATCGGACTCGGTCAAGTCCCCCAGGACGTCGAGATCGAGACGGTGCTGCGCGAAGAGATCGGTGTAGTGCCCGAGGCCGATGCCTTCGAGCCAGCGCCTCAGCTCGCCTTCCGATCCCGTGTCCGGCTCATTCTCCAGCATGGTGATTCTGCCCGACCATCACTCCGTCGAAGGGCTTCAGGGCCCCTTCAACCACAGATTTCGGAGCCAAAACTTCACCTCGGACTGGACGCGTTCCCCAACTTCTTGGAAGAATAGCTCAATCGGATCAAAAGGGAATGGCGTTGTCGGACATTGCATCCGGAGCAGGCGCGGGATCAACCGGTACGACGGGCGAAACCAACATATTTGCGCATATCAGCGGCCTTCTCGAATTTCATGCCCACAAGACACCGGCGGCGCCCGCACTCCTCGCCCCCGGCCGTCCGCCCCTCAGCTACGGCGCGCTGGGCGGATCGATCCGGCAACTGGTCCGCACCTTGCGCGAACTCGGTATCGGCCCGGCAGGCCGCATCGCGGTTGCGCTGCCACGCGGCGCCGACAGTGCGCTGGCGCTGATCGCGGTCGCCTCGACCTGCGCCTGCGTCCCCGTCAATCCCGATCTGACGGCGGACGAGCTTCAACGCTATTTCAGTGAGTTGAAGCTGACGGCGCTCGTGACCCGGGCCGGCATGAACTCGGCGAGCCGCGACGCTGCCAGGACGCTCGACATCCCCGTGATCGATTTCGTGGCGGGACCGGTCGACGATCTCGGTGGCTGCGCGTTCATCGCCCAGACGATCGGTCCGGCGCAAGCCGGCGGCGGCGCGCGTGGCGAGGACGATGCATTCATCCTCCTGACGTCAGGCACGGCGGCGCGGCCGAAGATGGTACCGCTCACCCATCGCAACGTCTGCCTGTCCGCCTACAATGCCGGCGATGTGCTGTCGCTCACGTCGCGCGATCGCCTGCTCAACGTACTCCCGCTGTTTCATGCTCATGGATTGATCTCCGGTCTTCTCACGGCGCTGGCCGCGGGCTCCAGCGTGATCTGCACCGACGGTTTCGACGCATCGTCCTTCTTCGACTGGATGCGGGAGCTGCAACCGACCTGGTACACCGCGGTGCCGACGATTCACCGCGCATTGCTGACGGCGGCGGAAGCGAACCCGGACCGTGCGCGGTCGTCGTCGCTGCGCGTGATCCGCTCGGCCTCGGCCTCGCTCGCGCCTGCGATCCTGGGAGGGCTGGAGGCGACGTTCAGCGTTCCCGTGCTCGAAACCTATGGCATGACCGAAGCGGCCTCGCAGATCGCGGCCAATCCGTTCGAGCTGCGCAAGGTCGGGTCGGTCGGCCGCGCCGCCGGGCCCGAGATCGCGATCATGGACGAGACCGGCCGCGCGCTCGCAAGCGGCGAGCGCGGCGAAATCATGCTGCGCGGGCCGAACATGAGCCGCGGCTACTATAATGACGATGCGGCGACGCAAGCGGCGTTCCGCGATGGCTGGTTCCGGACCGGCGACCTCGGCTATCTCGATGCCGACGGCTATCTCTTCATCGTCGGCCGTCTCAAGGACGTCATCAACCGCGGCGGGCAGAAGATCTCGCCGCTCGAGGTGGAGGACGTCCTGCTGAACCATCCGGCGGTGCTGGAGGCCGGCGTGTTCGCCGTCCCGCACGAGAAGCTCGGCGAGAATGTCGCCGCCGTCGTGGTGCTGAGACCGAATTCCGAGGCGAGCTCGGACCAGCTGCGCCAGTTCGCGCGCAAGCGGCTCGCAGCCTACAAGGTGCCGAGCCTGATCCGCAGCGTGGCCGCGCTGCCGAAAGGCGCCAGCGGCAAGGTCAAACGCAACGCCCTGGCCGCGCTGATCGCGACGGCAGAAGGCAGTGACGAGACCCGGCTGCCGCGCAATGCGATGGAGACCCAGCTCGCCGGGATCTGGGCTGATCTTCTGGAGCTACCGCAGGTCGGTGCCGACCAGGACGTCTTCGCGCTCGGTGCGGACTCGCTCGCGGTGACACAGATGCGCTCGCGGCTGCGCGAACGCTTCGATGTCGACTTCTCGTTCGAAGACATCTTCGATTGCCCGACGGTCACGGCACTTGCGGCCCGGATCGAAACCGCAGCAAGCCGGCGCGAAACTGCGCTGCCGGCCTGGCAGCACGTTGCGGCCGCCGACGCGCCGCTGTCGTTCCAGCAGCAGCGGATGTACCTCCTCTCGCGGCTCGACCCGACCCGCTACAATTACAACGTCGTCGAAGTCGCGCTCCTCAAAGGCGCGGTCGACGTCGCCGCGCTTTCTGAGAGCCTCGCTGCGATCTGCACGCGTCACGAGGCGCTGCGCTCGGTCTTCATCGAACGCCAGGGCGAGCCGCTACAGCTCGTGCTGTCATCGCCGCCGCGGTTCGAGCGCATCAAGCTCAAGCCCTGCCCTGCGGAGAAGCAGATCGCGACCGTCAAGCGCTTGGCGCTCAAGCTGGCGCAATATCCGTTCGACCTCGCCCGCGAGCCGCCGCTGAAGGTCACGCTGCTGTCGTTCGACAAGAACAGCCACGCGCTGGTGGTCAACGTCCATCACCTCGTCACAGACGGCTGGTCGCAGCGGCTGTTCTGGGAGGAGCTCGCCGTCCATTACGCTGCGGCGCGCAAGAAGCAGCCGGCGGCACTGCCTGCGCCTGCCTTCCAGTATCGAGACTTCGCGCTCTGGCAGCAGAGCTGGGCGCGGACGCCGGCGGCGAAGGAGCAGCTCGACTATTGGACGGCCCAGCTCAACGACGTGACCACGCTGCCGCTCCGAACCGACAGGCCGAGGCCGGAAGTCTGGAGCGGGCACGGCGCGCGCCACTATCTCGAAATCTCCGGGCCGCTGTCGGCAGACCTGCGCGCGCTGAGCCAGAACCAGGGCGTCACACCGTTCATGACGCTGCTCGCGGCTTTCCAGTGCCTGCTGTTCCGCCACACCTCGCATGAGGATGTCGCCACGGGCTCGTTGATCGCCAACCGCAACCAGATCGAGAGCGAGCGGCTGATCGGGCTGTTCGCCAACACCCTGATCCTGCGCAATGATTTTGGCGGCGATCCGAGCTTCGGCGAGATGTTGCGGCGGGTGCGGCAGGTCACGCTGGACGCCTACCGCAACCAGGACCTGCCGATCGAGGAGGTGTTGCGCGCGTTGCAGATCGCGCGGCGGAGCGACGGCAACCCGCTGTTCCGGATCATGTTCATCCTTCAGAACGCCTCCATCGAGACGGCACGCTTTCCGGGCTTGTCGACGCGGCGTCTGGAAGTCGATCCCAAAGTCGCGCGCTTCGACATCACGCTCGAACTGGTCGAGGCCGATGGGCGCTTCACCGGCTTCTTCGAATACGCCACCGATCTGTTCGACGCCGCGACGATCGAAGGCATGGCCGCGCAGTTCAAGACGCTGCTGAAGGCGGCCGTCGCCAATCCGGAGCAGCGCATCTCGCGCCTGCCGCTCCTGACAGAGTCCGAACGCCGTCGACTGCTGGCGCAAGGCCGGGGCGTGCCGGCCGATTTCGCCAAGCGCGGCAATCTGGTCGAGGGCTTCGACCGCCAGGCGAAGAAGACGCCGAACGCTGTTGCGGTGTCGGACGGCAGCACCTGCCTGACCTATCGCGAGCTGGAGCGCCGCAGCCAGGCGATCGCGCACTGGCTGGCCGGCCAAGGCGTCGGCGCCGAGACGGTGGTCGCCTTGCTGGCGGAGCGCGGACCCGATCTGCTCGCCGCGATGATCGGGGTGCAGCGCGTCGGCGCGGCCTTCCTCAATCTCGATCCGGCCCTGCCGCCGACCCGCCTCGCGACCATCCTCGGATCGAGCTGTGCCCGCGTGCTGCTGACCGGACGGGCTCAGTCCGCCATGGTCGAGGCCCTGCTCGAGCCGCTGGTCGAACGCATCCAGGTGGCCGCGCTTGAAGACGCGATTGCCTCAGGGGTGACCAGGCCCGCTCGCGCCGCACCGCGGGCCGCCTCCAGCCTCGCCTATCTCATCTATACGTCCGGCTCCTCCGGCGCGCCGAAGGGCGTCATGATCGAGCAGCGCGGCCTGTCGAACCATCTGGCCGCGCTCATCTCCGAACTCGACCTCTCCGCCACGGACGTGATCGCGCAGACCGCGCCGCAGAGCTTCGTCATCTCGGTCTGGCAGTTCCTGGCCGGGCCGATGGTCGGCGCGCGCGTGCATGTCTGCGGCAACGCGATCGTGCAGGACCCGATCCTGCTGGCGCAGGAGATGGAGCGCGAGGGCGTCACGGTGCTCGAGATCGTGCCTTCGCTGCTGCGAGTCATTCTCGATCGCATGGACGAGGCGCCGATGCTGCGCGCCTTCTCCAGATTGCGGCTGCTGATCTCGACCGGAGAGCCGTTGCCCGTCGACCTCTGCCGCGCCTGGTTCGCCCGCTGCCCGAGAGTGCCGATGATCAATGCCTATGGCGCGTCGGAATGCTCCGACGACGTCTCCCTGCATCGCCTGACCAAGCCGCCGGCGACCGCGACGGGCAACGTTCCGGTCGGCGCGCCGCTGCCGAACACCCAGCTCTACGTGCTCGACGCCAACCTTGAGCCGCAGCCGGTCGGCGTCACCGGCGAGCTCTGCATCGGCGGCGCCGGTGTCGGACGCGGCTATATCAACGATCCCGCGCAGAACAAGCAGCGCTTCCTGCCCGATCCGTTCTCGCGCCAGGCTGCTGGCCGGCTGTACCGGACCGGCGACCTCGCCCGCCGCCGCGCCGACGGCACGATCGAGTGCCTCGGCCGCGCCGATCATCAGGTCAAGGTTCGCGGCTACCGCATCGAGCTCAAGGAGATCGAGAACGTGCTTGCCGAGCATCCGAATGTGCGCGTCGGCGTCGTCGAGCCCCGCCGCGAGGCGAGCGGCGACGTCAGGCTGATCGCCCATGTCGTCGCAAGGCCCGGCAGCCGGAGCAGCGCCAGCGAGTTGCGCGAGTTCCTGAAGGGCAGGCTGTCGGCCCACGCCATCCCGTCCGCCTTCCTGTTCCTGGATCAGGTGCCGCTCAACGCTCATGGCAAGATCGACCGGTCCGCGCTGCTGGCGTCCGCCCCGCCGGAAACGTCCCGGCCGGATGCGGCAATGCCTGCGCGGCGCTTCACCGAAAAAGTGCTCTCCGACATCTGGATCGACCTGCTGAAGGTCGAGAGCATCCGTGTCACCGACAATTTCTTCGACCTCGGCGGCCATTCGCTGCTGGCTGGCCAGGCGATGGCGCGCGTCGCCCGCGCGCTCGGCCTGTCGCTGCCGATCAAGACCATCTTCGAGGCACCGACGATCGAGGAGCTTGCCCGGCGGGTGGACGAGGCCGCGGCGTCGAGGCCGCACAAGCCAGCCGCAAGCGGGCCGCGATTGGCTGCGAGCGGGCCTCCAGCGCTTTCCATCGCGCAGGACCAGATGCTGCGGATCGAGCGGAATCTGCCGGGGCTGCCGCTGTTCAACCTGCCCTTCGCCTTCCGTCTCGAGGGCCCGCTCGATTCGGCCGCCCTGGCCAAGGCGATCGATGATGTCGTGCGCCGGCACGAATCGCTGCGGACCGCGTTCGCCTGGAACGGCGATGAGCCCGAAGGCCGCATCGTACCGCCTCGCACGCTTGGCCGTGTCATGACGGTCGAGACGATCGGCGACGGTCATCCCCATAACAACAAGCGACGCAAGGCGCTCGAACTCAGGAAGATCGGTCTCTTGATCGAGCGGGAGACCTATACCCCGATCGACACCGCGCGTGCGCCGCTGCTGCGCGCCCGGTTGTTGCGGCTCCACGACGACGATCATGTCCTGCTGCTGACGCTGCATCACGCTATCGTCGACGGCTGGTCGATCGGCCTGCTATTCGAGGAATTGTCGAACCGTTATGCGGCGCTGGCCGGATATCCGTCGGTGCCATTGCCGCAGCAACCTCCGGCCTTTGCAGCTGTCGCACGCTGGCAGCGCTGGTGGTGCGGCACCGACGCCGCGCGCCGTCAGGCCGCCGAATGGACCGAGAATCTGCGCGGAGCGGGGCCCCTCTTCGACGGCGAAGCGCGCCCGGGCGCGTCCACCGGACATCACCCGGTCGGCCTCGAACGTGAGCTGGTCGGCCGGCTCACGGCATTCGCCGGCCAGCAAAGCGCCACCCTGTTCATGTGCCTGCTCACTGGTCTGAAGGCCATGCTGCTGGCCCGGACCGGCCGCACCGACATCATGGTCGCGACCGCCATGGCCAATCGTGCCCAGCCGGACACCGACCGAATCATCGGTCCGTTCGAGAACACGGTGATCATCCGCACGACAATCACGCCGGACCTGTCGTTCGCGCAGGCCCTGGCGCGGGTGCGCCAGAGCGTGCTCGACGCCCATGCGCGGCAGGAGCTGCCGTTCAATGTCCTCGCCGATCATCTGGAGCGGGAGGGGGTCGATCCGGCCTCGCTGCTCCAGGTCTACTTCACGCTACAGAATCCGCTGCGCCAGCCGCTCGATCTCCCGGATCTCGCGACAGGATCTATCGGTAACATCGCGCGCGAAGGCCAACCGGTGCTTCCGATCGACCAGACGTGGCTGTCGCTGATGCTCAAGGAACGCCCGACCGGCATCACCGGCTCATGCAACTACAAGCGCGAGTTGCTCGAGGGGCGAATGATCGGCAAGTGGATGGAGGATCTCGTCGCGCTGCTGACGGCGGCCCTCGCCCAACCCGACGCACCGCTCGGCCGGTTGCTCGCTCGCAGGGCGGCCTGAGCGCGTCACACGGACGAGCGCGGCTTCACGAGCCAAAGGTGTGAATGATCAAGTTGCGTCTTGATTATTCGGCGTCGCCGCGCGAGATTATTCCCGCGTTTTGATTTGGACGATTATTTTCAAATCGGGGGAGTGTTATGGGTTTCATCAAATTTACCAAGGGCACCGCGTTGAGCGACAAGGACCGCAAGGCCCTGCAAAAGTTGCTGACCCAAGAGAAGAAGAAGCTGCAGTCGGCGCTCAAGGACGTCGACGCCAGCCTGGCGTTGCTGGGCGGATCGAAGAAGGCGAAGAAGAAGAAGAAATAATTCGCCGGCCGGGACGCCGCACGAATCGCTGGACCTCAACTTTCGGGCTTTCGCTTTAGGGGTTGGGCCGCTCGCTCGTCGAGTCGGGGTCTCGCACAAGCTTGCGCCTGTAAACCGGCCTGGAAATCGACAAGAATTCGCCCGGGTGGACCGTTAGGAAGAGTTCTCACGGTTGATTCTTGCTGAGCTGATTCTTCAGTCGGGACCGGGGATTGGGCCTCGCCTGACGCCTTGGATCATTTGATGGCAGACGACAGAATTGAACTCTTTGTCGGGCTGATCGAGACCATCGACGCGCCGGGCGCGGTCGAGGCGTACCGGCGCATGCTCTCGGTCGAGGAACGGGCCCGGGCCGATCGCTTCATGTTCGAGCGGCATCGACGGCAGTACATCTTCGCGCACGCCATGTTGCGCCTGGCGCTGTCGCAGGTCGCCTCCAACGTCGCGCCCTCCGACTGGTCGTTCGGCGCGGGCCACTATGGGCGGCCGTTCGTCGCGGCGCCGGTCACCCCGACCCCGCTGCATTTCAGCCTGTCACATGCCGACGGCTGCGTCGCCTGCGTGGTGTCGCGCCATGAGGCCGTCGGGGTCGACGTCGAAACCGTGTCGCGGCGCGTCGCGCCGCTCTCGACTGCGCTTCGCTTCTTTGCGCCGGAGGAGGTCGAGACGCTGCGCGCGCTGCCGGAACCCGCAGCGATCGAACGCTTTTTCGATTATTGGACGCTCAAGGAGGCCTATCTGAAGGCCAGGGGCTTCGGGCTCAATTTGCCGCTCGACGCCTTCGCGATGCAGGTGTCGGGCAAGGCCATCGAGATCAGCTTCAAGCCCGACATCGCCGACGACCCGGACCGCTGGCGCTTCTCGCTGTGCTCGCCATCGCCCTCGCACCGCCTGGCGATCGCCGACGGCTCACGCGCGGACGGCGGCCTGCCCATCAGCCGCAATGCCTGGCCGCTCCGGGAAGCGGCGGAATGACGGCCTCGCGGCTGCGTATCTTTCCCGCGATCTCCCGCAACCGCGATCCCAAGGCCTATGTCGGCGAGCTGATGCGGGTGTCCCAGTTCGCCGATCGCAACGGCTTCGAAGGCATCCTGCTGTTCGAAGGCAACGACGCGTTCGTCGAACCCTGGGCGATGGCCCAGCACATCATGGCAGAGACGACACGATCCTCGCCGCTGATCGCCGTCAATCCGGTCTACATGCACCCGTTCACGGCCGCGAAGTTCGTTTCGTCCTTCGCGCAGCTCTACGGCCGCAAGGTCTATCTCAACATGATCACGGGGACGGCGGTCAGCGACTTGCACGGGCTGGGCGACGACCAAGCGCATGCCGATCGATACGTTCGGCTCGGCGAATACGTCGCGCTGATGCGGCAGTTGCTGGCAAGCCCGCGGCCGGTCAATTTCGCGGGCCGGTTCTACCGCGCCAGCAATCTGCAACTTCGCCCTCGCTTTCCCGCCGAGCTGAAGCCGGAGTTCCTGATCGCCGGCCAATCCGAGGCGGCCCAGCGCGCCGCGAACGACACCGGCTGCATCAAGATGCAGATGCTGCCGCCCGACCTCGATCGCGGGCTCGACGCAGCAGGCATGAACTTTGGAATTTTCGCGCGCGCGGACCGCGACGAGGCGCGGCAGGCCGCAAAGGCGCGCTTCTCCGACAATCCCGATGATCGCGTGCTGCTCGCGCTCACGGTGGAGAACAGCGATTCCGTGTGGAAGCGCCGGCTCTATGAGGGGCAAAGCGGCGAGCTTCAGGACAACGGCTACTGGCTGTTGCCGTTCCTGACCTTCCAGGCCGACTGCCCCTATCTCGTCGGCAGCTATGACGAGATCGGCGCGAAGCTGAAGCAGTTTGCGGCGAAGGGCCTGACCACGATCATGCTGGACATGGTGGCCGACGAGGCCGAGATGCAGCACGTCTGCAAGGCGCTCGCAGCGAGCGGGATGTTCTAAAGCATGATCCGGAAAAGTGCGCAGCGGTTTTCCGAAAAGATCATGCTTAAACAACAACCTAAAGCGCGATAACGATTCGTCCTAATCGCATCGCGCTTTAGACCAGGTTCTTCTCCCTCTCCCCGCACGCGGCAGGGCTATCGCAGATGAGTTCTTGGCAGGGCCTGAGCGCGCGCCTCGTCCTTCGAGACGGCGCTTACGCGCCTCCTCAGGATGAGGCTAATTGGCGTCAGTGCCCGTTGAAACTGCTGCCGCGCACTCCGCCCTCATCCTGAGGG
>NZ_LSIC01000178.1 GCF_001556045.1 Bradyrhizobium sp. CCH5-F6
AGATTGAATCACTGCTGTCTCTGAGTCGCAACTGCGGCCTTTTTCAACAGAATCGACCCCTCCTGGACCCCAAACGTGCTTGAACGAACCCTCGTCACCATCGCCGAGACCGAGACCATTGAGGAAGCCTTTCGGCGCCTGAATGCCAACATGCTCGGCATCCTGTTCGCGCAGGACACGAGTGGACGAATCGTCGGTGCGGTGACGGACGGCGACATCCGCAGGCGCATGCTGACCGGCATCACGATCCACGACCGGGTTGCGACTTGCATCAATCGCAACTTCGTCTGGGCGCCGACCGGCGGACCGCGCGAGCAGATCCTCAAGCTGCTCGACCAGCGCGTGCACGTGGTGCCGATCCTCGATGGCGAGGGACGGCTGGTCGACGTCTTCAGCCGCGAGCTGTTCAACCTGTCGGAGGAGAGCGAGGTGTTCGCCCGCGCCCGCTCGCCGGTGCGGATCAGCTTCTCCGGCGGCGGCACCGACCTGACCCACTACTTCGTGGCGAATGACGGAGGCGCGGTCATCAGCGCCACGATCAAGATGTACGCTCATGCGACGCTGCGGCGCCGCAGCGATCCCAGCATCCGCATCTACTCGCACGACTTCCGCTGCACGGTCGAGGCCGACAATCTCGCAGAACTCGAAGCGGGCGGAGATCTCGCGCTGATCAAGTCGGTCGTGCGCCTGATCAAGCCGACTTACGGATTCGAGCTCGAGGTGTCCGCCGACTTCCCGGTCGGCTCCGGCCTCGGCGGTTCGGCGGTGGTCTCGTCCGCGATCATCGGCTGCTTCAACGAATTCCGCGGGGATCAGTGGGACCGCCACGAGATCGCGGAGATGGCGTTCCAGGCCGAGCGGCTGATGCTCAACATTCCCGGCGGCTGGCAGGATCAGTACGCCACCGTGTTCGGCGGCTTCAACCACATGGAGTTCTTCTCGGACCAGAACACCATCGTGCCGCTTCGTCTGGATCCCAACATCATCGCCGAGCTCGAGGAGAGCCTGGTGCTCTGCTATACCGGCTCCGGCCGCGATTCCGGCGCCATTCACCGCGATCAGAAGGCCCAGCACGAGACCAGCGACGCCGTCGCCGCGGCGGCCAAACAGAAGGAAGTGACGCGCGACATAAGACGGCATCTGCTGCGCGGCCAGCTCCTGGAATGCGGCCGGCTGATCGACGAGGCCTGGCACGCCAAGCGGAAGCTGAGCTCGAAGATCTCGTCGGACGCGATCGACGCGATCTACGATTTCGCAAAGCAGCACGGCGCGGTCGGCGGCAAGCTGCTGGGCGCCGGCGGCGGCGGCTACTTCCTGTTCTTCGTACGTCCATTCGAGCGCTACCAGCTCATCGCGGCGCTGGAACAGGAGGGGCACAGCTGTTCGCGCATCATGTTCGAGGAGAACGGGTTGCGGACGTGGAAGTCGCGCTTTCCCGCGCGGCTGGCCTGACGCATATGAGACGAGAATGTTGATGACATCGCCCAAACAGCCCGCCTTGGTCCGAATCGGCAACCGTCTTCTGGGCGACGATGAACCCTGCTACGTCATCGCCGAAATCGGCAACAACCATAATGGCGATTTCGACCGCGCCATTGCGCTGGTCGATGCCGCGGTCGCGGCCGGGGCCGATTGCGCCAAATTCCAGATGCGCAAGCTCGACGAGGTGTATCGCGCCTCGAGCCTGTCCGGGAAGGACGACGATCTCGCGGTCGAGTATACGCTGGATCTCTTGCGCCGCTTCGAGCTGCCGACCGCGCAACAGAAAGCGATCGCCGAATATTGCGCAGCGAAGGGTATCCAGTACCTCTGCACGCCCTGGGACGCCAAGAGCGTCGCCGTGCTCGAAGGCTTCGGCGTACAGGCCTACAAGGTCGCCTCGGCCGACCTCACCAACCTGCCGCTGCTCGCTCGCCTCGCCGCGACCGGCAAGACGCTGATCGTCTCGACCGGCATGAGCACGACGGACGAGATCAAGGTCGCGGCGAAATTCCTCGACGACCGCAATGCCAACTACGTGCTCCTGCACTGCCAGAGCACCTATCCGGCAGCGCTCCACAACATCCATCTGCGTTTCATGGAGACGCTGCGCGAGATCCACCCTGTCGTCGGCTATTCCGGTCACGAGCGCGGCATTGCCGTTTCGATTGCGGCCGTCGCGCTCGGCGCCGTCGTCATCGAACGCCACATCACGCTCGACCGCGAGATGGAAGGTCCGGACCATGCCGCGAGCCTGGAGCCGGAGGAATTCAGGGCGCTCGTCTCCGGCATCCGCGAGGTCGAAGCGGCGCGCGGCGAGAAGCTCGCGGAACGTGCGCTGAGCCAGGGCGAGCTGATCAACCGCGAAAACCTCGCCAAGAGCCTGGTGGCGGCGCGCGACCTGTCGGCCGGCACCGTGATCTCCGAAGGCGACATCGCCGTGAAGAGCCCGGGACAGGGACTGTCGCCGCTGAAGATGCCGGCGCTGCTCGGCCGCAAGCTGACGCGAACGATGACCGCGGATGACTATTTCTTCCAGAGCGATCTCGACGAGGGCGTCGCAAAGGCACGGCGATACCGCTTCGACCGCCCATGGGGTGTGCCGGTACGCTATCACGACACCGCGCGCTTCCTGGAGATCTGCGAGCCCGACATCATCGAATTCCATCTCAGCTACAGCGACATGGAACGCGATCCCGCGGCCTATCTGTCCGGCACCTATGATCTCGGCTTCGTCGTGCATGCGCCGGAGCTGTTTGCCGGCTCCAAGCTCATGGACCTCGCAACACCCGACGAGGCGCTGCGGCGCTACTCGCTGGAGCAGACGCAGGCTGTGATCGACATCACCCGCGGCCTCAAGAAGTTCTTTCCCAAGACCAGGCGCCCGCCGATCGTCGCCAATATCGGCGGCTTCACCATGGACGAGCCGCTGTCGCCGGAGGAGAAAGCCGAGCGTTACCGCATCTTTGCCCAGAGCTTGACCGAGCTCGACATGGACGGCGTCGAGCTGACGCCGCAGACCATGGCGCCGTTCCCCTGGCATTTCGGCGGCCAGCGTCATCAGAACATCTTCATCTTTCCTGAGGAATCGGCCGCGTTCTGCGCCAAGCATGATCTGCGCATGTGCGTCGATATCTCCCACACCAAGCTCGCCGCCAACCATTTCGGCTTCGACTTCGCACAAGGCCTGGCCCAACTCGGGCCGCACACCGCGCATCTGCATTTCGGCGACGCCAAGGGGCTCGACGGCGAAGGTCTCCAGATCGGCGAAGGCGAGATCGATTTCGACGAGATCGGACAGGTGCTGCGCAAGCATGCGCCGACGGCATCGTTCATTCCCGAAATATGGCAGGGCCACAAGAACATGGGCGAAGGCTTCTGGACCGCGCTCGAGCGTCTCGAGGGGCACATCTGATGGCGCGCAAGACGCTGGCCGTGATCGCCGCGCGGGGCGGCTCCAAGGGGATCCCGCACAAGAACCTGCTCGATCTCTGCGGCAAGCCGCTGATCGCCTGGACGGTCGAGCAGGCACGCGCCGCACGCGGCGTCGACGTGGTGGCGGTCTCGTCGGACAGCGACAATATCCTCGCCGCGGCCGAGGCCGCCGGAGCCGTCGGCGTACGGCGTCCGGACAACATTTCGGGCGACCTCGCCTCCTCCGAATCCGCCTGGCTGCATGCCCTTGATGCGACCGAGGCGCGAATGGGACGGTTCGAGCGCGTCGTCGCACTTCAGGCCACATCGCCGATCCGCGAGCCCGGCGACATCGAGAGCGCGCTTGCGACCTTCGATCACGACCATCTCGACAGCCTGCTTTCAGTCTGTGAGGTCGAGGACTACTTCAACTGGCGGATCGGCGCGAGCGGACCGGAGCCGATCAACTACGACTATCGCAACCGCCGCATGCGGCAGCAGATCGAGAAGCGCTATCTCGAGAACGGCTCGTTCTACGTCCTGATCCCATCCCTCCTGCGCGAGCAGAACAATCGTCTCGGCGGCAAGATCGGCTTCCACGTGATGGAGCGCCACAAGATGTTCCAGATCGACCGCCCCGAGGACGTCAAGCTGTGCGCCGCCATCATGCGCAGTTACGGCTATGCCTGATCTCAGCGCGTTCTCTCTCGCAGGCAAGATCGTGGTCGTCACCGGCGCTTCGCGCGGCATTGGCGCGGCGATTGCGAGCGGCCTGCAGGATGCGGGTGCAACGGTGTTCGGCCTCAGCCGGTCCGGCACCGCGCCGCAGGGCGTCACCGCCATTGCCTGCGACCTCTCCGACGACGGAGCGATCGAAAGCGCGTTCCGCGCCATTGCGGCAAAGGGCGAACGCATCGACGCACTCGTGAATGCCGCCGGCATCAGTCTTCCGGCCCAGAGCGCCGAAAGCGAGCTCGCGCGCTTCCGCGCCACGGTCGCAACCGATCTTACCGGCGTCTACGCCACCATCCTCGCCGCCTATCCGCTCCTGAAGAACGCCGGCTCGGCCGCAATCGTCAACGTCACCAGCATCAACTCTGTCCGCGGCTTTCCCGGCAACCCCGGCTACGTGGCGGCGAAGGCAGGCCTCGCCGGGCTGACGCGCGCGCTCGCCGCCGACTATGCCGCCGACGGCATCCGCGTCAACGCGCTCGCGCCGGGCTACGTCGCGACCGGGATGACCGCGAAGAGCTTTGCCGATCCCGTCATGCACGAGGCGAGGCGTCGCCACACCATGCTCGGCCGCTGGGGGCAGCCCGGCGACATGGTGGGCGCCGCCGTTTTTCTGGCATCGGAAGCCTCCGCCTATGTGACCGGCCAGGAGATCTTCATCGACGGCGGCTGGACCAGCAAGGGTCTCGCCATCAGCTCGGACAGCACATCGTGACCGCAACACTGCAACGCATCGGTTTCATGCAAGGACGCCTGTCGGCACTGGTCGACGGCAAGATCCAGGCATTCCCGTGGAACGAATGGCGCGAGGAATTTCCCCGCGCCAAGGCGCTCGGCCTGACGCGGATGGAGTGGACCATCGATCAGGAACGGCTTCGCGAAAATCCGTTGATGACCGAGCCGGGACAGCAGGAGATTCTGGCGTTGTCGCGGGAGAACGCCGTGCGGATCCCGAGCTTGACCGGCGACTGTTTCATGCAGGCGCCGTTCTGGAAGGTCGACGCCGTCGTGCGCGACGCGCTCGTCGCCGACCTCGACCTCCTGATCGCCGCCTGTAGCCGCGTCGGCATCGAATTCGTCGTGGTCCCACTGGTCGACAACGGCAAGATCGAGCGCCAGAGCGAGAGCGATACGTTGAAGCGCGTGCTGCTCGCGCGTTCGCAGACACTTGCAAGGCGCAATGTCAGGATCGTCTTCGAGTCCGATCTGCCGCCACGCGAGCTCGCGCATTTCATGGAGGCGTTTCCGGCAGAGGTTTTCGGCATCAACTACGACAGCGGCAACAGCGCTTCGCTCGGCTACGACAGCGCCGAGGAGATCGACGCTTACGCGCCGCGCATTCTCAACGTGCACGTGAAGGACCGTGTCAGGGGCGGCACCACCGTTCCGCTCGGCACCGGCGATGCCGATCTGGCGAAGACGATCCGGCTGATCGAGCGATCTGGCTACAAGGGCCAATACATCCTGCAAACCGCACGAGCCAGCGACGGTGACCACGCAGGCGCGCTCGCGAAATATCGCGACATGACGGTTCGCTGGATCGAGGATGCGATGCGATGAAGCTCGAGCTGAACGATCGCGTCGCTCTCGTCACTGGCGCCAGCCGCGGGATCGGGCTTGCGATCGCGACGACGCTCGCTGCGGAAGGCGCCAAGGTCGCGCTCGCCGCGCGCCGCGCAGATGGGCTGGATGCCGCACGGGCCGCGGTCGGCGGCAGCACATCTGTACACGTGGCCGATGTCACCGATCCGGCTGCCGCCGCGAGACTGGTGCACGAGGTCGAACGGCAGTGGGGGCGTCTCGACGTCCTCGTCTGTAACGTCGGCAGTGGCGCTTCCGTGCCCCCCGGAAAGGAAACTGCGGCGGAGTGGGCGCGGATGATGGACCTCAATCTCTTCGCCACCACCAACATGATCGAGGCGGGCCGGCCGCTGATGGCACGCGGCGGCGGCGATCGGGCCATCGTCTGCATCTCTTCGATCGCGGGCATGGCGGCGCTTGGCGCGCCCGTCACCTACTATGCAGCGAAAGCCGCGCTGAATGCGACCGTGCGCGGCCTGGCCCGGCCGCTGGCGCTCGAAGGCATCCGCATCAATGCGGTAGCACCGGGCAACATCCTGGCCGCGGACGGCACCTGGGCGCGCAAGATCGCCGAGGACAGAGCTGCGGTCGAGGAGATGCTCGTCCGCGATGTGGCGCTGCGCCGGCTGGGAAAGCCGGAAGAGATCGCCGACCTCGTCGCTTTTCTCGCCTCGCCCCGCGCTTCGTTCATCACCGGCAGCGTGATGGTCGCCGACGGCGGTCAGCTGCGCAGTTGAACAGGAGCCTCCCGATGGCAAGCCCGTCCTCACGCTACGACCTGACCGGCCGCACCGCCCTCGTGACCGGCGCAGGCGGCCTTCTCGGGCGGCAGCATGTCGCCGCGCTTTCAGAGGCCGGCGCGCGCGTCATCGTGACCGACGTTGGGCTTGCGCAGGCTGAAGCGGCCGTTGCCGCGCTCAAGCAAAACGCGCCGTCCGCCGACCTGATCGCGCTTGCGATCGACGTCACGACACTCGACTCGGTGCGGGCCGCAGACGAGCAGCTTTCCGGACGCGGCGTCTCCGTCGACATCCTCGTCAACAACGCGGCGATCGACCCCAAGGTGACCTCCGCACCCGGCGTGATGCATTCGTCCCGCTTCGAGGCGTTTCCGGTGCCGCAATGGCAGACCGAAATCGCCGTGGGCCTGACCGGCGCGATGCTGTGCGCCCAGGTGTTCGGCGGCGCGATGGCAACGCGCGGCCGCGGCGTGATCCTCAACATCGCCTCCGATCTCGGCGTGATCGCGCCGGACCAGCGAATCTACCGCCAGCCGCAGGTGACGCGCGAGGAGGAGCAGCCGGTGAAACCCGTGACTTACTCGGTGATCAAGCACGGCCTGATCGGGTTGACGAAATATCTGGCGACCTACTGGGCCGACCACGGCGTCCGCGTCAACGCGATCTCCCCCGGCGGCGTCTTCAACAACCAGGATCCCGCCTTCGTCGAGCGACTGACGCGCCTGATCCCGATGGGCCGCATGGCCGATGTCGACGAGTACCGCGCCGCCGTGCAATTCCTGTGCTCGGATGCCTCGAGCTACATGACGGGACAGAACTTGGTGATGGATGGCGGACGGAGCGTGTGGTAGCGGCACCAAGTGTATTATCGCCCCGAAATCGATGGCCTTAGAGCGATCGCCGTTCTCTCGGTTATTCTCTTCCACGCCGGACTGAATGCCGTCCCGGGAGGCTACCTTGGCGTCGACATATTCTTCGTCATTAGCGGCTACCTGATCACATCCATCATCAGCACGGAGATGGAGGACGGCAGATTCACGTTCGCAGCCTTCTACGAAAGGCGGGCCCGGAGAATATTGCCAGCACTCATCGTGGTTCTACTCGCCTGCGTTCCTTTCGTTCTCGCCTTCATGCTTCCACGCGAGGTGACCGAATTCTCGAAGAGCGTGATCGCCGTGTGCGCGTTCGGGTCGAATGTCTTTTTCTGGGCGCAGAGTGGGTACTTCGACAGGGCCGCCGAACTGAAGCCGCTGTTGCATACGTGGAGCCTCGGCGTCGAAGAGCAGTTTTACCTGGCGTTCCCCATTCTGCTGATGGGCGCCTTGCGATTTGGCCGCAGGCGAGCAGGCATGCTGTTCGCCGCGATTGCGCTCGCGAGCATTGCCTATGCCCAATGGGGCCCTCAGACCAAGGAGGCTACCTTCTATCTGATACCGAGCCGCCTCTGGGAGTTGCTCATTGGCGCCGTTCTGGCGTTATGGCCCGTGACGAAATTGAGGGCTGAACTGCCAAATACCGCGCTCGACATTTTCGTTGTCGTCGGGATCGCGCTTATCGGTTACAGCCTTCTCGACCACGGGGAAGTTCGATACCCTGGGTTCCGCGCGCTGCCACCGGTACTTGGGGCTTCCCTAATCATCGCATTCGCAAGCGCCGAGACGAGAACCGGCAAGCTCCTGGGAAGTCGAACTCCGGTATCGATCGGCCTCATTAGCTACAGCGCCTATTTATGGCATCAGCCGGTGTTGGTTTTCGCTCGATTGAGCGGCTTCGACCGGCCTAGCGTCGAGCTGGCTTTGGCGCTGACCGCGATTTCTCTCGTGCTTGCCGTCGCGACCTACCGGTTTATCGAGCAGCCGGCCAGAGATCGAAAGTGGTTGAGAGGGCCAACACTGGCTGCACTTTGCTCGCTTGGAATGTCCTGCCTTGCCGGCATTAGCATCGCTGCGATCGGCACGAACGGATTCGAAGAACAACGACCATACTTCAGCAGCGACGAAACTCGCCGTCTGTCCGAATTGCTGGAACGCAACACCGGTGGCGATTTCTTCAAGGACATGGGTTCAGACGGCGATTGCGTATTCTGGACAACGCAGTTCGAGCCCGCCGCATGGAACCGGATCATCGATTGTTCGAAAAGATTCGGACCTGCAACCATTGTTCTCGGCGATTCACATGCGATGAACATCTACAATGCGTTGTTCAGGAACAACTATGCCAAATTCGTCGTAGGCTTGGTCGGCCCTGGATGTCGGCCCTGGGCCAGGATTCCCGAATGTCCCTATCTAGCGTTCGATAAATTCATGGAGACTCATCGCGAGTTCGTCGAGACGGTCATACTGCATTTCTCCGGATCTCACCTCGTGGTCGATGAACACAATCGACAGGAGCCCGCCGATGTTTTGAGATATGGAGGCAAGTACCACTTCAACGAACGCCCGATCGCCATGACGATCGATTACCTGCAAACCATTTCCAACATGACCAAGACAATCTGGCTGGGTCCATTTATCGAATCGAGAATGGACTTCCGCGACTTTGAAAACATGAAGCGGGTTGCGCGCCGAGGATTCCATCTCAATCCCGCGACGGTGGACATCTTTTCGGCCCTCGACAAGCACCTTCGCGACCAGATTGGCCTAAAACGAAGAAACTTCCATTACATACCCTTCTCCGATGTCATTGATCAGGGTGCACGGGGACTGCTGGACGGCGATTGCCTGATGTACAGAGATTCCGATCATCTCAGCGTCTGCGGCGAACACATAGTGGGAAAAGACCTCAAAGCGCTGCTTCTGAGAGACTCGTCAGCAGGACGGTGACACCCCTCCAGCTAGTCGGCTCCTCGGCTTCAACCTCTCACCCCTTGGCGGCGTGCGATCGGTCTCCGCTCTCAGCCGCCGCCGGATTGGCCTCATTCCTTCCTTCCAGCAACTTCCCAAGCCCTTCGCTGGCCACGAAGGTGAGACCCGCCAGCGCAGGCACGATCAGTCGCGTCTCGGAAAAATCGGCGATCACAAAGACCAGCCCTACATGGACGAGGCAAGCTGAGCCGACCACGGCGATCGTCCGAGTGAGCGCAAACGTCCTAACGATGACGATTGCGAGCACGGGACTGGCGATGGCCACCACGAGCTTCATTGTTTGAAGATTAACCACCAGCTTGCTGAAGTCGCCTTTCGTGACCAGGAACGATCCAAAATCAGTTCCGGGATGCATCCAGATCAGCAACTTTGGTACCGCCAGAGAAACACTGATCAGCGCGGCAAACACCCCCCACTCTTTCGCGCTAGGCCAACGCCGCTCGAACGCCGCCAAGCCCAGCAAAGCGAAGGCGGGTGCGAACACGATATCTGCGCGCGCGAAGCTGATGATCAACCCTGAGATGATGGCGGCGGGGTAGCGCCGGGACACGATCAAAAAAAGCAACCAAAACAATCCACCAGCGAGGAATACGGGGCCCATGCGCCCCGGATAAATGGCAGTCTGCGTGTAAAATGCAAACAGGAAAAGGCAGATCCAGGCCGAGGTCCGCGACAACAGGAGGGTCGCGAGTCCAAATACGGCGAGGAATGACAGTGAATCGAACATGTAGTTGATCGCGATATGCGTTCGGTACGTCGATCCTCTGAGATGGTCGTCGCCTAGAACCTGAACGTAGATTTCTACGATCTTCGAGATCAGTGGCCGCATGACGCCTTCGACGAGATTCATGTGAGCGAACTCGCGCTCGTGATCGAGGCTGAACTGCATCTGATCGCGCAGCAGATTCGCCTCATGCCCAGTGATAGATGCCGCGAGGCAACAGCTCACGAGTAGACCAAGGACCACGGGATTGACGAAGCTGCGCCGGATCAAAAAAAGAAGGACAAGCGGAGCGAGCGCAACGATTACGAAAATTGCAATTCCGAGGTAGCGCCATGCGCCGGGGAGCCACCTGTCGGAAAGCTCAAGGCGCCACCACGCTATCACCAGGATGTTGGTGACGACCCAAAATCCCAGCATAAGCCGAAGCGAAGGTGTCGACATATCCTCGTCGAAGTTGATCAAACGACTTAGAAAGCTAGGCGGCGGCGTCTGGGATTCGCGCTGTGACAATTGGCTTGCTCAATCTAATGCTGCAGAATGCCGGCGAGATTCATGTGCGCAGGTCGCGAGTGCTCGATGCCCAGCAACGTGCGCCGATTGTCGTTGGTGCGTTGCAGATGCAGGCTCGCGAGCGTCATTCCGGTGCAAGTGGTAACTGTTGTCCCGCGACCGCCGAACGGCTTGAGAAAATCGAACACGCGGCCGCCGAACATATCAACGACCGACATCTCACGCGCCCCGAGCGGTGGAATTTCGCCGAAATCGGCCTCGATCTGCTCGCCGTCTCCGCGGACCAGCTTCGACGTCGGCCGCGCCGAATGAGCATATTCGGGATCGGAGGAGTGATTGATCAGCATCACGCTGCTGACGATGTCGCTGGTCGCAATGATCTTCGGATTGATACCAGTGAAGCCGACATGCGCCTTGAGCCGGCCCTCGTTCAAGGGTCGAGCAAATGCGCCGGTGCGATAGATCGCGACGTTGTCCTGATCGACATAGGTCATCGAATAGCTGGCAGGCGAAGAACGGAAGCCGTCCATGCGTCCGCGCGACATCACAGCGATGACCAGATAATCGTCCTGCGGCAGCTTGAGCGAGGCGAAAAGACGCGACAGTTCGATTTCGACGGAAGCGCCCGGCGCGTAGTCCTCCGGAAACTCGTAGGTCGCCCGGTACGCGCCATCGCGCGAGAGAATGTGCAGCTTGAATTTTAGCTTCTTGCTGAAGCCCGAGGCGATCAGACTGGCGAGCTCGGGAACGAGATCCTTGACGGTTTCGCGAAAATTCTTGCGCAGGCTACCGGCGACCAGGCTGCGAAGATATCTGATGTCGACGGGGCGATACCAGGCGGGAATCGAGAAACCCATACGCGACTCGACGCCAGCAAAGGTCGGGAACATGAATCTGGGCTCGTAGGGCTTCCAGGGACTGGACGGGAAACGAGTCACGGACGCGCCCTCTAAAAATGATGCAAGCTGAATTTGCCGTTGGCAAACTCATAATAGCTGAACGGACTGGCGATGTTCGTGCCTTTAAATTCCAAGGCAAAACCTTCGGCCGCGCCGACCAGCCTTTCCGCCTCAGGGAAAAGATCCAGCGTGCTGATGCGGACGGCTCCCATCGGCGCGATTTCCGGCAGCGTACGCTGACCCAATGCAGTGCCGTCCAAGGCCATGAGGCGAGCCGTCCCAACCGAGACGCCTTCCGACGCCATGCAGGAATTCACGAGCACGACGCCCGACTCCTTCAGGAATCGCGTGAGATAGGATTGCATCCAGGCAGAAGTGGGGAACGGCGCTGCCGCGACTGGCTCGCGCTCGTGCGACAACGTCACCGCGCCGTGCTGCGAGAAATATTGTGCGTAGTAGCCAGTGGTCACCTTCCGCCCGGGACGAAGCCTGGTCTCGTGCTTCGGAATCAGCGTCATGGCCACGGTTCCGGAAACCCGCGGACACAGCTCCGAAGTCTGCAATTGCAGCTGTCCGTTGATGCCGAGTTCCCGGTGGAAATAGCCCGCCGGCGCGCCTGCTCCATCAAAGAACCAGACGTGCGCATCAACGTCGGGATGATCTTTCATGAAGACCGAGAAGTAGTTGAATGCGCAAACTTCCGTCGTAACGGTCTCGTCGTTGCGCAGATAGAGCACAGCGGGCGGATAGCCTCTGGCAACGGCTTCGCCAATCAACAAATCACCGGGCATTCGACAAGACTCGGCGCGAGAGCTAAGGGATCGGTATGGACCGAACCGGCCGGCGGCTTTGCACAATCACACGCGACGCTTTCGCCCGCATGCCAAAACGTCGACGCGATTTCTGGGCCTGTTTACGCTGAGCCGAAAGGGGAATCAACCGGGAACGAGCGCCGCACGCGCGATTCGAAAAGCACGTCCGGCCACCGGCAAGAGGCGCTGCCTCTGCGCCAGCAAGCTGACACAAAGGACACCCCTGCTACGCTATGGGCGCTCGCAGCCTGCCTCTCTTGGAGTCCTTGCATTGCCGCTGCGGCTCCCGTATGACCGAAAACTCGCTACGTGACCTGGTATCCGGCTGAAACAGGCCGGAACATCTGCTTGTCCTGGATCTACACCGTGCTTCAACGATCGCGCGTCTGCATCAATCCAGTCACGGCCATTCCGGCGAGGAAACGCTGACGTGCGCTGGCAAACAAAGGCGCGAGCGTTCTCGGTATTGTCAAAGATCCCCCGGGGCGAAGACCTGCACTATGCCTTGCAGCGCTACGTAACACGGCGGCTGCCGCGTCCCGAAAAGCAGGTGAGATCCATCTATACACTTGCACAGCGACTGCTAGGCGTACACGAGAAGTATAGCCTCCGACCATTGCGGGATTCGACTTGCTTCGAGTTCGGCGCGGGGCGCGATCTGATCGTTCCACTCGCCTTCAGTGCACATGGGGCTGGACGCTTCATCACCGTCGACATCGAGCGCTTGGCCAAGCTGGAGCTGATCCGCTCCAATGCCGCCGTCATTTCTCGACTGAGCGGTGTCGACCATCCCACCATCAATTACCTGGATGATCTCGAGCGTTGCTGGCGGATCGACTACCGCGCACCATCCGATGCTCGGTCGACAGGCCTGCCGACCGGTTCGATCGACTGCGCGGTCTCAGTCGAAACGCTCGAGCACATCCCCAAGAACGATATCGCGGCCATCTTGAAGGAGCTGCGACGCATCATGCGACCTGACGGAGTGGCGCTCATGCAAATCGACTACGGCGACCACTTCAAGAGCTTCGATCCGTCGATCAGCTCGTTCAACTTCCTGACCTATTCCGACGAAGATTGGTCGCCCTTCCAGTCGCGCTTCCAATACGTCAATCGTTTGCGCCACAGCGAGTATCTTCAGCTGTTCAGAGAGGCCGGGTTTGAACTGCTCAGCGATCAACCGGACCGCCGGCCGCCGGAGCAGCAGATCCTGGAACGATTGGCACCGCGCTTCAGAAGCTTCTCCCCGGAGGACCTGTTCACGCTGGGGTCCTTGATTGTCGGTCGCCCAGCCGACCCGTCGAAGGGAAGTTGAAGATCGCCAATTCTTGGCCGCCCGAGCGGCCCCTACTCTAGAGATCTCGCGATGTGGACAACCACATTTGCCCTCACCTTGCTGTTCTTCCTGATCCAGCTCGGCACCGGGCTTTCGATTTTGGCCATTGCGCCGGCGAAACTCGTCACGGCATGTCGGCTCACGAAGGCTCAGTTCATAGTTCTCGGGTTTACCGTCGGCGCCTCCGCGACAGGCATCCTGCTCGGAGCACTATCGCTATTCGTGAGCGATATGTGGCTTCAATTCGTGGCCATGGTTGCCGTGTCCGGCTTCGGACTTGCCTGGTCATGGTCCAATTGGAGCCCTGCCCCCGACGAGGCGCGCACGGCGGCCATTTGGTGCATTCTATCGATACCGATTGCACTCATGACATGGTGGTGGTCGTTCGGCGCATTTTCCAACTTTCCCTATGCGGACATCGGCGCGGATGTCCACTGGATGAAGACTGCGCAAGAGTACGCCGACGGTGGTGTCATCAATCCGTACGCGGCCCAGTCATATGTCGATCTTCGTTCGGCGGTCGCAGGCGCCCTCGCTGGAACGCTCGGCCTCGACCTCCTGAGATTTAGCTGGACCTATCGCCTCTGCTCGATCCTGTTCTTCCTTTTGGCCTCCTATGGCTTCGTGCAGGGCTTCTATTCCAATTCCCCACGGAAATGGATCGCCTTCTTCTTCTCCGCGACCAGCAACGCTGCCGTCTTGATGACAAACGGCAGCCTCGCCGTCGCCAGCAGTGTTGTGTTTCTTGGCGTGCTGATAGGCAATGCGCGGCATGACGCAAACGGCGGGTCGGTCCGATCCGCCCTGCTGCTGACCGTTAGCGCCGGCGCAACTCTGCTGCTCGCGTTCGCTTTCAACAACAACACGCTCGTACTTGCGCTGCTCTTAGTCGCGCTGTTCCTGCTCAGGATGCTGAGCGGCAGCGGAAGGTATGGCTGGGCTCTTTTTCTTGGTTGCATCTGGCCGGCGACGCTCCTTCTTGCACATCGCGGCTCCTACCTGTTCGTTCCGATCGTTCTGGTCAGCTGGCTTCTGTATCTTGCCGTCTTGCGGATGATTTCCGCCTGGCCGTCGTCCAGCATCGCGGTCCTGCGACTTCTGTCTTTCGTGCTGCCCCCGATGATTCTCGGAATTGTCGTCTGCGTGGCGGGAATGCGCTTCGGCTACATTCAGCCAATGAGCGCCAACGATACCTTTTCCTCGATTACGGAACTGATCCTGGGCAGAAGGATCCAAGGCGGAGAAGAGCTGTTCCTGGGCTCTGGACCGCTCGTTGCAACGATCGAACTTGGCCGGGCTATAGGCCCTCTCCTGTCCATCTGCATCGCGCTGGGCGTCGCTTGGTGGTGGATGACCAGACCTGTCCGGCGGAATGCGTCGGGTGCGATCGGTTCGCAACCCGAAGGCTTCGTGACACTGGTGTGGTCTTGGATTACCGGCTGCGGGCTGAGCCTTGCCGTGCTCTCCGGCTTCCCATTCTTGTATCGCACCGGTGCAATCATATTGTCGCTGTTCGCGATCACGGCAACTGAAGTTTTTTGTCAATTGCTTATCGATTTCCGTCCCTCCCGATATCGGCGGGTCCTCGTTGCCACGACGATCACGCTGCTTGCGACCGTTCTCGTGGTTCTGGTCTACGCATTTGCCTGGCGAACGGACCTGCCCTTTGCCCGCTATCAGGCGTTCCTACGACCGATGGAAATTTCAGGCGTTGCGCTACTCATGACGCTCGCGCTATTGACCCCGATCCAGTCGCAACGAGTCTACACCTACGCTCTGGTGGGGATCGTAGGCTTGGGCATGGCCGTCGATAAAGTTGGTCTGTCCGGCATCATCAGGAGCTACAGTTACGGCGCGATTCCCGATCGCGCTGCAGTCGTGTCACACTACAACGCCGACGAACTTGAATTGGCTCGTTGGCTCCGCGAGAATCTGAGGAATGGAGTCATCCTCTCGGATCCGTATACGTTGGGCATAGTCCAGGCGGTCACGGGCGCGCCGGCCGTGTATCTGTTCTCCAATCTAGATACTGTGAACGAGACGATTGCAAACCGGGCCAAATCGGTTGTGCGCACAATTCTGCAGCCGACCGAGGGAGATCAGCGGCTTTCAAACACTTGCAGCCTGATCGCATCCCTGGTGGGGGCAATCAACTCGGAGACCTTCTTCCAGATGCGCAGGACCGATGCTTTGGGCGGAATCATGCGATCCGTCAGCGGCGTGCCGGCGGCAGGCCAGCCCCCTTCCAACTTAACCGGCTCTGAAATCCCACCTGAGGAGGCCAGGTCCACGATCCAGAGTATTCTTGGGACCGGCGAGAATGCCTGGAAGCTCGTCGTGATCATCACGCCCCGCACGATCGAGTGGACCCATCTCGCAGCCGACCAGCGTCTCAGCTACTTTCCTCCGTGGGAGCCGATGGCCCCTATCACCGACGCCCTTCGCCCCAGTCCGTTTCCGATCCTGTTCGCCAACAGGCAGACGGTCGTCATTCGCATTCCCTGCTCGCGCTGATATGAAGTGCGACGGTAATTGCCCTTCGTATTGCTGCAGATTGGCGTCACGTCGCATCGTTCACGCTGTCAAGAGGACATATCATGTTGAGACAGGCCGTCATCCTCGTTGGAGGGTTGGGTACGCGGCTTGGCGCGCGCACCAAGGCGGTGCCCAAGCCGATGCTCGAGATCGGCGGCCGACCGTTTCTCGATACGCTGATCGATGAACTCGCCCGCTATCACGTTTTCGACGAGATCCTTTTGCTCGCCGGGCACAAGGCCGACATCGTCGAGCGCCACTATGCCGGCGCGGCGAGGGGCCGGGCGAAGGTCCTGGTGTCGCGCGAGACCGAGCCGCTCGGCACCGGCGGAGCGCTCGTGCATGCGCGCGACCTTCTGCATGACCGCTTCCTGCTGCTCAATGGCGACTCGCTGTTCGACTTCAACCTGCTCGACCTGATCGCGCGAGCGCAGGGCGGACGCGTTCACATGGCACTGCGCGACGGCGTTGTCGGAGATCGCTACGGGCGCGTCATCCTCGACGGCGACGTCGTGCGTGAGTTCATCGATCCGGGTGCAGGCGCCACAGGCCCCGTCAATGCCGGCATCTACGTCGTCGACAAATCCGTCGTCGCGGACATCGCGAAGCTTCCCGCTTCGCTCGAGCAGGACGTGTTCCCCGGCTTGGTCAGATCCGGGGCGCTGCGCGGGACGGCCTATCGCGGCTACTTCATCGACATCGGCATTCCCGACGATTTCGCACGCGCTGACCGGGAATTGCAGGACAAGCTGCGGCGGCCAGCGGTGTTTTTCGATCGTGACGGCGTGCTCAACCATGATTCAGGATACACTTTCGAGACGCACAAGCTCGAATGGATCGAGGGCGCACGCGAGGCCGTGAAGGCCGTCAACGACGCCGGCTATTTTGCCTTCGTCATCACCAATCAATCCGGCGTCGCGCGCGGCTACTACGAGGAGCATCACGTGGTCGCGCTGCACCGCTGGATGGCGGACCAGATGGCGCTGATCGGCGCGCATGTCGATGCATTCGAATATTGTCCCGATCACCCCGACGGAACCGTCGCGCGCTATTGCCGCATCAGCGACCGGCGCAAGCCGGCGCCGGGCATGATCACCGATCTCGCGCGGCGCTTTCCAGTCGACATGGCGCGCAGCATGGTGATCGGCGACAAGCAGAGCGACATCGAAGCCGCTCGTGCGGCCGGCCTCCCCGGCCATTTGTTCGAAGGCGGCAATCTGGAGACGTTCGTGAGACAGCGCCTCATCCCGGCCGGCTAAGCCCAGGCGCGCGTCACGAAAACGGCTGCATCCCCGGGCATTTGGCAGCTATCGGGCGCTGCTCTGTTGCGCGCAACCGCCAGTGTGCTATAGCGCCATCTTGTTGCGAACACTGGCTTAATCGCCTTCTGAGGTCCGGCATGGCAGATCTGAGGGACGCCCGCGTCCTCGTTACCGGCAGCGACGGCTTCATCGGTTCGCATGTCGTCGAGGAGCTGGTGAAGGCCGGAGCCCGCGTCAAGGCGATCGTCTACTATAACTCCTTCAACTCCTGGGGCTGGCTGGACACGGTTCCCGCTGACGTCATGAAATCGGTGGAGGTGGTCGCCGGCGATATCCGCGATCCGCATTTCATGATCCAGACGGCCTCCGGCTGCACCGACGTGCTGCACCTGGCGGCGCTGATCGCCATCCCCTACTCGTATGTCGCGCCCGACTCCTATGTCGATACAAACGTGAAGGGCACCGTGAACGTGGTCCAGGCCGCGCGCATGGCCGGCGTGCGGCGCTTCGTGCAGACCTCGACCAGCGAGGTCTACGGCACCGCGCAGACCGTTCCGATCAAGGAGAGCCATCCGCTGGTCGGACAGTCCCCCTACTCGGCCTCGAAGATCGCCTCCGACCAGATGGCGCTATCCTTCCATGCCTCGTTCGACATGCCGGTCGTCGTCATCAGGCCGTTCAATACTTTCGGCCCGCGGCAGTCGGCGCGCGCTGTGATTCCCACCATCATCAGCCAGATCGCGACCGGCAAGCGCAAGATCCGTCTCGGCGCCGTCAGCCCGACGCGCGACTTCTCCTTCGTCACCGACACCGCGCGCGGCCTGATCGCAGGCCTGACGGCGCCTGCGGACCAGGTCGTTGGCCAGACCATCAATCTCGGCAGCGGCTTCGAGATATCGGTCGGCGCGACCGCGCAGATGATCGCCGACGTCATGGGAACCCCGATCGAGATCGAAACCGACGAGGCGCGACTGCGTCCCGCCAACAGCGAGGTCGAGCGACTCTGGGCCGACAATTCCAAGGCGCGCCAACAGCTCGGCTGGAGCCCGGAATACGGCGGCGTCGAGGGCATGCGCCGCGGCATGGCCGAGACTGTGAAATGGTTCACCAACCCTGCCAATCTCAGCCGCTACAAGGCCGACGTCTACAATGTCTGAAACGGTAGACAACTCACGCTTCAAGCCGGAGACGATCGTCGACGCCGTGCGGCGAGCAGTGGGAACGCCGAACGGCATCCTCGGCCTGCATGAACCCGTGTTCGCCGGAAACGAGATCGCCTACCTCGAGGAGTGCATCAAGAGCACCTTCGTCTCCTCGGTCGGCCCCTTCGTCGATCGGTTTGAGCGCATGCTGGAGGAGATCACCGGCGCCAAGCGCGCCGTCGCCGTCGTCAATGGCACGGCCGCATTGCATACCTGCTTCCGCCTCGCCGGTGTCGAGCCCGGCGACGAGGTCGTCTCGCCGGCGCTGACCTTCATCGCGACCACGAACGCGATCGCATATTGCGGCGCAACGCCGCACTTCGTCGACAGCTCGCTCGAAACGCTCGGCATGGACGCTCGCGCACTCGCGGTGCGCCTCGATGCGGTCGCGCAGAAAACTGCGACCGGCACCATCAATCGCGAGACTGGCCGCCGCATCGCGGCGATCGCCCCGATGCACACGTTTGGGCACCCGGTCGAGCTCGACGAGATCGCCGCGATCGCGCAAGGCTGGGGTATTGCGCTTGTCGAGGATGCCGCGGAATCGCTCGGCTCGACCTACAAGGGCCACGCCGTCGGATCGCAGGCACGACTCGCGGCATTGAGCTTCAACGGCAACAAGATCGTCACCACCGGTGGCGGCGGCGCTATCCTGACCAATGACGAGGAACTGGGGCGCCGCGCCAAGCACCTCACGACGACGGCAAAACTGCCGCACAAATGGGCCTTCATCCACGACGAGATCGGCTTCAACTACCGCCTGCCGAACTTGAACGCGGCGCTCGGTTGCGCGCAGCTCGAGCAGCTCGACGGCTTCCTGGCAAGCAAACGGAAGTTGGCAGCAGCCTATCAGCGCGCTTTTGCGGATGTTCCCGGCGTCCACTTCTCGCGCGAGCCCAAGGGCACCACGAGCAACTACTGGCTGAACGCGATCCTGCTCGACGAGGAGTATGCCGGGCAGCGGGATGACGCGCTCGCGGCGCTCAACGACGCCGGGTTCGGCGCGCGCCCGGTCTGGACCTTGATGCACAGGCTGCCGATGTTCGCGCAGAGCCCTCGCGGCGATCTCGGCACCGCCGAATCGATCGAGAGCCGCCTGATCAACCTGCCCTCCAGCGCCAGCATCAGGCCTCCGCGATGAGTGGTGGCGGGCGCAAGATCTGTTTCGTCACCGGCAGCCGCGCCGATTTCGGGCTGCTGGTCTGGCCGATGCGCGCGATACGCGAGACGCCTGGCCTGACGCTTCAGCTCGTTGCCACCGGCATGCATCTCGCACCTGAGTTCGGCTACACCTTCAACGCCATCCGCGACGAGGGGTTCGAAGTCGACGAGCGCGTCGAGACGCTGCTCAGCAGCGACACCGGAGCAGGCGTCGCCAAATCGGTCGGACTCGGCGTGATCGGCTTTGCCGACGCCTTCACGCGGTTGCAACCAGATCTCGTCGTCGTGCTCGGCGACCGTTTCGAGATGTTCGCGGCTGCGCAGGCCGCGATGTTCATGCGACTGCCGATGGCGCATCTGTTCGGTGGCGACGTCACCGAGGGTGCGGTCGACGAATCCACGCGCCACGCCATCAGCAAGATGTCGCATCTGCATTTCACAAGCAATCAGGGCTCGACGCGGCGGTTGATGCAGCTTGGTGAGCACCCGTCCCGTATCCATACCATCGGCTCGGTCGGCATCGACGCCATCAGGTATCTCGATCTGATGAACCGCGACGACATAGGCACCGCGATCGGCATGCCGCTCGGCGAACGCAATGCGCTCGTCACGTTCCACCCCGTCACGGTCGAAGCGGGGCGGTCGGTGGCCGAGCTGGAGGAGTTGTTCGCCGCACTGTCGACGCTCGATCCCGCCTTCCGTCTCGTCTTCACGCTCGCCAATGCCGATGCCGAAGGGCGCGCGCTGAACGACCGGACCAAGGCTTTCGCGGCTGGCCGGCCGAACACGATCGCGGTCGCCTCACTCGGGCAGCTTCGATATCTCAGCCTGATGAACCAGGTGGACTTGGTGATCGGCAACTCCTCGAGCGGCGTACTCGAAGCGCCCTCCTTCGGCGTTCCCACGGTGGATATCGGTGACCGCCAGAAGGGTCGCGAGCGCGCGGCCTCGGTGTTTCATGCAGCGCCCGAACGGAGCGCAATTGCCGCCGCCATCTCGGCGAGCCTCCAGCGCGGCCGCCAAGCCACCGTCAACCCTTACGGCGACGGCGAATCCAGCCGGAGGTTTGCCGACATCGTCGCCGGCATCACGGATTTCGGACAGCTGCTGAAAAAGGGCTTCTACGAACTTCCCGCAAGCGGAGCGCGGCCATGACGACGCACACGCTGATCATCGCGGAGGCCGGCGTCAATCACGACGGCAGCCTGGAAAAGGCACTGGCCCTGGTCGATGCGGCGGCAGATGCCGGTGCCGACATCGTCAAATTCCAGACTTTCAATGCGAAGGCATTGGCGGGCAGCGCTGCGAAGAAGGCGGACTATCAGCAGCGTACCACAGGTGCCGACGAGAGCCAGCTGGCCATGCTGGAACGTCTCGAGCTGCCGCAAGCCGCGCATCACACGTTGATTGCGCGCGCCAAGGAGTGCGGCATCGAATTCCTGTCTACACCGTTCGACGACGCTTCGCTCGCCCTCTTGCTGTCGCTCAAGCTGCCGCGCATCAAGATCGGTTCGGGCGATCTCACCAACGCCCCGCTACTGCATGCAGCGGCGAGGGCCGGCACCATGCTGATCCTGTCGACCGGCATGGCAACGCTGGGCGAGGTGGAGGAAGCGCTGGGCGTATTGGCGCATGGCTACGCGCAGCGCATTGATCCCGCAGGGGTCGCTTCATTCCGCGCGGCTTGGCGCGATCCGGCGGCGCGCGCCGCGCTGGCGCGGCACGTCAGCCTGCTCCATTGTACGACCGAGTATCCCTGCCCCGTCGCGGATGTGAACCTCAGCGCGATGGCGACGATGCGATCCGCGTTCCAGCTTCCGGTCGGCTATTCCGACCACACCGACGGGTTCGAAATTTCAGTAGCCGCGGTTGCCCTCGGCGCCACGATCATCGAGCGGCCGGTCCCGACCACGCAGCGTCACTCGAGCCCGACGACTTCAAGCGGATGGTGAGCGCCATTCGCAACGTCAAGGCTGCGCTCGGCGATGGCGTGAAGACGCCAAAAGAGTCTGAAATCAGGAATGTGCCTGTCGCGCGCAAGAGCATCGTGGCAGCACGTGCACTGAAAGCCGGCGAGATTATTGGCCCTGCCGACATCACCGCCAAACGGCCGGGCGTCGGCCGGCCGCCGATCGACTATTGGTCCGTGATCGGCACGGCGGCGCCGCGGGCGCTCGAACCGGACGATCCGGTTTAACGACGAGGTTTTGCAGGAACCCCGCGCAGCACGGACCCGGGCGGCCATGACCCCGTGACGACAGAGCCCATCGCCACCAGCGTATCGCTGCCAATGGAGACGTGATCGCGGACACGGCTGCCGAGCCCCACAAAGCAATTGTCGCCGATCGCTGCACCGCCGCCGACCACCGTCCCGGGAGACAGATGCGTGCAGTGCCCGACTCGCACATCGTGCTCGACGACCGCGCCCGAATTGATGATGCAGTGTTGACCGATCATGCTTCGTGCATTGACGATCGCACCCGGCATGACGACGCTGCCCGGACCAATCGTCGCCGACGGCGAGACGAACGCGCGCGGATGAATCACCGACGCCCAGCGCTTGAGCTGCAGCCGGGCGATCATCTGCCGGCGCGCAGGCCCCGCCTGCATCGTTCCGACCCCGACCACGAAGGCGGCATCCGGATAGCTCGGCGCAACATCGTCGGTTCCGAGATAGCACGCATCGCCCAGTGTTCCCGGCTGACGATCAAGGAAGCCGACGACGTCGAACTGACCCGACAGGAGGGCGGCCTCATAGACCATGAAGGCGTGCTCGCCGCCGCCAATGATGATCAGATCGTCCATCGCGATTCCCCTGCGCAGACCAATCTTAGCGACCGGGCAGCGGCACTTCAAACCGCCGGACGCGGCCGGAAAATACGGGGATCAACAAGGCCCCGGCCGGGGCCCCCGGCGGGGTTGACGCCGCCTCTCGCAGCCGCGATATAGCAGGTTCAGCCATGGGCCGCCCCCAATATCTGGCGTATACGAGGCAGATTGCCATGAAATCCTGGCGCAAAGCCGTCGTCGGTACCCAGGCGACCGTGGGCGAGGCTATTGCCGCAATCGAGAGCGGAAGCATCCAGATTGCACTGGTGCTCGACGACCAGAACCGCCTGCTCGGTGTGGTCACTGACGGCGACGTCAGACGCGGGCTGCTGCGCGGCATCGCGCTCACCGGACTTGCGACCGACATCATGAACCGGGCGCCGGTCTCGGCCCCTGCGACCCTGCCGCGCGAGGATCGCCTGCATTTGATGCGGCAGAGGTCGATCAAGCAGCTCCCGCTCGTCGACGAGGGCGGCCATCTCATCGTGGTCGAGACGCTCGATGAGCTGCTCGAACCGCGTCAATATCCGAACCCCGTGCTGATCATGGCCGGCGGCCTCGGCGAGCGCCTGGGCGCGCTGACGCGCGACGTGCCGAAGCCGATGCTCAATGTCGGCGGCCGACCATTGCTCGAGACGATCGTCCGCAACGTCGTACAGCAGGGGTTTGGCAACATATTCATCTCGGTCAACTACAAAGCCCAGACGATCAAGGACTACTTTGCCGATGGCGCCGCCTTCGGCGCCAGCATCCAGTACTTGCACGAGACCGAACGCCTGGGCACCGCCGGTGCGCTGGGGCTCTTTTCGACACCGCCGGATTTGCCGATGATCGTCACCAACGGCGACATCCTCACCACGATCAACTACGGAGCCCTTCTCGACTTCCACAACGGAACGCCGGCGGAAGCGACGATGGCCGTTCGTGAGCACAAGGTGCACGTCCCCTATGGCGTGGTTTCCACGTCGGAGGGCTTTCTCCAGACCATTCGCGAGAAACCGACCGAGAGCTGGTTCGTCAGTGCCGGCATCTATGTGATCGGCAGGTCCGTCTTCCGCCATGTCGCGCCCGGCCTCAGCATCGATATGCCCACCGTGCTGGAGCGCGTGATCGCCGGCAAGGGACGCGTCGCGGTCTATCCCATTCGCGAGTACTGGCTCGACATCGGCCGCCTGGAGGATTTCGAGCAGGCGCATGCGGAGTTTCACGAGGTCTTCTCGTGACCTCGACCGCCGTCGTGGTTGGCCTCGGCTCGATCGGCACGAGGCATGCACGCGTCCTGCGCGAGCTTGGTCTTCGGGTCGCGACTGTCAGTCGGCGCGAAGGCGGCGACTACGGATCAATCGCGCATGCCGTCGCGACGGCGCATCCGGACTACGTTGTGATCGCCACCGAGACGGCACGCCATGCGGAAAATCTGCAAGAGCTCGCGCAGACCGGCTTCGATGGCAAAGTCCTCGTCGAAAAGCCGCTATTCGCTACGCCTGCAGCGCCCCCGAAATATCCGTTTTCCCATGTCAGCGTCGGATACAATCTGCGTTTTCATCCGGTGATGACGGCTCTTGCCGAAACACTGCGCGGGCGCGAGGTGATCACGGTCGGCGCCTATGTCGGGCAGGACATCAGGGACTGGCGGCCGGACCGCGATCACCGCGCGACCGCATCAGCCACGGCTGATGCCGGGGGCGGCGTGCTGCGGGATCTCAGCCACGAACTGGACTATCTGTTGTGGCTGTTCGGGCCGTGGCATCGCGTCGCCGCTCTGGGCGGCGCCTCCGGCGCTCGCGACATCGACGTCGACGACCACTTCGATCTGCTGCTCGACCTGCAGCGGGCACCATCCGTCCACGTCCATATGGACTATCTCGACCGTCAGGGCGTCCGCCGCATTCGCATCAATGTCGACGAGGACACCATCGAGGCCGATCTCGTCGGCGGCCGTCTCACGATCAACGGCAGGGCAACGGAGATTCCCAGCGAGCGCGACCAGAGCTACCGCGACATGCATGTCGCGGCGATGCGTGGCACGAGCCCGGCCTGCTCGCTGCCCGAGGCGCTCGGCGTCGTGCACCTGATCGACGCCAGCGAGCGCGCGCTGCGCACCAAGACCTGGGTGTCGCCGTGAGCCTCCTCTGCACCATCTGCGCACGAGGCGGCTCGAAGGGAGTTGTCGGCAAGAACGCACGCGATCTCCTGGGCAGGCCCGTGCTCGCGTGGAGCATCGCGCAGGCGCGCGAGACCGGCCTGTTCGATGCGATCGCCTTCAGCAGCGATTCGGACGCCCTGCTCGATGCGGCAGTGAAGGCCGGCGCCGACATTGCAGTCAAGCGCCCGGACGAAATGGCGACCGATACCGCGCCGAAGCTACCGGCGATCCGCCACTGTCTCGAGCAGGCCATGGCACAAACCGGCAAGACGCCGGATATCTTCGTCGATCTCGACGTCACCTCGCCGCTCAGGCTGGCCTCCGACATCACCGGTGCAGTCGCATTGCTGCGCGAGAGCGGTGCGCGCAATGTCATTACCGGTGCACCGGCGCGCCGGTCGCCCTATTTCAACCTCGTCGAGCAGCGCACCGATGGCAGCGTCGGCCTCTCCAAATCCACCAATCCTCCGGTCACGCGACGGCAGGATGCGCCGCGCTGCTTCGACATGAACGCGTCGATCTATGTCTGGCGCGTCGCGCCGTTCCTGGAGCAGCCCGCGGTGTTTTATCCGGACACGCGCCTGTTCGAAATGCCGGAAGAGCGCTCGATCGACATCGATTCCGATCTCGATTTTGCGTTGGTGGAAATGTTGCTCCGCCAACGACTGCCGGCCTGAGGAGGCTCAAACGATGACCACGGGCTTCAAGGCTCTGTTCGATCTGACCGGGCGTACTGCCGTCGTCACCGGCGGGTGCGGCATCCTCGGACGTCGCTTTGCAGACGGGCTTGCCGAGTTCGGCGCCAATGTCGCGATCGTCGATCTCGATCAGTCCGCGACCGATGCGGCGGCAGCCGACGTCACCTCACGCCATGCCGGCCGCGCCAAAGGCTACGGTTGCGACATCACCAATCCTGACGCCGTGCGCAACACGGCCGATGCGATCGAATCCGACCTCGGACCGGTCTCGATCCTGCTCAACAACGCCGCCAGCAAGACCCACGACGTGGACGCCTTCTTTGCACCCGTCGAGACGTTTTCGCAGGACACCTGGCGCGAGATCATGTCGGTCAATCTCGACGGCATGTTCACCGTCGCGCAGGTGTTCGGCGGCCGGATGGCCGAGCGCGGCTACGGCGCCATCGTGCAAACGGCCTCGATCTACGGACTAATGGCGCCCGACCAACGCATCTATGAAGGGTCCGAGTATCTCGGCCGGGCCATCAACACGCCCGCGGTCTACACGGCGTCCAAAGCCGGTGTCATCGGCCTGACCAAGCACCTCGCGACCTACTGGGCGGCGAAGGGCGTTCGCGTCAATACGCTCACCCCGGGCGGGGTGGAGAGCGGGCAAAACGAGACGTTCAAGGCACGCTATGGCGCCCGTATTCCGCTCGGCCGCATGGCTCGCGCGGACGAGATGGTGGGAGCCGTGCTGTTCCTGGTGTCCGATGCCGCGTCCTACGTGACTGGGCAGAACATCGCCGTCGACGGCGGCCTGAGCGCCTGGTAGCAAAACACCAATGATCAAGCGCCTGATCCAGAACACGGTGATTTCGGCGTTTGCCTTCGGCGTGGCCGCATTGCTGGGCCTTGCTGTCATTCCGCTGATCATCGGGACCTGGGGGGTGACTGAGTTCGGCCTCATCGTCATCTCGCGGCTGCTGCTTCCAAGCGGCATGATGGCGGTGCTGGACCTCGGTCTGTCCGAGGTGGCCACCCAGGTCGTCGCGCGCGCGCGCGAGCACCGCAATTGGACGCAGGCCGGCCGTCAGATCGCTTTCTTGGGGGCGGTCTCCATCGCTCTCGCCTTGATCCTGAGCGCCGCCATCTGGCTCGCGGCGCCGCTCTTCGTCGTCGTAATGAAGGTTGACGCCGCGCATCTGGAGACGTTCACCCGGATCATGCATTACACGGCCCTCGCGAATCTGATCTTCGTTCCGGCGCTGGTGTGGGAAGGTATTGTCAAGGGCTTCGAGCGATACAATCTGCTCCGCGCCGCGGAGGTCACGTCGACGGCGGCCTATGTCGGTCTGACGTTCGCGGCCTCGTGGGCAGCGGCAGGATTCGAACTGGTCGCCTACATCTATCTCGCCACGCTGGTTGCCCGCGCCGTCGTCATTGGAATTGCCGCCCTTGTCGCCCTGCAGCACAAGCACGTCCGCTTGCTGCCATGGACCCCGGAGATCCGGCAGGATACTCTGCATCGCTGTCTGCTGCTTCTGCAAGGCAAGCTGATGGGCGGCATTTCCGGACCGTTTCAACCCTTCCTGATCGGATTGCTGTTCGGGCCCAAGGCCGTCGGCACCTACGATGCGCTCGTGCGATTGTCGCGGGTCTCCAAGGTCATCGTCAGCCTTTTGACATCCGCCTTGCTTCCAGTTGCCAGCCGGCTCGACGAGCGCGGCAGCGCGACGTCGTTCCAGCGCCTCGGCGACCTCGGCCTCATCATGATGCCGATGTTCGTGGTACCGCCGCTTGCCGCAACCGCGATCCTCTCGCCTGAGATCATGGACATCTGGATCGGCCCCCTTCTTGCCCCCTATGCGTTCTGGATGGGCCTGAGTTTCCTGGTTCCGATCTCCACCCAGTACGTCGTGATCGGCAGCCTGATCTTCCTGACGCGGCCCGAGGTGCAAGCCAGGCTCAACAGACTGATCGCCGTTCAGCTTCTGATCTGGGCGGCAGTCTCCGCCGGAACGTTGCACTTCTTCGCGGAACGCGCCCTGATACTTGGCCAGGTCATCGGCAGTGTCGCCGTGCTGCCCTGGCAGCTGAAAGAGCTGCGTAGTGCGCTCGAGCTCGATCGTAATCAGTTCGTGAAGGCGATCGGAACCCAACTCGCAATCCTACTCCTGGCAAGCATTTTTCTAGCAGCAATTGCAGGTTACATTCGGTTTGACAGCGTGCTAAAGCTCGCGCTCGGTTCCATGGTTTTCTGTCTGGTGACCTGGGTGCTCCAGTACTTTCTGGTGCTCAACAAGCGCCATCGGACTGTATTTCCCGCAGTCGGACAACTGATGGGACTGACATCCAAAAGCAGCTGAATGAACATCCACGCGACAGACACGAAAGCCGTCACCTCAGGTTTCGCTCCGGCGTCGTTGTCGGACAGGGCTACGGCTTATGCCATCGACGCGGCAAGGAGCATTGGCCGTCTGGTCATGCGTCGTGTGAAGCGCACGGCCGACGTCGTTGATTCCGAGTATAATCTGACGCATTGGCAGCGAATGCTGGCCGAAAAGACATGGACGAAAGCCGCCAGCATCGACGAGTTCCTGATACCGAAGAATTCCGCTCGGGGTCTTCGCAAGGTTGACAATCAGATTTGCAGGGTCGCGGCCGACGACTATTATCGCTATCGCGCCAGAGCCCTCGGCGAACTGCTCGCACGGCACACAGGCGGGGCCACGAAGATCATCGAGCTCGGCGCTGGCTGCGGCATCAATCTGCTGTCGCTGCACCTCAATCATCCCGACTGGAAACTGCGCGGATTTGACATCGCGCCGAACGGAATCGCCGCGGGTCGCGAGATCGCAGCGCATTACGGCCTGTCGGAGCGGATATCGCTCGACAGGATCGACCTGACCGACGGCAACGACCCGAGCTATTCCGCCATCAGGGATCAGGTCGTATTCACCTACTTCTGCATCGAGCAGATTCCCTATGACGTGCGCAAGGTGGTGGACAACATCATTGCTGCAAGGCCAAAGCGTGTCATCAACATCGAGCCGACTACCGAACTGCTGAACCTCTCAAATCCGCGAGATATCGTCAGCTTCCTCTATATCCGCTCGGTCGATTACCAGACGCAGCTGTTCTCGACGCTCGACGATTACGAGCGGCAGGGCCGCGTCCGCGTCCTGGCTCGCGAACGGATGCCGTTCGCTCCGACGATCCACAATGATGGTTTTTTGTATTGCTGGGAGCCAACATGACAACCATCAACACGACGGCTGATCAGACTGCCCCTAAGAAGGCGAAGATCAGCCAGTTCCGCCGCCTGTTGTGGCACATCAACCGCACCGATCTTGGATGGGCGGTGAAAGCGGCTCTGACCGCGCTGCAATTGCCTGCCCGCTCGAGGCGTGTCGCGCTTCTGAAGCAGCTTCCAACGAAGCCCGAATGGGCCGAGGCGAGCCGCAAGCTCAAGGAGGATGGTTATGTCGACGTAACCACGCTCGTGGATCGCAGCCTCGCGGAAGCGGTCGCGTCGTTCGCCGACGGCAAGGTGAAACGCCTCAACGAACTCGTCGGCCAGCAGAAGGAACGGCACAAATCATTCTGGGTCAGCCTGCTGGACGAGGATCTCGTCAACGGCTCCTTCGCGACCGACCATCCCTTCGTGCGCTACGCCTTGCAGCCGGCTGCGCTGCGCATCATCGGGGACTTCATGCACGATCTGCCGCAGTTGTCGGACGTCGTGTTGACGTTGTCGCAACCGACCCCGAATCAGGCGCTGAGCTTCTCGCAGCTATGGCACCTCGATCACGACGACAAGCGTGTCTGCAAGCTCTTCATCTATCTGACCGATGTTCAGGACACCGCGGACGGTCCGTTCACCTTCATCCCGGCCGGGCCGTCGAAGGCTTTCCGCAATACCCTCAAGAGCCACATGAGCGACGCTCAGGTGTTCGCCAAGACCGGTCCCGACGCCGTCAAGGAAATGATCGCGCCCCGCCTGTCGTCCTTCATCGTCAACACCGCCCGCTGCCTGCACATGGGAAGCCGGATCCAATCGGATCGGAGCCGCCTGCTGTACACGGCAACCTACATCCAGCAGCCGCGCGTCTTTCCCGAGCCGCCGCCGCGCTTCCGAGCGGTCGGTGCACTGACCGAGCTCGAGCGCGCTGTGATGCGGCTCTGACGCAGACTTGCGGGAGCTCACATCTTGCGCATAGGCCTGGTGGTCGATCACCCCAAGCGTGACTTGCCGGGGGCAGTCATGCTCGGTTATCAGCTTGCGCGGCGTGGCGTTTCCGTCATGCTGGTGCCGATGTACGAGCAGGCCGTCGACGTCCCGCGACTCGGGCTGGACGCACTGGTGGTCAACTACGCACGTTCCGTCAATCTCGACCTGATGCGCAGCTTTGCCAGAGCCGGCTTGGCGCTATACGTGCTCGATACCGAAGGCGGCGTGCTCGCGGAAAAAGGCGGCAATTCGCCACCCGCAATGGCGGCCCACATCAAGGGCAGCGGCTACGCCGACATCCTGACGGGCTATTTCTTCTGGGGCAGCCGACTGCACGAGGCCTTCCTCGCGGCCGGAACCATGAAGCCGGAGCAGCTTCACCTCACCGGATGCCCGCGCTTCGACTTTGCGGCGCCGCGCTGGCGCGCGCTGCTCGATGGCGAACCGCGCAACTACCTGCTCGTCAACGCCAACTTTCCGCTGGTCAATTCACGCTTCACCGGCAAGCCGGGCGGCGAGCGCGAAGCAATGGTGCGGGCCGGCTGGGACGGCGCCTATGTCGATCGCTTCATCGCGGACCTGAAGCAGGTCTTCGCCAACTATCTCGCCGAGATCGACCGGCTCGCCGCAGCGCGGCCCGACCGCAACATTCTCGTGCGTCCGCATCCCTTCGAGAGCGAGGAGGTCTATCGCAATGCGCTCTCGCGCCACGCCAACGTCCTGATCGACGGGACCGGCAGCGTGCTCGATCGCATCCGCAATGCAGCCGCCGTCATTCATCTCAATTGCGGCACGGCTGTGGAATCGGTCCTGCTCGGGAAGCTCCCGCTCCAGCTCGAGTACCTGAACACGCCAACAACCGCCGGACATGCCGGGCTGCCCGCACGCGTGAGCCGGCCGGTCGCCTCGTTCGAAGAGCTGCTTGGCGCAATCGACCGCCTCGAGCGCGAGACCGAGACCTTCGATTTCGCCGGCGTTCACGCCGCCGATATCGAAGCCTTCTTCCACCTCAACGACGGGCAAGCTGCCGAACGTGTCGCCGATGTCCTGACCGGCGCAACGATTTCGCGCCCGCCGTACGTTTCCCTGCTGGCGACAGTCAAGGGCACGCGCGACAAGCCGAGTGTCGGCCAGGTCCTCAAGGGCGCAGCCAGCGCCGCGCTCGGCTCGGCCATCACGGAGCGGCTGCGCAGCCAGTTCAATCCGGCCCGGCGCGACAAGCGGATCGCGCCGTCCGTGGTTCGGCCCTTGCTTCAGCGCATCGCCGCTCACGATCAGGCGAGCCCATCGCAGTTTACGGCGAGCCGCGCGCATTGCGCGATGACGGGCTTGCCGCTCGCGAGCATTGCGATCGAACAAGTCCAGTAACGCCATGACGAAATCTGCAAAGACAATTCTCATCACCACGCTTGCTGAATACCAGACAAGATTCTGGATTCCCGTTGCGCAGCGGCTGCGTGCGGCAGGCCATGATGTCGAGTTGCTTGCCTTCGACGATCGCAGCGCAGAGATGTCGACCGCGCAAGGCGTTCCGGTCACGAACATGTATCGCGAGGGTCTCAGGGCTGGCCCCTCGTCCGATGACCGGAAGGCATTCGATGCCCGCGTCGCATCTTACGGACTCGACGGGACGAATTTCCTTTTCAGCCACGAGCGTTTCACTTTCGGCATCAGGGATACTACCGCCCTGCGTCGGCGTTTCATGATCTATGCGAATGCCATGGAGGCGTTGCTCGACCGGTTGGAGGCGCAGGGGCAGCGTGCCGAACTGGTGCAGGAACTCGGCGGCTTCCTGTCCGTGATCGCGAGCTTCCATGCCGCGAGGCGCCGGGGCATCCGCAACTGGTTCATCGAACCATCGTTCTTTCGCGGCCGGATGTACTTCACGCCGGACAGCTTTGCGGCACCCGATATGATGGCCGAGCCCGCGGATGCGGTGTCCGACGAGGTGCGCGCCTATCTGGACGATACTCTGAGACAGCGCGCGATCGTCATTCCCAGGAAGGACCAGCATCATTATTCGGCAGCCTTCAAGAAGGTTGTCAATTTGCGCAACGCCAACCGGCTGGTCGAGAAGCTCTGGGACCAGTTCGCGCTCGGCAAGCACCAGGAGTTCGGGCACAATCTGCGCCATGCCCAGGTGCACGCCGCGATGGCGCTCAACGCAACGCGGTTGCGCAGGCTCTACCGGCCGCTCCCCGAAACGCCGTTCGTCTACTATCCGTTCCACGTTCCGGCAGACATGGCGCTGACCCTGCGCTCGCCGGACTATCTCGACCAGGTCGCGACCGTCGACTTCCTGCTGCGTACGATCCCGGATTCGCATGTGCTCGTGGTGAAGGAGCATCCTGCCCAGATCGGCGCAATCTCGGCCGCCCGCCTGTTCGAGCTGGCGCGCCGGTTCGACAATTTCGTGCTGCTGCCCCCCCAGACCAACAATTACACCGTGCTCGATCGCGCCGATGCCGTCGTCTCCGTCAACAGCAAGTCGGGCGCCGAAGCACTGCTGCTCGGGAAGCCGGTCGTGGTGATGGGCGATGCGTTCTACCGCTCCTGTCCGCTGGTCTATGCGGTCGATCGACTGGCCGATGTCCCCGCACGGTTGCGCGAGGCGCTCTCCGCCGGGCCGTTCGATCCAGGCAGGGGCGCGCCCTATTTCGAGTCTGCCTGGCGGCGGTCTTATCCGGGGGAGCTCTATGTCAGCGATCCCAAACTGCTCGACACGTTCACGGCCTCCTTGAGTGCCGCAATCGCCGAGCCGGCGCGCGTGAACTGAACGGATTCATCATGCCGCTCGTTTCGATCATCACACCGTCCTGGAACGTCGAAGGCCTGATCGAGGAGACGATCAGCTCGGTGCAGAGCCAGACCTTCGCCGATTGGGAGCTCTTGATTGCCGACGACTGCTCGACCGACAACACGCCGGACATCATCGCGGCAATCGGCGAGCGCGACCCTCGGGTCAAGCTGATCCGGCAGGCCCAAAATGGCGGCCCCGCGCTCGCGCGCCAGGCGGCGATCGATGCCGCACAAGGCCGCTACCTCGCCTTCCTCGACAGCGACGATCTGTGGCTGCCCGAGAAGCTGGAGCGGCAGCTTGCCTTCGCGAAGGCAAAGCAGGCCGCCCTCAGCTACACCGCCTTCCGCCGCATCAACGAGGCCAACACGGTCACCGGCCGGTTGATCGAGGTGCCGGTCTCGCTCACCTATAGCCAGCTCCTGAAGAACACCGCAATCGCGACGCTGACCGCAATGATTGACCGCGAGATCGCGGGCCCCGTTGCGATGAAGAACGAGGGCTATGACGATTTCTGCCTGTGGCTCTCGATCCTCAAGCGCGGCCATACCGCATACGGCCTCAACGAGGATCTTGCGCGCTACCGCGTCAGGGGCTCGTCGGTCTCGAGCCGCCCGGTGCGCTCCGCCAAATGGGTTTGGCAGATCTACCGCAATGTCGAACATCTCTCTTTGGCCCGATCGGCCTGGTGCTTCGGCCATTGGGGGGCGCGGGCCTGGTTGAAGCGGCGGGAATTCTAGCGACGGTCGTTGGCTCGCCGCGCAAGCACCACTAGCCGCCTGCAAAGGCCGGAAATGCACATTGCGACCTCGGCTAGTTGTCTCTAGTCTGGCTCGGATCGGAGGGGGCTTTGCGTGTACAATCAAGGTGTTATTCCACTGGCAGCGCATCCCCTCGCCGATCGCCGGGCCTGGATAGGCTGGGCGTTGTGCAGCCTGTTTCCTGCAGTTTTTCTGTTTTTGCTGTTTGCACTCACATCATTGAGCGCGCCCGAACATGACGATTTCTGCTTCGCAGACCTATACGCGCGCCACGGCTTCATCCACACCGTGTGGATCTATTATCATACGCAGTCGGGCCGGATCCTGGCCCTGTGGCTGACCCAGGTTCCGCCGGCGCTCTCGGCCGCGACGGGTGTCAGCTTGCTGTCGGCCTATTCACTGACGATGGCCGTGAGCGCAGCGCTGTTCCTGGCCGCCACGGCCCTTGCCATGGTCCGTGCCTGGCCCCGCACCGCAGCTCTCCAATTGGTCTTCCTCACACTCGCATTCGCAAGTGCGATACTCGGCGCGGCGCCGAGTGTGCGGGATCTGCTCTATTGGCTGTCGGCCGTGACCTGCTATGTCCCGCCCGCCCTGATCACCATTTTGATCCTCGGCGAGTGCGTCCGGGCGCTGGACAAGGAAACCGGTTTTTCGTGGCTGCTTAGCTTCGCAATGGCCCTGAGCGGGTTCGGAGCTGCGCTCGGCAACGAGTTCACCGGCGTCTGGCTGCTCTTAATTCTCTCGGCATCGTTGTGCGCACGCTATCACCTTGGCCAGCAGCGCCAGATTGCACATCATGTCCTGGTCGCAACAACCATCGCTATCGGATTGATGATCGTCGTATCGGCAAGCGGTAACAGCGCGCGCATGGCACAGCTCCCAGGCGGGGGCAATGTGGTGTCTTCGGTTTTTCAAGCGATCATCGATTCGCTCGCCGATCTCGGCCGCTTCTTTCGAGAGCCCACCATCGTCGCCTGGCTCGCGGCTGTCGGTCTTTTTGTTTTGGTGCAGCCTGATCCGAGGCCCCTGGCGCCGGAAAAGCGCAAGCTGTTGGCTGTCGGCACGATCGGGATCTGCCTGACCTGCTGCTATTTCGAGTATTTCGCTCATCGCTATGCGACGGGAATGCGTCTGATCGACAGGGCGCAAAACCAGGCGTTGATCCTGCTGCTGTTCGGATCGACGCTCGGCGTCAAGCTGCTCGTTGGCGCTTACCGCCTGCAATTGCGCGAACGTGTTGCGAAGAGCGCCTTTCGCGGCCTGCTCGGTCCGGTGGGGATGCCTGCAAGCCTGATGCTGGTCACGATCGTCTCGCTTAGCCTGAGCTCGACGACGTTCCAGCTACGCGAGCAGTGGCGGGACCTATACCCATACTGGCGGGAGAGTGCCGAACGGCATGCCCTCCTGACAACGAGCCCCGAACCGGTGGTCATGGTTCCCCGCCACAAATGGACGCCGGCGCTTCTGATGTCCTCCGACGTGACAGCCGATGCCGACAGATTGCCGAACGGCTGTATCGCCGCATATTACCACAAGTCCGCCATCTACGCCGCCGACGCACCGCGGTGACCATTTACCCTGTTCCAGAGACACCAACGTGAAAACAATCAGCGTCATCACGCCCTGTTACAATGAAGAGCTCAACGTCAGGGATTGCTACGAGGCGATCCGGAAGATCTTCGACGGCGAGCTGCAGGGCTATCGGCGCGAGCACATCTTCTGCGACAACGCCTCGGACGATCGCACCATGGAGATCCTGCGCGAGATCGCAGCACAGGACCCGGCGGTAAAGATCATCGTCAACGCACGCAACTTCGGACCGCTCCGCAACACCTTCAACGGCGTGATGGCCTCGCGCGGCGACGCTGTCCTGCTGTTCATGCCGGCGGACCTTCAGGATCCGCCGGAATTGCTTCCCGAATTCGTCAAGCTGTGGGAGGCCGGCTACGAGATCGTCTACGGCATCCGCGCCGCGCGCGAGGAAAGCCGTCTGATGCGCGGGCTCCGCAACGCCTACTACCGCGTGTTGACCAGATTCTCCGAGCTCAAGGTGCCTCCGGGAGTCGGTGACTTCCAACTTGTCGACAGGCGCGTTGTCGAGGCCATGCGTCACGTCCGTGACGCCTATCCATTCATGCGAATGATGACGTTCGAATGCGGCGGTCGCATGGTCGGCGTGCCCTACACTTGGCGCGAGCGCAAGAAGGGGTTTTCCAAGAACCGCGCCAGCGCGCTGATCGATCAGGGCCTCAACGGGCTCGTGTCCTTCACCACCGCGCCAGTCCGATTCGGCCTGCTCGCGGGCTTTCTGATCTCGGCCATGAGCATCGCATACGCGATCATCAACTTCATCATCGGCCTGGTGCTTTATCAGAAGCTCGCCGAACCCGGCATCCTCACGCTGATCGTCGCCATGTTTTTCTTCGGTGGCGTACAGCTGTTCTTCATGGGCATGATCGGCGAGTACGTTCTCGCGATCTACGGACAGGTGCGCGAGAAGCCAGTGGTGTTCGAGCGCGAGCGCGTCAATTTCGACCCTTCACCGCCGCCCAGCGCGTGATGCGCAGGCGGCGTCAGCGCTTCGCCAGCGATTGCTCGATTCGCGCGACGATCGCCTGAGCCGAGAGGCCGGCGGCATCAAGCAGCGCCTCGCGCGACCCCGCACTCGAGGTCTTGCCACCCTGCTCCGGAATGCCGAGGCCTGTGACCGGCGGTCGCCGCGCATCGCCGGCGAACAGGCCAGCTACCAGGCTGAACAGGCCGCCGCGCAAGATGTGCTCTTCCAGAGTCACGACGAGCAAGGCGTCGCGCACGGCGTTTCGGATCGCAGTCTCGTCGAGCGGTTTCAGGCAGGAGACGCTGACGACACCGACGTCCCTGCCGCGCCCGGCGAGTTCGCCGGCAGCCTCCAGCGCGCGCGAGGCAATCGGCCCGGACGCGAGGATGACGACGTCCCGTCCGTCACGCAAAACCCGGGGGTGGCGCAGGTCGGTCACGGCGGCGCCGAGATTCGGCTCTCCCTGACGGCTGAGCCGCAAATAAGAGGGCTTGCCGCTTGTCGCGATCAGACGCGTCGCAGCCCGCACCTCGATGGGATCGCAAGGCACGAACACCTCGATGCCCGGCAGCATCGACATGATGCCTGCGTCCTCCAGCGCGTGGTGGGTGTAGCCCTGGCTCCCATAGGCATAGCCGGCGCCCACTGCCACGACCTTGACGTCGGCACCGTGATAGCAGACGTCGTTGCGAAGTTGCTCAAGGCAGCGCAAGGTCGGAAAGTTGCCGATGGAGTAGATGAAGACGGTCTTGCCCGAGAGTGCGATGCCGGCCGCGATCCCCGCCATGTTCTGCTCGGCAACGCCGACATTGAGATAGCGGTCGGGAAACTTCGCCGCGAACGGCTCCAGCACGGAGTAGCCGAGATCGCCGCAGAGCAGCCAGATGTCGGGATTCTCGCTTGCAGCCTTCGACAGCGTCTCGATGAACGTCGTCCTCATGCGCCGACCTCGGCCAGGGCCTGCGCGAGCAGCTCATCCGAGGGCGAGCGATAGTGCCATTCGAGCTTGTTCTCCATGAAGCTCACGCCCTTGCCCTTCACGGTGTGGGCGATCACGACGGTCGGCCGGCCCGATGGCGCCGGCACATCGCTCAGCACGCGCTCGAGCGCGGCGAGATCATGACCGTCGATCTCCTCGACCTGCCAACCGAACGATCTCCATTTCTCGGCGAAGGGATCGAGGTTTAGCACTTCGGCAACCGAGCCAAAACTCTGAATCTTGTTGAAGTCGACGATGACACAGAGGTTGTCGAGCTTGTGATGGGGCGCAAACAGGATGCCCTCCCAGTTCGAGCCCTCGTCGCATTCGCCGTCGCTGAGCAGGCAGAACACGCGACTGCCGGCCCCTGCTGAGCGCGCCGCGAGCGCCATGCCGATCGCGATCGGCAGGCCATGGCCGAGCGAGCCCGTCGAAACCTCTACGCCGGGCACGGCGTGGCTGACATGCCCGGTAAAGATCGAACCGTCGCGGCAATAAGTCTCGAGCTCGGTGAGGGAAAAGAAACCGCATTCGGCAAGCGTTGCGTACATGATCGCCGTGGCGTGGCCCTTGCTGAGCACGAAACGATCGCGGCTCGGGCTTTGCGGCTCCGCAGGATCGACGCGCAGGATCCGCGTGTAGAGTACTGCCAGGATGTCCGCCATCGAGAGGCAGCCGCCGATGTGGGAGGCCTTCGCGGCATGCACCATGCGCAAGGCGTGCGCACGAATCCGTCGCGCGAATTCTTTCGGCTCAGGAAGATTTGGTCGCGTCATGCCACTCTACCGTCTCGCGTAGTCCATCATCCAACGGCACTTCGGGCTTCCAGCCCAAGGCAAGCATGCGCGAAACGTCCGCAGCCAGCACCATAACCTGATCGGGCCGATACGCCAACTCGCCGAAGCCGAGAGCGCCGCCGGGGTCTACGAGATCGCGCAGCCGCGTCACCGTCTCGCGCAACGGCGGGGCGTCGGCGCTACCGACATTGAAGATGCCGCTCGCCGCTTCATGCGTGATCGCCAGCCGGAAAGCGCTCGCGGCATCTCGCGCGTGCAGAAATCCCCAGCGCTGCTCGCAGGGCGTCAGCGCCATATGGTCTCCGGAGCGCAAGTTCCGGATCGTGCTCGGAATCAGCCAGTGATCGGCATCCTTCGGACCGTAGGTCGAGAAAATCCTGAGCCAGGCGGCACGCAAACCGCGCTCCTCGCACAGACGCATCGCCATCGATCCGGCCGCGAGCTTGGCCATGCCGTACAACGTCGTCGGCCGTGGCACGTCGTCCTCCCGGATCGCGCGATCATAGGGGCCGTACTCCGCCTGCGATCCGGCCCCGACGAAGATCCTGGCGCCGGCCTCGGCCGCGAGTTCGGCGAGGCCCACCGTGTCGGCCACGTTGGCGGCCTGGACCGGGCTGTTGCGATCGCTGCCGGCGACGCCGCGCCAGGCCATGTGCACGACCGCGTCCGGGGCGAAGGCTGTCACCGCCCCGCGCAGCCCGTCCAGATGCTCCAGAGCGCCGGGAATCACCTGCAGACGGTCTTGGACCTCCCTGAGGCGCCAGGCGGCGCCTGGCGGCCGCAGCAGGACGGCCACCTCGTGCCCCCGTGCCACGAGGTCAGCAACGAGATAGGATCCCAGAAAACCGCTCGCGCCAGTCACGAAAATACGCATGCGCCCCGGGTAGATCAGCCACCGGAGCCCGTCAATGTCCCGTTGCGGAAGGTCCGTCGACCAGGAGCCGCGCTCCAGACCCATGGGACCGATCCGAACTTGATTATCCGGCCCACGCAGCTAAACGGGGGCTAGGATCGGGTTTGACGATACAGGGGTAGATGCATGAGCGATTTCAGGCTGGCCATGGTTTCCGCAGGCTTCGAACACGGTGGAAATGTCACCCATCGCCACTTCGACGGCCATCCCGACCTGCTCGTCTACCCCTTCGAGTCTCAGCTCGGAAACCGGAACTTCAACGACTTCCTTGCCTCCGTCGAACGCGTCCAGTACCGTTACCCCGAATTCCCGGAAGGGCTGACGGCGATCGAGCTCTACGAGCAGATGATCGACGAGGAGTTGAAGACCTTCCTGCGCAAGCGCAACGGCTCGAAGTTCCGCGATGCGGACTGCGTGATGGACGAGAAGAAGCGCGTCGCCGAGTTCGCCCGGATCCTCGGCCAGCCGCCAATCTTCCGTCGCCAGGTGATCGAGGCCTTCTTTCGCGCGACCTTCACGGCCTGGGAGAACTACTACACCAGGCCGCGCCCGGGCATGGTCCATGTCGGCTACTCGCCCGCCATCGGGATCGATGCAGATCGAATGGTGCGCGACTTTCCGAACATCCGTATCCTGCACATCGTGCGCAATCCGTTCTCGGCCTACCGCGACACCAAGCGTCGGCCGTTCCCGCAGCCTTTGACCAAATACCTGATCACCTGGAACATCTACCACTCGACGGTCGAGATGTTCGCCAGGATGTATCCGGAGAACGTGCGAATCTTCCGGTACGAGGACCTCGTTGCGGACAAGCGCAAGTTCATGACCGAAGCGGCCGAATTCATCGGCGTGCCCTTCGCCGACGCAATGCTCTATCCGAGCTGGAACGGCGTCGAGATCAAGGACTCCATCGCCCCTTGGGGAACCGTACTGAAGAGCACCAAGGACTACAACAAGGCTGTCATCGAGGAGCTCTCGGACGAGGAGCGCAGGCAGATCGCGCAGGGCACCGCGGCGCTCGCGCATCATTTCGGCTACGATCGGATCGACTATCTGAGCCCGCTCTATCGTGCTGAGTAAGATCGCGTTCTTCGAAGCCGACGATCGCCCCAACATGGCCGCCGATCGCGCGCGCCTCCTGCCCGAGCTGCGGCAGTATCTGCAATCCCTAGACCGCAACGCCGTTGTCATGCCGGCGCCCGGCGGCACGCTCGGCGCCTGCTACGATGTGGATATCTCCGGCGAAAAGCGCTTTCTGAAGACGCATCTGCCCGGTGCGAGCGCGCGGGTCAACCTCGCCAAGGAAGCCGACATCCTCAAGCAACTCTATGGCGACACGATCGTGCTCGATCGTTTCGAGATCCCGCTCGCAGATGGAGCTGCACGGCTCTCCCTCATGATGCCCGCGCTCACCCCGCTGACGGGCCCATTGAACCCCGCCGATGCCGCCGCGATGGCAGAGGCGTGCAGTCAGCGGCTCAAGGACTGGCGGCCCGATGGGCTTGCCTCGTTCGAACACTATTTGGCTTCCGCCGCCAAGGCAGTGCAGACGCTGTCGGACCGCGGCCTGCTGAAGCAGTCCGTCGCAGCGGAGACGCGCCGGCTGATCGCGCTGCTCGGCGACCGTCTTCCGGACTTGCCCGAGGCACTCTGTCACGGCGATTTCGGGCCGAAGAACATCATGCTCCTGGGTGCCGCGCGGCGCATCATTGACTGGGAAGATGCATTCCGCGGCATCGCCGGCTACGACTACCTCTATTGGCTAACCTTTATGGAGAACCGGCCGTTCCTGCAAGAGGCCGCCTTCGGTCGAACCGGCCTTTCGCCCGACGTCGAGCGCGCCATCCTCGTGCTCGTGGTCCTGCTCAAATCCTATCTGGCGGTGTTGTCGGGCGAGCATCTGACGCACGCGATGTCGGCAGAGGATCGCATTGCCGAGATCCTCGATCTGCCGGTCTGATCAAGCTTGCGCGGTACCAGCGACCTGATCGAGCTGATCGAGCGAGAACCTGCGCAGGTCCCGCCCTTCGCGCAGCGCCTTGTACCACTCGACGGTCAGGCGAAGGCCCTGCGCCAGATCGAGTCGCGGCGCCCAGCCGAGCTCGCTCCGCGCCTTCGCGCAGTCAAGCCTGAGATAGGCGGCTTCGTGCGGATGCGGGCCGGCGTCTGCCATCCATCGCGCGCCGTCGCCCCACAGCGCGATCAGATGATCGACCACCGTCCCCACCGGCACCTCGCTTGCTGTATCCGGTCCGAAATTCCAGCCGCCGACGAAACGTTCATCGCTCGCCAGCCGCTCGACCAGCGAGAGATAACCCCGCACCGGGTCGAGCGCGTGCTGCCAGGGGCGCACCGAACTGGGATTGCGGATACGCAGCGCTTCACCGGCGAGAAACGCCTGCATCGCATCCGGCACCAGGCGATCGCGCGCCCAGTCGCCGCCGCCGAACACGTTGCCGGCGCGCGCGGTCGCGACGCGCGCCGCATCGTTGGCGTTGAAGAAACTGTGGCGATAGGAATGCGTGACGAGCTCGGCACACGCCTTGCTGTTGCTGTAGGGATCGTCGCCGCCGAGACGGTCGCCCTCTCGGAAGGCGACACCCATGCCGTTATTCTCGTAGCACTTGTCGCTGGTGACGTTCAGGATCACCCGCACCGAACGCAGATGCCGTGCGGCTTCCAGCACATGCACCGTCCCCATCACATTGGTCGCAAATGTCTCGACCGGCTCCTCATAAGAGGGCCTCACCAGCGCTTGCGCCGCCATGTGGATGACGATGTCGGGCTCGGCCTCCGCCATCGCAGCACGCAAGGTTTGGAGATCGCGAATATCGGCGAGGCGATGCTTGATGTCTTCGGCAATGCGCGCCGTAACGAACAGCGCGGATTGGTGTGTCGGCGGCAGCGCATAGCCGTAGACGTCAGCCCCGAGACGGCGCAGCAGTAGCGATGCCCACGCTCCCTTGAAGCCGGTATGGCCGGTGAGAAAGACCTTCTTGCGGCGCCAGAATGCCGGATCCGTCACCAGACCCTCCATTTGGCGCGATTGCCGGCCCACTCACCCTCGAGGAAGTTACGATCGCGCAGCGAGTCCATCGGGTGCCAGAAGCCGTGATGCACATAGGCGCGCAGATCGTCGCCGCGCACGAGTTGCTCCATCGGCTCGCGCTCCCAGATCGTGTTGTCGCCTGCGATCAGTTCGCCGACCGATGGCGACAGCAGGAAGAAGCCGCCGTTGATCCACCCGCCGTCGTCATTCGGCTTCTCCTCGAAATTGACGACCCGATCGCCCTCGATCGCGACCGCACCGAAGCGCTTGGCAGGCCGCACCACCGAGACGGTGGCGCGGCGCCCATGCGCCTTGTGGAAGGCGATCTCGGCACCGAGGTCGATGTCAGCGACGCCGTCACCATAGGTAAGCGCAAAAAAGGAGTCGTCTTTGACGTAGGGCAGCACGCGCTTCAGCCGGCCACCGGTCTGGGTGTCTTCTCCGGTATCCACCAGCGTGACCCGCCATGGTTCGGCGGTCTCGCGATGCACTTCCATCCGGTTCTCGGCGAGATGGAACGTCACGTCGGACATGTGCAGGAAGTAATTCGCGAAGTACTCCTTGATCATGTAGCCCTTGTAGCCAAGGCAGATCACGAAGTCGTTGAAGCCGTAATGGCTGTAGATCTTCATGATGTGCCAAAGAATGGGGCGTCCGCCGATCTCCACCATCGGCTTCGGCCGCGTGCTGGTTTCTTCCGCGATTCGGGTGCCCAGGCCTCCCGCAAGAATTACGACTTTCATTCACCTGCTCCGAGCGGGGGCACGCTTCCCGCGTATTTCAGACGGCTTCTATACGAAGTGGCGGGACCTGGAAAATCTTCGGCCGCGAAGCCCTCAAAGATCTATAGGTATTTTGTTACCCAGATGCAAAGCTATTGGCGTTTCCGCCCGTAGCCGATACCACTCTGCCGGCCCATCCGGACGAGCCCCTCCCAAGACCCCGCTGGAACCGACCATGCCGTTTGAAAACTACAGGAACAGCCGCATCCTCGTGACCGGGGGCGCCGGTTTTATCGGATCGCACCTCTGCGAGCGACTGCTGGACGGCGGGGCCGAGGTGGTGTCCGCAGACAATTATTTCACCGGCAGCCGGCGCAACATCGCCCATCTGATCGCGAATCCGCTGTTCGAGGCTGTCCGGCACGACGTCACCTTCCCGCTCTACATCGAGGTCGACGCGATCTTCAACTTGGCCTGCCCGGCCTCACCGATCCACTACCAGCGCGATCCCGTGCAGACCACCAAGACCTCGGTGCACGGCGCCATCAACATGCTGGGGCTCGCCAAGCGGCTCAAGGCGCGCATCTTCCAGGCTTCGACCAGCGAGGTCTATGGCGATCCGCTGATCCATCCGCAGACCGAGGATTACTGGGGCAACGTCAACCCGATCGGCGTCCGTTCCTGCTACGACGAGGGCAAGCGCTGCGCCGAGACGCTGTTCTTCGACTATTGGCGTCAGCACGGCCTGCCGATCAAGGTTGCGCGCATCTTCAATACCTACGGCCCGCGCATGCAGCCAAATGACGGTCGCGTGGTGTCGTCCTTCATCGTCCAGGCGCTCAAGGGCGATCCGATCACAGTGTTCGGCGACGGCGGTCAGACTCGCTCGTTCTGCTATGTGGACGACCTCGTCGAAGCCATCATGCGGTTGATGGTGACTGCAGAGGACGTCACCGGCCCGATCAATCTCGGCAACAATTCCGAGTTCACCATCCGCGAACTCGCCGAGAAGGTCATCAAGCTCACCGGCTCGCGCTCCAAACTGGAGTTCAAGCCGCTGCCGCAGGACGACCCGCGTCAGCGCCAGCCCGACCTCGCCAAGGCAAAGGCGGTGCTGAACTGGGAGCCGAAGGTCGCACTCGAGGACGGCCTGAAGGAGACGATCGCCTACTTCAAGCATTCGCTCGACATCGCCTGACCTGCTCGCAACCGTCAGTGTCCGCAGCGAGCTTCGGCAATGAGCGCACCGCCCGGCATCATCAGCGATTTGCGCGCCTACCTGGACTCGAAAGCCGGGTTGACGACCCTGGTGCTGCTGCACAGTGCCGTCACCTGCCTGTCGCTGATCGAGGTCGCGACCTTCCAGCTCTCCATCGACTTCAACCCCAGGCGTTTGTGGATCGCGGTCATCGTTGCGACCGGCTTCTCCATCTTCTCGCTGCTGTTCGTCTCTGCCCGCTTCTGCTTCGGCTATTTCGTCGGGTTTTATTTCTACACGATGATCCTGGGTTTCCTGTGGATCGACGTCTTCTCCGCATACAGCTACCCGCGATTGCTCGCCGGAGTGTCGGCGGCCTTGGCGCTGCTGCTTTTCCTGATGCCCATGCTGTTTGTCAGAGCGCCGCTGCGGCCATTCGTGACGCTGTCAGATGCTCGGTTCGAGCGTCTGCTCACTCTCATCCTTGCAATCTCTGTGGCCGCGATCGCAGCGGGCGCGACCTACAATTTCCGGCTGGTTTCGATCTCGAACATCTATGACTACCGTGACACCCTCGAATTTCCGGGACCGCTGCGATATCTGATCGGTTGGATTTCCAGCACGCTGCTGCCGTTCGCCTTCGCCTGCTACTGGCTGCTCGGCTATCGCTGGCGCGCCGTCCTGGTGCTGGTCCTGCTCCTGCTCTTCTATCCCATCACGCTGACGAAATTCGCGTTCTTCACCCCGGCCTGGTTGATCGCGCTGGCCATGCTATCGCGGCTTCTGGAGGCGAGACCAGCGGCCATCGTCTCGATTTTCGGTCCGATGCTGGTCGGGCTGGTGGTGATCTGGTTCACTGAGCCAAATCTGGGTAGCATTCCCGGCAAGTATTTCGACATCGTCAACATCCGGATGATCGCCACCCCGTCGGGTGCGCTCGACATCTACAATCATTTCTTCGCGAGCCATCCGCTGACCTGGTTCTGCCAGATCTCCGTCCTCAAGCCGCTGATGCATTGTCCCTACGGGGAGCCGCTCGCGGTGGTGATGCAGAACACCTACGAACTCGGCAATCTGAACGCCTCGCTGTTTGCGACGGAAGGTATCGCGTCCGTCGGCCCCTGGCTGGCACCGCTGACCGCACTCGCGGCAGGCCTCGTGCTGGCGCTCGGCAACCGCGCCTCCGCAGGCCTGCCGCCCCGATTCGTCCTGATGTCCGCCGGAGTGCTGCCGCACGTCCTGCTCAACGTCCCGCTCTCGGTCGCCATGCTCACCCATGGCACCGCCCTGCTGTTCCTGCTCTGGTACTTGATGCCCCGCAGCCTGCTCGAACCGAGGCCGTGACGCCGTGCGCATCCTGATTCTCAACGCCGACTATCCGCGCTTCCTTTCCTGGCTCTACCGGCGCACGCCCGGCCTCGAGAACGAGCCTTACGCGGCGCAGATGGCAGCGCGGAACGCCAGCCTGTTCGGCGTTGCCGACTTCTACTCGCGCAATTTCACCGCCCTTGGGCACGTCGCCGCCGACATCCACGTCAACAATCCCTGGATGCGGGCGGCCTGGGCGCGCGAGCACGGCCTTGCCGTCACCGAGCCACCGCCGCCCGGCACGCCCGCCGCGCGCGATGCCGTTCCCGGCTGGCTGCAACGCGCGGTCGCCCCCTTCAAGCCGGTGCTGCGGCCGCTCGCGCGCAAGGTCGGCCTCAGCCCGCGCCTTGATGCCGAAGCGGAAAAGATCCTGCTGGCGCAGATCGAGGACTTCAAGCCAGATCTTGTCCTCAACCAGGATCTGTTTCACGTCGACACGCGCCTGGCGCGCCGGATCAAAGGGATCGGCCGCCCGGTCCTGATCGGCCAGATCGGCATCTCGCCGTCGCGCGGCGAGGACTGGTCTGTCTATGACCTCATGATCTCGCAGATGGCTGCGGTGGTGGACTTCTTCCGGACCCACGGAGCACGCGCCGAAGTCGTCCATCTCGCCTTCGAGCCAGGCATTCTCGACGCTCTGCCTCCGTCGCCCGCACAAGAATTCGATGTCACTTTCGTCGGGGCTGTGTCGGCGGATCACCAGCTTCGCGTGGCGCAGCTCGAAGCGGTGGCGCGGCGCTACGATCTCAAATTGTTCGGCAGCGGCCTGCACTCCCTTCCCGCCACTTCGCCGCTGCACCGCTGTTATCAGGGCGAGGTGTGGGGAGTGGAGATGTATCAGGCTCTTCGCGCCTCGCGCATCACCCTCAATTCGCACATCGACATGGCCGGCCGCGAAGCCGGCAATGCGCGTTTGTTCGAAGCAACCGGCGTCGGCGCATTCCTGCTCACCGACTTCAAGGACAATCTCGACACGCTGTTCGCCCCCGCGCGCGAAGTCGTCGCCTGGCGCAACGTCGAGGACTGCATCGCAATGATCGATCGGTATCTCGCCGACGCGCCGGCGCGCCAGTCCATTGCCGAGGCGGGACAGGCCAGGACGTTGGCCACCCACACCTTCCGCCGGCGTGTCGAGGAGATCCTCGCCCACGTCGGCTGAATTCCGGTCGGCGGGGCGCAGCAATCGTCACATTCCCCGCGCCCTTGACGGTCCCTGCCAAAATGGCCAAAGTGCACAGCAAGATAGCTATCCCACTCTAATTGCAGCGATTTTTCCGAGGCCCCCGATGCAACACGTCGAGCATGTTCGATTCGGCGACCAGCTCTACGCGATCATCGTGCGGGCCTCGTTTCGCGAGCCCGGCATCCATTTCTTTTCGACTCCGGAGCTGTCGCAACAGCTCGCCTTCATGAGCCATCCGCAAGGCAAGACCATCGAGCCTCATCGCCACAACAAGGTGACGCGGGAGGTGCACTACACCCAGGAGGTTCTCCTGATCCAGAAGGGCAAGCTCCAGGTCGACTTCTACACGGTCGAAGAAGAGTATCTCGAAAGCCGCGTGCTTGGTGCCGGCGACATCATCCTCTTGTGCAGCGGTGCTCACGGCTTCCACGTGCTCGAACCGCTCGAGATGTTCGAGGTGAAGCAAGGTCCCTATTCCGGCGAGAACGACAAGACCCGATTCCCCGAAGCATCGCCTTCAGAAATCCGGATCAAGGGTCCGGGCCTGTGACCGCACCTTTCATTCCCGTCAATACGCCGCTGCTCGACGCCAACGAGGCCGATTACCTCGCCGAATGCATCCGGACCGGGTGGATCTCGTCGGAGGGACCGTTCATCAAGCGCTTCGAGCAGTCGATGGCCGCGGTCGCCGGTCGGCGGCACGGCATTGCCGTCACCAACGGCTCGGTCGCGCTCGACATCGCGGTCCATGCGCTCGGGCTCGAGAAGGGCTCCGAGGTCGTCATACCGACCTTCACGATCATCAGCTGCGCCGCCGCCCTGGTGCGGGCGGGCCTCGTGCCGGTTGGAGTCGATTGCGATCCCGCGACCTGGAACATGACGGCGGAGGGCGTGGAAGCCGCGATCACGCCGCGCACGCGCGCGATCATGCTGGTCCACATCTACGGCCTGCCGGTCGATCTCGATCCGATCCTGGCACTCGCCCGCAAGCACGACCTGAAGGTGATCGAGGACGCCGCCGAGATGCACGGCCAGACCTATCGCGGCGCGCCTTGCGGCAGCTTCGGCGACGTCTCGACCTTCAGCTTCTACCCCAACAAGCACGTCACGACCGGTGAAGGCGGCATGATCCTCACCGACGACGATGCGCTCGCCGATCGGCTGCAATCCTACCGCAATCTCTGCTTCCAGCCGCAACAACGCTTCGTCCACGAGGAGCTCGGCTGGAACGCGCGCATGACCAACCTGCAGGCCGCTCTTGGCGTCGCCCAGGTCGAGCGCCTGCCGCGCACGGTCGAGATCAAGCGCCGGATCGGCCGGCTCTACGACGAACATCTCGCAGGGCTCAACCAGATCCGCCGCCCGGTCGCCCGCACGGGTTATGCCGACAACATCTATTGGGTCTACGGCGTCGTGCTGAACGAAGACGTGCCGTTCGACGCCAGGGAGGCGATGCGGCGCCTCGGCGAAAAGGGCATCGGGACGCGGCCGTTCTTCTGGTGCATGCACGAGCAGCCGGTGCTGCGCCGGATGGGCCTGATGATCGACGAAAGCCACCCCAACGCGGAATACATCGCCCGGCGCGGTTTCTACCTGCCGAGCGGGCTTGCCCTGACTGACGACGAGATCGCGCGCTCGGCTGTGGCGCTCAAGGAGATCCTGGCGTGACGGTATTCGCCGACTACGCGCCCTGGTACGATCTTCTCTATCGGGACAAGGATTACGCGGAGGAGACGGCGTTCGTCGAAGCGCGGCTGCGCGACCACGGCGTCTCCCCGGGCAAGCTGCTCGATCTCGGCTGCGGCACCGGCCTGCATGCGCTCGCCTTCGCTCGCCGGGGGTGGGACGTTGCCGGCATCGATCTCAGCCACGAGATGATCGCGCGCGCCCAAGCACGCGCCGAGCAGACCGGGCTGTCGATTCCGTTCCGGCAAGGCGATGCCCGGGAAGCAGGTCCCGAGCGCGACTTCGACGCGGTGGTGTCGCTTTTCCACGTCGCGAGCTATCAGACCAGCCGCGATGCGCTGACGGCCATGTTCCGCACGGCCCATGCAGCACTGAAACCGGGCGGCGTGTTCTTCTTCGACTATTGGTACGGCGGCGCCGTGCTGGCGCAGGGCGTCGAGACGCGCGTCAAGGTGATCGAGCAAAAACCGCTGCGCCTCACCCGCATTGCGCAATCCGATCATGACGAACGGGCCGCGACCGTCACCGTGAACTACACGCTGTTCTGCGAGGACATGGATAGCGCCACGATCCGGCGCGTCGACGAAGCGCACCACATGCGCTACTGGTTTCCGTTCGAGATCGACGCCGCGCTCGTCGCGAGCGGCTTCCAGCCCGCAGCCCACGCCGCATGGCTGACGCAGGACGCGCCGAACTCGAAGAACTGGGCAGCCCATGCGGTCGCCAGAAAGAGCGTCACGCCGTGAGACCTCTGCGGCTCGCCGTGATGCTGGAACAAGCGCTCGAGGTCGGCGGCGGCTTCCAGCAGCCCCTCAACGACCTGCTCTGGCTGCGCGACTGGGCGGCCGGTTCGGGCAACGAGATCGTGGTGTACTCGCCCTACCCGAAGACGCTGGACATCCTGAAGGAGTTCGGTGTCACAGCCCGCCTCCTCAAGTTCGGCCCGCTCGACCATATCTTCCTGTTCCTCAAATATTGCCGGCCGTTCGATCTCGTCCAGATCGCGCTGAAGCTGAAATCGACCTTCGAGCGCGCACTGATCCGCGACGGCATCGACGTCGTGCACTTCACCTCGACCTCGAAGCGGCACCTCCTGCTCTATGAGCTGCCCTTCATCATCACGATCTTCGACGGCTGCCATCGCGACGCGCCGGAGTTTCCGGAGGTCAGGACGTTCGGAGAATTCGAGCGCCGCGAGATCCTGTTCGGCCTCGCGAGCACCAAGGCCGCTGTCGTGATCGTCAATGCGCCGGAGCTGGTCGACGACCTCTGCCGCCGTTATGCCATGGAGCGCGAGCGTGCGGTATGCATCCCGTTCTCGCCCTCCACCTATGTCAGCCAATCCACGCCCGACGCCTCTGACGATGCGGCGGTGCTGGCGAGATATCGGCTCGAGCCCGGATATCTGTTCTATCCGGCACAATTCTGGCCGCACAAGAATCACATGACGCTGCTCGCTGCGCTCGCAGGCTTGCGCGAGCGGGGGATCACGGAGCGGCTGGTGCTGTGCGGATCGGATCGCGGCGGCCGCGACAAGATCGATGCAGCGATCCGCAGCTACGGGTTGTCGAGTCAGATCTCCATTATCGGCTTCGTCGAGTCCGCCGAGCTCGGCGCGCTCTACCGCGGCGCCGCGGCGCTGGTGATGCCGAGCTATTTCGGCCCGACCAATCTTCCACCTCTGGAAGCCTGGGCGGTCGGCACGCCGGTGATCTATCCCGAGGCGTTCAAGACCCAGGCCGGCGATGCCGCGCTCCTGTTCGACTATGACGATCCGCGCTCCCTTGCGGATGCGATCGTCACGCTCCGCACCGACGGAACGCGCGAGCGGCTGCGCGCGGCCGGTCATGTCAGGCTCGCGCAATTTGCTGCGGAAACCGAAGTCGGCCACCAGCAGTTCGCCCGTCACCTCGAACGGTTGAAGCACCGTCTGGCATTGACGGCGCGTTGAACAGCAGCAGCTAGGCCGGAATCAGCGCCCGCAAGCGCTCGCGCAGAGTTGCGTTCAACAGCGGGCTCGCAAGCCCGCCGACCGCGAGCAGCCAGATCGCGCATTCCAAGATGAAGTGCACGAGGCCGCTTCCCGGCACGAACAGGATGATCGCCTGCCCGATCAGCCATCCCGACGCCACGATGCCGACGGCCATGACCATTAGGAACGCGATGTGCCTGAACGGATGATGCAGGGTCTGGCGCATGACCATCAGCCCGAGCAGCCCGAACTGGACGAGGGTATCGCTTGCCACCACGGCAAGCGCGGCCCCCAGCGGCCCCAACCGCGGAATCAGGACGAAGGACAGCGCCAGGAAGACCACGAGCTGAAGGCCTTTGGTCCGGATCAGGAGGTCGCCGCGATTGCTGTGATTGGCAAAGGCCAGCGCCAACAGCGACGGCGCGACGGCCGCCGAGCCCAGCAGCAGCGTCACGGTGAGTGGCGCGTCATAGGGGATGCTGCCATGAGTCCATAACGCGAAGAAGTCGGGCCAGAACGGCAGCAGGCCCGCGACGATCAGGCAGGCAAGTCCGGTCACGAACACCGAACCATGGGCATAGAGCCGGCGCAGCCGATCCTTGTCGCCGACCGCGTGGTCATGGCCGAGTTCGGCGGCGAGCGGCAGCGCTACCTGAAGGCACAGGCCGCGCACCAGGCTCGCGATCACGCGGGTCAGGCCCCACTGCGCGACCGCGACGCGGTTCGTGACCAGGGCCGAGACGAGCAGCACCGGGACGTTGACGAGCGCAAGCTCGGTGATGTTGGCGACCGCGAAAGGCATCGCACGGCCCAGCTGCCCGACGCTCCAGCGCAGGGATGGCGGCACCAGCGGCGGCTTGCCGGCACGGCGCAGGAACGGAAACAGTCGCGGCGCATCGAACACGGCGAGCGCGACCGCGAACAGAAGCTGCATCGACACGAAGGCAATCGCAACCGCAAGCAGGCTGCCGTACGAGGCGAGCGCCGCAAGCTGGGCGATCTGTCCAAGCAGCAGCGCGGCGTTCTGCAGCCAGACCGTCCGGCCATAGCGGCCGCGCACCCGATAGAGGCCGGAGACGAGGTTGGCGGGCAAGGTCAGAAGCATGCCCAGGACCATCACCAGCATCGCGGCATCGAATGTCGATGTCGCGTGAAAGCCGAGTACTACCGACGGCGGTGCCAGAACCACGGCCACGCTCAACAGGACACCGAGGACCGCGATGATGGCGAAATAGATTCGCAGCAGGGCCGAATAGAAGTTCGCCGTGCGGCCGTCGCAATCGGCGCAGGACTTGAAGGCGAGAAAGCGGTTGATCGCGCGAAGCTGCAATCCGGCGTCCGCGACGACGACGAGACTGCCCGCCGCATAGATCGCCAGCCAGGCCGCGAGCGTGTCGCCGGTCCAGACGTGCAGGAAGGCAGGGATGAGCAGAAGCTGCTGCGACAATCCCAGCGCCATCTGGACCAGGTTCGCTGACCATCCCTGCAAGAGACGGCCGGCGCGGCCGACGCCGGATCTGCTCGCGCCGTCGGCCGTTCCCGGCACGTCAATCTGCTTGTCGGTCAAGCCGCGTCCTTCCCGCCAAGCAATTGCCCTCTCTGGGCGACGACTCCCGGCATTTCACCCACGCGCAAATCGTCATGTCCGAGGCCGATCTCACAAAAAACGCGAAAACAACCCCATGCAAAGTAGACTGATGCAGCTTTGTCAATGACTTAGCTCCCGCGCCGAAATCTTGCGGATTTTACGAAGCGATTTGACTCGTCGGGCAAAACACGGGCATTATTCGACGATTGAGACGGTGCCGATTTCGTCCCGTCACGCCTCACCACCCAGTTTGCTTCCGGCAGCACAATATCACGCGAAGTGCCGATGTCCGGGCTCGTTGGCAACAGCAAGCACAGCATGCTCAGCATGCTTGAGGTTCGGTAGCGGCAGTCTTTGCCGGAGTCTTTTGTGCATCTACTTGTGATCAATGCGGGCGGATACGGAATTGTCGAAAGCCTGAACTCCAGCGCCTGGCGCGGAGGCATCGTCGAAACCCGATATTCGACAGAGCTTCAGGTAAGCGACACGACGAGACCCACACCATCAGCTCAGCAGGAAACCGGGACCGTGCGAGCTGTGTAGAAAATCGGCCAGAACGTCGAGGACGGCTGTGTCGTGGCTTTCCGGCAATTGAGTCCACTGCTCTGGCGTGGTCTGCGGATCGGCTGGCGCGGGCATTGGGTCAGGCGGCTCCGACGAGACGGCCAAAGAGGCTATCGCCCGAGCTCGCTGTCGCGAGCGGCGCAGCGCCGACGGTGCCGTCGCCATTGAGATCCTGCTGCAGCGTTGGCTCCAGCGCTTTCAGAGATGGATCGGACCCGAGCACCTCCGGGGCTGCCGCAAGGGTGGTCAGGAAGTTGCCGTTGGCATCGGTGCTCCAGACCGAGTAGTGGGCGTTCGCCGAGTTCTTCCAGACCACATCGTAGCCGCCACCTGACACTTTCTCGGCGCCAATCACCGACCAGGTGCCCCAGTTCGCTGCAATCACCGCAGAGCCCGCATACTTCAGGGTCGGCCCGGTGCCTGCCGCGATGCTCTCGAGATGATAGTTGCCTCCGGATAGAACCAGGCGCGTCGATCCCAGCGCTTCGATGGTGGTGCTGACGGCAGCAGGGAGGCCGATCGTACCGTCGCCGTTCAGATCTTGTTGCAGCGTCGGCTCGAGCGCCTTCAGGGCTGGATCGGTTCCTACCATTTGGGTCGCCGAGCCGAGCGTGGTCAGGAAGTTGCCGTTGCTGTCCGTGCCCCACACGGAATATTGCCCGCTTGCCGAGTCCTTCCAGACCACGTCGTAGCCGCCGCCCGATACCTGCTCGGCGCCAATCACCGACCAGGTACCCCAGTTCGCTGCGATCACCGCAGAGCCCGCATACTTCAGGGTCGGCCCGGTGCCTGTCGCGATACTCTTGAGATGATAGTTGCCGCCGGAGAGAGCCAGGCGCGTCGATCCCAGCGCCTCGATGGTGGTGCTGACGGCAGCAGGGAGGCCGATCGTACCGTCGCCGTTCAGATCTTGCTGCAGCGTCGGCTCGAGCGCCTTCAGGGCTGGATCGGTTCCTCCCATCTGGGTCGCCGAGCCGAGCGTGGTCAGGAAGTTGCCGTTGCTGTCCGTGCTCCACACGGAATATTGCCCGCTTGCCAAGTCCTTCCAGACCACGTCGTAGCCGCCGCCCGATACCTGCTCGGCGCCGATCACCGACCAAGTGCCCCAGTTCGCTGCGATCACCGCAGAGCTCGCGTACTTCAGGGTCGGCCCGGTGCCTGACGCGATGCTCTCGAGGTGGTAGTTTCCGCCGGAGAGAACCAGGCGCGTCGATCCGAACGCCTCGATCACGGCTGTCACCAGGCTGTAGCTTGCGACCGTACCGTCGGCAAATTGGAAGTACTCGACACCAGCGGCGGTGTCGGTGCCGTCGGGCGAGCCGGAACGCTGATCGGCGATCGTGAACGTCTGCGTCGTCGCGTTGTAGGAAACAGTGTAATTGGCCTGGCTGCCCGAATACACTGCCGTGTCCGTGCCAGCGCCGCCCACGATGGTGTCGCTTCCCGCACCGCCGGTGATCGTGTCGTTGCCGCCGCCGCCGTTCAGCGTGTTGGCAATGGCATTACCCAGAATCGTGTCGTTGCCGGACCCGCCGTTGGCGTTGTCGATATAGGAGCGCGCGTCGCCGTTGTAGAGATAGGCGTTGTAGACGTTGCCCGACGCATAGTGGCCGTTGCCGAGATAGGCCAGCTGCACCGTGGAGAACACCGACGAGGCACCGGGATTGAGGTTGATGCTCAGGTTCGTGGTGTAGTTCGACAGGTCGTAGGTATCGACGCCACCGCCGTCCCAGACGGTCTCGTAGATGCGGTTGGCCGAGCCGCCGACGCCGCCGCCCGGCGCGAGCTGCCCGACGCCGTTGATGAACTGCTGCCCCGTGGTCGGATTCCAGGTGTAGACGGTGTTGCTGCTCTGGGTCGTGTAGTCCGCGCCGTACATCGTCTGGAGCGCGAGGATATCGTTGGCCATGTAGGTCTGCGAATATCCGTACGCTTCGTTGGTATAGCCGCTCGTGGTGGAGGCGCCGACATAGCTGCGATAGCTCATGACGGTGTATTCGCTGCTGTCATGCGCGCTCGGCACCGCGACGTTGGCGGGGCCGCCAGCCTCCTGGCTGTGCTTGAGGCCTAGGGCATGGCCGAGCTCGTGCAGCGCGGTGGTGAAGTAATAGTTGCCGAGCTTGGCCAGCGAGAAATTGTATTGAGTGCCGAACCAGATGTCGCCGCCAGGCGCATAATTGCCGGGATAGTAGGCGTAGGCGGTCGGATTGGCCGCAGGAGACTGCGCGATCATGATGTCGGCGCCGTTCGTGCCCGCATACTGGATATCGGCGTTGGTGTAGCCGAGGATCAATCCGATCGCATAGTTGATCGCGGCCTGGATCTGGCTGGGCACCGAGGCAAAGCCCGAGGTGGTCGGCTCGCTGTAACCGCCGCTATAGGGATTGACGTAGTCGCTGGAAGCATCGGGAAAACTGTAGGTGATCGCGCCGGACCACTTGTAGCCGGACAGCAGGCCGTCGATCTCGGCGTTGTTGGTGGCACTGACGTAAACAGAGGTGGCCAATGGACTCTCCGGAGCAACCCACCGTGCGATTCGAGCGAAGACGCGAGATTCTAGCTTCAGAGGTAAACGTTTCGCTTAAGACGTGGCGTCTGCGCGCGGCCCCTTCCATAATGTCGCGTTAGCCATCAAATTCCATCATCCGGGTGGGATATCTCCGTAATCATACGGGGCCGAGCACTGGATGCGCGATTTCGCGTGATTTGATGGTCTCTGGAGGACAATTATGAAACTTGGCTCCACGGCCGGTCTCATCGGCGTCCTCGCTGTGGTCGTCACCGGGCTGGATCGTCTACCCATCGGAGAACAGCCGGTCATGGTCGGGAAAGCCCATGCGGACGAAAGCGACAAGGATGGCGGTCAGAACGGCGACAAGGCGGGCCGAGCGCCCTCCATGCCGATGGCCCGCGATCCTGCCGTTGCTGTGGCAGAGGAATACGAAGCCGCCCGCCGGAAGGGAACGCGGGAGGCCTTGGAGCTCTTCATTGCGCGCCACGGCGACGATCCCCTCGCCGAGCAGGCGCGCGCGGAATTGAAACGCCTCTCACGCTGATCCGTCGGGCACCGCGTGTCAGGCATGGCATTTCGGCAGGCGGCATCGGCGCCCGGCCGGGCTTGTCGCTGGATCTTTCGGCACTAAGGTGGGCCCGCAATCCATCCCGGAGCCCTTCAAGATGCCCTTTCCGCATGCCTCGGAAGCCCTGTCGCGCTTCACCGTGCTCGATCTGACCCGCGTCCGCTCCGGACCCACCTGCGTGCGGCAGCTCGCGGATTGGGGCGCCAACGTGATCAAGATCGACGCGCTGACCGAGGATGCCGGCGGCGAGCAGCCGGGCGGGCCGCGGCGCGGTTCCGACTTCCAGAATTTGCACCGCAACAAGCGGGCGATGACGCTGAACCTGAAGGACGAGCGCGGGCTCGCCGTGTTCAAGCGCCTCGCAGCCAAGGCCGACGTCGTGGTCGAGAATTTCCGCCCCGACGTGAAGAAGAAGCTTGGGATCGACTACGACAGCCTCGCCGCGCTCAATCCGCGCATCGTCTATGGCAGCATCTCCGGTTTCGGCCAGGACGGCCCCTACCACAAACGGCCGGGCTTCGATCAGATCGCGCAAGGCATGGGCGGGCTGATGTCGATCACGGGTGCGCCGGGCGAAGGCCCGATGCGGGTTGGCATTCCCGTCGCCGATCTCACCGCCGGCTTGTTCTGCGCCATGGGCATCCTCACCGCGTTGCTCGAACGCGAGGTCTCCGGCAAGGGCCAGTGGGTGCAGACTTCGCTGCTGCAGGCCCAGATCTTCATGCTCGACTTCCAGGCCGCGCGTTGGCTGATGGAGAAGGAGGTCGCCAGGCAGGCCGGCAACAACCACCCGACCAGCATCCCGACCGGCGTGTTCAAGACCTCGGACGGCTACATCAACATCGCCACCACGGGCGGGCGGATCTGGGAGCGCTGCGCCCAGGCGATCGGCGCGCCGGAGCTCTATGCCGACCCCGACTACGCGACGGCCCCTGCCCGCTCCAAGAACCGTGACGCGCTCAACGCCGAGATCGAGAAGCGCACGGTGACGAAGTCGACCGAGACCTGGGTCCGCGAACTCAACGAGGCCGGCGTGCCCTGCGGTCCCATCTATGCCATCGACCAGATGTTCGAGGATCCGCAGGTCAGGCATCTCGGCATCGCACAGGACGTGCCGAACGACGAGGGCCGGCACATCCGCCTGGTCGGCCAGCCCGTGACGCTGTCGCGCACGCCGAGCAGGATGGTGGCGCGGCCACCGGAATTCGGCGAGCAGACCGACGAGGTGCTGAAGGAGTTCGGCTTCGGCGCGGACGAAATCGCAGGACTCAGGGACGCCAAGGTGGTGTGAACCTCACGCGCACCATCTCCAACGACAAAGCCCGGCGCGAGCCGGGCTTTGCTTGTTGTTGACGCCTTTGTTGATCTCAGTACTTGGCAACCACCGGGCCGCCGAACTGATAATTGATGCCGGCGCGCAGGATGTGGTCGGTGAAGCGCGACGAGACGTTGGCGCTGATCGTGGAGGCCGGTGCCAGCGTAAACGGACCGGACGAGAAACGTCCGAGGTCCATGTAGAGATATTCGAGCTTGGCGCTCCAGTTCTGCGTGATCTTGCCTTCGACACCCGCACCAACGGTCCAGCCGGCGCGCGTCGTCGAGTTTGAGCCGACCGAGGCGATCGCCACACCCGCGGGGGTGAAGCCGGTCATCGTGCCCGTGGTCTTGATTTCGCCAAACGCCAGACCGCCGGTGCCGTAGAACAGCACCTTGGGGGTCGCCAGGATGCCGATACGACCGCGAAGCGTGCCGAACCATTGAAGATGCTGATCGACCGTCAGAGTGGTGCCGGTCAGACCGCCCGGTGGGAGGAACGTCAGGCCGGGAAGGCAGGGCCCGCCGGCAGGCGCGACGCCGCCGCAATTGAAGGTCGCGCGGCCCTTTTCGTCGGACCAGTTCAGGTCGCCTTCGATGCCGTACACCCAATTCGCGTTCTGCCAGTTGTAACCGGCTTGGCCACCGGCGACAGCGCCGTTCATGTCGAACGAGCCACTCGTGATGGATCCCGCCGGAGGCGCGATCGCTGCACCCGTGGCCGAATTGAAGTAGGAAACGTCCGTGCGCGAGCGGCCCCAGCTATAGCCGCCATTGGCGCCGACATAGAAGCCGGTCCAGCTCCAGACCGGATCGACGATAGGCGCCTTGACATAGGGCCTTGCCGCGAGATCGGCGGCCAACGCGCCCGTCGCAAACAGCGACATCGCCGCCGCCATCCCAATCACTACCCGCTTCATGGAGAATTCCCTCTTGCACAATGCTGTGATCAATATACGTGGCGAGCCGCCAAAGAGCTGTGCCGCAGCCGCAACATTCAGAAACAATCAAGGCTGCGGTAGTGTCCGGACCACAACGCTACCTTTCCGTTAAACAATTGAAATCAAAAGAGATTGCCCTACGGTCCTAGGCCGATGTCGTCCTGGTCTTATGCGTCAATCCGACACGTGCGAGCAAACTGTCGATCACCGGCCAGAACAGCAGCAGAATCGCCAGCGTTGTGATCGAGCCGACCAGGCCGTTCGACCAGAACACCTTCAAGGTCCCACCGGAGCCAATCATCGACAGGCGGAAGGCATCCTCGGCGCGGTTGCCGAGCACGAGCGCGAGGGTGAACGGCGCCAAGGGAATGCCGATCTTCTTGAAGACGTAGCCGACGATGCCGAAGCCGAGCATCAGCCAGATGTCGAACATCGCGTTCTGGATCGCATAGGCGCCGATCGCGCAGGACACCACGATCATCGGCGCCACGGCGGCAAACGGCACCCGCAGGATCGAGGCGAAGATCGGCACCGTCGTCAGCACCAGCACGAGGCCGACGACGTTGCCGAGATACATCGAGGCGATCAGGCCCCAGACGAAGTCCTTGTGCTCGACGAACAGCAGCGGCCCCGGATTGAGCCCCCACACCATCAGGCCGCCGAGCAGGATCGCCGCGGTGCCGGAGCCGGGAATTCCGAGCGCCAGCATCGGCAGCAGCGCCGCGGTGCCGGAGGCATGCGCCGCCGTCTCCGGCGCGAACACGCCCTCGATGCGGCCCTTGCCAAAACTTTCGGGCTCCTTGGCGAAGCGCTTGGCAAGGTTGTAGCCCATGAAGGAGGCCGCGATCGCGCCGCCCGGGGTGATGCCGAGCCAGCAGCCGATGAAGGAGGAGCGCAGCAGCGTCACCCAATATTTCGGCAGGTCCTTCCAGACGCCGAGCACGACGCGGAGCGAAATGCCCGCCGCATGTCCGCGCAGCGCCAGCCGTTCCTCCATCGTCAGCAGGATCTCGCTGATGCCGAACAGGCCGATGACGGCGACCAGGAAGTTGATGCCGCGGAGCAACTCCGGCGAGCCGAAAGTCATGCGGAGACTGCCGGACACGGTATCCATGCCGATGCCGGCGAGCAGCAGGCCCAGCGACATCGAGATGACCGTCTTGTGCTTGGCCTCGCGCCCGAGGCCGACGAAGGAGCAGAAGGTCAGCAGATACACCGCGAAGAACTCGGGCGGGCCGAACTTCAATGCGAAGGACGAGATCATCGGCGCGAGGAAGGTGATCAAGAGCACCGCGACCAGCGAGCCGATGAAGGAGGAGGTGAACGCCGCGGTGAGCGCCTCCGCCGCCCGGCCCTGTTGCGCCATCGGATAGCCGTCGAAGGTGGTTGCTACCGACCAGGCTTCGCCCGGGATGTTGAACAGGATCGAGGTGATCGCGCCGCCGAACAGCGCGCCCCAATAGATGCAGGACAGCATCACGATCGCCGAGGTCGGATCCATCGTGAAGGTGAGCGGCAGCAGGATCGCAACACCATTGGGACCGCCGAGACCCGGCAGCACGCCGACGAAGATACCGAGCACCAGCCCGACCATCATCAGCAGCAGGGTCTTCCACGTCAGCAGGACGGCGAAGCCGTGGAGCAGGAGACCGAAAGCTTCCATCGCGCAGCCCGCCTAGCGGCCGAGGGCCGCTTCGAGCGGCCCCTTCGGCATGATGACGTCGAAGGCGATGTCGAAAGTGACGAACATGATCGCCGTGAACACGATAGCGGTGAGCAGCGACTTCCACAGCGCGATCCTGCCGACGAGCCGCATGAAGCCCGTGATCAGCAGGAAGCTTGCGACATAAATGCCGAGGAACTGCGTTGCCAGGCAGAACAGCAGCGTCGGGACGAACACCGCCATCACGCGGCGGGCCTGTGCGCGCGTGACGAAAGTCTCGCGCGCCGCGCGATGCGAGACGAGCGCCGCGATCAGGCCGTAGAGGCTGCCGCCGCCGAGGATGACCGAGAGATAGAACGGGAAATAACCGGGCTCGGGCCCGGTCGCATCCCAGGACGCGCCGGTGCGCCAATTGTCGTAGCCGAGCGTGACCGCGAGCCCGAGCAGCAGCAGGCAGACGACGATCTCCACCGAGCCGGTCGAGACGACCGAGGGGGAATCGTCTTCAGGCGCGGTCGGATCGTCGACGACGATTTCAAGATCGGTTTGGGACATGGGCTGTTAGGGACGGAGTGCGTTCTGTTCTCCCTCTCCCCGCTTGCGGGGAGAGGGTCGGGGTGAGGGGGAGTCTCCGCGGGGACCGTGAGAATTGGACTCGTGGAGAGTCCCCCTCACCTGGAATTCAAGCTGCGCTTGAATTCCAGCCTCTACCCCGCATGCGGGGAGAGGCGAAAGATCTACTTCGCGACGAAACCGGCTTCCGTCATCAGCGACTTGTTCAGCGCATCGTCCTCCTCGAGGAACTTCACCATGTCCTTGCCGGTGAGGAAGATCGGCTTCAGCGCCTGCTTTTCCATGTACTCCTTGTATTCCGCGGTCTGCGTCACCTTGTGGAACAGATCGACATAGAAGGCCTGCTGGTCTGGCGACACCTTGCCGGGCAGGAACATCGCGCGCAGCATCAGATACTGCACGTCGACGCCCTCTTCCTTGCAGGTCGGGATGTCGGCCCAGGATTGCGTCTCCGTCACCTTCGTCGTGTAGGAGATGCGTTCCTTGTCGAACACGCAGAGCGGACGCACCTGGCCCGCGCGCCAGACTTCGAGATTTTCGGAGGGATTGTTGACGTTGGCCTCGGTGTGGTTGCCGACCAGCTGGGTCGCGGCCTCGCCGCCGGACTTGTAGGGCAGATAGGAGAATTTCGCGCCGGTCTTCTGTTCGAGGAACACGGTCAGCACGTGATCCTCGCGCTTGGAGCCTGTGCCCCCCATCTTGAACGGCGAGCTTGCCGCCTTGGCGGCCGCGACGAATTCCTTCACCGTCTTGGGGCCGGCGCTGTTGTCCCAGAGCACGAACTGGTCGAGCGCGACCACAGAAACCGGAGTCAGCTCGCGCCAGTTGAACGGGATCTTGGCCGACAGCGGCAGCATGTAGATCAGCGAATAGGCGATCAGCACCTTGTTTGGATCGCCCTCGCTGGACTTCATGTACATCAGCGCTTCCGCGCCCGAGGCGCCGCCCTTGAGCGAAACGACCACCGGCTGCTTCATCAGATTGTTTTTCTGGATCGCGGCCTGCATCATCCGCGCCATCTGGTCGGAGGCGCCGCCCGCGCCCGCCGCCACGACGATCTCGACGGGTTTCGCCGGTTCCCAGCCGGCGAAGGCCGGCGTGCTCAACAACAGCGCCGTCGCAGCGCCGACGGCTTTCACTGGAATTCGCACGAGTTTCGCCCCCTGATGTTTTTTTAAGTTGTAGTGCGGAAGAACTCTATCCCTGCATTGTGCGGACTAAAGCTGACGAGTGCAAGCAGACGGGCAATTGGGCGCACATGACTTTCGACGGACGACGTCGAGGCGCATGAGCTTTACTTGCCCTTCCAGACCGGCGCGCGTTTGTTGAGGAAGGCGTCCATGCCCTCGCGGAAATCTTCGCTCATATAGGCTTTCAGGATCAGGTCCTCGCCCTCTTCGCGCGACAGCGTGCGGCGGATGCGGCGCACCGCTTCCTTGGTCGCCTCCAGCGTGAGCGGCGCATGGCTCGCGACCAGCCTTGCGGTCTCGTCCGCGCGGCGCTGCAGCGTCTCGACGTCGGGCACGACCTCGTTGAGCAGGCCGAGCGCCAGCGCTTCCTGCGCCTCGACCAGGCGCGCCTTGAAGATCATATCCTTGGTGCGGGCGGGACCGACCAGCGCGACGACGCGGCTGATGTTCGACATCGACAGGCAGTTGCCGAGCGTGCGCGCGATCGGAAAGCCCATCCGCGTCGTCTCGGTGCCGATGCGCAGGTCGCAGCAGGCCGCAATGCCGGCGCCGCCCCCGGTGCAGGCTCCGGCGATCGCCGCAATCACCGGCACACGGCACTGCTCGAGCGTGCCGAGTACGCGGTCGATGCGGGCCTCGTAGTCGAGCGCGTCCTGCGCGGTCTTGAACGCGCGGAACTGCGAGATGTCGGTGCCGGAGGCGAACGCCTTGTCGCCGGCGCCGGTCAGGATCAGCGCCTTGATCGAGCGGTCGGCGTTGATCTCCTGGCAGATCTCGGCCATGCGGTCATACATGGCGAAGGTCATGGCGTTGCGCGCCTGCGGGCGGTTGAAGGTGATCCGCGCGATGCCGTCCTGGACGGAGTACAGCAAGTCTTCGTTGGTCGTCGTCGGTGCGTTCATCGCGCGCTTTCTTCTTTCAAGTTGGATGGATCAAGCCACCTGAGCCGTCAGGCCACCTGAGCCTTGGCCATCGGCACCACGTCGCGTCCCTTCAGGACGTCCATGGCTGCCAGCACGCCGCCGCTCCGATGCGGGATCTTTGCAAGATCGAGGCCCATCTCGACGCCGGCAAGCGTACCCATCAGCATCAGATCGTTGAAGTGGCCGATATGGCCGATGCGGAATACCTTGCCCTTGACCTTGTTGAGGCCGGTGCCGAGCGACATGTCGAAGTTTTCCAGCACCACCTTGCGGAAGGCGTCTGCGTCGTGCCCCTCCGGCACGCGCACGCCGGTCAGCGCCGGCGAATGGGCGGCGGGGTCGGCGCATTGCGTCTCCAGGCCCCAGACCTTGACCGCCGCGCGGGTCGCAGCGCTGTGGCGCTTGTGGCGAGACCAGACGTTCTCCAGCCCCTCCTCTTCCAGCATCTTCACGGCCTCGCGCAGGCCGTAGAGCAGATTGGTCGCGGGCGTATAGGGGAAAGTGCCGAGCTTGTTGAAGTTGATGACCTCCTGCCAGTCCCAATAGGAGCGCATGCCGGGATTGGCTTTCGCGACGCTGAGCGCCTTCTCCGAGACGGCGTTGAAGCCGAGCCCCGGCGGCAGCATCAGGCCTTTCTGCGAACCCGCGACCGAGACGTCGATGCCCCAGGCATCGTGCTCATATTCCATCGAGCCGAGGCCGGAGATGGTATCGACCATCAGCAGCGCCGGATGCTTGACGCGGTCGAGCAGCTTGCGCACCTCCAGCGGCGGCGTCACGCAGCCGGTCGAGGTCTCGTTGTGCACGACGCAGACCGCCTTGATCGCGTGCTGCTTGTCGGCGGCAAGGCGCTTCTCGATCTCGGCGAGATCGGCGCCATGGCGCCAGTCGCTGGGGATGAAGTCGACGTCGAGCTTGAATTTGTCGGCGATGCCGCGCCACAGCACGGCGAACTGGCCGGTCTCGCACATCAGGACCTTGTCGCCGGGCGCGAACACATTGACCATCGCCGCTTCCCAGGCGCCGGTGCCGGACGAGGGAAAGATGATCACGGGCTGCTTGGTACGGAACACGCGCTGCATCGCAGCGAGAACCGCGAAACCGAGCTCGGCGAACTCCGGACCGCGGTGGTCCAGCGTCGGCATGTCCATCGCCCGCAGCACCCGGTCGGGCACGTTGGTCGGTCCTGGAATCTGTAGGAAATGCCTTCCAGTATGCACGGTCATCGGCGTCCTTCCCGGTCTTTGAGGCTATCTTGGCTCGAGCGTCCGTGGGCCCGCATCGAGGGCTCCGGAGAGCCGCTCGCATATCACTATTCGCCGGGCTTGTCCCTCGCCCCGCAGGGTCCGTCAATGCACAACAAGCAGGGCTCGCTTGCCAAGGGCCTTGACGGGAGGCAAGACGGTGCCGGCGAACGGGCGAGAGCGGACCATGGCGGCGGAAGTGGCTGGAAAATCACCGGAATCGGTCCAAGCGGACCGTCTGGCGGCACGTCTGGCCCGCGAGATGACGGGCGACGTTCTGTTCGACGCCTTCAATCGCGGCCGCTACGCCACGGACGCCTCGTTCTACCAGATCGTGCCGGCGGGCGTGGTGGTGCCGAGGACCATGGACGAGGCCTTGCGGGCGCTGGCGATCGCCCGTGACGAGGGGTGCAAGGTCACGCCGCGCGGCGGCGGCACCTCACAATGCGGCCAGACCGTCAATGACGGGCTGGTGGTCGATCTCTCCAAGCATCTGAACCGGATCCTGTCGCTCGACGCCGAGAACCAGACCTGCGTGGTCGAGCCGGGCATCGTGCTCGACGATCTCAACCGCCAGCTCAGGAAGCACGGCCTGTGGTTTCCGGTCGACGTCTCCACCGCCTCGCGCGCCACCATTGGCGGCATGGCCGGCAACAATTCCTGCGGCGGCCGCAGCCTGCGCTACGGCACCATGCGCGACAACACGCTCTCGATGGAGGCCGCCCTCTCCGACGGCACTCTGAGCCGCTTCGGCGAGGTGTCGCGCGATCTCTCCGATCTCAAAGCCGGGGACAGCGCCCGCGCCTTGTTTCGCGACATGCTCGATCTCGGAGCCCGCGAGGCCGACGAGATCGCGGCGCGGTTTCCAAAAGTGCAGCGGCGCGTCGGCGGCTACAATCTCGATGCGCTGGTGCCGCGCAACGCGCCCAACAACATGGCGCATCTGTTGGTCGGCTCGGAAGGCACCCTCGCCTTCACCACCAAGGTCGAGTTGAAGTTGTGGCCCGTCATCCGCAACAAGGCACTCGGCGTCTGCCACTTCGGCAGCTTTTACGAGGCCATGGACGCGGCTCAGCATCTGGTGAAGCTGAAGCCGATCGCTGTCGAACTGGTCGACCGCACCATGATCGCGCTGGGCCGGGACATCGCCATGTTCCGCCCGATCATCTCCGCCGCCATCAAGGGCGATCCGGACGCCGTGCTGGTGGTCGAGTTCGCCGAGGAAGACCAGGCGGACAATCTGGCGCGCCTCAAGCAGCTCGGCGAGCTGATGGGCGATCTCGGGTTCGGCTGGAACAACGAGACGCGCAAATGGGGCGGCGTGGTCGAGGTCACCGAGCCGGCGCTGCAGGGCGGCATTGCCGATTTTCGTGCCGCCGGCCTCAACGTCATGATGTCGATGAAGCAGGAGGGCAAGCCGGTCTCCTTCGTCGAGGACTGCGCCGTGCCGCTGCCGCATCTGGCCGACTACACCGCGCGGCTGAACGAGGTGTTTGCCAGGCACGGCACCAGCGGCACGATGTATGCCCACGCCTCCGAGGGCTGCCTGCACGTACGCCCTGTGCTGAACCTGAAGCTGGAGAAGGACGTCAAGGCGATGCGCGCCATCGCCGAGGAGGCGTTTGCGCTGGTGCGCGAATACAAGGGCTCGCATTCCGGCGAGCACGGCGACGGGCTGGTACGCTCCGAATTTCACGAGACGATGTTCGGGACCCGTCTCGTCGCCGACTTCAAGGAGGTGAAGCAGCGGTTCGATCCCGACGGTGTCCTCAATCCCGGCAAGATCGTCGACGCACCCAAGATGGACGACCGCTCGCTGTTCCGCTTCAAGCCCGATTATCGCGTCGGCGAGCTCAAGACGAAGCTCGACTGGTCGGCCTGGCCCGGCGCCGGCGGCGGCTTCCAGGGTGCGGTCGAGATGTGCAACAACAACGGCGCCTGCCGCAAGCTCGAGGGCGGCGTGATGTGCCCGTCCTACCGCGCAACGCGCAACGAGAAAGATGTCACTCGAGGACGCGCGAACACTTTGCGGCTGGCGATTTCCGGCCAGCTCGGTCCCGATGCGCTATCTTCCGACGGGATGATGGAAACGCTGAAGCTCTGCGTCTCCTGCAAGGCCTGCCGCCACGAGTGCCCCACCGGCGTCGACATGGCCAAGATGAAGATCGAGGTGCTGGCCGCGCGCGCGGCCACGCACGGCCTGACGCTACGTGACCGGCTTGTGGGCTACCTCCCGCGCTATGCCGGCCTCGCGTCGCGCTTCGCGCCGCTGGCGAACTTGCGCAACCGCAGCCCACTCTTGCGAAAGCTGTTCGAGCGCTTCGCCGGCATCAGCGCGCGCCGCGCCCTGCCCGCCTTCCGCAGCGACGTGTTCGTGCCGCCGGAAGAAGCGGTTGGACCAGAGACCGGTCGTGAGGTCGTTCTCTTCGCCGATACTTTCAATCGCATCTATGAGCGCGAAAACCTCGACGCAGCGCTGCGCGTGCTCGCGGCCGGCGGCTATCGCGTGCATCTGCCGCAGCCTGCGCGCGGCAGCCGCCCGCTCTGTTGCGGCCGCACGTTTCTCTCCGCCGGCCTCGTCGACGAAGCCAGGGCCGAGCTCGATCGCCTCGTGGCCGCCTTCGCGCGCTTCGCCGCACGCGGCGTGCCGATCGTCGGCCTCGAGCCGAGCTGCCTCCTGACGCTGCGCGACGAGCTCGCTTCGCTGCGCAAGGACAGCAACGCCAAGGCCATCAGTGCCCATGCCCTCACCTTCGAGGAATTTTTGGTTCGCGAGGCCGAGGCCGGCCGCCTGCAACTGCCGCTGGGGACCGTCGCCGACAAAGCCATCGTGCACGGCCATTGCCACCAAAAATCCTTCGGCGCCTTCAAGCCGGTCGAGCAGGTGCTGCGCCTCGTCCCCGGCCTCAAGGTCGAGGCCATCGAGTCCAGCTGCTGCGGCATGGCGGGCGCCTTCGGTTACGGCGCGGACACATACGATGCCTCGATCGAGATGGCCGAGCTTTCGCTGCTGCCGGCCGTGCGGCGTGCGGACCAAAACACACTCGTCGTCGCCGACGGCACCTCGTGCCGGCACCAGATCCATGACGGTGCACAACGCGAGGCGCTTCACGTCTCGCGCGTGCTGGCGATGAGCCTCGATAAGTTCGAAACCCGTTCCTCCTCTCAAGCTGCAAAGGAAAACAGTGATGGCTGACCTCACGCTCGATACCGCCCGCAAGATCCTCGACGCCGCCTTCGCGAAAGCCGGCGAGCTCAAGCTGAAGCCGCTGGTCGTCACCATCCTCGACGCGCGCGGCGTGCTCAAGCTCGCAGCCGCGCAGGACGGCACCAGCCTGATGCGCGCCGAGATCGCGCACGGCAAGGCCTATGGCGCGCTCGCCATGGGCATGGGCTCGCGCGCGCTGTTCCAGCGCGCGCAGGAGCAGGCCTATTTCATCGACGCCGTGAACACCATGGCCAAGGGTGCGCTGGTGCCGGTCCCCGGCGGCGTGCTGGTCATGGACGGCCCCACGCTGCTCGGCGCCGTCGGCGTCTCCGGCGACACCTCCGACAATGACGAGGCCTGCGCCGTAGCGGGCATCCAGGCGGCGGGGCTGAAGGCGAATGCGGGGTAGCGGCCGGGCTAGAAGGTCGTTCGCTGCTCGTAGTGACGAGCTTGTGGCAAGCGCTCACAGCACTTTCGGTGTCATCGCCCGACTTGATCGGGCGATCCAGTACTCCGAGAGAGTGCGAGGATACGGATGGGCCGCGGCATACTGGATGCCCCGCCTTCGCGGGGCATGACAGTCATCCTGTGCGCATGCGCCATTCCTTCCCGGCCTCCCTCACCGTCCCGTCCAGACCGGCTTCCTCTTCTCGCTGAACGCCTTCAGACCCTCTTTCGCATCCTCGGTCATCGCCAGCAGTGCGATCTGGCTTTCGGTGTAGGCGATGCTCTCGTCGAACGACATCGAGGCGATCGCGCGCATGGCGTATTTGCCGCGGCGGATCGCGGTCGGCGATTTGTCGACGATGCGGCCGATTAGCCAATCGACCTTGGCGTCGAGCTCGGCGCTGGGCACGACGTAGTTGAGGAGGCCCGCGGCCTGTGCGGCCCTGGCGTCGAACGGCTCGCCCGTGAGCGCCCATTCGTTGACGAGGCGCGGCGGCGCGATGCTCTGGAGCAGGCTCAACACTTGCATCGGGAACACGCCGACCTTCACCTCCGGCAGCCCGAATATCACGTGGTCGGCCGCGACCGCCATGTCGGTCATGCACAACAGGCCCATGCCGCCGGCCATGCAGACGCCTCCGACCCGCGCAATCGCCGGCTTGGTGGCGTTCTGTGACAAACGTAACAGATCGGCATAGTCGACGTTTGGTTTAGAATGATCCATCGCGAAGGCCGCGCCGGAATTCTGCAAATCGGCGCCGGCGCAGAACGCCTTGTCGCCCGCGCCCGTCAGCACGATGACGCGGATGTCCTTGTCGTCATGCGCATCGCGATAACCCTTGCTGATGCCGGCGATCACGTCGCCGTTCAGCGCGTTGCGTTTCTCCGGTCGGTTGATGGTGATCCAAAATGCCTGCCCGCGCTTCTCGGTGACAACGGCTTTGGTTTCGGTCATGGCCCGCTCGCTTCCTTGGCTTCCGCTTCGCCGTCATTTGCGGCAGGTCGGCGACGCGTGCAAGGGCAATCTGCGATGTCCTGTCACCATAGCGTGTGGGCGCAACTTCGCTTGTCGATTGAATTATGGGGCACGACCGCTATCCTGACCGGAGATTTTGATCACCAATGAGCCATTTCATGCGCGCCGCACTCATCTTGTTGCTGGCAGGCCTGGTCGTGCTGAGCGGCGGAGCGAGCCACGCGGCCGACGGTGCGAAGATCGCGCTCGTGATCGGCAATGCGCGATATCCCGACAACCAAGCCGTCCTCAACGAAGTCGCCAACGATGCGCAGGACGTCGCCGAGGAATTGAAACGTGACGGCTTCGCCGTCGACAGGCAGGGCAACCTCACGGGCGATGCCATGCGGCAGGTGCTCGATCGCTTCTATGCCCGCATCGAGCGCGGCGCGGTGGCCCTGATCTTCTTCGGCGGATTTGCCATCCAGTCCAACCGTCAGACCTATTTGCTGCCGGTCGACGCGCAGGTCTGGACCGAGCCGGACGTCTCGCGCGACGGCTTCAACCTCGACACGATTCTCGCCGAGATGAACACGCGCGGCGCAGCGATCAAGATCGCTCTGATCGACGCTTCCCGCCGCAACCCGTTCGAGCGGCGTTTCCGCCGCTATTCGGCGGGCCTTGCGCCGGCGATCGCCCCGAGCAATTCGCTCGTGCTCTACTCCGCCGCACTCGGCGCGGTCACCGCCGGCGGCAAGACCGACCGCAGCCTGTTCGTCGCCGAGCTGCTGCGCGAGATGCGCGCGCCGAACATCACCGCCGAGCAGGCCCTGACCAACACCAAGAATGGCGTGGTCGCCGCCACCAACCGCGAGCAGGTGCCGTGGCTGTCGTCTTCGCTGACGACGGAATTCTCGTTCGCAGGCCCCGTGACGCGACCACCGGGCGACAAGCCCGCCGACCCGACGCCGACGAAGCCCGAATCCCAGAAACAGGAGTTTCAGAAGCCGGAGCCGCAAAAGCCGGTCTGCGAGGTGCCGCAGGCAGAACCCGCCCCGAATGCGAACGATCTTGCAAGAGATCCTGTCATCGCCGATCTCAGCCGCAAGATCGCGGCCAATGCCAACGATGTGGCCTTTCGCTACAAGCGCGGCCAAGTTTACGCGATCAAGCGCGCTTACGCACTCGCCATGCAGGATTTCGACGCGGTGATCCGCCGCGCTCCCAGGGATGCGGAAGCGCTGAACAATCGCTGCTGGACGCGGACTGCGACCGGCGACCTGCAAGGCGCGCTAGCCGACTGCAGTCTGGCGCTTCAGATCGACCCCGGATTGAGCGATGCGCTCGACAGCCGCGGGCTCGTCAACCTGAAGCTCGGACGAACCGCCGAGGCGATCAAGGACTACACCGACGCGATCCAGCGCAACCCGCGCTCCTCATCCTCGCTGTTCGGCCGCGGCATCGCCACACGCAAGAGCGGCGGCGACGGCGCCGCTGACATCGCGCAGGCGAAGTCGATGAACCCGAACATCGCGAAGGAATTTGCGGGTTACGGTGTGACGGAATGCGTGCCCTAGGCTGAGGCCGCTTTCTTGATCCAGACCTTGTTGTCGTGGAACGCGGCTCCGCCGATCGGCGCGATGGTATCGGCCCCCGTCAGCATGTTGATGCCGCGGCCGCCGACATGATTCTTGTTCGGGTGAACGGATTCCGCGATCAGCACGCCGCGCCGCACACCCTCGAACAGCGATGCCACCAGCGTGGTCTCGCCTCTTCCGTTGCCGAGCGTCACCGCGTCGCCATCGGCAATGCCGAGAGCGGCCGCATCCAGAGGGTGGATCATCACGCTGGCCTTGCCCTCGCGCGCCTGGGAGGACGGCGTCTCGTTGAAGGTGGTGTTGAGGAAGCTGCGCGAAGGGCTGGTCGCGAGCCGAAACGGGTGGGCCTGATCGGTGTGCTCGATCACAGCCCAATGGTCCGGCAACGCCGGCATCTTGTCGAACTCGCCCATCGTCACGCCGAACGGCGGATGCGCCCAGTCAGCCTTGAAATGGAACTTGCCGTCGGCATGGGCAAAGCCGTCGAGATAATGCGAGGTGCGGAAATCCGGCTGGAGGTCGCGCCAGATATCCGCTTCGAGGCCGGCGATGTCGCCGTGATTGCTCAGCTTCAGCGTCGCGTCGATCAATTCGCGGGGCGACATCTCGAACCCCTGATGCTTCGCGCCGAGCCGCGGGGCCAGCGCCTGCAACACCTCGTGGTTGGAGCGGCATTCGCCGGGAGGATCGATCAGCTTCGGCCCGACCGAGATGTGCTGATGGCCACCGCCGTAATAGAGGTCGTCGTGCTCCATGAACATGGTCGCGGGCAGCACGATGTCGGCCATCTCGGCGGTCTCGGTCATGAACTGCTCGTGCATCGCGACGAACAGATCCTCGCGCGCAAAGCCCTGCCGGACCAGCGCCTGCTCCGGCGCCACCGTCATCGGATTGGTGTTCTGGATCAGCATCGCCTTGACCGGGCCCTTGCCCTGCAGGGCCTCGGGATCGCCGGTGAGGATGCGGCCGATCTGCGACTGGTCGAGCGCGCGCGTGGTCTTGTCGATCGCGTCGTGGGCTTCGATGATGGATTCGTTGAAGTGCCACAGCGCGTAGTTGTTGAAGAACGCACCGCCGCCTTCATATTGCCAGGCGCCCGTCACCGCTGGAATGCAGAGCGCCGCATGCATCTGCGTCGCGCCGTTGCGCGAGCGCGTGAAGCCATAGCCGAGGCGCAGAAACGTCCGCTTGGTCTCGCCCACGGCCTTGGCGAAGGCCTCGATCTCTGACACCGGCACACCGCAGATGGCTGACGCCCATTCAGGCGTGCGCGTCTTCAGGTGCGCCTCGAGCTCGGCGGGGCAATCGGTGTACTTGTCCATGTAGGCGCGATCGGCATAGCCGTCGCGGAACAGGACGTGCATCACGCCACAGGCGAAGGCGCCGTCGGTGCCGGGCCGCAGGATGATCTTGATGTCGGCCTGCTTCATGGTCTCGTTGTCGTAGATGTCGACCGCGGCGATCTTCGCGCCCCGCTCCTTTCGGGCACGCGCGGCGTGCGTCATCACATTGACCTGGGTGTTGACGGGATTGGTGCCCCAGATCACGACGAGGTCGGACAGCGCCATCTCGCGCGGATCGACGCCGGCAATCTTGCCGGTGCCGATCGCAAAGCCGATGCGCGCGACATTGGCGCAGATGGTCTGATAGAAGCGCGAATATTTCTTCACATGGGTGAGACGGTTGAGCCCGTCGCGCATCACGAGGCCCATCGTGCCGGCATAGTAATAGGGCCAGATCGATTCCGCGCCGAACGCGCGCTCGGCTTCGTTGAAGCGGTGCGCGATCTCATCCAGTGCCTCGTCCCAGGAGATCCGCGAGAACTGGCCCGAACCCTTCGGCCCGGTGCGGCGCATCGGATACATCAGCCGTTCGGGGTGGTGGATGCGCTCGGCATAGCGGGCGACCTTGGCGCAGACGACGCCGGCCGTGTAGGTCTGCTGCTTCGAACCGCGGACGCGGCCGATGCTGCGGCCTTCGATCACCTCGACATCGAGGGCGCAGGCCGAGGGGCAGTCATGCGGACAGGTCGAATGGCGGATCTCGATCTTGGCGTGCTGGTTCATGTCCTAGTTCGTAACACCAAAATACCGGCCAGCCGAGCGCCTTTATCCGGCAAGACCCATGCGATTTGCACAAAGCGCACGCGCCGTGGGTTCCTGCTGCAACCGCGAAGACGGATTGGCGAGGCAAAAGAACGGCGGTTGCGCGCCGGCCAATGTCCGACCGGCACACCGGCGGCTCTACGGCCAGATGCGAATGCCTTCCCTATTTGTGCAGCTGGGTGAGGCCGGTCGGGGGGCCGTCGACCGCGGTCCAGCCGCCATCGACGAACAGCGTGCTGCCGCTGACATAGCTCGCGGCATCCGAGGCGAGATAGGCCACCGCGGTCGCGACCTCGTCGGCACTGCTCCAGCGGTTGAACACGGTATGGCCGGCATAGAGATTGTAGATGTCGGGGCGCTGCTTGAACGGGCCGGTCAGCGCGGTCTCGGCGATGCTCGGCGCGATCGCGTTGACGCGCACGCCGGCATGGCCGACCTCGGAGGCGAACCCCTTCACCAGCAGGCCGATGGCAGCCTTGGTCGAGCCATAGACGCCAAGGCCGGGCTCGATGGTGACCGCGCGCACGGAGGAGCAGGCGATGATGCTGCCGCCCCTCTGCGCGACCATGATGCGGCCAAAAGCCTGGAAGAACCAGACCGTGCCCTTGACGTTGAGATTCAGGACGCGGTCGAGATCCTCCTCGGTGTAGTCGAGGATGGTCTTGCGGATGTTGAGCCCGGGCGTCGTCACGGCGATGTCGAGCCGGGGGAATTTCTGCATCACCGTCTTGGCGAGCGCGTTGACGTCCGCCGCGCTTGCGGCATCGCAAGCTGCTGCCTCCGCCCAGCCGCCTTTGTCGCGAATGCCGGCGGCCGTTGTTTCTGCAGCGTCAAGCGCGCGATCGGCGCAAACGACACGGGCGCCGAGCCCGGCCAGGGCCTCGGCCGACGACTTGCCGATGCCGGATGCGGCGCCGAGCACGATAGCGGTCTTGCCGGTGAGATCGAAGAGCTTGCGATAGTCCGTCACTGATAGTGTCTCCCTGGTGCTGCTAGCCCTTGTAGCCCATCAACAGGCGAGGCAGCCACAGCGAGAATGCAGGGACGTAGGTCACGAACATCAATGCTGCGATCAGCGCGGCATAGAACGGCAGGATGGTGCGCATCACCGCGCCCACCGAGATGCCGCCGATGGCGCAGCCCACGAATTGCGTCGTTCCGACGGGTGGCGTGTTGAGCCCGAGGGCGCAATTGATCAGCATCAGCATGCCGAACTGTACCGGGTCCATGCCCGCCTTCATCGCGATCGGCAGGAAGATCGGGGTGCAGATCAGGATGGTCGCGGCCATGTCCATGAAAGTGCCGAGCACGAACAGGATGACGTTGATGAGCAGGAAGATGACCCAGGGCTGCGTGGAGATCCTGCTCATCATCGCGCCGGCCAGGTCGGCCACCTCGTAGAGTCCCATCAGATACTGGAACATGGTGGAGACGCCGATCAGCAGCAGCACCACGCCCGTCGTCTTCACCGCCTTTGCGGCGGCGCGCAGGAAGTTCTGCAAGGTCATGGTGCGATAGATGAGGAAGGTCAGCAGAATCGTGTAGGTGACCGCGATCGCCGCCGATTCGGTCGCGGTGAAGACGCCGGACAGGATGCCCGCCAGGATGATGCCGACGATCAGGAGGCCGGGCAGCGCGGCCGCGAGCGAGCGGAATACCTCGGCCCAGCCGGGAAACTTGCCGGCCGGATAGCCGCGCTTCACCGCAACCGCATAGGCGGCAACAAGCATGCAGACCATCAATACGAGCGCCGGCAGGAGGCCGGCGGCAATCAGCGCGCCGATCGAGACCTTGCCGCCGGCGGCCAGCGCATAAATGATCATGTTGTGGCTGGTCGGCATCAACGCTCCGACCAGCGAGGCATGGGTGGTGACGTTGACGGCGTAGTCGGTATCGAAACCTTCCTTCTTCATCATCGGAATCATCACGGCCCCCATCGCCGATACGTCGGCCACGGGAGAGCCGGAGACGCCGCCGAACAGCGTGCAGGCGACGACGTTCGACATGCCGAGCCCGCCGCGGATGTGCCCGACCAGATTCTTGGCGAGTTGCACGATCTTGTCGGCGACGCCGCCATGCAGCATCAGTTCACCGCTGAAGACGAAGAACGGGATGGCGAGGAAGGAAAAGATGTTCATCCCCGACATCATCTGCTGGAAGATGACCGCGACCGGCAGGCCTTCATAGAGGATGGTGCAGATCGCCGCGAGGCCGATCGCGAAGGCGACGGGGACGCCGAGAATGAGGAAGCCGAAGAAAGTCGCGCCGAGAATGATCAGTTCCATGAGGGGACGACCTCTTCGCCGCGCAACAGAGCAATGATGTGCTCGATTGAAAAGGAGACGATCAGGACGCCGGAGGCGATCAGCGGCACGTAGCGGATGACCTCAGGCAGGCCGAGATTTGGGATCTTCACGGTTCCAACCGACGCACCGAGGATCCAGCCGTTGTAGGCCATCGCAATGCCGAACACCGCGACCAGGACGTGGATCACGAGCTCGATCTTCTCCCGCGTGTGATCCGGAAGCATCACCAGCAGGCTGTCCATGCCGATGTGCCCGGCATCGCGCACGCCCACGGCGGCGCCGATCAGCGTGACGTAGAGGATCAGGACCAGCGCGAGGTTCTCGGTCCAGGTCGGGCTGGAATTGAGCACGTAACGTCCGAACACCTGGTAGAACACGATGACCACGATGACGAGCAGTCCGGTCACGGACAGGTACATGCCGACGCGCGCCACGGGGGCATTGATCCGCGACAGCAAGCCGGTGGACGGGCGTGCCGACGCCTCCTGCTCGTGCTCTGCGACGTGTGGGTCGGTCATCCCGCGGCTCCCTCGCGAGGGGCCGGTGCCGCAAGCCGGCGACTCCGGACCCGACGCCGCTGTGGTTACTTAGTGTCCTGTATGCGCTTGACGAGGCTCTGGAGCTTCTCGTCCCCGGCGAACTTCTGGTACACCGGCTTCATCGCATCGACGAACTCCGCCTTGTTGGCGACGGTGACGACTTGAACTCCGGCCGCCTCGACGGTCTTGCGGGAGGCCTGCTCACGCTCATCCCAGAGCTTGCGCATGACCGGCACCGACTCCTTGGCCGCCTTGCGGACCATCGCCTGATCGTCCTTGCTCAGCGTGTCCCAGACCTTCTTCGACATCACGAGAACTTCGGGAGCGAGGGAGTGCTCGGTGATGTTGTAGAACTTGGCGGCCTCGAAATGACGTGAGGACTCATAGGAGGGCCAGTTGTTCTCGGCGGCATCCACGAGGCCGGTCTTGAGCGCGGTATAGACCTCGCCGTACGGCATCGGCGTCGGGTTGGCCCCGAGGCTCTGGATCATGCCGACCCACAGGTCGGATTGCTGGACGCGGATCTTCAGGCCCTTGAGGTCGGCGAGCGACTTGACCGGCGCCTTGACGGTGTAGATGGACCGGGCGCCGCTGTCGTAATAGGCGAGGCCGACCAGTCCCGCAGGCTCCATCGCGGCCAGGATCTCATCGCCGATCGGCCCGTCGAGAACCGTGCGCATGTGCTGCGTATCCCGGAAGACGAAAGGCAGGCACAACGCGATGGTCTCGGGCACGAAGTTGTTGAGTGGCGATGCGTTGATCCGCATCATGTCGAGCGCGCCGATCTTGAGCTGCTCGATCGTGTCCTTCTCCGAGCCCAGGGCGCCGTTCGGAAACACCTTCACGCCGAGCTTGCCGCCGCTCGCCGCCGCGAGCTGCTTGCCCATGTACTTGACGGCCTCGACGGTCGGATAGTCGGCGGGGTGAATGTCGGCGGAACGGAAATCGCGCGCGGTCGCCAGGGGTGCCGAGACCGCCAGCACAGCAGCTGCGATGATACCGGTGAGCGTCTTCATCTGGGCTTTCCTCCTGGTTGATTGGATTGATTATATCGTTGTCGGCGGCTGCGGGCGCCTTGGGTCGCTCCACTTCAGGTGTGAAGTCAAGCGCCAATGTCGTCCCTAGGGCGGGCGGCATTCCCTGTCCAAGCCAAATCCGGCATCGATCGATGCAAGAGTCGCATCGATCAATTCCTGGCGCAATTTGCAAGATGTGGGTCTGGCGGGCCGGCGGGACGTCGCCGGCACGTGACTTGACGCTGGCAATGGCGGCCCCTCAAGATGCCGGAAACTCCGGACCATCTTGAGGGAATGCTCATGCCGCGGAAGCTGATCGATATCTCGGTGCCGCTCGCAAACGACGCCACCGCAGATCCGCCCGGCAATCACCCGACGATCCAGTATATCGATCACCAACAGGGCCTGCCGCGCATGCTGCAGTTCTTCGACGGCCTCGAGGCGCAGGATCTGCCTGATGGTCAGGGCTGGGCCGTCGAGCAGGTCTCGCTGTCGACCCACAACGGGACGCATCTCGATGCGCCCTGGCACTTTCATCCGACCATGAACCGCGGCGAACGGTCATGGACCATCGACGAGGTGCCGCTGGAATGGTGCCTCCAGCCCGGCGTGAAGCTCGATTTCCGGCATCTGCCCGACGGCTACGTGGTGAGCGCCGACGACGTCGAGACGGAGCTGAAGCGGATCGGGCACACGCTGTTGCCGCTGGAGATCGTGGTCGTCAACACCAGCGCCGGGGCGAAATTCGGCAAGGCCGACTACGTCAACTCCGGCTGCGGCATGGGCTATGAAGCCACCATGTACCTGCTCGAACGCGGCGTACGGCTGACCGGCACCGACGGCTGGAGCTGGGACGCGCCGTTCGTCTACACTGCGAAAAAATATGCCGAAACCAAGGATGCCGGCTTGATCTGGGAAGGCCACAAGGCGGGACGGCACATCGGCTATTGCCATCTCGAGAAGCTGCACAATCTCGATCAATTGCCTTCGACCGGCTTCACGGTCTCATGCTTTCCGGTGAAGATCGAGCGCGCGTCCGCCGGATGGACCCGCGCGGTCGCCATCATCGACGATCAGGCCTGAGGCATCACCCGCCGTCGAGCCCGCTCTCGGCGAGTTCGCGCAGCGCCTCCATATCCAGCACGACAATGGCGCCGTGCTCGAGACGTACCCAGTTGCGGCCGGCCCAGGCGCGCAATTGCTTGTTGATGCTCTCGCGCGTCATCCCCACCATCTCGCTGATCTCCTGCTGGGTGATGGCGAGCGTGCCGCTGCCGGAGTCCAGCTTGCGCTCTTCGGTGAGACCGAGCAATGCGCTGGCAAGCCGGCCCGGCAGATTCTGGAGGATCACCTGCTCGACCTGCTGACTGGTCCAGCGCAGACGCGCGCAGAGCAGCTCGATGAATTTCATCGCCAGCGCCGGCTGGCTCTTCACGAAGGGCAGGAAGTCCCGGCGATCGATGACGTAGAGCTCGCAATTGGTGTTGGCGGTCGCATCCGCCGACGTCGGCGCGCCGTCGAGCACCGCGATCTCGCCGAAAATTTCCCCCGGACCGATCAGGTTGAGGATGGCGTTCCGACCGTCGGGCGACGAGGAGGAAATCTTCACCGTCCCCGCGATCACCGCGAACAGGCTGTTGCCGGGATCACCCTTGGCGGCGATCGTCGCGCCGCGCTTGACGGTGGTGTGCTTGGCGTAGCGGCAGAGCTGATCAAGTGCCTCCGGCTCCAGATCCGCGAAGATCGGGTGCTTGCGCAGGACCGATAGTTTGTTGCCCGCCGACTGTCGGGGATCGCCGGTCTTGTCCTGAGGCACGCCGCGGGGCTCCTAAGGCTACGAGGCACTGGCTCCTGCGTAGTCAACGTTATCAGGCTTTTCAACCTGAAAGCACGCGCGCGATTTGAGGCAATTGCCACGAAAAGGCCGTGGCAAACCCAAGTTTTGCATCCGAAGGATGTGCCGACGCATCTCAATCGATGCAAAGTTGCAGGCACCGCAAGCCGCGGTTGCGTTGAGGCGCTGCCGAGCGGCCAGCACCGGCCAGGCAAACATCAACCGCTGGCACGCCGAAGGCGGACCAGGACCTGAGGAGCTTCAGGGCTTGGAATGCGGATCGAGCCGGCCCGCGCTGGTTTGCCGGTCTGCCCAAGCCAGAACTGCAGCGAATGTGACGAAGATCGCGACGACAATAACGGTCACCACCAACGCGTCAGCAGGCATCATGCTCCTCCCTGATTGTTTGGAGCATTATTTGCCGCACACGGCAGGCGTCATTGATCGGGATCAAATACGAGGGCGTTGTGGACAGGATGTCAGGCTGCGGCCATGGCCTCGACTCGAGCCGGATCGAGCAGGCTGATGCCGCCGTGAATGATCTCGATCACGCCCTGACGCTCCAGCTTGGTGAAGGTGCGACTGACGGTCTCTATGGTCAGGCCGAGATAGTCGGCGATATCCTGACGGCTCATCGGCAACGGTACCGTGTCGGACAGACCCTTGAGCGCGACCAGCCGCTCACGCCAGCCGAGCAGAAAGGTCGCGACCTTCTCCTCGGCCGAGCGGCGGCCAAGCAGGACCATATGGTCGCGAGCCTGGCTCAGCTCGCGAATAGCCAGCTCGTTGATTCGCCTGAGCAGCTGCGGCCGATCCTCGATGAAACGGTTGAAGGGCACTTTTGCGAATTGGCACACCGTCACAGCGCCGATTGCGTCGGCCGAAAAATTGTGCCGGCCGGACAGATTCATCCCAAGGAAATCGCCGGGCAACGCGAAACCCACGATCTGCCGCCGGCCGTCGGGCAGCAGCTTGTACAGCCGCATGACGCCTTCGAGGACATTGTAGAACGAGGTCGTGATGTCCTCCTCGGAGAACACGGTATCGCCCGAGCCAAAATGGACGCGGCGGCCGAGATGCTCGAATTCCCTGAGCTCGGCCGTATCCAGCGATGAACAAACCGCAGCTCCGCGTACGGCGCAATCGTCGCAAAAATGTCCGTTCGGCTCAATCGTGACCACGGAAGGCTTCATCCACCGCTCCCCGCGCCGGCTGCCCCCGACACCAGGCCGAGTCCACCGCGCAGCTGCATTTTACTGCACCGCGCCACAGCCGATTGACCCAGATCAAATTCGAGTGGCATCCCAGTCATATTCTGCCTAAACAGTTCGACGGGATGACTTTTCCATGCTGCAAAGCGCACTGCGTTACGGCCTGATTGGGCTGCTTCTGATGACGCCTGCGCTGGCGGCCCCCACGGCCGAACGACGCGGCAAGGCTTTTGCTCAGGCCAATTGCGCACGTTGTCACGCCATCGACCGCGTCTCGAAGAGTCCGATCGCGATCGCGCCTCCGCTGCGAACGCTGCACCGGCGCTATCCGATCGACAGCCTTGGCGAGGCGCTGGCCGAGGGGATCTCCACCGGTCATGGCGACATGCCGGTCTTCGAGCTCAGTCCGGAGCAGATCCACGACCTGCTATCCTACCTGAAGACGCTGGAATAGCGGTCTCACACCGCCTGCACGGTCCACCCGATCAGTTCTTTCGCGATGCGCGCGAAGGCTGCATCGAAGGCGGCGACTGAAGCGGCCGGCTCGACCTTGTCGAGCTTTTCGCTGGCCTCGATGACGCGCGAGGCGATCACCTTGCCGTTCTTGTCGACGATCCGCGCCGACAGTCCAATCTCGGCCCGAGGCTCCCCCTCCGTGGCGATCCGAAAGCGCCGGATGTCGATCAGGAGCTGGTAATCCGCCTGCCCGAGGTCCGTCGTGCGCAGCGGCGCATGAGCGATGTCGTAGTTCTCGAAGCTGTCGATCAGGCGCGCCTGCAGCAGTTTCGGGATGCTGTCGGCCCAGAGGAACTCGGCAAAGCCCGGCCTGTCCCCCGCGGGCGCGAACAGCATGCGTTGGGTCTGCAGCATTGCGACCGCCGTCGGTTCGGGAATCGCCAGCGGCGCGGACAGCGTCTTGCCGGCCTGCCCGAGGTTCTGCGGCGTGCGCAGATCATAGGTGATCTTCTGCGCGGGCGCGCCGCCGCCCGTCATCTTCTCGACGCCCGCCAGAATTCCATCGATCTTGCCGGTGTTACGCGCGAGCCCTTCGGAGAAGGTCTTGAAGTTCGCAATGGTGTCCTTCAGCGGGCCGGAATTGTCCTGAAGCACCGTATCCACCCGCCGCAACGCATCGCGCGCCGCTTGCGTCATGCTCTGGCCGGCGCCGGCCTCCGCGATCAACGTCGGGAGCTCGCCGGATTTGGCGACGATCACGCCGCCCTCCAGTGTCACCACCGGCACGCCGGTCAGGCCCTGGAATTCGAGGCCGACCTTGGTGTCGGCACGGACGGGCGTGGCCGTGGCAACCGAGATCGTCGCATTGACGAAGCGCGGGTTGTCCGGCACGAGCCCGAGCTGTGTCACCTCTCCGACGCGGATGCCGTTGAACAGCACGCCGGCGCCGACCAGGAGGCCCGGCACCGGCCCCTGGAATTGCACTTGGTAGTTCGTGCGCGGCCCGATGCCGCCGGTGTTGTTCAGCCAATAGACGAAGCCGAACACCGCGAGGATCGCGGCCAGCACGAAACTGCCGATCAGCACGTAGGGAGCACGGGTTTCCATCTCTCATCTCATCTCGTGTTGCAGCATCTGCGAGCGCTTGCCGTGGAAATAGGCGCGCACCCAGGGATGCTCGGATTGCAGCAGTTCGCGCATCGGGCCGATCGCCACGATCTTGCCGTCGGCCAGCGCGGCGACGCGGTCGCAGACCGTGGTCAGGCTTGCGAGGTCATGGGTCACCATGAACACGGTGAGCTCCAGGGTCTTTTGCAGCGTCTTGATCAGCGCGTCGAACTCGCCGGCGGCGATCGGATCGAGGCCCGAGGTCGGCTCGTCCAGGAACAGGATCGGCGGATCGAGCGCGAGCGCGCGCGCCAGCGCCACGCGCTTGGTCATGCCGCCGGACAGCTCCGACGGATATTTGTCGGCATCCTCGGCGCGCAGCCCGACCATTTCGAGCTTGGCGATTGCGATCTCGTCCATCAGCTCCTGCGACAGAACCAGATTCTCGCGGAGCGGAAACTGGACGTTCTGGCGGACCGTCAGCGAGGAGAACAGCGCGCCCTGCTGGAACAGGATGCCCCATGCGGTGGCCGCGCTTCGACCGTGGCCGCCGGCGGGTTGCCCCATGACCTCGATGGTCCCGCTCCTGCGCGGGATGAGGCCGATGATGGTCCGCATCAGCACCGATTTGCCGCCGCCGGACGCCCCCACCAGCCCGAGGATCTCGCCCCGGCGAACGTCGAGCGAGAGATGGTCGAGCACGGTCTGACGGCCGAAGCCGACCACGAGATCACGGACGCGGATCGCGAACTGGTGTTGCGGTCCGTCCATCGTCACATTCCGATCGAGGCAAAGAAGATAGCGAACAGGCCATCGAGGACGATCACCAGGAAGATCGACTTCACCACCGAGGTCGTGGTCTGCCGTCCGAGCGACTCCGCGCTGCCCTTGACGCGCAATCCCTCGCTGCAGGCCACGATCCCGATCACCAGCGCCATGAACGGCGCCTTGAGGATGCCCACCTGGAAATGGGTGACGGAGATGGCTTCATGCAGCCGCGCAATGTAGATCGCCGGCCCCATGTCGCCATAGAACTGAGCGACGAGACCGCCGCCATAGAGCGCGGCAATCGATCCGATGAAGGTAAGGATCGGCAGCGCAATGACCAGGGCCGCGATGCGCGGCAGGATCAGGATGTCGACGGGATCGAGCCCCATGGTCGAGAGCGCGTCGATCTCCTCGCGCATCTTCATCGAGCCCAGCTCGGCGGTATAGGCGCTTCCCGACCGGCCGGCGACCATGATGGCGACGATCAGCACGCCAAGCTCGCGCAGCACCAGGATGCCGACCATGTCGACGGTATACGACTCCGCGCCGAATCTGCGGAAGTGAAAGAAGCCCTGCTGCGCGATGATCGCGCCGATCAGGAAGGTGATCAGCGCGACGATGGGAATCGCCTGCCACCCGATGCGGTAGAGCTGATAGACCAGCGACGTCATTCGCAACGAACGCGGCCGGCGCAGCACGCCGATCACGGCCATGAACAATGCGCCGAGCATCTGGAGGAAGATGGTGATGTCCTCACGCGACCCGACCGTGGATTTGCCGAGATCGCCCAGCCTCGCCAGAACCGGATTGGGCGCAGCCGCCGGGACGGGCGTTCGGCGGTTGACCTGGCGCACCTCGTCCAGCAACCCGCTGAAATGGTCGGCGACACCGACGAATTCGGCCGATCTGCCTGAGGATGAGGCCCTGCGCGACAGCTTTTCCAGGATCCAGGCGCCGAGCGTGTCGAGCGCGCTGATGCCCGACATGTCCAGGGTTACGACGCGCGAGCGATCGACGTCGGCTCCGACAGACCGGGACAAAGTCTCGAGCGTCACCACATTCGCGGCAGTCCAGGGCCCTTCAGGGCGCAATTTCAGCTCGTCGCCGGACGGCGTCGCGAGCAACAGCGGTTCGTGGTTCACGCTTCCACCTCGTCGGGACAATCGGTCCCCATTCAGCCGGCATTTCTAGGCCAGCATGTGGCGGCCGGTTTGACCTGTCTCAAGACCCGGACACGCTTTACATCTTGACACAAATCAAGCGCGTTCGCGCGGGCCGGACTTAGGCTTGCTTCAATTCAACAAGGATACCAGATTCATGTTCGACAGCGACAGGATGGGCGAAGAATTGCGGGCGCTGAAGGTCGACGTCACACGCTTGCTGAGCACCGCCGGCGAGGAGATGTTCGAGAGCTCGAAAGATCGCGCCGAGGCGCTCGCCGATCAGATCAAGGCCGCGCTCACCGAGCTCGGCGAGACCGTCGAACAAGAGCAGGAGCAGCTCCAAGGCCTCATAACAGAGCGCCCGATCACGTCGCTCGCGTCCGCCTTCGCGCTGGGCGTGGTTGTCGGCTTCATGTTGAGGAGACATTAGGTGAATACCGAGAATGTGGTCAAACATCTGCGCGTGCTGTGGCGCACCGACAGGATCATCGCGGACATCAGGCTGCGCCATCTGCTGATCGGCCTCGGCCTGCGGGCCTTCGCGGCGCTGATCGCGGCGTTCGGGCTTCTGATGCTGGAGCTGTCTGCCTATTTCGCGCTGGTGCAGATCTGGAGCGCAATTGCCGCCGCGGCCATCCTCGGCGCCGTGAATTTCGTCATCGCGGCCGTTCTCTTCGTGATCGCCGGCCGCGCTCCGTCAGGACGTGACATCGAGCTTGCCAACGAAATTCACGGCGCCTCGATCGAAGCCCTGCAGCTTGAGGCGCGCGCGCTCCAGGCCCAGGTGTCAGGCGCGGTGCATCATCCGTTCAGCACGATCGTGCCGGTGCTGATGCCGCTGATCGCGGTCATCATCAGGAATTTGCGGGCGAATGCCAAGACGAAAGACAAGACGTCCGCCGATGCAAGTTCGGCCGAGGCACGCTCCTAGGGGGCGAGCTCAGAGGTTCAGTCTGACGTCGCAAATATCGGGCTCGTCCGGATCCGGCTTCACCTCGAAGCCGAGCTGGCGGCACATCTCGAGCATCACGATGTTTTCCTGGAGCACATCGCCCGATATGGTCTTCAGCCCTTCCGACTTCGCGTAGTCGATGATCAGCTGCATCAGGGCCCAGCCCAGCCCCCTGCCCTTGAGATCGGAGCGCAGCAGGATGGCGTATTCGCCGCTCTCGTAGATCGAGTCCGAATGGAGCCGGACGACGCCGACCATCTCGCCGGTCGCCTCGTCGAATGCGATGAAGGCCATCGCGCGCGCATAGTCGAGCTGGGTCAGGCGCGCGATGAACTCATGGGTGAACTCCTTCATCGGGGCGAAGAAACGCAGGCGCAGGTCATGCGCCGTGACGTGACGCAGGAATTGGTGGATGGTCGGCTCGTCCTCGGGGCGCATCGGCCGCACGAAGATGCGCCAATCGTCCTTGAGCTTGAGTCGGCGCTCCCATTGCGACGGATAGGCGCGAACGGCGAAATTGGCCGGGCCGGAGCCGACAAACTTGCGCTGCGGCGGCCCGACTGCGACGCGTGCATCGACCGCGGTCACGCCGGTTTCGTCCGCCAGCAGCGGGTTGATGTCGAATTCCCGGATCTCGGGAATGTCCGCGGCCATCTGCGCCAGCTTGACGAGGACCATGGCGACGGCGTCCTGCTTGACCGCCGGCACGTCGCGATAGGCCTTCAGCAGTCGCGACACGCGCGTACGGTCGATCAAATCGCGGGCCAGCTGCAGATCTAGCGGCGGCAGTGCGAGCGCCTTGTCGTTGATGATCTCCACCGCCGTCCCGCCCCGGCCGAAAACGACCACCGTGCCGAAGGTCGGATCGTCGGCGAGACCCAGGATCAGCTCGCGCGCTTTTGCCTTGACGACCATCGCCTGGACGATGACGCCGCCGATGCGCGCCTCCGGACGCAACTTTTTCGCACGCGCGATAATGCCCGTGGCAGCCCCTCGGACTGCTTCGGGCGTGGTCAAGTTGAGAACGACGCCGCCGACATCGGATTTGTGAATGATGTCCCGCGACATGATCTTCAGGACGACGGTGCCGCCCTGTGCGATGATGTCCGTGGCATAGGCCACCGCCTGTTCGACATCGGTTGCCGCATAGGTCGGCACCATCGCGATGTCGTAGGCTTCCAGCAGTTGTTTTATCTCGACGGGCTCGAGCCATTCACGGCCGTCCGCGATTGCGGCGGTGACGATCTGTCTCGCTCCCCTGGCGTCCGGAACGAACGTATCAGGCATCGCGGGAGGAACCTGGCTCAACTCCTCAACCACTTCGCGGTGGCGGACCAGATGCATGAAGCCGCGCACGGCATCGTCCTCGGTCGGGTAGTTCGGCACACCGGCGTCGGAGAGCGCCTGAATGATATGCTGATCGGCTCCAACCCAGGCCGCCAGTACGGGCTTCGCCCATCGGCGGTGCTGCTCGCGATATTTGCCGACGAGCTCCGTGACAGTCGTGGCGATCTCGGCGGCCGAGGCGATCGCTGTTTGTACGTTGAGGACGAGGATTGCGTCGTTATCGGTATCGGCGAGCAGCACCTCCAGCGCCGCGGCATAGCGCGAGGCATCCGCGTCGCCCACGATGTCGACCGGATTTGCACCGGACCAGGTCGGCGGCAGCACGTCATCGAGTTTCTTGCGGGCCTCCGCCGAGATCGTCGCCGGAATTCCTCCGAGCTCGACCAATCGGTCGATCGCGAGGACGCCGATGCCGCCACCGTTGGTCAGGATAGCGAGGCGCTTCCCCATGGGCGATTCAACGCGGCCGAGAGTCTCGGCGCAATCGAACAGCTCGCGCAGATCGGAGACCCGCAGGACGCCCGCGCGGCGGAACGCTGCGTCGTAGACGGCGTCGGCGCCTGCGAGCGCCCCGGTATGGGTGGCGGCGGCCTTCGCCCCCTGCGCCATGCGGCCGGACTTCACCACGACGACGGGCTTCACGCGCGCAGCGGCGCGCGCCGCAGACATGAACTTGCGCGCATCCTTGATGGCCTCGATGTAGAGCAGGATCGCGCGGGTCTTGTGATCCATCGCGAAATAGTCGAGCAGATCGGCAATATCGACGTCGATCTGGTCGCCAATCGAGACGATACCGGTGAAGCCGACGCCCCGCTGGGCGGCCCAATCCACCATGCCGGCAGCGATTGCGCCCGATTGCGAGATCAGCGCAAGGTTGCCTGCCCCCGGCATGTGCGCAGCAAAACTGGCATTGAGGCTGACGCCGGGGATCATGATGCCGAGGCAGTTCGGCCCGATCAGCCGCATGCCGTATTTGCGGGCCGCAGTGCTTGTAGCCTCGTACAGCGATCCCGTTCCCTGGCCAAGTCCGGCCGAGACGATCAGCGCGCCCGCAGACCCGCGACGCCCGGCTTGTTCGACAATGCCTGGAATCTCGCCCGCGGGGGCGGTGATGACCACGAGCTCGGGCACGAAGTCCAGCCTGTCCAGGCTCGTCACCGCCGCGACGCCGCCGATCTCGGCATGGCGCGGATTGACGAGGCCGAACTGCCCCTTGAATCCGCCCTTGCGGATGTTCTCCAGGACGGCGCGTCCCACGGACCCCGGACGGGCGCTCGCCCCAACGAGCGCGACCGAGCGCGGCGACAGCAGGTTGTTCAAACGATAAACTGACATGGAAGCAAATGCGCCGGGTCAGCGGCGGTTCCGTTGGTTGACGATCAAGCCGGAAGAAGGAGCCTTAGTGTGAGATCATAACCCAGCACGGTGGCTGGCCAATGACGGTCTTTGTCACACCGCCCCAGACGATCTCATTCAGGCGCGAATGATGCTGGGCGCCCATCACGATCACATCGATGCCATGGGAATTCGCCCAGCTTCCCAGTACCTTGCCGATCGACCTGCCGCCGCCTTTCGTCGCTTCGAACGAGGCATGGACCCCATGCTCCGTCAAATGATCGACGAGAGCCAGCCAGCGTCACCTTCGGCCGCTCGAAAACTGCTTCCGCGAGCGCGAGCACGGCGATCCTGGCACCGAGATCGGCGGCTGCAGCCACGCACTTCTCTATCGCGGCCACGGCCGGTCCGCGCGGCTGGCCGACAAGGGGCAGAAAGACGTCCTTGATGGGCATCGAAATTCTCCTCAGTCGCCACGATAGGCCGGCTCTCGTCGATTCCGCTTGATCCGCGTCAAGCCAGCGCAGCCTCGTCCGGTCACCCGGGAACAGGTTGACCGACGTCAAGGACTGGCCGTTTGGTCATTCTATGAATAATTGCTCGGAGCGGTTCGCCCCGGAGAAACTCATGCGTGCGATGGTGTTGCGGGCCCCACGAGCGCGGCTCCAGATGGAGGAGCGGCCTGACCCGATGCCGGGCGAGGGTCAGCTCCGGGTGAAGATCAACGCCTGCGGCGTATGCCGGACCGATCTTCATCTCGTCGATGCCGAGCTGCCCGACATTCGCTATCCGATCGTGCCTGGCCATGAGATCGTCGGGCGGGTCGATCTCTTGGGCCCGAATGTTACGACACATGCGCTGGGTGATCGCGTCGGCATTCCCTGGCTCGGCTTCACCTGCGGAAACTGTCGCTTCTGCCGGAACGGCATGGAGAACCTGTGTGACGCACCGCTGTTCACCGGCTACACGCGCGACGGCGGCTACGCAACCCACACCATTGCCGATGCACGCTACGCCTTTCCGCTCGGTGAGGCCGGCAGCGACGTGGAGATTGCGCCTCTGCTGTGCGCAGGACTGATCGGATGGCGCTCGCTGGTCCTGGCCGGCCCCGCCGACAGGCTTGGCCTCTATGGCTTCGGCGCAGCCGGCCACATCATCGCGCAAGTCGCGGTTTGGCAGGGGCGATCCGTCCATGCCTTCACGCGACGCGGCGACACCGCTGCACAGGACCTTGCACGTCGTCTCGGCGCGGTCTGGGCGGGGGCATCGGACGAAGCGCCCGACGAGCCGCTCGACGCCGCCATCATCTACGCACCAGCCGGCGAGCTTGTCCCGGCCGCGTTGCGCGCCGTGCGCAAGGGCGGTCGCGTCGTATGCGCCGGTATCCATATGACCGACATTCCGAGCTTTCCGTATGACTTGCTCTGGCAGGAAAGGCAGCTGGTCTCGGTCGCCAATCTGACCCGGCAGGATGGCCTCGATTTTCTGAAGGTCGCTCCGCAAGCCGGCGTGCGCACCGAGACGACGGCGTTTCCGCTCGATCAGGCCAACGAGGTTCTGAACATGCTACGGAATGGCCAGATACTCGGCGCAGCCGTGCTGACGCCGTGATGGTGCTTTCGATGCCCGCTTCGATCAAGGATGAAACGGCGGCCCAGGAGCGTATCTTCCAGATGCTGACCGATCATCCCGGCGTGACGCGGATCGACACGCACGGGGCATCGGTGTTCCTGGACGCAAAGCGCGCGCTGAAGATCAAGCGCGCCGTCCGGTTTCCGTTCCTCGACTATTCGACGCTCGAGAAGCGCAAGGCGGCCTGCGAGGAGGAGATCAGGATCAATCGGCCGCTGGCGCCGCAGATCTATCACGGCGTCGTGGCGATCACCGAAGAGCCGGATGGATCTCTGAAGGTCGATGGCGCCGGCCGGCCGATCGAGTATGCGGTCGACATGTCGCGCTTCGACGAGAACAGGACGCTGGATCATCTGGCAAAGGCCGGCCCGCTGGAGGCGAAGCTCGCCTCGGCTGCCGCTGACGCAATCGTGGCGTCGCACGCGGCGGCGACACGCGCCGACGGAGAAGCCTGGGTCTCATCCGTCCCGATCCTGATCGACGGCAACAGTGACGGTCTGCGGGCCGACGGATATTTCCACGCGGACGACATCGAGCAGCTCGGCGAGGCCTCGCACGAGGCATTTCTGCGTATTCGCTCCCTGCTCGCAGAGCGTGGCCGCCAGGGCTTCGTGCGCCGCTGCCATGGCGATCTGCATCTTGCAAACATCGTTCTGATCGATGAGCGGCCCGTGCTGTTCGATGCCATCGAGTTCGATGCGCAGATGGCAACGGTCGACGTGCTCTACGATCTCGCGTTCACGCTGATGGACCTCTTGCATCACAATCAGCCGCGCGCGGCCAACGTGGTCCTGAACCGCTATCTCGCCGTGACGCCGGCTGGCAATCTCGACGCGCTGTCGGCCCTGCCGCTGTTCATGTCGATCCGGGCGGCGATCCGCGCCCAGGTTGCCCTGGCACGACTGAAGCGGCCGCATTCCAACAGTTCCGGCATTCTCGACCAGGCAAAGCGCTATTTCGACCTCGCCAGGACGCTGATCCACCCTCCTGCTCCGCGTCTAATTGCCGTCGGCGGGCTGTCCGGCACCGGAAAGAGTGTTCTGGCGCGCGCGCTCGCGCCGGTCGTCGCGCCGCAGCCGGGAGCCGTCGTGCTGCGCAGCGATCTCGTCCGCAAGCAAATGTTCGGGGTCGAGGATACGCACCGCCTGCCGCCATCCGCCTATACGCCGGAGGTCACAGCCCGCGTCTACGAGACGCTGGCGCAGCACGCCCGGCGGGTGCTGGCTCAAGGCCATTCCGCGATCATCGACGGCGTATTCGCCCGCGAGGACGAACGCGACACGATCGCCGCGCTGGCACGCGAGCGCGATGTACCCTTGAACGGCTTGTTCCTGGTCGCAGACCTCGCGACCCGGCAGGCGCGGATCGGTAGCCGCCGGGGAGACGCATCGGACGCAACGCAAGAGGTTGCCGCGCTGCAAGAGCACTATAATATCGGCCATGTCGGCTGGGCGATCATCGATGCATCCGGGACACCAGAGCAGACGCTCCAGAACTGCCGGGACGCGATCGCTGAAGGGCAAGTAAGGCAATCGGATTGACGCGGGCAAGGATGTCGCGACCCAGCGCAAGCTCGAAGGCGACCACGCAGGCCAAGCCTGCGGCGCGGCGCAATGCGCTGCCCGCCCGCCTCAGCCCCGGCATGGCCTGCGACACGGCCTTCCGGATCATCGGCCGCCGTCACCTCGACGCCGTACTCGCTCAGCACGACGGCACCTGCCGCGGCGATCCCGACGCGCTGCACCAGATCCGCATCGCACTGACGCATCTGCGAACAGCCATCCGCTTCTTCTCGCCGATGGTCGACGATGCACTGCGGCCGAATGTCTGGGCCGAATTGAAGTGGCTGAACGGCCAGCTCGGCATGGTGCGGGACCTCGACGTGGCAATCGAGCGGATCGTCGCCGAGAGTGGCGACGAACCGGCCGTGGTCGCCGAGCTTCAGCACTGGAACGAGAAGCGCGCGGAGAGCCACCGGCTGCTGGCGCGTTCGCTGCAATCAGCACGATACCGCCGTCTGGTCGAGCAGACCTCGAAGTGGATCGATAGCGGCCCCTGGTCGACCCGACGCAACAAGGAAGCCATTCGATTGCGCCACTGCACGCTCGCCGAGCACGCGACGGAACGGCTGACCGAGTGGGAGACGAGACTGCTCAAGAATGCGCGAAAACTCCGCAAGCTCGACGTCGAGAAACGACACAAGCTGCGGCTTCTCAACAAGCGGCTGACCTATTCGGTCGAGTCGCTCGCGGATCTGTTCGCCCATGGCGCGGCGACGAAGCAGAAGTCCATCCTCAAGCAATTGCGCAAGGCACAAAGAGCACTCGGACAATTGAACGACGATGCACGAGGACAAGCGTTGGCAGCGTCCCTGAACGGCGCCGGCCGCGATGCCGCCAAGCGCTTCCTCGACCGCAAGCGTGAAAAGAAGCTGTTGCGAACCGCGTCGGTGGCCTACCGGAAATTGGACAAGGCCAAGCCCTTCCGCTCCTCGGACCTCGCGCCTGGCTCCGAGCCGGAAGTCTAGGTGTGGACGTAGTCTCCCGGCGCGTCGGGCAGGCTGGTTGCGCCGCCAAGCCCGATCTGCGGCGGATCGCAGGGCCCGCCGGAGCGCGCCGCCAGCCATTTCGTCCATTCCAGCCACCACGACCCTTCAACGCGCGGAGCCAGCTTCAGCCATTCATCGGCACCGACATAGGGCGCGTCAGCAGCCTTGGTCAGCACCTGATAGCTGTGGCCTGGCTCCTCCGGAGGCGCAACGACACCGGCATTGTGACCACCGCTGGTCAGCAGGAACGTCACGTCGGCATCGACCTGATAGTGGATCTTGTAGACGGATCGCCATGGCGCCACGTGATCGGCGAGCGTGCCGACCACGAACATCGGCGCGTGAATATCGGAGAGCGAAATGCTGCGGCCTCCGACGAGATAGCGCCCGCCCGCCAGATCGTTGTCGAGGAACAGCTTGCGCAAATACTCCGAGTGCATGCGATACGGCAGCCGCGTGGCGTCGGCGTTCCAGGCCATCAGGTCGCTCGGCGCTGCGCTCTCGCCCATCAGATAATCGTGTGACAGCCGGGACCAGATCAGTTCGTTGGAGCGCAGTAATTGGAAAGCGCCGGCCATCTGCGTCGTGTCGAGATAGCCGCGCTGCCACATCATGTCTTCGAGGAAGGTCACCTGGCTCTCATTGATGAAGAGCGTCAGCTCTCCGGCCTCGGTGAAATCGGTCTGCGCGGCCAGAAGAGTGACGGTGCCGAGGCGGTTGTCGCCGTCGCGCTCCATCGCGGCAGCGGCGATCGACAGCAACGTACCCCCAAGACAATAGCCGAGCGCGTGGGTCTTCCGGCCCGGCATGACCAAGCCGATCATGTCCAGCGCCGCCATGACACCCAGCCTGCGGTAGTCGTCGAAGGCGATATCCCGATCCCTCGCATCCGGGTTGCGCCAGGAGATCGCGAACACGGTGAAACCTTGCCCGGTGAGATACTTGACCAGCGAGTTCTGCGGCGACAGATCGAGGATGTAGTATTTCATGATCCAGGCCGGCACGATCAGGATCGGTTCGGGCCGCACCTGCGCGGTGGTTGGATGGTATTGAATCAGCTCGATCAGCGCGTTGCGGTAGATGACCTTGCCGGGCGAAACCGCCACCGTCTTGCCGACCGCAAACTGCCCGTCGTCCGCCAATTTCGAGTTGGAGAGCAGGCGCATCAGGTCGCTGCACCAGTTCTGCCAGCCGAAGACGAAGTTCTCCCCACCGCTCTGGAACGCCTTCTCCAGCACCTTCGGGTTGGTCGCCGCGAAATTCGACGGCGCCAGCATGTCGAGCATCTGCCGCATCGAGAACTCGACGATGGCTTCATTTGCGTGCGATACGCCGCGTACGCCCAGCGCAGCATCGCGCCACCAGCGCTCTCCGAGCAGAAACGCCTGCGCCAGCTGATTGAACGGCGCGATCTCCCATTGCGATCCCCTGAACCGGCGGTCCCGCTCCTGCGGCTGGATCACAGACCACGGCTTTTGCCCGGGCGACGCCGCGTGCGCGACAGCTTCGGCGAGCCGGCCGACGTCGCGAAGGGCGTTCCGCGAGATCTCCATCTGGCGCTGCGGCGCCGCGGCGAGATGCGAACTCCAATCGAGCCAGGCGAGCGACAAGGCCAGCGGCGAGATTCCGCCCGTGAACCGCGCCAGCATCGCGTGCAAGGCGCGATCCAGGGGATAGGGTTCTGATCCAGGCGCGGGATCGGCAGCGACCGGAATCGACTCGAGCTTTCCGGGGCTCAGAGGCGAGGCCTCGGGACCGGCGACGGGATGGGCGGGGAGAACCTGCACCGCCGGCTCTTCAGCCCGTGGAAATATCTGCACGACGCTCATAGCTCATGTTCCTGCGGGCTTCAGTTGGACGTGTCTTGAAGGGTATCGCGAGGCCTCAGCGCCGTGTTGAGCTGCATCAAATCCGGATCGGATGACAAGTTCTCAATCAGGATCAACCGCGTTCGATTGACTTGCGTCAAACAGCACCTCGATACCCGCGCTAGGTTTCGTGCATCGACGTTTCAACAAGCCAGCGGAGTTATCCATGCGCGCCCACCAGATCATGACCCGATCGGTCATCTCGGTCACCCCCGACACCAGCATCGTCGAAGCGGCGAATATCATGCTGAAGCGGCATGTCAGCGGCCTCACCGTCGTCGACGAGACCGGCAAGCTGGTCGGTGTCGTCTCGGAAGGAGATTTCATCCGCCGCAGCGAAATCGGAACCGGACGCAAGCGCGGACGCTGGCTGCGGTTCATCCTTGGTCCCGGCACATCGGCCAGCGACTTCGTCCACGAGCACGGCCGCAAGGTCTCGGAAGTGATGACCGACTCGCCGGTGACCATCAGGGAGGATACGGCGCTTGCGGAGATCGTCGACCTCATGGAGCGGAACAACGTGAAGCGACTTCCGGTCGTGCGCGGCGACAAGGTCGTCGGGATCGTCTCCCGCGCCAACCTGTTGCAGGCGGTGGCCGGGCTCGCCCGCGAAGTTCCGGATCCGACCGCCGACGACGATCACATCCGCGGCCGCATCATCGACGCCATTGAGAAGAACGAATGGTGCCCGTTCGGGCTGAACGTCATCGTGCGCGATGGCATCGTTCATCTCAGCGGCGTCATCAGCGAAGAGCGTGCACGGCAGGCCGCGATCGTCGCAGCAGAGAATGTCGAGGGCGTGAAGAAGGTGCACGACCATCTGTGCTGGGTCGACACCATTACCGGCGTCTATCTGAACTCGCCCGAGGACGACGAGCTCGCCAAAGCAAGCTGATCAAGGCAAGCTGATCACGGCAGAGCTCAGTGCGGAACGACGGCGGTGGCTTCGATCTCGACGCGCGCCGCCTTCTCCACCAGGCGAACCACCTGAACCAGCGCCATCGCAGGATAGTGCGCTCCGAAGAGTTCGCGGTAGACCCTGCCCAGCTCCTTCAGATTGGCCAGGTACTCGTCCATGTCGACGACGTACCAGGTCAGCCGCACCAGGTGCTCGGGCCGGGCGCCGGCCTCGGCCAGGATCGCGGCGATGTTGTCCAGGGTTTGGCGTACCTGCGCGACGAAGCCTTCAGCGAGGCGCTCCTGGGCGTCCCAGCCGATCACCCCGCCTGTGACGACGATGCGCCCCTCGGCAGCCATGCCGTTGGCGTAGCCCTTCGGCACCGGCCAGCCCGATGGCTGCAGGACCTGCGCCTTGATGCGCGCTCCGTCCTCGGCTGCCGTCGGCAGCACCGCGAGTTGCGGGCCTTTCGGCGTCGTCACAGACAATTCTCTATCCTTCTCTCATTCCGCAGCGACGCCTGAGGACGTTACCGCGACCTGCGCCAGCTGCCGCAGGGCGAAGCGCTTCAGCTTGCCGGTTTCGGTCTTCGGCAGTTGCGTCACGAACTCGATCGCGCGCGGATATTTGTAAGGCGCTATCTCGCGCTTGACGTGCTCCTGCAGCTCCACAACGAGCTGCGCGTCCGCAGTCACGCCGGGCGCGGCGATGACATAGGCCTTAACTACCATGCCGCGCGCCTCGTCCGGCGCACCGACCACGCCGCACTCGGCGACAGCCGGATGCGTGAGCAGCGCCGCTTCGACGTCGGTCCCTGCGATGTTGTAACCGGACGACACGATCATGTCGTCAGAGCGCGACTGGTACCAGAAATAGCCGTCGCTATCCATCAGATAGGTATCGCCGGTGATGTTCCATCCGTTCTGGACGTATTTCCGCTGCCGCTCGTCGGCCAGATAACGGCACCCGGTCGGCCCGCGCACGGCGAGCCGGCCCATCGTCCCGGGCGGCACGTCGCGGCCCTCATCGTCGACGATCTTGGCTTCATAGCCCGGCACGGGCTTCCCCGTCGCGCCCGGGTGGATCTCGTCCTCGGTCGCGCTGATGAAGATGTGCAGCATCTCGGTCGAACCGATGCCGTCCATCAGCTTGATGCCGGTGGCCTTGAGCCAGGCATCGAATGTCGGCTTGGGCAGCGTCTCGCCCGCGGAGACGCATTTGCGTAGCGAGGAGATGTCGCGGCCCGGCAGCTTGCCGATCATGGCACGGTACGCGGTCGGCGCCGTGAAGCAGACCGTGGTCTTGTGCTGCTCGATCGCCGTGAGGATGTCATCGGGCGTGGTCTTCTCCAGCACGACGAAGGAGGCGCCGATATGCATCGGAAACAGCACCCCACCGAAGCCGAAGGTGAAGGCGAGCGGGGCCGAGCCGACGAAGCGATCCTTCTGCTCGGCGCGCAGGATGTTGCGCGCGTAGCCGTCGCAGACCGCGAGCATGTCGCGGTGGAAATGCATGGTGCCCTTGGGATCTCCCGTCGTGCCCGACGTGAATGCGATCAGGCAGACGTCGTCGGCGGCAGTATCGACGGCCTTGAACTCCGGGCTTGCGTCGGCAATCAGCGCTTCGAGCGAGTCGGCCGCGCCGTTGCCCCAATACACGACCCGCCCGAGATTGGACGCCCCGGCTTTCGCCTTTTCCATCTCCTCGGAAAGCTTTCCGTCGCAGAGCGCCAGCGTGATCTCCGCCTTCTGGATCGGATAGGATAGCTCCTTCGCGCGCAACAGCGGCATCGTCGCGACGCAGATTCCGCCCGCCTTGATCACGGCGAGATAGGTCGCAACCATCATGGGGTTGTTGGCCGAGCGCAGCAGCACGCGCCCGCCGGTCACGAGACCGAGCTTGCCGACCAACACATTGGCAATGCGATTCACCAGCGCTTGCAACTCGCGATAGGTGTAGCTGACGGCGGGGCTGATGACGCAAGGGGCGTCGCCGTGGCCCTCTTCGACCCAGCGATCGAGAAAATAGCTGACGCAGTTCAATCGCGACGGATAGTTCAGCTCCGGCCGCGTGAAGATGAAGTCGGGCCAGAGCTCGCGCGGCGGCAGGTTCTGCCGTGCGAACGTATCGACATGGGCCGTTGCGGCATCGCCGTCATGCGAGCCCGTCACTTGAATCTTGGCGGCGTTGGCCATCGCACGCTCCTTTCAGCATGGATTGCACCCGGCAGCACGATCTGGAAACATTTTAGGCTTAAAACAATTCGGCGCAATAGCCGATTTTGGGCATCATGTGCTTTTTCCTGCGGCAAGAGGGATCGGCGACCCGTCCCTGTGGCGGGCTTACGACCGGCGGCGCGCGGCCGATTTCTGCGCGGACGCCTTGGTCTTGGCCAGGAGGCGCATCAGCTCGCGGACATCCTTCGGCGTCAGATCGGCGAAAAGATCGGCAATCCAGGTTTCGTGTTCCGCAGCCATTCGGCGAAACTCGGCGCGTCCGAGCTTCGTGAGGCGGATCACCTGGACGCGGCGGTCGGTCTCCGAGGTTCGCCGATCGAGATGACCGGAGTCCACGAGGCGCTCGACCAGGCCGGTCACGTTGCCGTTCGATACCATCATGCGCTTGGAGACATCCGACAGCGTCATGCCGTCAGGGGCCTTGTCGAGCTGCGCCATCAGATCGAAACGCGGCAAGGTGACGTCGAAGCGCTGCCGCAGCCGGCCGCGAACCTCGCCCTCGATCAGGGTCGTGCAGGTCAGGAGGCGTAGCCACAGCCGAAGCTCTTCGGCGTGGTCCTCCGGCGTTTCGACGGCCTTGGTCTCGGAATCGAGCATGTTGATGCAGCCACTCGCGGCCGGCATTGGCGCCGGCACGGATTCCCCAACGTTTTGAGCTTCAAGTAAATCGGAGCCGGCTGCAAGTCCAAAGCTGCAACAATCGACCGCACGACAATTTCTTTAGGCTTCAAATAATTGGCGCGCCGCTTGCATGCGCCGCCGTTCGCAGGATGCGACGCCTCGAGCTCAGCTTGCCGCGGCTGTCATCATCGGCATAATCTTGGATTGGAGTACGTGCTTGCAGCGCAAGCCGATCGTCACGAGGGACAGATCATGAAGACGCAAACGACCTTGGCCGCAGCCGCCGTGCTGCTCGGCACCGTGGTGACCCCTGCCCTCGCCCAGGACAAAATCAAGCTGGGCGTAATCGTGACCCTGTCGGGACCTGCCGCCGCACTGGGCCAACAGGTTCGCGACGGCTTCACGCTGGCCGTAAAGGATCTCGGCAGCAAGATGGGCGGCCGCGACGTCGAGGTCGTCGTCGTCGACGACGAGCTCAAGCCGGATGCGGCGGTGACCAAGGTCAAGGGCCTTCTGGAGCGCGAGAAGGTCGATTTCGTGGTCGGTCCGATTTTCTCCAACATCCTCCAGGCGATCCACCGGCCCGTCACTGAATCGAAGACCTTCCTGATCAGCCCGAATGCCGGTCCGTCGACCTTCGCCGGCAAGGACTGCAACCCGTTCTTCTATGTGACGTCCTATCAGAACGATCAGGTGCACGAGATCCTCGGCAAGGTCGCGCAGGATCGTGGCTACAAGCGCATGTACCTGATGGTCCCGAACTATCAAGCGGGCAAGGATTCCGTGGCGGGCTTCAAGCTCGACTACAAGGGCGAGATCGTCGAGGAATCCTACATGCCGCTGAACACGCTGGACTTCCAGCCGGAGCTTTCCAAGATTTCCTCGCAGAAGCCGGATGCGCTGTTCACGTTCATGCCGGGCGGCCTCGGCGTCAATCTCGTCAAGCAGTACCGGCAGGCCGGCCTTGCGGACACCATTCCGGTGCTGTCGGCATTTACGGTGGACGAATCGACGCTGCCGGCGCAACAGGATGCGGCCGTCGGCATGTTCGGTGGCGCGAACTGGGCGCCAAATCTCGACAACCCGCAGAACAAGAAGTTCGTTGCGGCCTATGAAGCGGCTTACAACAGCGTTCCCGGCACCTACGCATTCCAGGCTTATGACGCCGCGATGCTGATCGACAGCGCCGTCAAGGCCTTGAAGGGCGACCTCTCCAAGAAGGAGGCAGTCGCCGCCGCGCTGAAGAAAGCCGACTTCACCTCGCTGCGCGGCTCCTTCAAGTTCAACACCAACGGCTATCCGATCCAGGATTTCTACCTGACCAAGGTCGCCAAGCGTCCGGACGGCAAGTTCCAGACCGAGATCGTACAGAAGGTCTTCGAGAATTACGGCGACCGCTATGCCAAGGATTGCAAGGCGGCGAATTAAGCTGCGTATCGCGTTACGGGAGGACTGCAATGAAGAGCGAAATCACCGGCATCACCCGGGCGAACGAGGGCATCCAGGGCATCTCCTGGAACATCCTCGGCCAGACCTATGTGCCAAAGAGCTACGCCGAACACAGCTTCTCCTGGCATGCGACACTGCCGCCAGGCACGTTCGTGCCGCCGCACATTCATCCCGATCAGGATGAGTATCTCTACATGCTCGAGGGCAAGCTCGACTTCATGCTCGGCGATTCGGAGTCGCAGGCCAGCGCCGGCGACCTGATCCGCCTCGGCATGGGCGTCCCTCACGGCATCTTCAACAAGTCGGAGCAGACCGCAAAAGTGCTGTTCTGGGTCTCTCCGAGCCGCAAGCTGTTCGACCTGTTCTGGGGCCTTCACAACATGAAGGAGCAGAAGCCGGAAGACGTGGTGACGATGGCCGCCGAGTTCAACATCCACTTCCTGCCGCCGCCTCCCGGTGGCGGCTAAAGCGCGAAGAGATCGGGTTTGATTGGGCGCGCTCCCCTCTCCAGCTTGCGGGAGAGGTGAACGAGCCGCGGCAATCGCTTCAGGCGCGTACCGCCGCAAGTCCCGGGACCGCTGCGAAGCCGGCCTTGGTGGCGTAGCCACGCACGATCGCCTCGCGCTGGGAATAGCTCAGGACGTTGTCGACATTATCGAAACCGTCGGGCGCAAGCTGCTCGACGGCATCGATGACGCCCTCAGGGCCGCCGCGCCGATTTGAGCGGACGATCTCTGCCGTCATAGGCAGGCGCTTCGTCTCATACTCGCGCAGCGCCTGGCGTGGATGCTCGGCGCGCACCAGCGCATCCGCAAGACAGCGCGCGTCGAGGATCGCCTGTGAGGCGCCGTTCGAGCCGACTGGATACATGGGATGCGCGGCATCGCCGAGCAGCGTGACGCGCCCGGACGACCAATAGGGCAAGGGATCGCGGTCGCAGGTCGGATACTCGTAGAATTCGGGCGTGGCCGAGATCAGGCTCTTGACGTCGATATACGGCACGGAGAAGCGCGCCACATGCGGCATCAGCTCTTCGCGCCGCCCCGGCCGCGACCAGTCTTCCCTCCTCGGCGGCGGTGCATTGCCCTCGCCCACTTTGACCAGCACCGCCCAATTGGTGAGGCGGCTTGCCGGGCTCGATCCTTCCGCGATCGGATAGATCACCACCTTGGCATTGAGACCGCCGGCCACGATCATCGATTTCCCGGTCAGGAACAGCGGCCAGTCGCGGGCGCCGCGCCACAGCATCAAGCCGTTCCAGCACGGCGGCCCTTCGTTCGGGAACAGCGTCTCGCGGACGCGCGAGTGGATGCCGTCGGCGCCGATCAGGATATCGCCACGCGCGGTGTGGACGTGCGCGCCTGCGCGATCGAAGAAGTAGGCGGTGACTCCGCCCTCATCCTGCGTGAAGGCGCCAAGCCGGCACCCGGTGTGAATTGCGTCCGGCCCGAGCCGCTCCTCGACCGCACGATGGATGACGCCCTGAAGGCGCCCACGATGGATCGAGAATTGCGGCACGTCGTGACCGGCGTCGATGCCGCGGGCCTCGTGCCAGACCTCCTGGCCATGGCGGTTGAGGTAGTAAAGCTGATCGGTACGGATCGCGACGTCGTCGAGCCGCTGCAACAGGCCGAGCCCGGCCAACTCGCGCATCGCATGCGGCAACGTGTTGATGCCGACGCCAAGCTCGCGAATGGTGTCGGCTTGCTCGAAAATCTCGCAGTCCAGGCCCCGCGAGCGGAACATCAATGCCGTGGTGAGACCACCGATACCGCCACCGACGATAATCGCCTTCATCGCCCAAACTCCACTCGAAACACAGGCAATGGGTTAACGTCGCACGGTCGGTCACTCCGCCGCAAGCGGCTTTGTCGCCTCCGCCTTGAGCTCGGCGCGGGTCTTGGGCTTAGCCTTAATTCTCAGCTCCTCCAGATCCTGCCGGTCGCGCACGCTGTTGCGGAAAATCTGATCTTTTCCCGGAAGATATTGGGGTGGGCAGAATGCATCGTTGGCCCCGTACCAGGCCGCCGCCTTCATGGTGAAGAAGGGATCGACGAGATGCGGACGGCCGAGCGCGACGAGATCCGCCCTGCCGGCGGCCAAAATGGTGTTGGCCTGGTCCGCCGTGGTGATGTTGCCGACGCACATGGTGGCCACGCGCGCCTCGTTGCGGACCTGATCGGAGAACGGGGTCTGGAACATGCGCCCGTAAACCGGCTGCGCATCGCGCACGGTCTGGCCGGTTGAGACATCGACGAGATCGACACCCGCCTCGGCGAAGGCCCGCGCAATGGCAACGGCATCATCGCCGGTGATGCCACCGTCAGCCCAGTCGGTTGCGGAGATGCGCACCGACATCGGCTTGTACGACGGCCACGCCGCGCGCAGCGCCTCGAACACCTCGAGCGGGAAACGCAGGCGATTCTCAAGAGAACCGCCATAATCGTCGGTGCGGGTGTTCGTCAGCGGGGAGATGAAGCTCGCGAGCAGGTAGCCGTGGGCGCAGTGCAGCTCCAACATGTCGAAGCCGCAGCGTTCGCCGCGCTCTGCCGCCGCAACGAAAGCGTCTCTCACCGCAACCATCCCCGCGCGATCGAGTTCGCGGGGCACCTGACTGTCGGGGAAATAGGGTAGCGGCGATGCCGAAACGGTTTCCCAGCCCCCTTCGTCCAGCGGCCGGTCAATGCCGTCCCACATCAGCTTGGTCGCGCCCTTGCGGCCGGCGTGGCCCAGTTGCAGGCAAATCTTCGCGGCTGAATTGCCGTGGACGAAATCCACGATGCGGCGCCAGGCAGCCTCCTGCTCGTCGTTCCACAGGCCGGCGCAGCCGGGCGTGATCCGGGCATCGCGGCTGACGCAGGTCATCTCGGTGAAGATCAGCCCGGCCCCGCCGATCGCGCGTGATCCGTAGTGCACGAGGTGAAAATCCGTCGGCACGCCTTCCTTCGCCGAATACATGCACATCGGCGACATCACCGCGCGATTGGCGAGCTCCATCTCACGCAAGCGGAACGGCTGGAATAGCGGCACCATCGGCCGATCGGTGTCGACATCGAAGCCACTGCCGCGCACCTGCCTTGCAAACGACTTTTCGACCTCCGCCACGAAATCCGGGGCGCGAAGTTTCAGATTGTCGTAGGTGATCGCCTTCGAGCGCGTCATGACGCCGAATGCGAACTGCACGGGATCGAAGTCCCAGAAGCGGTCGACGTGCTCGAACCAGACCAGCGAGACGTCGGCGGCATGCTGCGTCTTCTCGACCTCTTCGCGGCGGCCGTTCTCGTAGACCTCCAGCGCCGCCCCGATGCTGGGCGCCTTCTCCATGGCTTCGGCAAGCGCGATCGCGTCCTCCATCGCGAGCTTGGTACCCGAGCCGATCGAGAAATGCGCGCTCGCCTTCGCGTCGCCGAGCAGGACCATGTTGTCCTTGACCCAGCGCTTGCTGCGGATCATCGGGAAATTGCGCCACATCGAGCGGTTGGTCAGCAATCGATGCTCACCAAGGAACCAGCCGAAGATGTCAGCCATCCGCGCGGCGGACTGGGCTTCGTCGAGCCCCGTCAGCCCGGCCCGCTCGAACGTCTCCGGATCGGTCTCGAAGATCCAGGTCGAATGCCCGGCCTCATACTGATAGGCATGGGCGATGAACGGTCCCCACTCGGTTTCCTGGAAGATGAAAGTGAAGGCATCGAGCGGCCTGGTCGAGCCCATCCAGGCGAACTTGTTGGAGCGGATGTCGACCTCCGGCTGGAAATGGTCGACGTACTTCTCGCGGAAGCGGCTGTTGATGCCGTCGGAGATCAGGACGAGATCGGCATCGGCGAAGCGGGACTCGTCGTCGATATCCACTTCGAAGTGCAAGACGACGCCGAGCTCGCGGGCGCGCTCCTGAAGGATCAAGAGCAGCTTGCGTCGCGAGCAGCCGCAAAAGCCGTTTCCGCCGACGCGATGCACCGTGCCGCGAAAGTGCACGGCGATGTCATCCCAGTAGGCGAACTCCTGGGTGATGCGACGGTAGCTCGGAAGATCGTGCTTCTCGAAATTATCGAGCGTCGCGTCCGAGAACACCACGCCGAAGCCGAAGGTGTCGTCGGCCCGATTGCGCTCGTACACCGTAATGTCGGCGGCCGGGCGCTGCTTCTTGAGCAGGATCGCAGCATAGAGACCCGCAGGTCCGCCACCGATGATCGCGACTTTCATGGGAGCCTCGCCACTTCACCCGGCCATGAAACTATTTTAAGCCTAAAATAGTTTTACGCAAGTCCCCGTTGCTGGCGTGGCCGCCGTAAAGACGGTCGGCCTAGTCGCCCCTGAAGACCGGCTTGACCTTGTTGGCAAAAGCCTCGAAGGCGCGCTCGAAATCCGCCGTCGTCATGCACAGCGCTTGGGCAACGGCCTCCGCTTCGATCGCCTCCTCCACCGACATCGCCCATTCCATGGCCAGCATCCGCTTGGTCATGGTGTTGGCGAAGGTCGGTCCTTCCGCAATCTGCTTCGCCAGAACTTGGGCCTGAGGCAGCACCTGCTCCGGCGTGACGATGCGGCTGAAGAAGCCCCAGCGCTCGCCCTCTTCCGCGGTCATGAACCGGCCGGTGTAGAGCAGCTCGGAGGCGCGGGACTGCCCGATGATACGCGGCAGGATCGCGCAAGCGCCCATGTCGCAGCCGGCCAGCCCCACCTTGTTGAACAGGAACGCCACCTTGGCCCCGCTCGCAGCAAGGCGCATGTCGGAGGCCATGGCGATAATCGCCCCGGCCCCGGCACAGATACCCTCGACCGCGGCCACGATCGGCTGAGGGCATGCCCGCATCGCCTTGACGAGGTCGCCGGTCATGCGCGTGAAGGCGGTCAGCCCCTTGGTGTCCATCTTCACGAGAGGCCCGATGATCTCGAACACGTCGCCGCCAGACGAGAAATTGCCGCCGGCACCGGTGACGACGATGACCTTGACCGCGTCGTCAAAGGCGCAGGCACGGAAAAAATCGGTCAGCTCACGGTAGCTTTCGAACGTCAGCGGATTCTTTCGTTCGGGCCTGTTGAGCGTGACTGTCGCGACACCGTCGACCACAGCCAGCAGGAAGTGCTGCGGCGAGTAATCTGCAAGCGGCAAGGTAACGGGATTGGCGGGTCTGCTCATGCGATCTCCTTGGATTCCTTGTTCCGGGCGCCTGCATCGGGCAGGCTAGACCTCGCCCCCAGCCACGGCAATCGCCTGGCCGGTGATTGCGCTCGCGCCCTCACCGCACAGCCAGAGAACCGCGTCTGCCACTTCCTGCGGCGTGATCAGGCGTCCTTGCGGATTGTGTTTCGCGAGCTCTGCGACCGCCTGCTCGCGGCTACGCCCCGTCTTCTTCATGATGTTCTCGATGCTGCCTGCGACGAGATCGGTGTCGGTGAAGCCGGGACACACCGCATTCACGGTCACGTTGCTTCCGGCCATCTCGAGGGCGAGAGAACGTACGAGCCCGACCACCGCGTGTTTGGCTGCGACGTACGCGCTGACATAGGCGTAGCCCTTGAGCCCGGCCGTGGACGCGACCGCGACAATACGACCATAGGGGCGGGTCTTCATCCCCGGCAGGACAGCCTGGACGGCATGCACGACGCCCATGAAATTGACATCCATCATGCGCGTGAAAAGGGCGGTATCCGATTTCGCAAACGGCGCCGATTCAGCGCTGCCTGCATTGGCAATCAGAATGTCGATCGCCTTGCGCGCACTCGCTCCGGCAATGGCGGCTTTCAGAGACGCTTCGTTCGAGACGTCGGCGACAGCCGCAAAGTGCGCCGCACCTGCACTGACTGCCTCTTCGAGAACCGCCGCATTTCGGCCAAGCACGGTTACGGTCGCGCCAGCGCCGACGAGAGAAGCAGCTATCTCACGACCGATGCCGCGACCGCCGCCGGTCACCAGCGCGTGCAGCGAGTGCGGCAACCCGGACATGCGCTGACTCCCTCGGATCTTGTGATCGTTCTTGCAATATATTTTAACCTTCAAATTTTTGCAACGAAAGCGCGATCGTCTCTCGGAGTGCCGCCGCACAGAAGCGGCCCGGAAATTGCTTTAAGTATAAAATTATCTCTTCCCATCCCCCACAGGCCTGTTAGCATCAAGAGGCCAAGCAAAAGGATGTCGCGTGTCGCAGCCTGCGCCAATGATAACAAAGGACGGACGCTTCGCCTATGAATCCTCGGGTGATCCGGGCGCAGTACCCCTGATTTTCCTGCATGGCATTGGCGGCGCGGCGCGGGCGTGGCGGCGGCAGCTTGCCACATTCGGCGACCGCTTCCGCGCGATCGCATGGGACATGCCGGGCTATGGCGGATCGACGCCGCTCGCGAGCGTCAGCATTGCAGCCTTGGCCGATGCGCTTCAGCAATTCATCGAGCAGCTTGGTGCGGCCAAGCCTATTCTGGTCGGCCATTCCATTGGCGGCATGATCGTCCAGAAGTGGCTGGCGCAGTCCCCCACACTGGCGCGTGCGGTCGTGCTGGCACAGACCAGCCCTGCCTTCGGGAAGGCCGACGGCGAGTGGCAGAAATCATTCATCGCGGCACGGCTCGGGCCCCTCGATCGCGGGGAGACGATGAAGTCGCTGGCGCCAGCGCTGGTGAATGAGCTGGTCGGCGATGATCCAGATCCGAACGGGATGGAGCTGGCGCGCGAATGCATGGGGAGCGTGCCCGAGGCAAGCTATCGCGCCATGATGCTGGCTCTCATCGGCTTCGATCAGCGCAGCACGCTTGGAAATATCTCCGTCCCCACGCTGCTGCTGTCCGGCTCCAAGGACAACAATGCGCCTGCGCCGATGATGGCAAAGACGGCGACCTACATCCCCGGGGCGGAATATGTCGAGCTCGCCGGCGTGGGGCATCTCGCCAACCTCGAGCGCCCCGGTGCCTTCGACGAAGCTCTCGGCCGCTTCCTGAACTCCGTTACGAGCAAAGCGTGAGGTGATTGCGCAATGACCATGCAAGTCAGCAAGACTATCAGCGCAACCGACAAGGTCGTGCTCGATGCGCCGATCTTCGATCCCGCCGCGTTCCGCCTGAGCGACGAGCAGGCCGGCATCATTGCGCGCGCCCGCGAGATCGGCCAGAGCGTGTTCGCCGGTCGCGCCGCGACCTACGATCGCGAGGCGATCTTCCCGACCGAAAACTATCGCGATCTGCATCGCGTCGGCCTGCTCGGCATCGCCGTCCCCAAGAAGCACGGTGGTCTCGGCGCAAATTACCAGACCTATGCATTGGCGGCAGCCGAGATCGGCCGCTATTGCGGCGCGACTGCGCTGACCTGGAACATGCATGTGTGCTCGACCCTATGGTCGGGCCCGCTGGCCGACGATCTCGACATGGATGAGCAGACGCGCGCCGAGCACGAGCGGCGGCGCGCCGTTCACTACAAGCGCATTGTCGAGGACGGCGCGATCTACTCGCAACCCTTCTCCGAAGGTGGTGCGGCGGCTGCGGGCGGCGTTGCTTTCGGAACGGAGGCAAAGCCGGTTGCGGGGGGCTGGATCGTCAACGGCAAGAAAATATTCGCCTCGCTCTCCGGCCACGCCGACTATTACGGCGTGCTTTGCACCGAGATCGAGCAGGGCGAGAAGGCATCGCGACGCAACACGCTCTATCTGGCCATCCCCGCCAAGTCGGAAGGGGTCTCGGTCGTCGGCGATTGGGATCCGCTCGGCATGCGCGGCACGGTCTCGCGGACGCTCCTGTTCAAGGACGTGTTCGTGCCGGAGGATTCCGCGCTGATGCCGCGCGGCGTCTATTTCCAGGCTGCGATGCGCTGGCCGCACATGTTCCTGACGCTGTCGCCGACCTATATGGGCCTCGCGCAAGCCGCCTATGACTTCACCGTGCGCTACCTTCGGGGCGAGGTGCCCGGCATGCCGCCGGTCAAGCGGCGGATGTATCCGACCAAGCAGATCGCCGTCGCGCAGATGCAGATCAAGCTGGAGCAGATCAAGGGTATCTGGTTCCAGGCCGTCACCGAAGCCTGCGCAAATCCGAGCAAGGAGCAGGTGCTCCGAGCCTATGCCGCACAATATTCGGTGATGGAGGGCGCCAATGAGCTTGCCGCGCTCGCGATCCGAACCTGCGGCGGTCAGGCCATGCTCCGGTCGCTGCCACTGGAGCGGATCTACCGCGACAGCCGCTGCGGCTCGCTGATGCTGCCCTGGACCGCGGAGCTCTGCCTCGACCGGATCGGACGCGAAGCGCTGTACGAGGCTGGTGAAACGGACGAGTGACCGTGGATCTCTGCAGTCTGATCGATCGCAACGCGGCGTTCGCGCCAGATAAGACAGCCATCGCCTTCGAAGGGAATCGGCTGAGCTACGCGGCGTTCGCCGCACGCATCGAGCGAACCGCGACCGCCCTGAAGCGGGAGTTCGGCATCGGCCGCGGCGACCGTGTCGCGATCCTGAGCCTGAACCGGCCGGACTATCTGGTTCTGCTATACGCCTGCGCGCGGCTCGGGGCGATGCTGGTACCGCTGAACTGGCGGCTGGCGGTGGCCGAGCAGTTGTTCATTCTCAACGATGCAGGCGCCAAGGTCCTGGTGCTCGAGCAGGCTTTCGGGGGAGTTATTCCCGAACTGGCGCAGACCGCGCCAGGGGTATCTGTCGTCGGCCTCGATTTCGAGCCGCCACGTGGGGTGACATTCGAAGCGCTGCTGGATCGCAGCCAGGGCAGCGACCGCAACCAGCACACCGATCTCTCCTGCCCTCTCCTGATCGTCTACACGTCAGGAACGACGGGACGACCAAAAGGCGCAGTGCTGCGTCAGGAGGCGTTGTTCTGGAACGGCGTCATGAGCCAGCACATGCACAACATGACGTCCGACGATCACGTGCTGACGATTTTGCCGTTCTTTCATGTCGGCGGTCTCAACATCCAGACCACGCCTGCGCTCCAGCTCGGCGCAACCGTCACGATCCACGCCCGTTTCACGCCGGATACCGCGCTTGCGGCCATCGAACGGGAGCGACCGACTCTGACCGTGATGGTGCCGGCGGTCATTCAGGCCGTAAGCGAGCATCCCGCATGGACGACGACCGATCTCTCATCACTCAAGGCAGTGGCAACCGGTTCGACCATCGTGCCGCCGCAACTGATCCAGCGTTTCGTCGCACGCGGCGTACCCGTGCTTCAGGTCTATGGCTCGACGGAAACCTGTCCCATTGCCGTCTATACTCGGCTCGGGGGCGACCTCTCGCGAGCGGGGTCGACCGGCCTTGCCGGCCTGTGCTGCGAAGCCAAGGTAGTCGATCATTCCGGCAACGAACTGCCCGCGGGCACGCCGGGCGAGATCGCGGTGCGCGGGCCCAACGTGTTCTTCGAATATTGGGGCAATGAGGCCGCAACGCGCGACGCGCTGCACGATGGCTGGTATCGCACCGGCGATATCGGCCTGTGCGATACCGACGGCTATTTCTGGGTCCGCGACCGCAAGAAGAACATGATCATATCCGGCGGGGAGAACGTCTACCCGGCCGAGGTCGAGCGCGTTCTGCTCGAACATCCCGATGTCAGCGAATGCGCCGTGATCGGCCGGCCCGACCCGCGCTGGGACGAGGTGCCGGTCGCCTATGTCATTGCGAGATCCGGCTGCCAACTCGGAACGGACGAATTGAGGGCGCATCTCCAGGCGCAACTCGCGCGCTACAAGGTTCCGCGCGAGATTGTCTTCGTTACCGATCTGCCGCGGACGGCGCTCGGCAAGGTCCAGCATTTCCTGCTGAAGCAGCTTGATGCGCAGTCACGCGGGCAAGGAGAAGCGCCTTGAAAATTGCGGTTCTGGGTGGAGGAAACGGCTCTTTCGCGGCCGCGGGCGATTTTGCGCTGTCGGGGCACGAGGTGCGGCTTTGGCGCCGCGATGCCGATCAGGTCGCGGCCCAGCGCACCGCCGGCTCACGCATCGTGGTGAAGGACCATAATGGGTCTCACGACGTGAAGCTCGCGCTCGTCACGACCGATATCGCCGAAGCCGTCAAAGGCACGGAGCTGATCCTGTGCCCCGCCCCTGCCTTCGCGCAACCGGATATCGCCCGCCTGCTCGCCCCGCATCTGCGAGACGGCCAGGTCGTGTTTCTGCCGCCGGCGACATTCGGCTCGATGATCTTCGCCCAAGCCGCCCGTGATGCCGGCAACAATGCCAAGGCAAGCTTTGCCGAGACCGGCACCCTGCCTTGGCTGACGCGAAAGCACGGGCCGTTAGAGGTCGCCATCACCATCCGTGCCAAACGCCTGCCGGTCGGGGTGTTCCCGCTTGATCAGGCGCCCCACGCTCTCGAAGTGATCGGACGCGCTTTCCCGGGCGTGATCGAGCCGTGCGGGGATGCGCTGTCCGGCGCGCTGATGAATGCAGGACCCATCATCCATCCGCCGCTGATCGTGATGAATGCCGGCCCGATCGAGCACTTCGAAAAGTGGGACATCCACAAGGAAGGCACGCAAGCCGCGATCCGGCGGGTGACCGACGCGCTCGATGCCGAGCGGATCGCGGTGCGCGAGGCGCTCGGTTACGGCGCACCACATTTCCCGCTCGCTCATCACTACGCGAGAGAAGGCGAGATCTGGATGTACGGCCGCGGCTCGCACGACCGGCTGACCGATTCCGGCGACTGGCGCGAACGGATCGTGCTGAGCGAACACCGCTACATGCGGGAGGATCTGCGGCTCGGGCTGTCGCTGCTGGTGTCCGTCGCAGGCCTGGCTGGCGCGGCCACACCGCTGGCCAAAGCGTTTCTGTCGATCGGTGGCGCGGTCTGCGGCGAAGATTTTGCGCAAGGCGGCCGAACGCTCGAGACGCTGGGCCTCGGCAATCTCAGCAAGGCTGAACTGCAGACGCTGCTTCGCAATGGATTCTGTCGATGACCAAACGCGTCCACATCGTCTGTCTCGGCGCCGGCCGCATGGGGCGCGGCATCGCCGTCGCGTTCGCCTATGCCGGCCACATGGTCACGATGATCGACGTCAAGCCGCGCTCCGCGGAGGAGTTCGCCAGGCTGGAAGCGGACGCGCTCGGCGAGGTCAGGAAGACCTTTGCCAGCCTGTCGAAGCTGGGGCTCTTGACCGAGGCGGATGTCGATCCGCTCATCGCGCGGGTCTCGGTGGTGGCAGCCGGCGATAGTGGTGCCGCGCTCTCCGAGGCCGGCATGGTCTTCGAGGGCGTGCCCGAGGTCGTCGAGCTCAAGCGCGAGGTGCTGGGGGCAGCGTCAAGGCAGGTTGGCCCGGACACCGTCATTGCTTCGACGACGTCGACGATCCTGGTCGACGACCTGTCCAGCGCGATCCTGAATCCTCGTCGCTTCCTCAACGTGCATTGGCTCAACCCGGCCTATCTGATCCCGCTGGTCGAGGTGTCGCCCGGCAAGGCCACCGATCCCGCCATCATCGGCGAGGTCAAGGCGCTGCTCGAAGGCATCGGCAAGGTCCCGGTGGTCTGCGCGGCGACGCCGGGCTTCATCGTCCCGCGCATCCAGGCGCTGGCGATGAACGAGGCCGCCCGCATGGTTGAAGAAGGCGTCGCCAGTGCGGAAGACATCGACAAGGCGATCCGTTATGGCTTCGGCTTCCGCTACGCCGTGCTCGGCCTGCTCGAATTCATCGACTGGGGCGGCGGCGACATCCTGTACTATGCAAGCCGCTATCTCGAAGGCGCACTCGGGAGCGACCGCTATCGCGCGCCGGAAGTGATTTCGCGCAACATGAGCGAGGGACGAATCGGCTTGCGGACGGGTGCCGGCTTCCTCGACTATTCCGGCCTCGACGTCGATGCCTATCGAGTCGAGCGGCTCAAGGCCATGGTGGACCTGCTCCGCCACTTTGGCTTGGCACGGCCGCCCGTGCGCGATCTCGGCTAGTCTAGCCGAAGACGTCCTGGAGCACACCTTCGCGGACGACGGGAACCCCGTCGAGTTCGATCGTCGTTCCCATCATCGGCAGGTCGAAATGGCCCGCCGTGTAGCGGCCAGCGAACTCATTCGCACCCGTCGAGAACAGGAAATTGCCGGAGACGGCCCGAATCTCAGTGCCGTTGGTGTCGCGCTGATCGTACATCGACAGCGCCTCGTAGCGTGCGCCGGGGTTCATGCCGAAGCCGACATGCGAGACGGCATAGGCCTCGCGGTCGCCCCAGGCCGCAAGATAGGCGCGCATCATCGCCGCGTCCGTGCCCTCACCTTCCAGCTCGACGACATAATCGTCCTTCAGCGTCATCGTCACAGGCGATGTCAGGTAGCGCTTGAAGGTGAGATTGATGTCGCCTGGCGCCATCACCAGCGTACCGTTGATGCTGCCGCTCTTGGGGAAACTGACGACGATACCGCCTGGCCAATGCGCCAGCGTGCCGGGCTTGTCGGTCCAGCCCCAAACACCGACCGTGGAGGCGCCGACCATGTCGATGTCGAGCGCCGTTCCGGCCTTCGACGTCACCCGCATCCGCTTGGTTCCACGCAGCATCTTGGCCGCGGCACGCACACGTCTCTCGAGCGCGGGATCCGGCACCATCCGTTCCAGCGCCTCGGGATGCTCGTTGGAGATCACCAGGATCCGCGCGCCGGCTTTGAGGATCTCCGGCGTCTCGACCGCGTGCATGAGGCCTTCGATGGTGCAATCCACAACGAAGCCCGCCTGCTGAAGCGCGGTGATGACCGGACCAAGCCGCTGGATCGCCTCGCTCGCCCCGGTGGAGCGTACCGGGACGACGTTCCGGTTACGCGGAGTCGGCATCACCACGTGAAACGGACGCGCTCCCATCCGCAGCAGCGCGAGCTCCGCCAGATGCACGTTCAACGCACGCGACTGGGTTTCCGAGAGGATCGCCGCGGTGTCGCCGGCCTTGACGGCGCATCGCTCAAATATCTCGCAGAATGCGTCGATCCATTTCGCCTCAATGCGGTCAGCCAGCATGGTCCACTCCCGGTCGTCAGGATTCTTGTTTGTTACGCCTCGGGGAAGCCCCGGAGCAAGTACGAGCGCAGCGCTCCCAGCAAGCCGTTCAGGATCAACCCCAGCAGCGAGATCGTGATCAGAGGCACGAACATATCGACGGCTTGGAAAGTTCGGGCAGCAGTCACAAGTGCATGGCCCAATCCGTCCGTCGACGTGATCATCTCGGCCAGAAACACCACGATGCAGGAAATGACAAGACCGATCCGGCAGCCGGTCAGGATCGACGGCATGGCGGCCGGCAGCACCACCTTGAAGAGGATTTCGTAGCGCGGCGTTCCTGCCGCCATGGCCGACCAGATCAGCTTCTGCTCGACGGTCGATGCACCATAGTAAGTGGACAGGAGAATGGGAAATAGTGCGTCCGCTGCCACCAATGTGACCTTCGATCCGTGTCCGAACCCGAGCAAGAGCAGGAGCGCCGGATAGAGCGCAACTTTGGGCAACGGCGCCAATACACGGACGATCGGCCGTACCACGGCGTTGATCGCCGGACTGGCGGCAGCTGCGATACCGATGCTCACGCCGAGCACGACCGCAATCGCGAATCCGGCAAAGAGCCGGATCAGTGTTGCTGCGATCTCCTGTTGAAATGCAAACGTCAAGAGCTGCTGAAGAAGCCGGCTGAAGACGAAACCCGGCGGGGGCAGCAAGACCGCAGGCGCAAAGCCGAATGATACCAAGCCCTGCCACACCGCGATCACCAGCAAGATCGGCGCGATCCCAAGAAGGATATTCGGGGAAAGGAGGCGCGACATCATGAGAAGCTCAGCGGCATGTCGAACTGCGGCTCTGACCAGCGCACGAGCCTGGCGCGAATCCTTTCGAAGATCGCGTCGAGGCAGATTCCCATTGCACCGACGATGATGATCATCGCAAAGACCGTGTCGTACTGGCCCATGTCGAGCGCATTGAACAGGATGTTGCCGGCGCCCGATTGACGGGCGATCATCTCACTGGTGATCATCGTGATCAGCGCCAGCACCAATCCCGTGCGGCATCCGGTCAGGATTTCCGGCAGCGCCGCGGGCAGCACGATCCGCACTAGGCGTTGAGCAGGCGAAAGCCCCATCGCAGCACCTGACCACAGCATCTTCTCCGCGACCGCCTTGGCACCCTCGAAGCTATGGTAGATCACGGGCAGGCTAACGCCGAGGAAGATCACCAAAGTCTTGGTGACGTCGCCGACGCCCAGCCAAAGCATGATGATCGGCATCAAGGCGGCCTTCGGCACCGGATAGATCACCATCAGGAGCGGATTGAAGAAGGCCGCGACTGCGCGGCTACGGCCCATCAAAAGACCGAGAGGAATCGAAACAAGCACGGCTACGCCGAATCCGATCGCCATGCGGCGGAGCGACGCCAGAATGTTGATCAGGGATTCCCTGTCTCCGAGGATGTCCGGGATCGCGCGGATCGCCTCGATCGCCGTCGGAAAGCTGTCGTTCTTCAGCGCAAGTGATGCGACCTGCCACGCCGCGAGCAATCCGACGCAGGCCAGCACCGGAGCACCACGCTTGACCATGGCAGTCGACGACATCATGAGAGCGCGCCGCCTTCGTCGCTCTCATCGAACATGCGCTCGATATCGACGATGTACTTCTGGTACCGTGGATCGAGCAAGAGCTCGCTACGCCGGCGCGGCCGCGGCAGATCTATGTCGATCACCTGCCGAATGCGGCCGGGCGATTTCGACATCATCACCACCTTGTCGGAGAGGAAGACGGCTTCGTCGACCGAGTGGGTGACGAACAGCACCGTCTTGCGATCGCGTTCCCAGATGTTCAGGAGATCGTTCTGCAAGCGCGTCCGGGTATGCGCGTCGAGTGCGCCGAACGGTTCGTCCATCAACAGGACTTCGGGATGATAAGCGAGCGTTCGGGCCAGCGCCACGCGCTGCTTCATGCCACCCGACAGCTCCTTGGGATAGAAGTTTTCGTAGCCCTTGAGGCCGACCATCTCGATCAGGGTGCGGCTCTGCCCTTCGGCTTCAGCAGCCCGCACGCCCTGTTGGCGCGGGCCGTACATCACGTTTCCGAGTACGGTCTTCCAGGGAAACAGCGCAAACTCCTGGAACACGGGCCCGCGATCCGGGCCCGGCCCTGTGATCGCTCGTCCCTTCATCGTTGCCGTGCCGCTGGTCGGATTGACGAAGCCCCCGACGATGTAAAGCAGGGTGGACTTGCCACAACCGGACGGGCCGAGGATGGAGACGAAGGCGCCTTCGTCGATCGTTAGTGAGATATCCGATAGCGCCAAGTGATCCTTGCGCGCCGAGGTCTGGAATACCTGGGAGACGTGCTCGATCTCGATGATCGTAGAAGCCGGCTCTGTTGATTTCACCGGTCTCACCCATTCGCCCGATCTCGAAGGCGCCACCTTCATCTCGTCTCTCACTTCAAACGCGCGAACACCGCGCAACTGGTCTGCTGAATGCACTCCATTCGCAGCACGAGCTTAGCAAGAAGCTTGCCAGACTGCTGCCGTCGTCGCGCTGGCAAGGCGCGTCATTCGAACCAGGGCCATTCTGCCGGACCTTCGTGCGTAACGGCACCGCCCGGCGCCTGCCCGACCAAGCGCGCATATTTAGCAAGTGCGCCGGCGCGATGCCGCGGCGGGCGAGGCTTCCAATCGCGTCGGCGCGCCGCAAGTTCCTGCTCGTCGACCAGCATATCCATCCGACGGTTTGCGGCATCAATCCGTATCCTGTCGCCGTCGCGAACAAGCGCCAACGGACCGCCAACGAACGCCTCGGGAGACACGTAGCCGATGCACATGCCGCGGGTCGCCCCCGAGAACCGACCGTCGGTGATCAGCGCCACTTTTTCGCCCATGCCCTGCCCGTAGATCAGCGCGGTGACGCCGAGCATTTCACGCATCCCGGGACCGCCGACCGGTCCTTCGTTGCGGATCACAAGAACCTCGCCCGCCTTGTAGCTGCGGTCACGAACCGCTTTGACGCAGGCTTCCTCGTCCTCAAAAACTCGCGCGACACCTTCGAAGAACTGGCTCTTCAAACCAGCAACCTTGATCACCGCCCCGTCCGGACAGAGATTGCCCTTCAGAACTGCAACGCCCCCATCGGGCATGATTGGCGCACGAGACGCGTAAACGACCTCTCCATCGGGAGCGGAGGCCGCGCCATATTCTTCGGCAAGCGTTCGGCCCGTGATCGTGATGCAGCTGCCATCGATATGCCCGCTCTGGATCAGCTCACGGATCACCACCGCGGCACCGCCGATGTCGTAGACATCCTTTGCCGTGTACTTGCCCCCCGGGCGCAGATTTCCGATCAGCGGCGTCCTGGCAAAGACCTCGCCTACATCATCGATCGTAAATGCAATGCCGGCCTCGTTAGCAATCGCCGGCAGATGCAGCGCGGCGTTCGTCGAGCCGCCAGTGGCAGCAACGATCGCCGCCCCGTTCTCCAGGGATTTCCGCGTCACGATGTCGCGCGGCAGCGGACCGCCGCGTTCCAGCATCTCCATGATCAGACGTCCGGCCCGGCGCGATATCTGCGCGCGCTCGGCATAGACGCCGGGCACCATCGAAACGTTCGGAATGGTCAGCCCCATCGCTTCCGACACCATTCCCATGGTGTTCGCGGTGAACTGGCCGGCGCATGCGCCGATGGTCGGCAGGCAGGCGCGCTCGATCCGTTCGAGCGCGGCGCCGTCGATCTCGCCGGTCATGAAGCTGCCGACAGCCTCATAGGAGTCGAGCACCGTCAGGGTGCGTCCATCCACACGTCCCGGCAGCGAGCTGCCGCCATAGATGAAGATAGAGGGCACGTTGCAGCGAACCATGCCCATCATCACACCAGGAAGCGTCTTGTCGCATCCGCCATACCCGATCAGCGCGTCGTAAGCGAGACCGTGGACGACAGCCTCGATCGAATCGGCGATCAGTTCGCGCGAAAACAGGGAGAACTTCATCCCCTCGTGGTTCATACTGATGCCGTCGGAGACCGACACGGTCGAGAATTCGCGCGGCGTACCGCCGGCTTCCTCGATGCCCGTCTTTGCCGCGGCGACCTGGAAATCGTGCGTCATGTTGCAGGGCGTCTGCTCGCCCTTCATGCTGACGACACCGACCATCGGTCTTGCAATCGCCGCGTCGTCGAGACCCATCGCGCGCATGAATGCACGATGCGGGGCTCGGTCGAGACCGTCAGTGGTAACGCGTGACCGCAACTTCTTCATGCGCGCATCTTCTTCATGCGCGTCCCGGATGATCCGGGACGCCTCGATCCCCTGTTTCGGACAACTCGGCTGACCGCCTATTGCAGCGGAGCGACGATGGTCGGATGCTTGAACTGCGCGACATCCAGCTTCGGCAGCATTCCCGTCTCGGCATAGATGTCCAGCATCTTCTGGATCGCGGGGAAGTTCGGCGCCGCACCGGGATCGCGACCAAAATCGTTGTCCTTCAGGAGATAGGTCTCGAGCACAGGAATGGGCGCCTTCAGAACTTCATTGACGACCTTCAGAGTCTCTTCGCGGTTTGCCAGCGCTTTCTTCATGCCCGACGTGATGTCGCGGACATAGGCCTTGACCAGCTCCGGATTCTTGTCGACGAAATCAGCACGGCAGGCTTCCAGGATGTGCACGATGTTTGGCATGGCCTGAGACAGCGAGAACAGCTTCCTGGTGCCGCCCTTCGCCTCCGCGCGCGCGGCAAACGGCTGGTTCATGTTGACGGCATCGACGCGGCCTTGCCGCAGCGCGTCCTCGGAGACGGCAAAGCCGACCTCGACCAGCTTGATGTCCTTGGCCGGATCGACGCCGTTTTGCTTCAGCAGCAAGTTGAACGGCCCTTGTGTGCCGCCGCCGATCACGGAAATCCCGACGGTCTTGCCCTTGAGATCCGCGATCGTCTTGATGGGCGAGTCATCCATGACGGCCCAATAGACCGAGAAACCGCCAGGCTTCTCGAAAACGTGCTGCGCGACGATATAGGCCTTGAGATTGCCGCCGACCACGCCATTGGAGAGCGAGAGCGGCGCCTGCGTCGCGCAGTCCAGCGCGCCGGCCGCCAATGCTTGCGTCATCGGCGCGGTGCCCTGGAATTGGGTCCATTCGATGTTGTAGGTCTTGCCGATACTGGGAAACTCGGCCGGCCTGCGCATCATCCAGTACTTGGATTCCTCGGCCGGGATCGTCCAGCCGACGCGGATCGTCTGCTGCCCCCATGATGGGCTTGCCCCCGCGCTCGCGGCCGCTGCCGCCCCCAACGCCAGGATCCACTTCGAAACGGTTCGCATCGTGCCACTCCGCTGCTCCGGCGCCGACCGGCGCCCCCAACCCGACCGCCGCAAATGTTTCATGGTTCAAACAATCAGGCAAGCCATGCGAGCAGGACGGTTTTGCCGTCGGATACACAATGTATGGTAAAGCGGCGCCGCAGTGCGACAGAAGGAGGCAACCTATGGCTGATGAGAGCAAGGCAAACCCGCAAGGCACCGAGAGGCTCGGCTATCTCGGCCTTGGACTCATGGGAGCGCCGATGACCCGGCGCCTGCTCGAGGCCGGCTATCAGGTCGCTGTCTGGAACCGCTCAGAGGGCAAGACGGCTCCGCTCGTAGAGGCCGGCGCCAAGCGTGCGGCCACGCCTCGTGATCTTCTGGTACACTCGGACATCGTCTTCATGTGCGTGACGGATGCGGCGGCGGTCGAGGAGGTGATCTTCGGGCCTGAAGGCCTGGCGGCCGCGCCGGGCGCAGGCAAGCTTGTCGTCGACTTCTCGTCGATACATCCTGACGCGGCGCGCGATCTCGCAACGCGACTGAAAAACGCGAACGGCGCAGGCTGGATCGATGCGCCGGTGTCCGGGGGCACGAAGGGCGCCGAGGAAGGCACGCTCGCCATCATGGCGGGAGGAGAAGCCAGTGATATCGAGAGGGTGCGGCCCTATGTGCTGGCCATGGCACGCAGGTTCACTCACATGGGCCCGGTCGGCGCCGGCCAGACCACAAAACTTTGCAACCAGGTGATCGTGGGATGCGCGATGGCCGTCCTCGCGGAAGCAGCGCGCCTTGCCGTGAACGCCGGAATTGATGCCAACCGATTGCCGGAAGCGCTCGCCGGCGGCTTCGCGGACTCTATCCCTCTCCAGCTGTTCGTGCCGCGGATGGTCCAGGGCATTCACAGCCCGCCGCTCGGCCACATCGCCACGATGCTCAAGGATCTTGATACCATCGCCGATGTCGCACAAGCGACGTCCACGCCGGTGCCGATGGCCTCGCTTGCGGCGCAACTTTTCAGGCTGGCGAAGGCCGCGCGAGGAGCGGACGCAGACGCGCTTGAAATCTACAAGCTATCAGCGCCGGAGCATCGCGCCGTGTAGGCTGACTGGAAGAAGGTCAGGGCACCTTCTTGCGTTCATCGTCAGTCATAAAGCGGCCGAACGCTCCCCGTGCGAAGAGCAGCGGCTCCTTCGCATTGTAGGTGTAAGCCTCGACCGCGCCGAGAAAGATCACGTGGTCGCCACCATAGTAACGATTGACGGAACGACATTGAAAGTTGGCGACGCTCTCGGCGAGGACCGGCGCGTTGCCGAGGCCCGGCGCCCAGTCCACCCCGGTGAACTTGTCGTCCGACGATTTTGCGAATTTGTTCGCAAGCGCCTGTTGCGAAGCACCAAGCACATTGACGGTGAAATGGCTGGCGTTCTGGAAGATGGCAAGGCTCGAGGAATAGACGACGAGGCTCCACAGAACCAGCGGAGGGTTCAGGGAGACCGAGGCGAACGAATTGCACGTCAGTCCGTAGGGCTTGCCGTCAGGCGCCGCCGCCGTGATGATCGTCACGCCCGTCGCATAGGTTCCAAGCGCGTTGCGGAAATCGCGAGGATCGATCAGCGAGCTGTCGCTCGCGAACTCGTTGGCGGGATCGGGAGCGCGGGGCTGCTTCGGCAGATCATTCATCGGCCGACCTCACAGCGTCAGATTCTCGGACGGCAAGCCGAGCGCCACTCGTCCATAATTGGTCCCTGCCGCATCGAAGTTGAACGCCAGATGCGAGTTGATCGCGTGCGCATCGCGGAATTGCCGCTGCAACACGCCACTCGTGAACAGGCCGCGCGCGCCGCTCGCGGCAAACAGCATCGAGACCGCGTCCGTGCACAAGTTCACTGAGAAAGATCCATCGCGCCGGTATCGGGTCTTGGTCGTCATTTCAGGGACATGACCGCGCCGAGCGTCCTCCATGGCATCGAGACACGCCGACCGCATGATCAGGCGTGCGGCGTCGATCTTCGCCGAGACCTCGGCGATCTTGATCTGGGTGCTTTGAAAGTCGCTCAGCTTCGCGCGGTTGTAGGTTGAAATGCGATGACGTGCGACGTCCGTATAGTCGTCGAGACACGCTTGCGCGTTCCCCAGGGCGACGCCGGAGAGAACGTATGGGAACAGCGAGAACACGGGGAGCGCATACAGCGGATTCGGATTGACCGCGCTTCCCGGCGTCGGGCCGCCGGCGAGGTCGCCGACCGGGACCGTCATGTGGTCAGCCACGAAGGCTTCCCTGACTTCCACGTCGCAAGACCCCGTCCCGCGCAATCCTGCGACATTCCAGGTGTCGAGCACCCTGTAATCGTCCTTCGGCAGCAGAAAGATTCGATACTCGATGCCGTCCGCCTCGTCGTCGGAGTAGACCACGCTTGCCAGCATGTTCCATTCGCATGAGGCGACGCCTGAGGAGAACGGCCAGCTGCCATGCAGCCGGTATCCGCCCGCGACCCGCGTGGCCCGTCCCGCCGGAAAGATAAACGAGGATGCGATCAGCGCGTCCGGATCACGGCCCCAGACCAGGTCCTGCGCCTTCTGCTCGAACATGCCGAGCATCCAGTGATGGCTCGCGAGATTAGCGAGATTCCAGGCTACCGACGCGTCCGCCTGCCCGAGCAGTTCGGCGCAATCGACGAGGGCGACATAGTCAAGCTCGGCGCCGCCGATCCGCTTGGGCTGGAGCATCCGGAACAGGCCGGCGTCGTGGAGATCCTTTTCGGTCTCCGGCGGAAGACGCCGCAGCTCCTCCGTCCGCGCGGCCCGCTCGCGCAGTCGCGGCAGGAGCGCCCGAGCCTTCGCAAGCATCGCCGCATAGACTTCTCCGCCGGCTTGCAGTCCGGTTGGGTGAGTCGTGCGCGGCTCCTGACCGAGCGCCATTCGTGTCCCTCGCTTTCACACATTTATGCGGCGGGACCTTCGCTAAATCAAGCCGAGGTCGTAGTTCAAGCCGACGTCGGAGGCTTCGCCGGGCCAAAGGCGCCCTTCTCGGCAAATTCGGCGATACGACGTTCGTCGTAACCGAGCGTATCGTGCAGGACTTGCATTGTATGCTGGCCCAACAGAGGTGCCGCAACGGGATCGATCGCTCCGGTCAGGCTCATTGTGATCGGCGGCTCGATATTGGGCACCCATTCCGCCGTCGGGTGCGGAATCCGGTTCAAGCGGTGGCGCTCGCGCGCCTCGGGCGCATTGAACCCCTCCTTGACCGTCCGGAGATAGCCGACCGGAATATTGGCGAGCTTCATTTTGCTCATCCAGTTTTCGAGAGTATCACTCGCAAAGACCTCGGCAATGGCTGCCCGCAAGAACTCCTTGTTCTCCGAACGCGCCTTGCGCGTGGCAAACTGCGGATCGGTGATGAGATCCGGTCGGTTCAGGACCTCCACCACGAGCCGCCGGTAGAGCCGGTCGTTGGCGCAGGCCATGTAGAGAGGCCCATCGGAAGCCTCATAGACGCCGACGGTGGGAGACCCGCTCGGCGAATTGCCGAACCGGCCGGGGTTCTCGCCGTTGATGAGATAGGCCATGCCGTAGAAGCCCGTCATCCCCATCGCAACGTCGAACAGGGCGACTTCGACATGCTGGCCGCGGCCGAGCCGTTCCCGCGCCAGCAGCGCCATCAGGATGGCATTGCAGGCGGACATCCCCGTCGCCATGTCCACGATAGGCGGACCGGTACGAACCGCCGGGCCGTCGGCAAATCCGTTGAGCGACATGAAGCCGCTTTCCGCCTGGGTGATGGGATCGAACCCGGGCCGCGAAGCAAACGGTCCGGTGCGTCCATAGGCTGAGATCGAACAATAGACCAGCCGCGGGTGGAGCGGCACGACCGACTCATAGTCGAGCCCGAACTTCTTCATCACCCCGCTCGAGAAATTCTCCACGACCACATCCGCCTTGCGGATCAGATCCAGCGCGATCTCACGGGCGTCCGGCACGGCAAGGTCGAGCGCAATGCCGCGCTTGTTGCGGTTCAGGCTGAGATAGGCAGCGCTTTCGCCGCCGACCTCCGCGTGCTCATAGACGCGCGTGTCGTCGCCGCCGTCGGGATTTTCAATCTTGATGACCTGCGCACCAAAATCGGCGAGCGTCTGGGTGCAGGCAGGTCCTGCCACCACGCGCGTGAAATCCACGACCAGCAGACCATCGAGCGCAGCCGGCCGCCCCGCCCCTCGCGGCGAACGTTCCGGCAATTGAGGCTTTGTCGGCATCGATAGCGCTCCCTTACATCGGCTTGTGGCCGCCGAATTTCCGCAAGAGCAAACTTAAAGCCCGGCGCCGCCGACTTCGCAAGTGCCTCACCCGCATCCCTTCAATACGCAAAAGGGACCCGGCAGCCGTCAAGCTGCCGGGTCCTCGGACATTCCAGGCATACGAGGTTGCGCCACGCCTCGTACTGATCGCCTAGGCCACGGAGGGCGCGTTCCGCGCGGCGGAAGCGCCGATCAGCGAAGCCACTTTCGCCAATAAAGCGTATGCGCCCAGGCCCAGGGCGCCTCGGGTTCGAAGAGCCGATAGCCCGCCTTGATGAAGTTGTTCGCAGATACCGGGTTGTCCGTCGTATCGGAGACGATGCTGTCCCATCCGATGCGGCGTCCCCTCGCCTCCACCACACGCATCAATCTGCGCTGAAGGCCGTGTCCCCAATGCCGTTGCAACACGCCAACCCTGGAGAAATAGCCGCCATTTCTCACGTGGGTGGACGGAACGACGCCGGCAAAACCGACTGCATCATCACCGCGATAGACGAGCCACCACGCCCCCGATTCGAATTTAGGCATGACGGCGGAATCGAGGAACGTCAACTGATGCAAGTCGGACAATGCATCGGCGACGTCGTCATCGAATGCATCGACATTGCGAATTCTGTACATGGATCGAACCGTTGCTGGGAATGACGTGACCGCAAGCGCCGCCTTGCCCGCGTCGTGAAGGCTCACTTGCCCAGCACGACCTTGACACCAAGCCAAACAGCCCCCATCAGGCCGGTGGCGATCTCCGTCCAGAAGAGCCTGAATGGAAAGCTCAAGGATCCTCCATGGCGTGCGGCCTACTGCCCTCTGAAGACCCAGCGCGCTCTTGCTGAGGCTACTCTGAGAGCCAAGACAGAGACCAAGCAGAAGGCCGAAGAAGCCAAGCGGAAGGCCGAAGTGGAGATCACTCTCAAGAGCGCCCATCCGCAAGATGGCGTCTACGCCGCGGTGGGGGCCGATTTCGAGGAGCGTTGCGCGAAATTCAGCGACACGGTCGTTGCGTTCGCAAGGAAGTCGATCGTGACGGCCTCGAACAGTTGCGAGGTTTTCCGCACCCGGGTTCAGCTTCCCGATACCGTCAGGATCGGCGCCGATTGCGCAGTGCAGCCGGCTCCTGACCCGAATGCCGTCAGCGTACAGAATGTGGACACCACTCCGGACCGCGAGAACCTGATGTTCAAGAAGATCGACGACAAGACCGTCATCCTCTGGATCATCAACAACGGACATTTCACCGGCGACGGCCGAAAGCTGTCCTATTGCAGCGAACAGGTGCAGCTCGCCTATGCAAGGCAGCGGCGGGCCGGCAAGCCTAGCAAGAACTAGGGATCATCGGAACGAATAAACCCGCAGCCAATCACTCGGCGCAGGCTCAACCAACTGAAACTCGATGATGCCATTCTGCCAGTGTTTTGCCCGACGCGTCAACCGACACATCGAAATTTCCGAATCGAGATGTTTCGCCGGCTCAGGCCTCGCGTTCGGCATCGGCATTGCCGGCATCGTCCGGATGCACGATGACGCGCTCGACCCGATGAACCAGTTCGAGCGGCTGATCTTCACCGTTCTCGACCGGCTGCGCAGCCTTGCCCCAGCCGCGATCGAGAATGGCGTTGGCCGCCGAGACTCGCGCCGCCGGCGTTGCGTCCTCGCTGCGCATGATGCCGACGAGGACACGGATGGCCGTTCTGCTGTGGCTGCGCGCCAGCGAGCGGATCTCGGTCAGGGTGCGCGCCCTCGGCGTCTTCACGCGCGCGGGCAAGCGGACTGGTGCGAGCTCGGGCTCGCATTCGACGATGTCCTTGCTCACGAGACCGTCTCCCACAGCACGATTGCGACGAGCCCTGCGAGCGCGAGCGATATCAGGTAAGCGGTCATCGTTCCTCCCTAAGAAAATGCGCGGCAGATCGCGGCGATGAGGCGCGATCGTTTCGGGCGCGAACCCTATCTCCGTGTCTTCCGGAGACCGCAGCGGCGCGGGCAGCTGGCCCTTCGCCGCGGGCCGGCACGTTCGCGCGTGCACGGCCAGCAATGGTTCGGACGGCGGCGCGCCGATCGGCGCTCCAGGTTTGACGAGTGCGTGGCCGCAATGCGCCGCCGCCGCCCGATTGCGAAATCGAGAACGAAAAAACCCGCGCCGGATTGTTCCGCGCGGGTGAACCAAACTCGTCTCGATGATGTCATCATGCCGGTGTTTTGCCCGACGAGTCAAACGAACGATTGGGCTCTGCGAAAGTTAGCCGACAGGAGGACCAACGATGATGGACGAGACTGCCCCACCCCCGACATCGCGAGATCCGTCAGGACCGCAGCCGCGCAGCGACAAGGAACACGACGCGCAGGATTCGATCGTAGAGAGCGCCGGCGACAACGAAGACGACGGCCGCGATCTCGTGCGCGGCGATGGCGGCAGCATCGGCCTTCCCGCCAGGCCCGGCGATCTGGCGAAGGATGATTAGAGCGCCCGGCTCGCTGGCAATCCGATGACTGCCAGGTTTTCCGGTGTCTTGCCCGGCACACACAATATCGGCCCGCGCGACCGCCAAGGCAGGGAACGCCGATATGGCGCGCGCGTTTCCTCCGATGGAAGGCCTTCGCAAGATGAACCAAACCGTGCTCGTCGTTGACGATGATCCCGCTGTCCTCGACGTGATCGTGGACATGCTGGAAGACCTCGGCTGCGAGGTTGTCAGCGCGCAGAGCGGCGCCGATGCACTCGACCGGCTCGAACAGAATCGGGACATCTCCATCCTCATCACCGACATCAACATGCCAGGCATGGACGGGCATGAGCTCGCCGAGCGGGCGAAGCGCGCGCGGCCCGAGCTGAACGTGCTGCAATTGTCGGGGCGCGAACCCCGGCGCGGCGGTCTGCCGATGATCCGGAAGCCGTTCTCGCTGGAGGAACTCGCCAGCATTATGCGGCGAACCGTCGGCCTCCGCTGAGCGCGCCGCAAAACAAAACCCGCGGCGGACGCTCCCGCGCGGGCTGAACCAAACTTTTCGATGATGCCATTCTGCCGGTGTTTTGCCCGACGTGTCAACGCGGCGGACGCTGACGACCTGCGCCTTCCTCCCAGCTTGATATGTGGTGCGCAAGGGGCTTGCTTCAAGTCCCCGTCCCTGCCGTAGAAGCCGTGACCCAACCAACACGTCAGGGGGTCACGCCATGTCAACATCGCTTCCACAGTCCCGCTCACGCGACGCGGCACATCGCGCCGGCGAAAGGAATGCGGCGACGGCCGATCATGCCGTCCTCATCGCCGGCGGCGGCCCGACCGGGCTGATGCTGGCCGCCGAGCTCGCGCTTGCCGGCGTCGACGTCGCCGTGGTCGAGCGGCGCGCCAGCCAGGATCTGGTCGAGACGCGCGCCGGCGGATTGCACGCACGCAGCATCGAGATCCTCGATCAGCGCGGCGTCGCCGGGCGCTTCCTGCGCGAAGGACAGATCACCCAGCTCGCGGGCTTTGCATGGACGCGGCTCGACATCAGCGACCTCCCCACCCGCCATCCCTACGGGCTCGCGCTGCGGCAGAGCCGCATCGAGCGCATCCTGGCCGACTGGGTCGAAGAGCTCGCGGTGCCGGTCTATCGAAACCTCGAGGTGACGGGCCTCGCGCAGGACGAGACCGGTGTCGACGTCACGCTCTCCGGCGACGGCACGTTGCGCGCGAAATATCTCGTCGGCTGCGACGGCGGCCGCAGCCTGGTGCGCAAGGCGGCCGGCATCGATTTCGCCGGCACTGATCCGACGCTCAGCAATCTCATGGCCGAGGTCGAGATGCGCGAGGAGCCCGCATGGGGCCTGCGTCACGACGCGCTCGGCTTTCACGGCCTCAGCAAGGCCGAGAGCGGACGCGTGCTGGTCGTGGTGACGGAAGCAACGCTCGTGCGCAGCGGCGCGCCCAGCTTGCGCGATCTCGGCGACGCCCTCGCCGCGGTCTACGGCACCGATTTCGGCGTGCACAACCCCGCCTGGATCTCCCGCTTCACCGATGCGGCGCGGCAGGCCACCTCCTATCGCAGGGGACGCGTGCTGCTCGCCGGCGATGCCGCGCATATCCATCATTCCGTCGGCGGCCAGGGCCTCAATTTGGGTGTGCAGGACGCGGTCAATCTCGGCTGGAAGCTGGCGCAGGTGGTGAACCGCGTCTCGCCCGACAGCCTGCTCGACACCTATCAAGCCGAGCGCCATCCCGTCGCCGCGCGCGTGCTGCGCAACAGCATGGCGCAGATCGCCCTGCTCCGCCGCGGCGACGACGGCCGCAAGGCCGCGCGCGAGGTGGTGTCCGAGCTTCTCGCCATGGACGCGCCGCGCCGGCGCTTCGGCGCGATGATGAGCGGGCTCGGCATCGCTTACGATCTCGGCGAAGGCCATGCCTTGCTCGGCCGCCGCATGCCCGATCTCGATCTCACGGTCGAAGGCCGGCCGCAGCGATTGTTCACGCTGCTGCACGGCGCGCGCGGCGTGCTGCTCGATTTCGCCAAGCGTCCCTTCGCCATCGCGCCCTGGGCGGATCGCATCAGTGACATGACCGCCGCTTACGACGGCCCATGGCAGCTTCCGGCCATCGGAGAGGTCACCGCGCCCGGCGCGGTGCTGGTGCGGCCCGACGGCCATGTGGCCTGGGTAGGAGACGAGAGCGGCCGCGGCCTCAAGGAGGCGCTGACGACGTGGTTTGGACCAGCTGTGGCGTAGTGCAGAATCGTTACGTCGGCTCAGATAGAAATTCCGCGGCTTCGCGCAGGCTTGATCCGAGCTATTGGATCCGATTCTGCTTTGCTCGACGTGTCGAACGAACCATCGATGGCGTGCACGGCCGCATAATCAGCCTTCACTCTGGGCGAATGAATGGCCGTATCCAGCGCGAGAACCACTCCTCCGCGTCGTTATGCGGATTGCCCTGACCATCCACGCCGAAGATCGGTGGTGGGATGAGATAGTTTGGCTCATCCGCGAACGCTCCGATCGGCTTGCTCACGGGCGGTGGCCGGTCCTCAACGGATGGCACGCTCCAACTGCCGAAACGCTCGTTGAATTCGGTGGAGGGCAGATACGGAATCGGTGCACTGCCCGAGGTGAACACGCTTCCCGCGTTCGACGCGTTGACACGAGCGAGACCCCGAAAGTCGGCCGACGCGACTGCTGCAGCTGAGCGCGCGGCTTCGGGTTCAAACGCCTGGGACCCTTGCGCTGGCATACCTGTCGAAGTCTTGCTCTGATTTCCATCGCGGTTCACCGCTGAGATCGTGTCCTGGTCAATTTGTGTACCTTCGGGCGGCCACGACCCAGCCGTTGCGCCGGCAATGTCGCCGTTGGCAGGTTGATCTCTCTTGAAAGGATCATATGGAGGCGCGCCCGTAGAGAATACGCCACCGCCGGTCCCCGCGGTTGCTAACGTTGGTGCGCCGGCAGCGAACGCGGCCGCTCCTATCCTCGCCCAAAGAGGCGAGAACTGCGGAGCGACCGCTACAAGTGCGGCGAGTGCTGCTCCGGAGTAAAGGCTGGCAGGCGGCGTTCCCTGAGATGGAGGGTCCGGGTCCAGTATCGGCGAGCGCTCGGAGAATGGAAGTGCCCATCCGGTTGCTGGGTCAAATTTCAGCACCAGCGGATCTTCAGAGATCGCCGCGCTAGGAGGTAAGTGCCCAAAAGCTTGCGGATTGGTCGCGGAAAAGCCAGGTAGTCCATAGCTCAGAAGCGGACTGCTTGGCGTGAAGCCTTCCGGTTGATTCAAATCTCCAGGTGAAAGCGGAATAAAGCCCGGCAGGCGTGCATCGACAGCAGCGGGAACGAGGCTAGGCAGATTGGGAACAGGCCCAACAGCGGTGAAGTGTTGCGAAATAGGTGAATGTAAGCGATTGGGTCCATTAGTGGGATATTGTTTTAGGAGCTCTATCTTTTCCGCGAGACTGAGAGTGCTGTCGGGCAGGAGGACAGGAGCGCGCAGAGCGCCGTCCCACTGGCCAGCAGCATGAAGTTGATCGACAATGTCCTGCATCTGCTGAATATCGTCTCGATGTTCTTCGCGATACGTTCTCCATTTCGCGTACCAGTCTTCAATTTGCTTGTTTCCGTCCTCGGGTGTCATCCCCAAGGGTGTATTGGTGAGCAAATGCCCCCTCGCCAGCGCGTGCTTCGCAGTGGCGAGGAAGCTACTCAGCTCCGCATATAGTTGGTCAACGGCACCAGCATCTCCATCCTGAGCGGCAGCAAAGGATGGGTGCGATTGGAGCTCACCAAGAAATGTACAAAATATCTTGCCATAGCTCGCGAGATGACCTCCCGTATGAGGGCTCGATCCCAGCTCTTGGGCTGCTTTGCTATTTGAGGGCAGATCGATTAAATTCTTGATGCCATCAAGGTTGAAGCGATTACCCAAGACCTTCAGCGTGAAATGACGAGCAAGGCTCCGCGGCAGAATATGATGGATCTGAAACAACCTGCTACTCTCCTGCGTTGAGTCAAGACATGAATGGGCGTGGCTCCAAACCGTTGGCGCCCGCATGCTGACGAGGATTTTGATTGCTTGTCTTGCTGTAGAAGCGGCAGCTAGGGAGGTGTCGCAGCGGCGAGATTCATGATGAACCGCTCTCCGCAATTGCCCGAAGCAAGCGTTCTCGCGTGGGCTGCCGCGAAGCAGGCCGCCAACTGCGAAGAAGAGCCAATAAGAAAGCTCGCGATATACTCGCGAGCGTCGGCCAAGGCCTTTAGGATTACTGCCCTCTGCCGGCGTTTTGTCTGACGCATCAACAAGCAGACGTGAGCCGCAACGCCTTACCTTCGTAAGGCAACGCCCACATTCGTAAGGCTCGATGATCGACGCCTTGAGAGCAAGATAGCCGTCTGCGGAAGACGCACATCAGCTCAGTACTTCGTCGCATCGGTGAACCCGATGCCCCTGATGCCCGCTTGCTTGCACGCATCCTTGACGACTTGGTCGCAGACGATCATTGGGTAGAAGCAAAGCCTGAAGATATGAGCTTTCCCAACGGTCTCCTCCTTGAACAGGAGGCAGCTTCTTCGTCTAAATCTGTAAACCTTGCGATCGGGCGCAAGATACTCGATCTCGAGAACCGAATTGGCCTCGTCGACGGCATCGAGAACCCGGACGACATCGCAAAGCCAATAGGTCGGCGCTGGGCTGCCGTCTGGATATCGTGTGTCACATTCAACAAAACGAAGTCCCTCCGGATCCAACGTCTCAAGAAGGGTCTTCATCCGGTCGGAAGCAAGCCAGTAGTCGTGAAACAGCTCCCAGTCCGTAGGAGCTCGGCCGAGAGATTTGTCGATCACGAGCCGCGGTGGTTCAGGGAAGGACACGAAACCCCGCTCCTTCGGAGGAATTAGAATTTTGCGCTCGCCGGCGATAGCTGCGAGATTCTCCATGTCCAATCCGGGCGCCGTTTGAAACCTGAAGTCCAGACCTACGACATAGAACTTATGAGCCTTTGCTTTACGCCGTCGGCTATCTGGAGGGGAATCAACCATCCGCCTTGCCTCTCGTCTACACGCGGGTCTAGTGCAACCTCGAGCATTGTGCTGACGATGCCCACTCAGGCAAAGTCGTCAGTACAGGAAAACACAGGCAAATCACCGAAAATCTCGGAATTTCTGTAGCGAACCGCAATGCGCTCGCTCGCATTTGCTCCGATCGTATCGCCGTCCTTCACAACGTTTCCGTGCTCGATCAGATACACGGAAAGCCCTGCCACCTTGTCGAACAACGCCGGAAGCGCGAGCTTTCCGGTCACAAACTCGATCTCACGACCGACAAATGCGGACAATCCCATCGTGATCGCTCCGATCTTCGCACCTGACCGGAACGGGATAATGTCAACCCATAGCCTGAAGGGGTAGTCGGGATACGGCGCGAACGACCAGGACGACGTCTCGCGCCATAGGTCGGCCGGCCGCGCCACCCGACCAGCCCACACCACGCCGCAACATTCCGGCACCGCCGCAATCAGCGCACCGATGGCTGCGGTCGTGATGCGCGCGGCAACCAACTGCTCCGCAGACTTCCCCAGCAGCGACACGATCACGTGGCCTCGATGCCGGGCTGCCACCGCCTTGCTTTCCGGCCACGTCACGGCAGCGCGCGCCCACAGTCCAGCATCTTCAGGTATCGGGGCCGGCATCGACATGACCGCAACAAGTTCGTTGCCGCAACGAAGGAGGGGCGAGTTTGCCCGATCCGGCTGCGCATCTTCGTTTGGCTGCGTCGCCAATTCGCCTGGCTGCGTCGCCAAGTCGGGATGTCGCGAGCGAAGCATTTTGGCGACGGCAGACATATCGGGCGTCAACGGCCTATCCAACAAGACAAAGGCGAGAAGCGCGCTACTCATGGACTGCCCCGCGAAAGCTCGGGCGAGATTCTCGCCCAAAGGTTGAAGTTTTTGCCACTTAGAACAAACGAAGAACAATGTCAATTGGCGCTTCTTGGGGCTATCGCGCCCGCCCCACAGCCTCCGGAAGCGACGCCAGCGACAGCACCACGCAGACAACCAGCAGCACGACGTCTTTCAACTCGCCGGTGAGAGTCACGCCATCGCTCCATGTCACGACGCCGGGCGTCGTGAAGAAAGATAAGGTGACGGCGAAGTCACGACACCGAGCGCCGAGGGCAGCCAGAGATGAAGGCGCCAGCGATCAGCAGCGCGGCGATCGCGAATTCGGTCACGCCGAGCACATGGGCTTCCCCGCGCAGCCGAACGCCGGGAGCCAGGAGATGAGCGGCTGTTGGTGACGAACTGCGCGATGCCCTGCCGATTGGTGCATGAACTTCCGCATGCCGAACGAGACGAAGATGATCACCATGTCCCGGTCCAGGATGGTGAGAAGCGATAGCGTCCGTTGCCTTGTTCGGCGATGTTGAACGCTGCTTTCATTGCACGTGTGCTCCGAATTCGTGCGGACGAAAAACGTCTCGCGCTCAAGATGAGTAAGTACCTCAAGCGGCACAAAAGCAGCCTGAGCCTCTCGAAAAGTCTTCGAACGTGGGTATCAAAAGATACTGACTCTGCGTCGTCGTCGGCCTATGATCAGCCCATCACCGCAAGGCACTTGGCACAGGTCGGTGATGAGAACGCCGAATTGCGCTCCCGCCCTGTACACAACATGGGAGATGCGCCATGCAGACGCGTCGTCGATTCAAGCAGACCAAGACACTCAACGAACGCCTCGCCGAGGAGGCCGCCCGCCTGCGCGAGGAAGCGCGCACGCTGGCACCGGGGCGCCGGCGCGAGATGCTGCTGCGCCAGGCGCGGCAGGACGAGACCGCCGTGCAGATCGACGCGTGGCTGCGCTCGCCCGGCCTGAGGCCGCCGTCATGACCCAGCAATATCGCGCCTATCTCGTCGGCGAGGATGGAGTGTTCCGCTCCGCCGAAGCGTTCGAGGCCCCGTCGGATTCCTCCGCCCTCACCTTTGCGCAGCAGTTCACGCGCCACGGCAAGGTCGAAGTCTGGCAGCTCGGCCGCAAGATCGCGGTGCTGGAGCCCGAGCAGACGCTGCCGGCCGGCAGGCCCGCGCGTGCCCGTCCGACATTGACGCATCAATGATCGCGTGACCGCGATCGCGGCGTCCCTCACTCCTCCGCCAGCTTGCGCTCGATATAGGCGTCCACCGTCTCGGCGAACGAGCGCTGCACACCGACCGCGACATCGTGCTGGTCGAGCGCGTCGCGCTGGAGCACGCGCAGGCCGCGCCCCCTCGCGCTGACGGGCGCCGTGTTGAGAAACTGGTCGATGGCGCCCTTGGCGATCGGGATGGCCTTGGGATCGCCCTTTGCGATCAGGAGCCGCAACAGGCTCTGGCATTCGGCCAAACCGGGCATGGGCTCTCTCACCTCTGCTGCGATTTCGGCGTCGGCCGCCTGACCGGCTGGGTATGGGTGCCGAACAGCGCCAGCAGGAACGCGACTTCTTCCTTCGAACCGATCTGGATCATGGTTGTCTCTCCTGTTCGCTCCGTTGGTCGGCGGCGGCAACCGTGGAGTTCAGGACGATGTGGTTTCCGGACTGTTTCAGCCGTGTTTCGTGGGCGGTCCCCGCCTCGTTGTCCGCCTCTTGTGTGCACAATTGGACGCTGGTTCTCCGCCCGCCGGTCCCATCATTTCTCTCTTCCTTAACCCCGGTGCCGTAGGCTCGCGACCGAAAGGCCGGGGAATTGCGTGATGGTTGTGAAGTGCGCGGGATGCAGCGACGGTGCCGAGCTGCCGTTCAGGTTCAAGATGGCGTTCCAGCCGATCGTCGACGTGGCGGAGCACCGCATCTGGGGCTACGAGGCTCTGGTGCGCGGCCCCGACGGCGAGAGCGCGCACAGCGTGCTCAGCCAGCTCACCGACGACCAGATCTACCGCTTCGATCAGGCGGCCCGCGTCATGGCAATCGAGACGGCGGGCAAGCTGTTCGACGACCCGCAGGCGCGCCTCTCCATCAATTTCATGCCCAACGCGGTATACGAACCGCGCGCCTGCATCCAGAAGTCGCTCGAAGCGGCGCGGCGCGCGAACTTCCCCGCGACGAACCTGATGTTCGAGTTCACCGAGAACGAGCGAATGAGCGATCCGGCGCATGTCGAGAACATCGTCCGCACCTACAAGGCGCTCGGGTTCTGGACCGCTTTGGACGATTTCGGCGCCGGCTATGCCGGCCTCAGCCTGCTCGCGCGGCTGCAGCCGAACCTGATCAAGATCGACATGGAGCTGCTGCGCGACATCCATCTCAGCCATGCCCGGCAGGTGATCGTGTCGGCGCTGGCCGCGATCGCCCGCGAACTGGACGTCACCCTCCTCGCCGAAGGCGTCGAGAGCGAAGCCGAGCTGACCGCCCTGCGGGCCGCCGGCATCAGGCTGTTCCAGGGTTACCATTTCGCGAAGCCCGGCTTCATGTCGCTGCCGAAGGTGCGGGGCTTTGAGCCGCTGAACGTCTCGATGGCCGGGTGAGGAATACCGAACCCCCCTGTTCACCTTCCGGCAGGATCGGTGAACGGCCGCCCGTGAGATCCTTCACGAAGCGTTCATGATCGCGATCCTAAACACCCCGCCGACGACAACGGCAGGTAGGTAGGACCATGTCCTTTGACCCGATGGCCGCTGCGGTGGATTGGCTCGATGCCTACCGCGCCGGCGATATCGAGGCGCTCTTGGCAATGTATGCCGACGGCGCTTTCATCCATTGCGGCTGCGGCGGCTTCAAGACGAGCTCGGACGAGGACAGCCGTCGTGCCTATTGGCTCGATCGTCTCGCGCGCTATCCGGCCTCCGGCCTGGACAATCTCCAGCCCTCCGGAGAGACGGTCGTCATCTCATACATCGCGCGCGGCGGCATCGTCAGCGCAAACCTGACCTTCGATCCCGTCGGACGGATCGCCGCGCACGTGTGCGGCCCCTCGAGCTAGCACGCCCCGTTTGCTGCGCTTCGCCATGACGGAGCGCAGAGCAATGCCGTGCTGCCAGGCACGCACCCTGACCGCTGCTTCGCTCCGATTGAGCTCGAGGGCAATCTCGTCAGGTCGATGTCCCGCTTCGGCCATGGCCTTCAACCGTTGATGCTCTTCCGCCGTCCGCTTCTTCAACAAGGGGTAGCGTGATTGCATGGTTGGAGCTGCCTCGCCTGCCGTTCAAGGTGCGATGACAATCAGCCGCGACCGACGAGGTTCCTATGCGGCTGCAATTGCGGACAGACCGCAACCCCGGCTTCGACAATTGTGTTTGCAGAAAGCAAAGCCCGCGTCGGATCGCTCCGCGCGGGCTAGGCCCCAAAGCAATAGGGGCCTCGCTTCTCACTAGACTAGTTCGTCGTGCAGACCTTGACGGTCTTCATGCCAGCCTCGGCTTCCGACCTGGTCTTGTACACGGTGTCGCCGCTCACGACCGTCGTTTCCGTCGTTGTCGGCTTCGCTTCGGTGATGGTGCACTTCTTGGTCTTGACGTCCTGCACCACGTAGAACGTTTGCGCGAACGCGGGAGCTGCGACCGACGTCAGTACGGCGGCGGCAATCATCGTTTTGATGTTCATGGGGTGTCCTCCTCCAGCAGCCCGGTCATCAGGCCTGTCTTCTCCAAACCCGATAAATTGCCACTTGTTCCCGGTTCTACCCGAACCAACTTCCGCCGACTGCGTTGGTGCGCAAACAGGAGGTTTCGATGTTCGATCTACTACTCGTGACGACGTCTGCGGCGATGCTGGTTGCTTTGATGGCGGTCGCGATGGCCGATCCCGTCAAGGATCAGGCTGCCCCTGCCGGCCAGAGCTCCGCTGAGGCTCGCCCCATCCGCGTCGTCCTTCCCGCCCCATGGGAGCCTGCGACGCGGAGCCACGGCGAAACAACGCAAGCCTCGAAGTGACATCAAACCTCGAAGTGACAAGTCGCCGCTGCAGCCGTGACCGGCCGACATTGTCGCGTTACCAAGAGCCGCAGAGAACGATTACACACCGTAGCAACCAATTCGACTCTCGCTTGTTGTCGCCGGCACAATCACTTGCAGGAGACAACAAATGAAACGTTCAACTCTGCTGGCAGCAACCTTGCTGCTGCTTGCCGCGGTGCCCGCGAGCGCCCAGTCGCAGCCTGCGCAAAGCGGGCCGGGAAACAACGCCGTCAACAGCTCGGACCAGAACAACTCGAACAAGCCGGTCGCGGGCCGCAACAGCTTCACCGAGGGACAGGCGAAGTCGCGGATCGAGGACGCCGGCTACGCCAACGTCTCGGGCCTTCAGAAGGACAACGAGGGCGTCTGGCGCGGCAAGGCCGACAAGGCCGGCACCAAAACCGACGTCAGCGTCGACTTCCAGGGCAACGTGAACCCGGCCAAGTAAGGATAACATAACATGACGACCACCATCTCTCGCCTGTACGACAATTATGCCGACGCTGAACGCGCCGTGACCCGGCTCGAAGCTGCAGGCGTACCGCACTCCGACATCAGCATTGTCGCCAACAATTCCGACAATTGGTACGGCTCCTCCGGGGGCAAGGTCGACCGTGACCGCGACGGCACCGACGACCGCGCCGAAGGTGCGGGCACGGGTGCCGGCATCGGCGCGGGCCTCGGCGGCGCCGCAGGCCTTCTCGCCGGTCTCGGCCTGTTGGCGATCCCCGGCCTCGGGCCGGTCGTCGCCGCAGGCTGGCTCGCCGCCACCGCTGTCGGCGCGGCTGCCGGCGCAGCCACCGGCGGCATCGTCGGCGCGCTGACGCAGGCGGGCGTCTCCAAGGAAGACGCATCGCGCTATGCGGAGGGCGTTCGCCGTGGTGGCACGCTCGTCACCGCGCGCGTTGCGGACACCGATCGCGCACGACTCGATGCCCTGCTTCAGGAGCGGTCCGTCAACCTTCAGGAGCGCAGCGCCGTCTGGCAGAAGTCCGGCTGGAACGACTTCGACGCGGCGAGCCCGCCGCTGTCGCCGGAGGACATCGGCCGCGAGCGCGAGCTCTACGGCGCGGGCACGCGGCGATAGGCCTCGGCCAGACCGACAAGACAAAGGCCCCGCGCTGCGGGGCCTTTTTGCATCGAGCACCTGCCCAAGAGTTTACGCCCGCAGCCTTTCGACCTCGAAGGTGAACTTGACCTGCAATAGCGGACCCATGTCGTCGCGGACTTCGATCGCCATCTTGTGCTGACCGAAGGGCGGCGGAAAGCTGTGCACCGCGTCCCGCGCCATGTCGGCCAGCGACTTTGCGGCTTCGGCCTGCACGGCGCGGAGACTGGAAAGCTCCAGGCCGTCTTGATCGACGGCGAGAACATCGCCCTCCATCAGGTCGAAATAGTATCGTGGCATGCGCAGCATCCTTTGTTTGGGATGCAAAGAGCACGGCGGCATCCAGTCCTGAGATGGGTGCAGCAGACCACAGCCGCGCGCCGAAGGCACTTCGGGTCGATTACTGACCGTAATTTTCCGGGAGCGAGCCTTTCGAACGGCTCGCGCTTGGCATTTTGCGGCGGCGAGATCGCCGCGGCCACTTCACCTGGTCATGCCGTGCTCACCGCCAGATTTCTTCGCGGCACGTATCGCATCGGTAGATCAAGACGGACCTGTCGCGCTTCACGTCCAGAACCGACGTCACGAAGCGCGAGGGCACCTTGCAGTTCGGACAGGATGGCCCCGGCTGTGGACGGCCTGGCAGAAGCGGCTCTGCTTCCCTGGGATCGCTCACGGCTCAATCTCCGCAATTTCCGGGTTCCTAAGTGCCAAAGTGAACAAAAGTTCCAATAACATATGATAAATTTGCGAAAGCTTCCGGCCATCATTTGTCTCAAATGCGACCGGCCGGGTTCGGCGGAATGCAAACTCTTCGCATCATCCTGGCACACGCGCCCTCGCGGGAGGCGAGCGCGATGTCGGAGAGATCGCGATGTATTACGTCGCCGCTGCATTGCTGATGTTGTCTGGACTGTTCTACTCAGCCGGCCATCATGAGCTTGGACAATTCGGTGCGGACGTTTGCAGGCATGGCCGCACCTTCTGCGACAATCCGGTGGTGGTCTTCACAGGTGCCGCGCTGGCCGCCGCCTGGGGCATGTTCGTCAGCATCAAGTAGCCCGGCGCCTCGCCACGCGCGAACACGAGCGGGTCGGCACGGTCGCTTCTCGCGATGATCTGCTTATACCCGCGTTTTGCCCGACGGAGCAAGATCGTTTTCGATAATCAGAATCATACTTCTGATTTACGGAACTCGCTCGCGTTTGATCTGCGTCTCTCTCAGGCGACGGCCCGTTCTCCCTCATCGTTCGCGGCGAGCGCGGCCGATATCCGGCAGCGAACGCCGGACGGATCGAACTCCAGCCGGAACCGCCCGGCCATGTCGCGGCTGGCGTGCTCGATCAGGCGGCTGCCGAACCCGCGACGGCTCGGCGAGGCAACGAGCGGACCGCCGCTTTCGCGCCAGCTCAGATCGACCTCGTCATCCCGCACGATCCAGCAAATCTCGACGCGGCCTTCGGGACGGGACAGCGCCCCGTATTTCGCCGCGTTGGTGGCAAGCTCATGCAGGGCCAGCGAGAGCGCCAGAGCCTGGGTCGGCAGGACGACCAGCGAAGGCCCGTCGAGCAAGATCTGGCTCGCCGGGAAAGGCGCAATCACCCGCGTCACCAGATCGGCGAGATCGGCGCCTGCCCAGGCCCGCGCGGTCAGGAGATCGTGCGCCCCGGCCAGAGCGAGCAACCGCGCGTTCACCGTTCTGCGCGCCGCCTCAACGTCGGCCGCGCCCCGAAGCGTCTGGTTGACGATCGATTGCACCGTCGCCAGCGTGTTCTTGACCCGATGATTGAGCTCGTTGGTGAGCAGCCGCTGCAGCTCTTCCGCCTGCTTCAGCTCGGACAGATCCCGGCTGGCGCCGGCGATCGCGAGCGGCCTGCGCTCGGCGCCCTCGCCTTCGAACTCCACGAGGCCCCAGGCGCTCAGCCAGCGCCAGCTCCCATCGCGCTGCTTGACGCGGTACTCGACCTCGTAGCGACCATCCCCTTTGGGATCGAGCGCCTTGGCCACGCGCGCCCACATCAGCTCCATGTCGTCGGGATGGAACTTGGTTTTCACGCCATCCTCGTCGTGGAAAAAGCGCGCCTCGGTCAGGCCATAGAGCGCTTGAGCGTTGCGATCGTAGATGCAGACGTTGTCGGCCAGGGTGTAGCGCCACGTTCCCATCCTGGAGGCGATCATGGCGAGATCGAACGTGCGCTGCTGCCGCTCGAGCGCAACCCGCATCTCGTGCTCGTGAGTGACATCCAGGAAACAGTTGATGCCGCCGACGATCTCGCCATCCTCGTCGCGCAGCGGAGCGACGTTGACGCGGGCCACCCACCGCCGTCCATCGGGATTGTGGACGACCGCCTCGACGCCTTCAAAGCTCTGGCCGGTGAGCACCGCGCGCGCCATCGGCGTCTCTTCCGGCGGAATGAAGTCGCCATCCAGGGTCTCGACCCGAAATGAACCGCAGAACTTCTGCGCGGCATCGAGCAGCTTCGGTGCCCGGCCCCAAAGCTGGACGGCCCGGTGGTTGACCCTGACGATTTGTCCCTCGACGTTGCAGGCGTAGACGCCGATCGGGAGCGCATCGAGAATCGCCTGGTCCAGCGTCAGGAACGAAGCGAACAGCGTCGGCGTCGGTGCGGGGAGTTGAAAATTCAGGAGGGACATGCGGCAAGGTAACTGGAAACCGTGCACACGGCAACGAGTCCGACTGCTGCCTTATTTTGGGTCGCTCTCGGAACCCTCGTGCTTGTTCTGCGTTTCGCACGCTTGCCTGCAATGCGTAATGACGACGGCACGCGTCATCCTCAGCCTAGCTGATCCTCATCGCTGTAAGCGAACGCAGACTTGGCGATGGTCTACTTATACCCCTGTTTTGCCCGACGGACAAAAGGCTAATTCGCTTTACCGGAACAAGACCACCATAGCCTCCGTGGCCCGGAACCTTTGTTCTCGCACCTGCATTTGTTGAGAACGTTTCCAACAGAGGGCCTTTCCATGAGCGACAGCGCCGTGGCCCCCACGAAATCCGCGCCGACGCTGCTGCAACGATTGGGGCCCGGCCTCGTCACCGGAGCTGCCGACGACGATCCGTCCGGCATCGCCACCTATTCGCAAGCCGGCGCGCAATTCGGCTACGGCCTGCTGTGGACCGTATTCCTCACCACGCCGTTCATGATCGCGATCCAGCTCGTCAGCGCCCGGATCGGCCGCGTCACCGGCAAGGGCCTCGCCGCCAACGTCATGCAGCTCGCGCCGCGCTGGGTGGTCCTGGCGCTTGTCGCGATGCTGGTTGCCGCAAACACGTTCAACATCGCCGCCGACATCGCCGCGATGGCCGAGGCGCTCTCGCTGGTGATCGGGGGCCTGCACCACGAGCACGCGCTGATCTTCGCGGCCGGCTCCACCCTGCTCCAGGTGTTCCTGCCCTACCGCCGCTATTCGCCGGTGCTGAAATTCCTCACCCTGGCGCTGTTCGCCTATGTCGCGACCGCGTTCACGGTCAAGATCCCCTGGAGCGCGGCGCTGCTCGCCGCGGTGTGGCCCGAGCCCAACATCAGCGCCGACTATTTCATGATGGTGGTCGCCGTGCTCGGCACCACCATCAGCCCCTACCTGTTCTTCTGGCAGGCCTCGCAGGAGGTCGAGGAGATGAATCAGGGCAGGCGCGACAAGCCGCTCCGCGAGCTCAAGCGCGGCGGCACTCACGAGCTCGATCGCATCAAGACGGACACCATTGCCGGCATGCTGCTGTCCAACGGCATCGCCTTCTTCATCATCCTGACCACGGCCTCCGTGCTGCATGCGAACGGAATCACCAGGATCAATTCGGCGACGGAAGCGGCCGAAGCGCTGCGACCGCTCGCCGGCGACTTCACTTTCGCGCTGTTCGCGCTCGGCATCATCGGCACCGGCCTGCTCGCGATTCCGGTGCTGGCGGGCTCGGCCGCTTATGGCGTCGCGGAGATTTTCGGCTGGCACGCCACGCTGGAGGCCAAGCCGGACGAAGCGGTCGGCTTCTACACCATCATCGCGGCTGCTACCCTGATCGGCTTCGGCCTCGGCTTTACCGGAATAGACTCCATCAACATGCTGGTCTGGAGCGCGGTGCTCAACGGCATCGTCGCCGTCCCCATCATGACGATGATGATGCTGATCGTCTCGAGCCGCGCGATCATGGGCCGCTTCAGGGCCCGCTCATGGTTGATCGCGCTGGGCTGGCTCGGCACCGCGCTCATGGCGCTGGCCGTGCTCGCTCTGCTCGGTTCGTCGGTGATCGGCTGACGAGACCGCCGAAAGCTCCGCCGGTCCGCGCTCCCCGGCCCCATCGCTACGCCCTTCACGCCGGTCCTCGCTTGGCCTAACAATGCGGTCAGGGCCCGGCCTCGAGATCGGGCCACAGGAAGGCCCGGCCGGGCGACAGGGAGCGACATGACCACATCATCAAAAGCAACAAGCATCGAGATTCTCGCCTGCGACGCCGGCTGGAGAAACTATCATTTCGTCAAGCTGACCACCGAGGACGGCATCGTCGGCTGGAGCGAGTTCGACGAGGGATTCGGCTCGCCCGGCGTCGGAGCTGCCATCCAGCGCCTCTCTGCCCGTGTCATCGGGCAGAACGTCTTCCGGCACGAGCGCATCTTTGCCGAATTGTTCGCGGCGACGCGTCCCGCGGCCGGCGGCGTCGTGGCGCAAGCCCTCGGTGCGATCGAGAATGCGCTGCTCGATGCCAAGGCAAAGTCTCTCGGCGTCCCCTGCTACGAGCTGCTCGGCGGCAGGATCCGCGACCGCATCCGGGTCTACTGGTCGCATTGCGCCACCTGGCGCATCAACCACCCGTCCTGGTACAAGCCGCCGATCGAAAGCCTCGACGGCGTCAAGACCATGGGGCGCGAGGTGCGCGAGAAGAAGTTCACCGCGCTCAAAACCAACATCTTTTCCTATGACGACGGCAAGCCGACCGGCTGGCGCCCCGGCTTCGGCTCACCCTTCGCGCCCGAGATCAACGTCGATCGCAAGATCCTGCGCGACCTGCGCATGCATCTGGAAGCGATCCGCGACGGTGCGGGTCCTGATGTCGACATCCTGCTGGACTGCAACTTCAACGCCAAGACCGAAGGCTATCTGAAGATCCTGCGCACCATTTCCGACCTCGACATGTTCTGGGTCGAGATCGACAGCTTCAATCCGGAAGCACTCGGCTACATCCGCAGGCAGAGCCCGCACCCGATCTCCTCCTGCGAGACGCTGCTCGGTCTTCGGGAGTTCCTGCCCTATTTCAACGAGCAGGCCATGGACGTCGCAATCATCGACACGCCCTGGAACGGGGTCTGGCAATCGATGAAGATCGCGGCCGCTGCCGAGGCGTTCGAGGTCAACGTCGCCCCGCACAACTTCTACGGCCATCTCTGCTCGATGATGAACGCGCATTTCTGCGCCGCGGTGCCGAACCTGCGCATCATGGAGGTCGACATCGACCGTCTGTCCTGGGACCGCGAGCTGTTCACGCACGAGCCGGAGATCCAGGACGGGCACCTGATCGTCCCTGACCGCCCCGGCTGGGGCACCGAACCGAACGAGGACGCCTTGCGTGCGCACCCGCCGAAGACGAGCGGCGGGCTCCTCAATTACGGTCGCAAGAGCTGACAAGACCGTGGACTGATGAAGGCGCAGACGTCGGCTTTTGGGACTTGGCGCAGATTCTCTGCTCAAGCAGAGTATTGCCGTGCCCCGAAGCCGACCAAGGCTTGGGAAGGAACAGACGGCCGAACCAGTCAAACGGCGCCAAGACACTGACGGTAGCGCAAGACGTTCGCGGTCGGGTCTCTTAGCCAGTGTTTTTGACCGCCTCAGCCAGAATGGCGTAAAGCTGCTGCCTGCTGAATTCCTTGGGCTGCTGCCTCTCCGCTGTATTCAACGGCACCTTCTGTGTGACCGAACGAGCGCAGGGTGCCGACAACGGCCTCAGCTTCGGGGCCGGCCTTATCTTGGGCCGTGCTGTCGGCAACTTGTGGCCGCGCTTCAGGTTCAGGCGGGTCAGCATGCCGCAGACCGCGTTACGGCTGCATCCCAGACGCCGGGCAATCTGCGCCGCGCTCTGTCCTGCGAACCAGAGCCTCTTCAGAAGCGCTATGTCTTCCGCATCCCAACCCATAAGAGACACTATAGCGCCGACTGCCAGACGCGCGCTAGTCTAGTCTTCGTCCGGCTCGCGCACGACCGCTGGTTCGTCAGCATCACCTTCCTCGTCGTCGTCGTCTTCTTCGTCCTCATCGTCTTCATCGGGATCCCGGGGCGGCATCACGATGCCGATAAGCATGAGTGTCCAGCCGCTGGCTGTGGTGGAAGATGCTTCGGAGGTGTGTTGCTTCATGTAGTTGCTGCTCCTCGATATGCACACGCAGTCGAATATTCCTGACGGGCGGTTCGCGAATGGGCTCGATCGTGGCAAGCGCGAGGGTGACATCAGATCGACTGCACGAGCAAGACAGCACCCGCCACGCCACCGATAACGCTTGGGGCGACTTCAAACCGAAGACCCATTGGGTCCTATGTCCACCAGGACCTCTCCGGTCGTGATTTCGGGAACCCCAAGATCGAGGTCATGTAGACTCGCCTGAACGAACGCAAGTATCTTGGCATTCGCTGCGTTTGCGCTTTCACGGTCGTCAAATATCATCACGGCGATACCGACACCGTCGCCCGCATCCAACACATGATAGGATCTGAATCCCTGCGATTGCCTCAGGATCTCACCGACGCCGCTCTTGGCGCGACGCGCGGCGTCCGCGACCGAACGAACCTTGGTGTACTTGCGAATGACCATGTACATGGGCCACCACGCGTCACACGTCCCCTCGCATCAAAGCATATCGGTCCCAGTCGGACCAGAACCAACTCTTTGTATAGGCCACAGCGTCCGGTTGGGCGCCGCGCAACGGGCATTTTCCAGTGAGCCATCCTCGCCCCGCAAATGGGGGCGAGGTGCCGAGGCTCAGGAGCCCTCGAACTTGAACGATACGTTGAGCTTGGCGCGATAGGCCTCGACTTTGCCCTTGTCATCCAGTTGCATATCGAGCTTTACGACCTCAGCAACTCGAAGATCCCTGAGAGACTTTGCGGCTCGTTCGACCGCATTGGCGGCCGCCTTCTCCCATGAGTCGCTGCTGGTACCGACCAGTTCAATGACCTTGTAGACGCTATCGGGCATATCGTCCTCCTGTTCAGTAGTAGCAGGAAATCTAGCACCAGTATCTCGACGCTGATACGTCTCGGGATGCCGCGAAAAAGGGTCCGGTTGGCTGTCACTTCTTCCCCAGAGAAGAACTTGGGCGGCCCTCCGTCGGGGCATACGTCCGCATTGCAACCCTCAACGGACGCCCACATGGACTCTCCAACCGACGGTTAGCTTCAGGATATATCTTGCCGACCAATGTCGTCATTGCCGCAGAGGTTCTGACTCATGAAGCGATGGCGTTACGTCAGTATCAGCAGCCTGGTTATCGCCGTGGTTCTGGTTTGTGCCGGGGCCTTGGTGGTCGGGCAATCCCACGTGCCGTCAGACGCCATAGCGTCATCCGTAACACGAACTCCGGAGCTGATGGAGCGGGCGTGGCGACTGCCCGTGGCAGTCACATTCCAAAGACATGTTGACTGGCAGTCAAACGGCTCCCGCTGCGGACCTGCAGCTGTTGCGAATGCCAACCGGTCGCTTGGCGAGGCGGCAAGGACGGAGGGCAAGGTGCTGGCCGGCACGTGGAGTTGCTGGACAGGCGTATGCATCATGGGTCTCACGCTCGACGAACTGGCGAAAGTCGCCCAGACCAACACGAGCCGAAAGGTCACGGTCTTACGCGATCTCAGCGAGAGCCAGTTTCTGGAGCATCTCCGTCGCTCAAACGATCTGGGCCGACGCTACATCGTCAACTTCGATCGCGCTCAGATTTTTGGTGCCGGTAGCGGACATCATTCCCCAATCGGGGGCTATCTCGAAGCCGAGGACCTCGTTTTCGTGCTCGACGTCACCGTCGACTTTGCGCCATGGCTGGTCGAACGGAAGCGGCTGTTCGACGCCGTCAATACATTCGATGGCAGTCAGAAGCGGGGGCTGCTGTTCATAGAGTGATGTTCCACTGCATGTCGCCCATCGGTCATTCTACCAAATGGTCGGCAGATCGAGTGGCCCAAGGACTCCGGCTACGGCGTCACGGGATTGACGGTCGGAGATGTCTTCGGCCCCGGCCGTGCCGGCTCGACCGGTGACTTCGGTTCGGTCGGAAGCACGGCCGCGCCTGCGGCGCGCGCCGCTTCCCCGGTGGTTGCGTACATCGCGACATGGGCCGGCTGGGTCTTGGCGCGGCTCCACGGTCCGTGATCGACGAGCAGCATCGCTGCAATCGTCACCGCGGCGACGATCAGCGCGATCACGCCGGGGTGACGAAGCGCCGTCGAGAGCGAATTCGCGAAACGATCAGTCATGAGAGGGGTCCGCAATTGTCCTATCTCAGGTTAATTCAATCGCGAGCTCCCGGTTCCCCCCTGGTTCCACGGAGTCGCCCTCAGATGCTCGCAATCGCCGTCCTTGCGGCACTCCTTGGTTGGAGGCCCTTGACGTCTGACCTTCTTTGCTCTCGGGAACGCCCTATTCGCCTGGTGCAATTGCATTGCTCGGCGTCGGCCGGTCTGTGATCTGCTGACCGAACAGGCTGCCGATCAGCTCGACCGCCGTGCGCGCGGTACGGCCGCGTTCGTCGAGGAACGGATTGAGCTCGACGATGTCGACCGATCCTACCACGCCGGAATCGTGCAACAGCTCCATGATCAGATGTGCCTCGCGATAGGTAGCGCCACCCGGCACAGTGGTGCCGACGCCCGGCGCCACGCTGGGATCCAGGAAATCGACGTCGAAACTGACATGCAGCACGCCATTGCCCGCCTTGACCCGCTCGATGACCCGCCGGATCAGGACGGCGACGCCAAACTCGTCGATCTGGCGCATGTCGACGATCCTGATCCGTCGCGCCCGCATCAACTCCTTCTCGAGCTTGTCGATCGAACGCGCGCCGAACAAGTCCAGCCTTTCAGGGGTGATCGAGGCGCGCGGATCGTCGCCGAGCAGGCCGTCGAGGCCAGGCTCGCCGCACAGGAACGCGGCCGACATGCCATGCATGTTGGCGGTGATCGTCGTCTCCGGCGTGTTGTAGTCGGCGTGGGCATCGAGCCAGAGAACGAACAGCTCGCGTCCGCGCTCCTGCCAGTGACGCGCCATCGCATTGACCGAGCCCATCGACAGCGTGTGATCGCCGCCGAGGAAGATCGGCAGCGCGCCGGTGGTCGCGATCTCATAACCCTTGCGGCTCAGAACGCGCGTCCAGCGCTGGATTTCGCGGTAGTGATTGGCTTTTTGGGGCGGCCTGTCGGCGAGGTCCCGAACGTCGGCGATGGTCAGGTCGCCGTAGTCCACGACCTCGAAATCCAGGCTTTCGAGCAGCGTCGCAAGGCCTGCGGTGCGCAGCGCCGCAGGCCCCATCAAGGTGCCGCGCTGCGAAGCTCCCATGTCGATGGGAGCGCCAAGCAAGGCGATGCGCCGGGCTCGATCCGTCGTGGTTCGATCGGTCACGGCTGTCTCCTGACATCAGCAAGGTTGACCCAGCCTAACAGAGATTCGCATCCGCCGTTTCCCGGGGAAGGTGCACTCCGGTCGATATCCTCCGGAACAAAATCCCTTGCGCTGAATTGCCATCCGAGCCGGCACCCGCCGTAGTCACGGCGCCTGTCGCGGATAGCCAAAGGTCATCAGACCCGCTGTTCAAAACGAGCGCTCGCGCGGATAGCCAAAGGTGCCGGCTTCCATCAATCAGGCCTGGAGGACGCGCCCTTGAGCACGGAGATACCGCAATCCACGTCCCAACCCGGCATGGCCGAGCGTGCCATCGATACGGCGTCGGACGTCTCCCGCACGATCGGTGAAGTCGCTGGCGGCCTGCACGCAGCCGTCGGCCGCGTGACGTCCGCCGTCGAGGAATCGCGAAAGCCTGGCGGAGCGCTCGCGACGGTCGCAGCGGTCACCCGCGAAGCGCCGCTTGCCAGCCTGTTCGTTGCTTTCCTGTTCGGAATGGCGGTGGCGCGCCGGCGGTAGAAGCGAGGCTGCGGCTCAGGCAGCGCTGGCAGCCTCGCGCCCAGCCGCGAGGAATTGCTTCGCGAATGCTTCGGCCGGCATCGGGCGGCCGAAGAAATAGCCCTGACCTTCCTCGCATCCCATGCTGACCAGGAAGTCGGCAGTTGCCTTGTTCTCGATGCCTTCAGCCAGGACCGTCAGACCGAGCTGCTTGCTGAGACCGATCGTCGAGCCGACGATCGCAGCATCGTCGGAGTTCGCAAGAAGACCAAAGACGAACGAGCGGTCGATCTTGAGGCCGTCGAGCGGAAATTTCTTGAGATAGCTCAGGCTCGCATAGCCGGTGCCGAAATCATCGAACAGGACCCGGACGCCGAGCTCCTGAATTCGCTTGAACATGGCGAGCACGCGGCGTTCGTCATGGAGCAGGATATCTTCTGTGACTTCGATTTCGAGCAGCGACGGCGTCAAGCCCGTCATTTCGAGCAGCGCCGCGACCGAATGCGCGAGATCGCCGGATTGGAGCTGCGAAGGTGAGAGGTTGATCGCGACGCGCACGCCGTTGCCGGACAATTCCCAGGCTCGCGCCTGACGGCAGGCGGTTTCCATCACCCAGTTCGCGATCCGCTCCGACAGGGCCGAAGTGTTGACCACCGGCATGAACTCTCCGGGCGAGACGTAGCCGCGCACCGGATGTCGCCAGCGGATGAGGGCTTCCGCTCCGACCAGACCGCCGTCGATCAGACGAACCTGCGGCTGGTAGAACAGCTCGAACTCGCCGCGCTCCACGGCAAGTGCCAGCTCGCTCTCGAGCGTCAGCCGGTTCTCGAGCTCCTGCCTGATCGCACTTTCGAAGATCACATGGCTGCCGCGCCGCGTCGCCTTCGCGCGGCTCAGCGCCAGATGGCCGTTGCTCAGGAGATCGTCAGCCGTCTGCCCGCCGTCCGGATAGACGGCAACGCCAACGCTGATCCCGACGCGGTGCTCCCGCGTGCCCGCTGCGAGCGGCGCCTCGAACGCGTGGGCGATCCGCTCGGCAAAGGCTGCGATCGGCTCGCCGATTTCCGCGCAGTCGACCGCGATGGCAAATTCGTCGCCGCTGAGCCGGGCGACGATCGCCTTACCATCGACTTCGCGCCGGAGTCGCTCGGCGACCGCGCGGATCACGAGGTCGCCGGCCGAGTGTCCGAGCATGTCGTTGATCTCCTGGAAGCCGTCGAGCCCGAGCACGAGCAGTGCGACGCCGGAAGACCGCTGCTCCGCCGCGCTGATCAGATCGGCGAGGCGCACATGCAGCATGTTCCGGTTGGCAAGACCCGTCAGCGCGTCGTGTTCGGCCAAATAGCGGATACGTTCGGCTTCACGTTTGCGCACGGAAATATCGCGCAGGATCGCTCCGTATTGAAAGCCGTCCGTTCCCTGCCAGCCCGAGAAGCTCGCTTCGACCGGGAAGGTTTCCCCGTTCTTGCGCCGGCCCTCGAACTCGACGACGACAGCCCCGCCCGGAACCAGAAGCGCCTGGCGCGCGGCGTCGTGCATCGACGGCCTTGCACTCCCGTCCGCGGGTAAAGCGCACAGCGTTTCGAACGGGCGGCCGATGATCTCGGCCGGCATGTAGCCGAAGATCGCACTCGCTCCGGGATTCCAGACCGTGATCCGGTGCTCCTCGTCGGTGCAGACGAGCCCGTCGCCGAGAGACATCGCCATGCGATGAAAACGGCTCTCGGCGATGCGTCCGAGCAGGCGGCGGAAATCGATCTCGTCCAGCGCAATTGCCGTCAGATAAGCGATGATCGCGATGTGGAGCAGCGATGTGTCGATGACGAGCGGCCATCTCGCCTGCACGAGGGCTGCGACCAGTTCGACGGACGCACCGGCTGCGACGAGGATTGCGACGCGAATTCCCGGTGCAACGCGGCGCCACGAATACATCATCAGCAGGCAGATCGCGCCCAGGCCGAGGATCATGCCGATATCGGACGTCCAGCGCAGCATGCGGTTCTGAAGGATCGATTCGGCAGCCAGCGCCTGCAGAACCGGCCCCGAGATGATCTTGCCGTTGGGGACGCTGAACCGGTCACCGAGCTCGAGTGCCGTGGCACCGATGACGACCTTCTTGTCCTTCAGCTTGGCGAGCGTGGCGGTATCGCCGCGCAGCACGTCAACATAGGAGACGGCGGGAATGGAGGCCGCACGAATACTGAAATCCAACAGAAAGGGCGGTCGCCGATTGACGTCCTGTCCCGCCAGCACGACGGCCATCGATGGCATCACGGCATCGCCGAGCTTCTCGCCGAACGGATAGCGGCGAACGAGCCCATCGGGTTCGACCGCGACGTTGACGACGGCCGGCCACGATTGGTTGCTGAACTGCTTCAGGGGACGGTTGACGTGAACCGCGCCACCATTCGGCATCGGCTGTTTGAAGGAGGGCAGGATCGTCGAGCCGCCGACATCCCGCAGTGCCCGGACGAAGGCCTCGTCGGAAGCCGGGTCGGACGGCGTGCTGAAATCGACGTCAAAGGCTATGTCATGCACTCCCGCCGCATCGAGCCTGTGCAGCAGCTCCGCATGCAACCGGCGCGGCCAGGGCCAGACCCCGATCTGATCGATCGACGGCGCGTCGATAGCCACGACGACAACATTGCCGCTGGCCTCGCGCGATTGCCAGGCGAACCGCAGGTCGGTGAGCGCGTTGCGAAGCGAACCATGCCATCCCGTGGACAGCACGATCGCAAGCGCGATCACAACCAGAATATGCGGCCGATAGCGTTTCACTTGATCCTCCCCCGTCCCCGCTTCTGCGGGTACGCCCCTCATCCCCTAGGAAATCGCCTCAGCGTCTCCCGTAGGCGTGACCATGACCATTGCTGCCATTGCCGCCGCCATTCCCATTGCCGTTGCCGTTGTTGCCCCTGCCGTTGCCGGTGGCACCATTGTTACCGTTGTCGCCGTTGTTGCCGCCGCCATTGCCGTTGTTGCCATTGCCGGAATTGCCGTTGCCGCCAGCGTTTCCGCTGTTGCCGGCAACTGCGGCGATCGCCGCGCCCGGGTTCGAAGCGCTGTTGCTGACAGAAGTTGCCGCATTGCTGGTCGTCACCGCCGTCTGGACGGCGCTGTTGGACGCGGTAGTACCGGGCTTGCTGTCGCTCCACACCGTCCCGGTCGCGGCGTTGGCGTTCGCGTTGCGCACCTGGCCGGGAGCAACGGCGCCGTGCGCGACTCCGCGGGTCACCTTGTGGATGTTCAGCTTGACCTCGCCGAGCGAGCTCGAGATGCGCACGATTCCGGCCTTGGAGGCATGGGCGCCAGCCGCCTGATGCGATGGCTTCGGTGCGACGGCCGCCTTCGTGCCCTTGTCGATCGGGCCGAGCGCGTGGATTGCATGGCCGTTCGCCGCATTGCGCGGCGCCGACAGGCCTGACTTCGGCACGGGAATTCGCTCGATCGTGGGAGCGCGCGGCTTGCCGTGCTCGATGGGACTGAACGTCCCGGCACCGCTGAGGCTGAGACCGGACTTGCCATGTTCGAACACCGTGGCCGCTTGTCCGGGCATGACCTGGGCGATCTGGCCCGTCTTGAAGTCGGACACTTCGACCTGCCCGCGGAGCACGCCGACCTTGGTGCTGCCGGCACCCACGGTGACGCTGAACTGCGTTCCCTTGACCACGGCGGCGAGATAGGGCGTCTCGACTTCGAAATGCCTGACGTTGCGCTTCTCGACCTCGAGCAGGATCGAGCCCGCCTGCTGGATGATGGTGGTCGAGAGCCCGTCCTTCTTCTCGGCAGGCAAGCCCACCACCGAGTTGGGAGAGATCAGGATCGTTTCCTCACCTCGGACGAGCAACACGCGGCCGTTGCGTCCGGTGCGGATGGTGTCTCCGGGCTTCAGCGTGCCGTCCTGGCTCAACGACACCTGCTGCGCGCCGTTGGTTGCGAGCCAGACCTCGCCAGAGGACTTGCTGACGGACCAGACACCATCATCGGCAGCGAATGCACCGGAGGCCGTTCCAAGGATCAGCGCCGCGAACAAGGCGCACCGCATTCCAACTTTGCCGAACATGACGATCCCTCGGTCCGCGTGACGGGCAGACCTCAGGCGTATTCGAAATCACTCAAGAGAGGATTAGCAGGAAGCGGCCAGCGGAGAAGCCGCATTAACCAATCATTGACCATAAAAAATTATGAAAAATCATGTCGCTAACGAACCCTTGCCGCTCCTTGGGGAGCTCTCCGTCGAACTACGGAGAGCAGTTCGGCAGGCGCAGCGAGAAGCGGTGCCTCATTGCCGCATTGCTATTGCTCGCTCCCCTTTTCACCGCAATTCCACCGGCCTCCGCGCAAGGGGCGAACCAGCCTGGCTTCGACCCGCGCCAGCCGGAGAAATACTTTGAAAGCCAAACCGAACGGGAGTCGCTGAGCCGGCCTCCACCCAAGCTGCCGGCCATCGACGGGTCCAACACCGGCGGCGATAGCAGGTCGCAGTTCGTGCTGCGCGGGATCAGCGTCATCGGCGCTCACGCCATTTCCCCCGATCGCATCGCCGCGGTCTATCGGCCTTATCTCGCCAAGAAGGTCTCGCAGGCGGATCTCGCCGCGATCGCCGGCGCGATCAGCGACCTCTACCGCGAAGCCGGATTCCACTTGAGCCGGGCCATCGTGCCGCCGCAAGACATTGCCGAAGGCCGAGTCCGGATCCAGGTCATCGAAGGCGCGATCGTGGAGGCCGAACTGAAGGGCGACGGCGCCGAGCAGTTCGGCGTAAGACCGATGCTCTCCCAGGTCCTGGCCGAACAACCGTCGCAGCTGGCAACGCTCGAACGGCAGCTCTTTCTGATCAACGGCAGGCCGGGCGTCCGGATCACCGACACAGCGCTGGAGGAGATCGGCGGCACGACCGGCCGTTTCCGTTTGACCATCTATTTGAAGACCTGGCACGTCTTCTCCTCCTTGGGCCTGGACAATCTCGGATCGTCGTCGGTCGGCCCTTGGCAAACCTACGCGACCGGCGCGTTCAACTCTTACCTCACACCTGGCGACGCGCTGGCGGTCAACCTGTCGACCATTGCCAACGACCCGCGCCAGCTCGGCTTCGCACGCCTGTCTTATGACGCGCCCATCGGGGTCGACGGTGTGCGCGTCGGCGCTTCCGTCCTGTACAGCGCGGTCCGGCCGGGCGACGCTCGCCGTCTCGACAGCGACATCACCACGACCGAAGCTTTCGAGGTGCGGGCAAGCACCGTGCCCTTGATGTCGCAATCCTCGGGGCTGATGCTCACCGTGGCTGGGACTTTCAGCAACGTGTCCGAGCACGACGTCTACGGCACCTGGTATAACGACCACATCAGGACCGCGAGCCTGACCGCCGATTACCGGCTCCAGGATCGATTCGGCGGCACCAATCTTGCGACGCTGACCTACCGCCAGGGTCTCGACATCTTTGGCGCATCGCATTTCGACGATGATCTGTTATCTCGGGGCGGCGCATCGTCGAACTTCTCGGTGCTGAACCTCTGGTTCACGCGCTACCAGACGCTCAACGACGCCTGGTCGCTCAAGCTCTCAGCTGCGAGCCAGACGGCATCACGGCCACTATTCACCTCGCAGCAATTCTATCTCGGCGGCGCGGCGTTCGGCCGGGGCTATGGCGCGGCCGAGATCAGCGGCGACAACGGTCTTGCCGGCTCGCTCGAGTTGCGCTTCGACCAGACACTCAATTTTCGCTACTGGACCGGCTATCAACTCTACGTCTTCGGCGACGCCGGCGCCGTCTGGAACGACGGATACCGCCTCGGCGAGGGCCTGTCGCTGACATCGGCCGGGGCCGGCGTGCGGTTCTTCTTGCCCTACGATCTCCAGGCGGATCTCGGGGTGGCTGTCCCCTTGAGCTACCGGGCGCCGGACAACGAGCGCCGCAGCCCGCGCTTCCTCTTCACGCTGTCGAGCGCGTTCCGGGTCTGCCCCGAGCGCGGCAGGGCCTACTGTCTCTAGCCGCCCCATCCTTCTATCGATCGACCCGGCGGGCGGCTTCTTGGGGGCTGGCTCACAGACTTGCCTAAATTTAATCCCGTAACCTGCTCACGATCGCTCGACCGGGAGTTCCCGATCACCATGTTCAGTCAAAGGAGATTTGAGGCAGGACCATGAGGAAGGTGTTTGCAATCCTGGCGTTGCTCTGCGTGCTTGGTCTCGGGCAGTATTTCGTCGTCAGCCAGTTCGCAATCCGCCATGAGACCTTGACCCTGTTCGACGCCTCGCGCCAGCGGCCGATCTCGGTGGAGATTGCCGTGCGGCGCGACTACGAAAACAAGGCCAATCTCGGCCTCTGGAAGCTCCCGCTCGCCATCATCAGTAACGGCAATACCGTCAAGGCCACCGAATATTCCTTCCTCGCCAACGTCCTCGCCGCCCGAGGCTATCTGGTCGCCAGCATCCAGCAGGACTTGCCGAGCGATCCGCCGTTGATGACCCGCGTCGGTCAGCCATATGTCGGCCGGCGTGAAGTCTACATCCGCTGCGAAGCCAACATTCTCTTCGTATTGGGCGAATTGAAGAGGCGGCAGGAGAACTTCGACTACGACCACATCACCCTCGTCGGCCACTCCAACGGCGGCGATGTCTCCATGTACGTCGCCCATCAGCACCCGGAGCTGGTGTCGAAGGTGATCACGCTCGACAATCTGCGGGTGCCTTTCGTGCTCAGCGACCACATGAAGATCCTGTCGTTCCGATCGAAGGACCCGCATTTCGTGACCGATCCCGGCGTGCTGCCGACGCCGGAAGAGGCCAAGGCGCGCGGCATCGATATCATCCACACCGGCGCGCAGCACACGGAGATGAGTGATCGCGGTCCCAATTCGGTCAAGGAGAAGATCCAGGAGACGCTCGACCGCTTCCTGCGTGATAGCGCCAGCAGCGCGCTCGCGCCGGCGGATACGAAGAGCCCAATGATCATGAACCCGGGCGACTATTAGCCGGGACCGCCTTGCGGCAGATCAAGGCGGCTGCAAAGCGGCACGGTAGAAGAGCCATATGGCGCCGGAGAGACACGTGTCGCACTATGTCGGAAGTCTTGATGCGAAAGGCCTCGACACGAAAGGCCTTGACACGAAAGGCCTTGGCCTGCCTTCGGCAGAAACGCCGGCATTCGTCCGGCATCTCTATCGTTCGACCCGCAGGCTGCTGCGGTCGATCATCGCACGCATCGATCTCTCGCAGTTTCCGGGATCCTGCTGCGGATGAGCGCGGCACGTGAATGCAGAAAGATTGCCCTATGCCTCGGCATGTAAGACGGATTTGCCTCCTGCTCGGCGTATTCTGTGGCCCCGCCACGTCGTCCGCTCTCGCGGCTGACGCCGATCATGGTGCCGACCTCGCCAAGCGCTGGTGCGCGAGCTGCCACGTCGTGGCGAACGGGCAGACCCGGGCGAGCGCCGACGTCCCCTCCTTCGCATCCGTTGCGCGCAGGCCGGACTTCAGTCCTGAAAGGCTCGCGTTCTTCCTGCTCGATCCGCACCCGAAGATGCCGAATTTTCCATTGAGCCGCACCGAAGCCGGCGATATCGCGGCCTACATCGCATCGTTGCGTTAGCGCGTGATCCGGAAAGCCGTGCAGCGGCTTTTCGAGAAGATCGTGCTCCAACGATCACCCAAAGCGCGATCACGATCGCCCCAATCCCGTCGCGCTTCGGCCGCCGCCAGAAGATCGCCACCTGCTTTAAATGCAAATCCCTGCCGGAGGACCAGCAGGGATCAGCAGAAAGGATGACGGACGGCGAATGAAGTTCATTCGGTGGCCCATCATGGACCTGCGCCAGCATCGAAGCGCGGATCTCCACGCCACACAAGATCAATTTGTGGGCACGTTGTACACAGGCCGAGAATCAGGATTTGCCCTTGCCTGGTTGCATGAGACTGCCGGTCATCTGGCGCATGTGATCTCCGGCGCTGGTGAACTGAGTACGCAGGAAATCGGACTGGATCCGCATCGCTTCCTGAAGGTCGGTGGCATGCACCAGCTTGCGCGCATGCTCGAAGGCCGACTTCATGTTCTGCTCGGTGAAAGCCAGCGCCTGCTTCGACACCTCCGTCCCCGCGCCCGGAACGGACGACATCGATTTGGTGGCGGCTTCAAAAAACATGCCGAATGCCTTTTCCGCCTGGTCGATCGTCTTCTCGGCCAGATCGCGCAGTTCGGCCGGAACCTCGAGTTTCGGTTCGATCATCGTCGTACTCCTCCCTTTTTCCCAACTGAATACCACACTAGCCGGACCGCCTTCCAGCGGCCAGCCTCGGAACGAGGCCGGTGGGACCCGGCTCTGGCAGGAAAAGGAAGCAGACAGGGCCGGCGCGCCGCCAGCCTCAGGACAAGGGATGCTCGGGAAGAGCTTCTTCGGTGGCGAGATCTTCGACCAGCTGGATCACCTCGAAACGCTGTCGAGGTGCGAGCTTCAGGAACGCGCGGAGCAGGCGCAGGCTTTCGACGGTGCCGCTTGCAGGCACACCGAGCTTGAGGTGCAGTTCAGCCGCGAAATTGAGGTTCTTCATCTCGCACCTATGACAAGCATCGGCCCTCGTGATCCACTCAAGAACCGAACGTCGCAATAGAGCCTATGCGACGAACTCTCAGCCTTGGGCCCGCCAGGCTGGCACGCTGAACTGCGCCCAACAGCGGACTCAACCATAAGGTTGCAGTTATGACAAGGAACAACTCTTCCGGCAAGCCCCGACCGTGGCTGCAACGATGCTTTCGTCTCATCGCACCACGGCGATTCCGGATAACAGGAATATCGACTTCAGTCACCCACCTGCGTCAAGAAGCGGCATCAATCACGCACAGCCCCTGATTGCCGTCAATCGGCGCGGCGTTTCGCCTTGTTTCCACTGCGAATGCGCATGCGCCCAGGAATTCGCGATCCGTTCATATACACGTAATTGTTGAACCCGATCTCGGCGGTTGTACACGAGCGTGAACGGCGACCTTGCCTTGCCCTGACCGCACACGCAGTTTCCATCGGGGATGCAATTCCGCGGTGAACCGCCATCCGCATGCGAGCGACCAAGCCGTTGCGGCACGGCCACGCAGATTCGGGCGCCATGGCTGAAAATTTCGATTTGGGCGCGCGTCAGCACCAAAAGGACGACGGCATGCTTTCTCGCTGCGATCTCATCAGGGGCGGCGCAGTCGCGCTTCTCACCCTCTCGATACAAGGCGCATGGGCGCAGGAGACCAAGATGAACCTGTTCAAGATCGTCACCATCAAGGACGAAATCATCGTCGGATTGTCCGCGGATGAGCTTCAGGCGCTCGGCGGCAACGATGCGAGCGCCGTGGCACACGCGCTGGCACAGAAGGGCGATCTCACCGTCTGGCAATACAATGTGCATCGTGGCCCGAACGGCGAGCTACAGCAGGCGCCGACCGCCAAGATAGGGCTTCTGGCCAACGCCTCGCTCCGGGTCGAGCCCTACGCCACCCCCTACAAGATTGTACCTCATCCCTAGGCAACAGGGCAGGCCGGCGGCCGAGACCGCCGGCCTGCCGCAATCATCTGCGCCGGTCTCCACGTTCTTTCCCACTCTCCGTCGCAAAGCCGTAGACCAGCGCCAGCCGATCCAGGCATTCGCGAAAGCGCCGCGCAAAATAATCGTTCCACCGCTGCGTACGGACGGCGCGCCGCTGCCCGATCTGGTCCATGGTCAGCCCCAGCACAAGCACGTCGTGCACCAGCGCGGCGCCGTCGGTGCCGAGCTCGCGCTCGACCCGGTTCAGCCGCAACACCGCCTGTCGCTGGCTTTCGGTGACGGGCTCGCGCGTGCCGGCACCATCGACATATTCGCGAGTCGTATCCACCGCCTGAGGGCCCCGTTCCGCCCGCTCCCAATCGTTCTGGAAGGCGCGCCCACCGCGGTATTGCGCCTCGTCGATCTGGTGATGCGCGTGCAGCCGGCCGAGCGGATCACCGCGGATCGACCGGATGGCCAGGATCTTCTCGCCTGAATCGAGCGCGAGCGGATTGTCGACCTCCACCTCCGCCACCTCGGCATTGAACGGCACCTCCCGCGACCGCCGGTCGTAGATCTGGGCCAATTTGTAGGACTTGTTGCGTCGGACACGAGCCACTCGAATACTCCTTGCAGGACTGACGATTGAACGGACGGCGGCACCTTCAGGCGGCCGAGACCAGCCTCAGCACGACCGGGCGTGCGGGACGTGCGGACACCGCTCCGGAGCGGCGCGCCAGGCGTGCATGCGGCGGGCAATAGCTCGAGCCCGGCTGGCGCGGGTGACCGCAGAAGGCGATCTCCTCCCCGTCCTTGTCGCCGCCATAGGGATAGCGGCAGTCGGCGGGCTCCAGCTCGACCAGTTGGACCAGGCGGGGCTGGACGCCGACACAGCGCAACTTGACCTGCGCGGCTGGCTTCATTGCGGACTTGGGCGGCACGCTCAGGTACGGCAACGCCGCCCGACGCCGCGAAAGCAGGCCGGCCTCGGCCGGCAAAGACGGCGCGAGCGCCGGACTCGCCATCCATTCCGGCACGACGAGCCCGAGCCGCTTGGCGCGGCCGACCACCGCGTTGCGCGTGTAAGCCGTTCCAAACCTTGCGTTAATCTGTCTGCCGATCTCCGCATAAGACATGCCTTTGAGAAAATAATCGCGAAGCGCGTCGGAGTGCTCCGACGGCCAATGGCCCGGTTCCATGCTTGCTGTCCTGTGATGCGCCTCCCTTCAACGAACGACCGGGAGACAAGACACACATTCCGTTATTCCGAATACGGAGTCAAGCGATAATTCTGATATTCATAATTGCATCAATTCCGAATTTCGGATTACAAGAGGCGAGACGGTGTGCAATCGAGGGAATCACCAATGTTGGACGTTGCAATGATCGAGCGCGGCCTGGAGAAGACGGGCAAGAGCAAGGGCGGCCTGGCTGCGGCCATGGGCGTGCGTCCCGGCGCGGTCTCGGAAATTCTCGGCGGCGAGCGCCTGGTGAAGGCTTCGGAGATCATTCCGATCATGGAATATCTCGAGCTCAATCTCGCGCCGATCATGGGCCGCGTCGGCGCCGGCGCGGTGATCGAGCCGGACTATGAACAGGTCCCCCCGGAAGGCCTCGGTGACATCACGTTGCCCTTCCCGATCATGGAAGAGACGATCGCGTTCGAGATCGTGGGCGATTCGATGCTGCCCAAATACGAAAGCGGCGACGTGATCGTGGTCTACAAGGAACAGCGCCATCCGCTGTCGAGCTTCTACGGCGAAGAGGCGGTGGTCCGGCTCAAGACCGGCGAGCGCTATCTGAAGACCATCGAGAGGGGAAAATCGCCCTCCGTCGTCAATCTCACGAGCTTCAACGCCAAGCCGATCGTCGGCGTCAAGCTCGACTGGGTGGGAGAGATCTGCCTGTCCATGCCGAAGGGGCAGCTCGAACGGCTGCGTGCGAAGTCGGCGCGTCCCCGCAAGAAAGGCAAGTAAGCGGCCGCCCGGCGAGCGATTTCCGATTTTTGGAAATCGTTGTTGACAAAATTCGTCTTTCCAGAAACAATCTGCCGCGCGCCGGGACCATGGGGCGCGGCAGGATCGTTTGAATGCAATATTTCGTCGTGATGATCGACTATGGGCGGCGAGGCCGAGAGGCGGTCGTCGACCCCGAAATCACAAGGCGCGAAGTCATCTCCCGCATCGCCTCGGGCGAATACCGGAACATCTCGTTCATCCACGAAATCGTGGAGAATGCGGTCGAGGACGTGACCGAGGCCATCCTGACCGAGGCCGCACTGCCCCAGATCCCGCCCGAAGACGTCGATCTCCAGGCAATCCGCCTCGATCACACCCGCGATCTGCGCAAGCACGAACGGACCTGACGCAGGCCGGATGGCTTGCGTCACGGTCCGGCCGAGCATCAGACCAGGAGGACGGTGGATCCCGTGGTCTTGCGCGCCGCAAGATCGGCATGCGCCTTGGCCGCGTCCTTCAGCGGATAGGTCTGGTGCACCTCGATCTTGACCGCGCCGGACTTGACGACGTCGAACAACTCGTTCGCCATCGCGACCAGATTTTCGCGCTTGGCGGCATAGGTGAACAGCGTCGGGCGCGTGACGTACAGCGAGCCCTTCTGGGCCAGCAGGCCGAGATTGAGCGGCTCCACCGCGCCGGAAGACTGGCCGAACAGCGCGGCGACGCCGAGCGGGGCGAGGCAATCCAGCGATTTCAGGAACGTGTCCTTGCCAACGGAGTCGTAAACCACCGGCACCTTCTTGCCGCCGGTGATCTCGTCGACGCGCTTCACGAAATCCTCGCGCGTGTAGATGATGACATGGTCGCAGCCATGCGCCTTGGCGAGCTTCGCCTTCTCGTCGTTGCTGACGGTGCCGATCACGGTCGCGCCGAGATGCTTGGCCCACTGGCTCAGGATCAGACCGACACCGCCGGCCGCGGCATGAAGCAGGATGGTATCTCCGGGCTTCACGCGATAGGTCTGCCGGATCAGATATTGCGTGGTGAGTCCCTTGAGCATCATCGCGGCCGCGGTCTTGTCGTCGACGCCCTCGGGCAATTTCAGCAGCCGGTCGGCGGGGATCAGCCGCGCCTCGGAATAGGCCCCGAGCGGCGAGGCACCATAAGCGACACGATCGCCCGGCTTCAGATCGGTGACACCGGGCCCGACCTCCTCGACGACACCAGCCGCCTCGCTGCCGAGCCCGCTCGGCAACGGCGCCGGATAGAGGCCTGACCTGTTGTAGATGTCGACGAAATTGAGGCCGACAGCGGTGTGGCGAATGCGCGCCTCGCCGGGTCCAGGTGTGCCGACATTGACCTCCTCCCAGACCAGGACTTCCGGACCGCCGGTCTTGTGAAAACGAATGGCATGCGTCATGGGCGTTACTCCCTTATCGTTGCTGTGAAATCCAGTGATCCCGGCCTGCGAAATAGGCATCTGATCCGCCCCGTTACAGTACCATCCGTAACTGGAATGTCACAGCCAACGACAAACGTCCCTCGTTCCGCCTCTGTTCGAAAGAGTTGATGAGGGCTCCGATGAGACTGGCAGTAGCTTTTGCGCGGGGTTTGATGGGTCGCCTGCAAAGGAGAGCCGAGATGCCAGCTTACGTTCAGCATCATCAGGACACCGAAATCGCGCCTGTGAATTGCCCAACCTGTATGGGGTTCCTGCCGATGTATGTGCGCGAGGTCGAGCCGCATTGGAGCCTTGCCAAGATCGACTTCGTCTATGAATGCGCCGATTGCGGCGCCGAGGTCAGACAGACCATCCGCAAACCGGAGCTGCTGCGGCACTGATCGGGCGAACGACGAACCGCTCAACTATTTGCGCTAAGCGGAAAAAACGCCGTTCACGCGGGTCTGATGTCTCCCAAACGAGGCTTGTCCTTTGCCTGGAACGCAGGCAGAACAAGCCTCAAACAAGGACCTTTGGGAGCGCCCTTTCGTGGCTGATCAGAAGGCCTCGACCGCGATCGAGGCAGTGGAGAGCGGCCTCGCCGCGCAAGGCTATATCGCGAGCCGGCAAATCGCGACCGCCGTGTATTTGTCGCAGCAGATCGAGAAGCCGATCCTGGTCGAGGGCCCGGCGGGCGTCGGCAAGACCGAGCTCGCCAAGGCGATCGCCGCCTGGCGCGGCATGAAGATGATCCGCCTGCAATGCTACGAGGGCCTCGACGAGGCCAAGGCGCTCTACGAGTGGAAATACGCCAAGCAGCTTCTCTACACGCAGATCCTGAAGGACAAGCTCGGCGAGGTTCTCGGCGGCGCGCAGACGCTGCATGCGGCGCTCGATCAGCTCCACGATTTCGGCGACGTGTTCTTCTCCAAGGAGTTCGTCGAGCCGCGTCCCCTGCTCCAGGCACTGGAGCAGCCGGGCGGCTGCGTGCTCCTGATCGACGAGATCGACAAGTCGGATGCAGAATTCGAATCGCTGCTCCTGGAAATCCTCTCGGACTTCCAGGTCACGATCCCCGAGCTCGGAACCGTGTCGGCCATCACGCCGCCGACCGTGATCCTCACCTCCAACAGCGAGCGCGACCTCGGTGACGCCCTGAAGCGGCGCTGCTTGCATCTGCATATCGGCTTCCCCGAGCAGCGGCTCGAGGAGCGCATCGTCGAGAGCCGCGTTCCCGGCATCTCGCAGACACTGCGCCGGCAGATGGTCGGCTTCATCCACGAGATCCGCTCGCTGGATCTGAAGAAGCTGCCGTCGGTCAGCGAGACCATCGATTGGGCGCGCGTGCTGGTGCTGCTTCAGGCTTCCGAGCTCGACACCGAGATCGTCAAGGACACACTCAACGTGCTCCTGAAATACGAAGCCGACATCGAGGCAGCGGCGCCGCAGGTGACGACCTTCATTGCCAAGGCGGCACGGTCCAACGTCTTCGGTTGACGCCGATGCGCGAGAACCTCCATCGTTTCTTTCGAGCGGCGCGGGGCGTCGGCGTTCACGTCTCGCCCGCCGAAAGCATCGATGCGATGCGGGCAGTCGCGCAGGTCGGCATCTCGGACCGCGCCGTTCTGCGCGACGCGCTGCTTCTGACCCTTGCCAAGTCGCAGGACGAGAAGCTCGCGCTCGGCGACTGCTTCGATCTCTTCTTCAGTCAGCCGGAGCCGCGGCAGGACCAGCCCGAGGCTGATAACGACGACACGCCGCAGGACGCCGATCAGTCGCCCTCTTCCGGCGCTCCCAGCGACGCCGGGGAAGGTCAGCCCCCCGAAGGTCTAGGCCAGCTCGCGCAGATGCTGCTGTCGCAGGACCGCAATGCGATCGCAGCCGCCATCGCCAGCGCCTCCGGGGCAGCCTCGCTCTCCGACATCCGCTACTCCACCCAGCGCGGCATCTTCTCCAGCCGCATCCTCGACGCCATGGGCCTCCAGCGCCTGCGAGACGATCTCGACGGGCTGACCGCGACCAACCCGGCACTGGCCGAGCGTCTGCGCGCCGCGCTGGACGCCTTGCGCGAGGCCGTGCGGGATACGGTCTCTCAGGGGCTTGCACTCTATGCCCGCGAGGAGGCCGAAAACCTCCGCAACGAGATTCTGCGCAATGCGCCGCTTGCCCGCATCGAGCGGCGCCAGGTCGCCGAGATGCGCGCACTCATCCGCCGGATCGCGCGCCGGCTGCGCGAGCGCTATTCAAAGCCGCGCAAACGCCAGCGCCGCGGTCATCTCGACGTCCGCCGCACGCTCCGCCGCAATGCGGCCTGGGGCGGCGTCCCCTTCCTCACGGCATGGAAGCGCAAACATCGCGACCGGCCGAAGATCGTGGCGCTCTGCGACGTCTCCGGCTCGGTCGCTCAGGTGTCCGACTTCTTCCTGCTGCTGATCCATTCGCTGCACGAGTTGGTCGACGACGTCCGCTCGTTCGCCTTCTCATCGCATTTGATCGAGGTCAGCGAGATCCTGGAATCGAAGTTGCCGGAGGAGGCGATGGCCGAGATCATGTCCAAGGTCGGCTTCGGCTCGTCGGACTACGGTTCTTCGCTGGTCGATTTCGAGAAGCAGTTCATGAGCTCGCTGACGCCGCAGACCACGGTGATCGTGCTCGGCGATGCCCGCAGCAACAATCTCGACCCGCGCGCCGACATCCTGCGCCGCATCTCCGAACGTTCGAAGCGGCTGGTCTGGCTCAACCCCGAAGGGCGGCTCGCGTGGGGCTTTGGCGATTCCGAGATGCCGCGCTACGCGACCTTTTGCAGCGTGGTGCGCCAATGCGCCACCGCGCACCAGCTCGAGCGCGCCGTGTCCGATATCGTGGCAACTTATCAGTAAGCAATATTTGCCAGCGGCGTCAGGCGGCGTTCCGCTCGGCCTGCACGAGATTGCACTCCCGAAAGTGATAAGCGATCTCGTCGAGCGCGCGCTGCTCCCATTCCTGGGCCCGCGCGAGCCAGAACATCCGGCGCTCCGAATCGCGCGCGGCGCGTTCACGGCACAAAAATTCCTGATTGCGAATTTGAATCAGCCTTTTCATGCACTCACACTCCTGTTGTGTGAAGCCATTCCCTGCAAGATAGCCTAGCAGAATCGTGAACGCCTCGTCTCATCATTTCTGTATTTCTGTGCATATGGCGACGCAGAATGGGACAGCATTACTTTCCGTGCACTGCGGCAATCCGCGCTGCAACATCAAGCACAGATCATCAATTGGTGATCGGAGATCGGGGCGCTGTTCCCATGCGACGCTCTTAACTCTTGTGGCGCAATGAAGTGCGGCAATTCGTGAAGAGACATTCTGAACGACTTACCGAATTCCCGACTCATTGTCGTCGCATGGTCTTCATGCTGCGCCGCTAACAGCGTCGCGCAAACGGCACTATCGCTAGAGGCAGTATGAGCAACGACGTCGACTTCGATCTTTCGCCGGACCAGTGGGAAGCGCTGCGCACACTTCGCAGTCCAGTATCGAACGGCCGCCTCTCGAAAGCCTATCTCGTCGAAGGACTGGTCAGGCTCGGCCTCGTCGTCGTCAACGATGGCGTGCCTGCGATGACGCCGACAGGACGCAAGGTGCTGGTGCGAGGGTCGTGCCGGCTACTGGATCTCGTTGCGTGACGAGGCCGTCCGTGCGTAACGGGCTTGTAAGGGCGCTTGAAAGACAATCTCTTGAGAATAATCCTTGGGCGCCACTAAGTGCGCGTCGCGGGGATTTCATCACCCGGCCAAAGTCACGACCAAAGGTCCGTTTCGGGTTGCGATGACGGTGTGTTCGTACTGAACGGTAGGCGCCTTCGGGCTGCTGTACAGCGTCCATGGATCATCGCCGTCCTCGGCCCACTCCGCACCAATGGACAGGAATGGCTCGACGGTAAACACCAGTCCATCGCTCATGATGCGACGTTCTGAGGGATCAGGCCATGTTGCGATCTCCGTCGGCTCCTCATGGAGCGACAAGCCGACGCCGTGACTGGCGAGATTCTTGACCAGCGTATAGCCGTTCTTCCGCGCGAAGGTCCCGATGGCCTGACCGATGCCGGCAATCGGCCTCCCGGCTCCAACCTGCTGGAGGCCCGTCCACATCGCCCGCCGACCATCCCTGCAAAGACGTTCAATCGAACGGGTCACGGGCGGAACGGCGAACGAAGCTCCCGTATCCGCAAAGAAGCCGCTCTTCTCGGCCGAAACGTCGATGTTGACGAGGTCACCACGCTCGATCCGTCGCGTCCCCGGGATGCCATGAGCGATCTCTTCGTTCACGCTGATGCATGTCGCTCCAGGGAAGTCGTAGGCGAGCTCCGGCGCCGAACGTGCCCCGGAAGCCTCCAGGAGTTTTCGCCCGATCTGATCGAGTTCAGAGGTGGTCATGCCCGGTTCAAGGGCCTTCCCCATCGCCTCGAGGGTATTGGCGACGATACGCCCGACCTCTTTCAGGCGGGCGAGATCATCCTCATTTGAGATTGTCATATCGAGCTCTTTCAAAGAGGCAGGACATAGCGCTTCTGCTGACGACTTACAAACAGGAGGCCGCGCAACAGAATCCCCGGGTTTGGTGACATCCTGCATACATTCTGAAATGGCCGCGACAATCTGGCACGTTAGTTGCTCCTTTTTGACGATCAAGACGTCGTCAGAAACGGGGGAGCTATCATGTCGACCATTGCCGCGGCACCTGCCGCCGAGCCAAAGCCGCTGTACACCTCGCTGTTCGTCCAGGTCCTCGCCGCGCTGATCCTCGGCATCATCCTCGGCATGGTCGTCCCCGACTTTGCCATCAGCCTCAAGATCCTCAGCGACGCCTTCCTGAAGCTAATCTCGATGATCGTGGCCCCCATCGTGTTCTGTGTCGTCGTGCATGGCATTGCCGGCGCCGGCGACCTCAAGAAGGTCGGCCGGGTCGGCGTCAAGGCGTTGATCTATTTCGAGGTAATGACCACGGTGGCCCTCGTGGTAGGTCTCATCCTGGCCTACGTGTTCGGCCCCGGCCATGGCATGAACATCGATCCCTCGACGCTCGATGCCAAGGCGCTCAATACCTATGCCGACAACGCCCACAAGCTCCAGGGTGGTGGCATCGGCTCCTTCCTGCTCAACGTCATCCCGACCACCTCGTTCGATGCGCTGTCGCGCAATGACGTGCTCCAGGTGCTGTTCTTCGCGGTCCTGTTCGGCGTCGGCCTCGCACTGGTCGGCGGCGAGAAGGGGAAGCTCGTCACCTCGATCATCGACGCCGCCTCCACCGTGCTGTTCCGCGTCATGGGGCTCATCGTTCGGGTTGCTCCACTTGGCGTGCTCGGCGCGGTCGCCTACACCGTCGGCAAATACGGCGTCGGCTCACTCAAGCAGCTCGTCTCGCTGGTCGCGCTGTTCTATGTCTCGGTCGGAATCTTCGTGCTCGGCGTGCTCGGCGGCGTGATGGCACTTGCCGGAATCAACATCCTCAAATTCCTCGCCTACCTGCGCGAGGAGCTGACCATCGTGCTCGCGACCGCCTCCTCCGACGCCGTGCTGCCCCAGATCATGAAGAAGCTGGAACGGATGGGCGTGAAGGACTCCGTCGTCGGACTCGTCATCCCGACCGGTTATTCCTTCAACCTCGACGCCTTCTCGATCTATCTGACGCTGGCTGTCGTCTTCATCGCGCAGGCCACCAACACGCCGCTGTCCTTCGGCGATCTCCTGCTGGTGCTCGGCGTTTCCCTGATCACGTCAAAAGGCGCGCATGGCGTGCCGGGCTCGGCGATCGTGATCCTGGCGGCGACGCTGAACGCCGTGCCGAGCATTCCTGCGATCGGCCTTGTGCTGGTGCTCTCGGTCGACTGGTTCATCGGCATGGCCCGCGCGGTCGGCAACCTCACCGGCAATTGCGTGGCGACGGTGGTGGTCGCGGCCTGGGAAGGTGACCTCGACCGCGAAAAGGCGGCCAAGGTGCTCGACGGCGGCGAGCTGGTGGACGTGACCGCGGGGTAGCGTCCGAGTCAGTCATTCCAATGGAGGAGCGGCGCTCCATACGCCCTCCTCCAGACGGACAGGAAACGCGGAAACCACGAGTGAGCCACGGCGCCCTTATAGGCCCAGGTGCGATACTTCAGGCCCCGTTCCGAAATCAGCTCTTGATATCCGCCGTGGACTTCGGTCGCGGTGCGAATGTCCTTCAATATCCCCTGGGCGCAGGCCCGGTAGGTATCGCCGCCTGAGAATTCGTCGTAATCGAGCATGCGATCCGCGAACTCGACGTTGAACGTCGGCCAGGAGGAACGTCCCTGATAGGCGGGAGCCGCGATCTTGTGGATCATCTTGGTGCGCGGATTTTCCGCCGACACCAGGAAGTGGAAGGTGCTTGGGATGCGAAACCGCGGTTCGGCGATGACCAGATCGGTCGTCGCCGCGAACAGCGCCCGTTCGCTCGCCTCGCTCATATCCCAGAATCCGCGATGCACGCTGACGAAATCCAGCGCTACCGAGAACGCCGGCGTCGCTGCCGCGCCGTCCAGCGAATGCCTGACATAGCCCTCCTTGCCGAACAGCCGGAGCAGGTCCCTCTTGTACTGCCCGAGGTCGCGTCCGAGCAGTCGCTTCAGCTCGGTCTCGTCGACGATGCCGAGCTGCACGCCCCAGGCGAACGTCGTGTAGACGCAAGCGTTGGTGACGAAACGCCGGCGCTCGGCGCGGGTGTCCGTCGCCGCTGAGCGAGGCGCACGGACATCGCAAAGCAAGTACCTGGCGCCGCCATCTTCGAACGGTTCGAGCTCGCTCGCGAGCCGGAGGATCGCCCGCTTCAGGTCACCGCCATATTCGGCCAGCAACAGGCGGCCGGCATGCGCGCATTGCGACATCGCCAGATAGGGTGCCGCCCTGTCTTCGGCAGAGATCATCTGCCGGAGACCGGCGAGGATGCCGAGCAGCGTGTCCGACGGGCGCGAGAAGTAGTTCACGCCGAGATACCGGCCACGTCCCGCAGGGACGATGGTCGTCGTGACGACGTCGGCGCGAACCGCCTCCAGCAACAAGCGGACGCTCTTGTCGAGCAGCCGAGCCCGCCGCACCGCATCCTGCGAATCCATGATGGTTTCGGGGTCGAGAACGTCGGGATAGAACCAGGCGAAGTCACGGGGATAATAGGCGGAGGCGTGCGGCGCGCCCGTGACGAGGAAGGCCTCGGTCACCGAGAACGCGCTGTCCATCGAATGCCGATAGAGGCCCTCGATGACCGACAACGGATGATGCGACTCTCTCAGGAACCGATCACCGAGAAAATTGACCGCCTGGAGAACGTTGGCGACGAAGGTCGCAGCCCCGCCCTGGTAGAACCGGCTTCCTCGATGTATCGGCGGGGGAATGTCGCTGTTCATGTGCACTTGGTGTCTCGCGATCCCGGCGATGGCCGGTCACCGCTCCAAGCGTGATTGATTCGTGTCTCGCCCTGATGACAAACGGCCGTCCGGCTATTCAGCTCGCTCCGCCGCGGCTTTCCCGCGTCTGGAAATTCTCGATCACCCTGAGCAGCACCCGCGCGCCGGCGTCGGCGTCGGCGAGCTCGACGTGCTCGTCGGGATGATGGCTGATGCCGCCGCGGCAGCGGACGAAAACCATGCCGACATCGGCGATGTCGATCATCGCCATGCCGTCGTGCCCTGCCCCGCTGGGCAGCTCGAACACGGAGAAACCTTCCGCAGCGATCGCCTGCGCGATCTGCTCCCTGAGCCAGGGCGCGCAGGGCGCGGTGCGGTTTTCGTGCGTGACGTCGAGCTGGAGCACCAGTTGCCGGCGTCTTGCGATCGCCTCGATCTGCCTGACGATTTCGGCGACCGCGCGCTTGCGGTGCATGTCGGTCGGCGCGCGCATGTCGATGGTGAAGGATACCTCGCCCGGTATGACGTTGGTCGCGCCGGGACTGGCGTGGATGTATCCAACGGTGCCGACCAACCCGCTCGCATCGCTCCGGCAAAATTGCTCGATCGCGCCGATGCATTCGGCCGCGCCCGTCAACGCATCGCGCCGTAGCACCATCGGCACCGTGCCGGCGTGCCCCGCCATGCCGGTCAGTCGCACGGCAAGCCGCGTGGCGCCGGCGATCGCGGTCACCACGCCGACGGGCAGGTTTCGTGCTTCCAGCACCGGCCCCTGCTCGATATGCAGCTCGAGATAGGCCAGCAGCTCGCGCCGCGCCCGCGCAGCCGCGCCGACATGGTCGGGATCGAGGCCGAACTGCACGAGCGCCTCGCGCATCGACACGCCATCGCGGTCGCGGGTGTTCAGAACGCTCTCGTCGAATGTGCCGGCCACAGCACGGCTGCCGAGCAGCGTCGAGGCGAAGCGCACCCCCTCTTCATCGGCAAAGCCGACGATCTCGATCGCGAACGGCAGGCGCTTGCCGCGGCGATTGAGATCTGCGACGCAGGCGATCGCCGTGATCACGCCAAGCGGCCCATCCCATTTGCCGGCATCGCGTACGGTGTCGTAGTGCGAGCCAAGCATCAGGCAGGGCGCACCCGGCCGCTCGCCTTCGTAGCGACCACAGACATTGCCGATCGCGTCGAGATGCGCACTCATGCCGGCCTCGCGCATCCAGCTCAGGATGAGGTCCGCGGCCTCGCGCAGCTCCTTGGTGAGATAGACGCGCGTGAGCTTGCCGGGCTCTTCCGAAATCGCGGCCAGATCGTTGATCCGACGCACGATCGTTTCGCCGAGAGATGGGTTTTGAACGGCGTTAACGGCCCCCATTCCGATAGACTTCCTCTTCTCTGGACCGCGACAGCTGCTGTCCTGGCGACAATCGATATAAGTCCTACGCGGGCAGAATCACGTACCGGTGCCGGCTTCAACACGCGCGTGACTAGCATGAATGCGAGTACGCGCCAGGCAGCCCCGCGCAGGTCCTGCGCGCAGGCGGGCTGACGTCTGCACTTGCATCCGGCACTTCTCCCTCATCAGCACCTAAATAGGCCGCATAAGCGATGTTTTTCAAGCGGTTATACGGGATACTCTCGTCAACAACCGTCCGACCGGCTGCTGGGTGATTGTCCCTGGCAAATTGTGTATGAAGCACGGACCAGCGAAGCCGACTTCATCCTGGTCGGCCTGCGCAGGGCGGGCACTGACCGTGGAGCAGCAATGGATGGCGCATCCGAACGTGACGAACACTTTCTGCGCCTGTCGTTCGCAGTCGCACATCGTTCGCTCACCCACGGCAATCATCCCTTCGGCTGTGTCGTCGTTGCGGCTGACGGCAAGGTCCTCATCGAGAGCGAGAACGGCTACATGCCGGATCATGACGCCACCGCGCATGCCGAACGTCTCGCAGCCACCCAGGCCTGCCGCACCATCGGGCGCGAGGTGCTGGCGAAAGCCACGCTCTATTCGTCGGCCGAGCCCTGCGCGATGTGCGCTGGCGCCATCTACTGGGCCGGTATCGGCCGCGTCGTCTTTGGCCTCAGCGAGCACCGCCTGCGCGGCCTCACCGGTAACCATCCGGAGAACCCGACGCTCGACCTGCCCTGCCGCCAGGTCTTTGCCGGTGGCCAGCGGCCGACGGAGGTCGTCGGACCGATGCTCGAGATGGAGGCTGAAGCGCTGCACGCAGGCGCATGGACGAAGTAACAGTACATGCAAAAGGAGATGATGCTGCGGAGGTTTGACGCGCCAAGCGTTGAACGGGAGACGATGCTTCCTCACATCTTGCAGCGGTTCAAACTGGCCCACCATTGAGACACTTCACGCATGCAAACGCACCAGCGAACGTCCGATCGGACGCCCAATGGCCAGCATTCCGGCGAAATCCCGCTCCTGAGGACGATCGGCCTCACCAAGCGTTACGGCGATTTCCTCGCCAACGATTCCATCGACATCGACATCCGGCCGAGTGAAATTCACGCCCTGCTCGGCGAGAACGGCGCCGGCAAGTCGACGCTGGTCAAAGCCATCTACGGGCTGATCCAGCCCAGCGCCGGCGAGATCCGCTGGCAGGGCCAGCCAATCGTGTTGCCGGGCCCGTCGGAAGCACGCAGCCGCGGCATCGGCATGGTGATCCAGCACTTCTCGCTGTTCGACAATCTCACCGTCGCCGAGAACGTCGCGCTCGGCCTCGACGGCAAGGAATCCTTCAAGGACATGTCGGCGCGGCTGGAACAGGTGTCGAAGACCTATGGACTGCCGCTCGATCCCAAGCGCGAAGTCTGGCAATTGTCGGTAGGCGAGCGCCAGCGCATCGAGATCGTCCGCGCGCTGATGCAGGACCCGAAGTTTCTCATCCTGGATGAGCCCACCGCGGTGCTGACGCCGCAGGAAGCAAATCAGCTCTTCATCGTGCTGGAACGGCTCAAGGCCGAGGGTCGCGCCATCCTGTACATCAGCCACAAGCTGGAGGAAGTGAAGCGCCTCTGTGACACCGCAACGATCCTGCGCGGCGGCAGGAAGGTCGAGACCTGCAACCCTCGGCTCGAGACCGCGGCCTCGCTCGCGCGGATGATGGTCGGCGGAGAGATCAAGGAAGTGAAGGCCGCATCCGGCCGCAAAACCAATGTGCCGCGGCTGGTCGTCGACGATCTCTCGCTGACCCCCGCGGACGCGCATGGCGTGCGGCTCGAACACATCTCGTTCGAGCTGAAGGGCGGCGAGATCCTCGGCATCGCCGGCGTTGCCGGCAACGGCCAGGATGAGCTGTTCGCCGCGCTATCCGGTGAACGACTCTCTGAGGATCCCGGCACCGTCGTGATCGAAGGGATCGCCGCCGGCCGGCTCTCGGTAACCCAACGGCGCAAGCTCGGCGCCGCTTTCGTGCCCGAGGAGCGGCTCGGCCACGCTACCGTGCCGCGCATGAAGCTGTCGGAGAACGCGCTGCTCACCGGCCATGCCGCCAGCGGCATGGTCCGTCGTGGCTTGATCGATACCGCTGCCACGCTGAGGGCGGTCGACCGTACGACCGAGACGTTCGACGTCCGCAAGGCCAAGCGCGATCCGGAAGCTGCGAGCCTCTCCGGCGGCAATCTGCAGAAATTCATCGTGGGCCGCGAGATCCTGCGCAATCCGTCGGTGCTGGTGGTGAACCAGCCGACCTGGGGCGTCGACGCCGGCGCCGCCGCGGTCATCCGTCAGGCGCTGCTCGATCTCGCAACCGCAGGTGCCGCCGTCCTCGTCACCAGCCAGGATCTCGACGAGCTCGCGGAGATCGCCGACCGCATCGCCGTGATGTTCCATGGCAAGCTTTCGGCTCCGCTCACAGCAAGCGAGGCGAGCCGCGAAAAGCTCGGCCTTTTGATGGGCGGCAGCAGCCTGGAGCCGGAGGAGGCCGCGCATGCAGCTGGTGCTTGAGAAGCGCGCCGAGCGATCCAGCACGATCGCGCTGGTGTCTCCGCTGATCGCGATCGGCCTTACGATCGCGACCATGGTCGTCCTGTTCGCAATCCTCGGCAAGAATCCGCTGCTCGCCCTGCATGCCTATTTCATCGCGCCTTTGACCGACGGCTATTCGCTCCAGGAGATCGCGGTGAAGGCGACCCCGCTGGTGATGATCGCGATCGGGCTGTCGCTCTGCTATCTCGCCAATGCCTGGAACATCGGGGCCGAGGGGCAATTCCTGATCGGCGCCGTGGCGGGTAGCTGGATCGCGGTGAAGACGCAGGGCACCGACGCGGGCGCCTGGGTGCTGCCGGCCATGCTCATGCTCGCCGCGGCCGCAGGCGCGCTCTATGCGCTGATCCCCGCAATATGCAAGGTGAAGTTCGGCGCCAGCGAGATCCTGACCAGCCTGATGCTGGTCTATGTCGCCGACCTCCTGCTCGACTATCTCGTACGCGGCCCCTGGCGCGATCCGCACGGGTTCAACTTTCCGACCACGGCCGAGTTCGATCCGGTGGCAACGGTGCCGCTGCTGATCGAGGGCGGCCGGCTGCATATCGGCTCGGTTCTCGCCCTGCTCGTCGTCGCCGCAGTGGCGATCCTGCTCGCGCGGACCATCAAGGGATTCGAGATCCGCGTGGTCGGAGCTGCGCCGCGCGCGGCGCGGTTCGGCGGCTTCAACGTCAATCAATCGATCATCGTGACCTTCGCGATATCAGGCGCACTGGCGGGTCTTGCTGGCATCATCGAGGTCGCAGGTCCGGTCGGGCATCTCCAGCCCGGCATCTCGCCGGGCTACGGCTTCACCGCAATCATCGTCGCATTCCTCGGCCGGTTGAATCCGCTTGGAATACTAATTGCAGGCCTTTTTCTCGCATTGACCTTTATCGGCGGCGAGCAGGCGCAGATCGCGATGAAGATCCCGTTGGACGTCACCAAGGTGTTCCAGGGTATCCTGCTGTTCTACGTGCTCGCCTGCGATTCCCTGATCCTGTACCGCTTCAAGCTGGTCTTCCCGAACCGACAGGTGACCCGTGGAGCTGGTTGAAGCCATCATCCTCGCGGTGCTCGCCGCGTCGACGCCGCTGCTGATCGCCGCGACCGGCGAGCTCGTGACGGAGCGCTCCGGCGTGCTGAATCTCGGCGTCGAGGGCATGATGATCGTCGGCGCGGCCTGTGGTTTTGCCGGGGCCTGGCTGACCGGATCGATTTTCATCGGCGCGCTGTTCGGCATGGTCGCGGGCACTCTGATGTCGCTCGTCTTCGCGCTGATGGCGCTCGGGCTTGCCGTCAACCAGGTTGCGACCGGGCTCGCGCTGACCATCCTCGGCATTGGGCTGTCAGGCCTGATCGGGGCCGGGTTTGTCGGCGAGCGCGTCACGCCCGCCGCGCAGCTCAGCATCCCGGGTCTCACCGACATCCCCCTGATCGGCCGTGTGCTGTTCGGCGAGAACGGCTTCGTCTATTTCTCCATTGCACTCATCGCCGGCGTCTGGTGGCTCCTGTACCGCACGCGGGCGGGCTTGATCCTCCGCGCCTGCGGCGACAATCACGTCTCCGCACATGCGCTCGGCTATCCCGTGCTGCGCATCCGCACCTTCGCCGTGATGTTCGGCGGTGCCTGCGCCGGCCTTGCCGGTGCTTATCTGCCGCTCGCCTATACGCCGTTCTTCGTTCCAGGCATGACCGCCGGCCGCGGCTGGATCGCGCTGGCGCTGGTGGTGTTCTCGTCCTGGCGGCCAGGCCGGCTCGTGGCCGGCGCCTATCTGTTCGGCGCGGTGACGATCCTGCAATTGCATGCGCAAGGCTGGGGCGTCGGCATTCCCTCGCAGTTCATGTCGGCACTGCCTTATCTCGCGACCATCATCGTGCTCGTCCTGATCTCCCGCGCGCGGACCGGCGGTTCGACAGCGCCGGCGGCGCTCGGCACCGTGTTCGTGCCTGACCGCTGAGTCCCGTTTCCGCGGCACGCGCGATGGGGCGCGCGCGTCGCGGATCGTGCTTTCCCCTGACGTTTGGAGATTGATGATGTGGAAATCACTTCTTGCACTGACTGTCGGGCTTTTGCTTGCCGGGAACGTCAGCGCAGCCTCCGCCGCAGACAAGCTGAAGGTCGGCTTCATCTATGTAGGTCCGATTGGAGACCTTGGCTGGACCTATCAGCACGACCTCGGTCGTCAGGCGCTGGTGAAGGAATTGGGTGACAAGATCGAGACCACCTATCTCGAGAACGTGCCCGAAGGTCCCGACGCCGAGCGCGCGATCGAGCAGCTGGTCCGCGCCGGCAACAAGCTGATCTTCACGACGTCCTTCGGCTATATGGATTCGACGTTGAAGGTAGCCAAGAAATATCCGAACGTGCATTTCGAGCACGCCACCGGCTACAAGCGCAACCCGAACATGTCGACCTACTCGGCCAAATGGTACCAGGGCCGCTACATTCAAGGCCTGATCGCGGCCAGGATGTCGAAGTCAGGCGTGCTCGGCTACATCGGCTCGTTCCCGATTCCGGAGGTCGTCTCCGGCATCAACGCGACGATGCTGGCAGCGCAGACCATCAACCCGAACATCAAGGTCAAGATCATCTGGGCCAACACCTGGTTCGATCCAGGCAAGGAAGCCGACGCCGCCAAGGCGCTGATCGACCAGGGCGCCGACGTCATCATGCAGCACACGGATTCTCCGGCCGCGATGCAGATCGCCAGCGAACGCGGCAAGCTCGCCTTCGGCCAGGATTCCGAGATGATCAAGTTCGGGCCCAAGACCCAGCTCACCTCGATCCTGGATACCTGGGGCCCTTACTACATCGAGCGCGTGAAGGCCGAGTTCGCGGGAACCTGGAAATCCGAGGACACCTGGGGCGGCCTCGACAGCCACATGTTTGCCATGGCCCCCTACACCAACATGCCCGATGATGTGAAAAAAATGGCCGAGGATGCCCAGGCCGCAATCACCGCCGGCAAGCTGCACCCGTTCAAATGCCCGATCGTTGGGCAGGACGGCAAGCCGGTCGAGTGCAAGGGCGGCGATCACCTCGACGATAGCCAGATCCTCGGCATGAATTTCTACGTCAAGGGCATCGACGACAAGCTCCCGGGCAAGTAGCACGCTTCTTGCTTCGTCGAAAACACCTGCTCCTCCCGGAGGAGGTTCGGAGGGGGTGGCCAGAAGCACCCGGCACTTGTGGCTGCCCCCTCTTTCCATCTTGCCTGGCTTATCCCGCCCGCATGGCCCGCGCCGCGGAACTGTGGCGGCGCATGAGGTCTGCCACATCCAGGCCCGGAATCGCGCCGTCGATCACCGTCCATCTCCCGGCCACCATCACCCGGTCTGCCCGATGCGCCCCGCACAGCACCAGCGCGGCCAGCGGATCGCCGTGGCCGGAGAAGCGCAGCTCGTCGAGTTTGAACAGGGCAAGGTCGGCGGCCTTGCCGACGGCGATCTCGCCGAGCTCCGGGCGGCCGACGCAGGCCGCCGAGCCCTTGGTGGCCCAGCGCAGCGCATCCGTTTGACTGACCTTCGTCACGCCATATCGCGCCCGTTGCACCAGGAAGGCGGCGCGCACCTCCTGCATCAGGTTCGAGCCATCGTTCGACGACGAGCCATCGACGCCGATGCCGATCCCGACGCCGGCCTCTTCCATCTCGCAGACAGGACAGCAGCCGGACGCCAGCAGCTGGTTGCTGCACGCGCAATGGCTGATGGTCGTCTTCGCCTTGGCGAGCCGCTTGATCTCGTCGTCGTTGAAAAAAATGCCGTGGGCGAGCCAGGTTCGCGCATTGAGCCAGCCGCATTGCTCGAGATAGTCGAGCGGGCGGCAGCCATACATCTGCTGACAGAATTCGTTCTCGTCCTCGGTCTCGGCGAGATGGGTGTGCAGGCGCACGTCGAGCTTGTCGGCGAGATCGGCCGTGGCGCGCATCAGCGAGGTCGTCACCGAGAATGGCGAGCACGGCGCAAGCGCGATCTGCACCATCGCATCCGCACCACGCTGGTGATGCCTTGCGACCACACGCGCGCTGTCGGCGAGAATTGTGTCCTCGTCCTGCACGACACTGTCAGGCGGCAGGCCTCCGTCGCGCTGCGACAGATTCATCGAGCCTCGGGTCAGCAGCACCCGCATGCCCAACCGCTGCGCGACCGCCACCTCGATGTCGACGGCGTCCTCGAGTCCTGCCGGAAAGACGTAATGGTGATCGGTCGTGGTGGTGCAGCCCGAGAGCAGCAGCTCGGACATCGCCACGGTGACGCCGAGCTCGAGCGCATCAGGCGTCAGCTTCGCCCAGACCGGATAGAGCGCCTGGAGCCAGGGAAACAGCTCCCGGTCCAGCGCCGCGGGCAGCGCCCGCGTCAGCGTCTGGTAGAAATGATGATGGGTGTTGATCAGGCCCGGCAGCACGACATGCTCGCCCGCATCGAACACCGCGACATCCGCCGTCACGGGCGTAGCGCCAGCCGGCACGAGCTCGACGATCCGGCCGCCCTTCACCACGAAGCCGCGCTCGGCACCGTCGGCGAGGATGGCGAGGGGATCCCTGATCCAGACGGGCTTCGCATCGCTCATGATCCTGTTTCTCCACACACCGAATGACGACCAGCCTGCAAGGGGAACGCCAACCCGAACACGACATTGCTACGACTTGCTTGTTGCGGCTTGGCTCCGGTCTTGCAAGACTCGGCACGATTCAACACGCGGAAGCGCTGGCGCGGCCATGGATTTGAATACCATCACATCGGTGGCCCATCCACAAACGCGCGCGCAACTGCCTGCCTGGACGACAGGAGATGCTTGGCTTGCCGGCGGCACCTGGCTGTACTCGGAGCCGCAGGTCCACCTGAGGCGACTGATCGATCTCAGCGACCTGAGATGGCCGCCGCTGACGATCACGGAGAGCCATCTCTCCATTGCCGCCACCTGCACGATTGCACAGCTGGAGGGACTAGCCTGCCCGCCCGACTGGCTCGCGGCGCCATTGATCGGCCAGTGTTGCCGGGCCTTCCTCGCCTCGTTCAAGATCTGGAAGACAGCCACGGTCGGCGGCAATGTCTGCATGTCGCTGCCGGCGGGACCGATGATCTCGCTCACATCGGCGCTCGACGGCGTCTGCACCATCTGGAAGGCCGGCGGCGGCGAGCAGAACATTCCCGTCGTCGATTTCGTCACCGGCAACCAGAGCAACCGTCTCATGCCCGGCGACCTGCTGCGGCAGATCGATATCCCGATTGCGGCGTTGCGCCGCCGCGCGGCCTTTCGCCAGATTTCGCTGGCCCCCGTCGGTCGATCGGCGGCGCTTCTGATCGGCAGCCTCGATCCGGATGGCAGACTGACCCTGACGATCACCGCATCGACGGTACGCCCGGTCCAGCTCTCCTTTGCCAAGGCGCCGGACGCAGCTGCGCTCCGCGCCGCCATCTCGGAAGGGATCACCGAGGAGCTGTACAACACCGACATCCACGGCAAGCCGCTCTGGCGCAAGCACATGACCTTGCGCCTCGCCGAGGAGATCCGCGGCGAGCTCCTGGGGGCGACGCCGTCATGAGCTTCGAGATCAACGGCAGGGAGTTTTCTCAGGGACCCCGCGCCGGGCAATGCCTGCGCACGTTCCTGCGCGAGCTCGGCCATTTCGGCGTGAAAAAGGGCTGCGATGCCGGCGACTGCGGCGCCTGCACCGTGCTGCTCGATGGGGAGCCGGTGCATAGCTGCCTGATCCCGGCGTTCCGCGCGGAGGGCCGCGCCGTCACCACGATTGAAGGTCTTGGCGGCGATGACGGCACGCATCCGATGCAGCAGGCCTTCCTCGATGCGCAGGGCTTTCAATGCGGCTTCTGCACCGCCGGCATGATCCTGACCTGTGCCTCGCTGAACCAGGCCCAGCGAACCGATCTCGGCGCGGCGCTGAAGGGCAATATCTGCCGCTGCACCGGCTATCGTTCGATCGAGGATGCGATCCTCGGCAAGACCAATGTGGAGGCGAGCGTCGAGGCCGGCGCCGCGTTCGGCCGTAGCCTGCCCGCGCCCGCGGGGCCCGATATCGTGCGCGGCAGGGCACGCTACACCTTCGACACCGCCATCGACGGACTGCTGCACATCAAGCTCCTGCGTTCGCCGCATGCGCATGCCAGGATCGTCGCGATCGACAGGGCGGAAGCCCTTCGCGTTCCCGGTGTGCATGCGGTGCTGACGCATGAGGATGCGCCAAGGGTCCTGATGTCCACCGCGCGGCACGAAAAGGATTGGATGGACCCCGAGGACACCCGCATCCTCGACGACGTCGTCCGTTTCATCGGCCAGAAGATCGCCGCCGTCGTCGCCGAGACCGAGGCAGCCGCCGAGGAGGCATGCCGCAGGCTCAAAGTCACTTACGAGATCCTGCCCGCGCTGATCGATCCGGAGCAGGCGATGACACCGGGCGCGCCCGTCATTCATCCCGACCGCACCATTGCCAACCGTGTTGCCGACGCTCAGCGCAACCTCGTCGCGGAAACGCATGGCGAGTTCGGTGACGTCGCGGCCGCGCTCGCCACCTCCGCCGTCACCTTCGAGGGTACATTCCACAGCCATCGCGTGCAGCATGCGGCGCTGGAGACCCATGGCGGCCTCGCCTGGCTTGATGACGCCGGCGTGCTCAATGTCCGCACCTCGACGCAGGTGCCGTTCCTGACCCGCCGCGCGTTGTCGAACATCTTCCAGCTTCCCCTGGACAAGGTCCGCGTGTTCTGCGAGCGCGTGGGCGGCGGCTTTGGCGGCAAGCAGGAGATGTTCGTCGAGGACATCCTGGCGCTTGCTGCGCTCAGGACCGGACGGCCGGTGAAGCTCGAGCTCACGCGCGAGGAGCAGTTCATCGCGACCTCGACGCGGCATCCGATGCGGATCCGCGTCAAGGCTGGGGCGGATGCCGACGGCAAGCTCACCGCGCTCCAGCTCGACGTGCTCTCCAACACCGGCGCTTACGGCAATCACGCCGGCCCGGTGATGTTCCATTCGCTGTCCGAGTCCATCGCCATCTACAATTGCCCGAACAAGCGGGTCGACGGCTACGCGGTCTACACCAACACGGTGCCGGCGGGCGCGTTTCGCGGCTATGGCCTGCCGCAGACGCTGATCGCGGTCGAGGCCGCGATCGACGAGTTGGGCCGGCAGCTCGGCATCAGTCCCTACGAGATGCGCCGACGCAACATCGTCAGGGACGGCGATCCCATGCTGTCGCCGCCGCCGTCCGAATTTCACGACGTGCTCTACGGCTCCTACGGGCTCGACCAGTGCCTCGACCTGGTCGAGCGCGCGATGCAGGCCGACGGCCCACAGCCGGAACTGTCGCCGGACTGGTTGATCGGGGACGGCATCGCGCTGACCATGATCGACACCGTGCCGCCGGCGGGCCATTTCGCCGACGCGACGATCGCGCTTTGCGACGACGGCGGTTTCGATCTCACCGTCGGCACCGCTGAATTCGGCAACGGCACCAGTACCGTGCACCGGCAGATTGCCGCGACCACGCTGGCGACCACCGTCGACAGAATCCGCTTGCGCCAGTCCGACACGGCCCATGGTGGCCACGATACCGGCGCCTATGGCAGCGCGGGCATGTTCGTCGCCGGCAAGGCGACGCATGCGGCTTCCATGCAGCTCGCGACCGAATTGAAGGCGGCCGCCGCCGGCACGTGGCTGTGTGACGTCGGGGGTTGCGTGATCGAGGACAACGCCGTCGTCAGCGGCGTCCGGCGCATGCCGTTTGCGGAGCTGGCGAAGCTCGCGCGCGAGCGCGGGCGGCCGTTCGCAGGCAGCGGCAATTCCGCGGGCACGCCGCGTTCGGTCGGCTTCAACGTCCAGGGTTTTCGTATCGCCGTGAACAAGGCCACCGGCGAGCTCAGGATACTCCGGAGCGTCCACGCCGCGGACGCAGGCGTCGTCGCCAATCCCATGCAGTGCCGCGGCCAGGTCGAAGGCGGCGTCGCGCAGGCGCTCGGCGCTGCGCTCTACGAGGAGATGGTGATCGACGCCGAGGGGCGCGTCATCAACCCGAAATTCCGCGACTACCACCTGCCGTCCTTCGCCGACGTTCCGCGCACCGAGGTCTTCTTCGCCGAGACGTCCGATACGATCGGGCCGCTCGGCGCCAAGTCGATGAGCGAGAGCCCGTACAATCCTGTCGCCGCCGCGCTCGGCAACGCGATCGCCGATGCCACCGGAATCCGCTTCACCGCGCCGCCCTTCAAGCCGGACCGGCTGTTTCCGGCGCTGCACGCGAAGTTCGGGGACTAGCTGCCGCGATAGGTCGAATAGCTCCAGGGCGTGACCAAGAGCGGCACGTGGTAGTGCCCCTCCGGCTCGCTGACGGCGAAGCGCAGCGGGATCTCGTCGAGGAATGGTGGGTCCGATAGCGGCACGTTGCGCTCGGCGTAGTATTTGGCAACGCTGAATTTGAGCTCGTAGCGGCCGATCGGAAGCGGACGACCACCGATCAACGGCTGATCGGTGCGCCCGTCGGCGTTGGTGACCGCGCGCGCGATCACACGGCTCTCGCCGAGGCTTGCGAGCTCGACGAGCTCAATCGAAATCCCCGGCGCCGGCTTGCCGATCTGATTGTCCAGCACATGGGTCGAGAGCCGGCCGTGCACCTTCAGCTTGTCGTCGGCCATGACGAGCTGATCCAGCCGCAGTGCGGAGATGCGGCCGATCTCCTCGATCGCGCGCCGTGTCTCGGTCTTGGCGATATTGCGGAGCCGCGTCTCGAAGTCGTTCAGCACCGAATCCCTGGTGTGACGACGGACGCAGACGATATAGGGGATGCCGAACTTGTCGCGATAGGCAGTGTTGACGCGCTCGAACGCGGCGTATTCCGCGTCCGACAGCCGGTCGAGACCGGCGCTGTTCTGCTCGTCGGTCGATTCCGCCGTGAGGCCCGCCGCGCGCTGGGTCTTGTTGGCGAGATCGGGATGCGCCCGGAGCAGCGCCAGCTGCACGTCGGGTTCAGCGCTCTGGATCGCCGCCATCAGCGCGGCGTGCAGTTCGTTGACGCCGGCGAACGGCCGCTTCCCGGCGAGTTGCTCGGCGATCCACGGTGAATATTCGACGACGTTGGCGAGCGCGGCGACGAAGTCGGCCTTGCTTGCTGCATTGAGATCGGCGAGCGAAATCTGCGGCATCGTCTTCATCCGATCTCGAACGCATCGGCGGCGAGATGCGCATGCTTGTCGTGCCAGTGCTGCGCGATCTGCAGCCGCGTCGGCACCCAGACGCGCTCATGCTTGCCGATGTAATCCAGGAAGCGCATCAGCCCCGCGGCACGGCCGGGGCGGCCGGCGAGGCGGCAGTGCAGCCCCACCGACATCATCTTCGGCGCCGTCTGCCCTTCCGCATAGAGCACGTCGAAGGCGTCTTTCAGATAGGTGAAGAACTGCTCGCCCTCGGCGAAGCCCTGCGGGTTGATGAAGCGCATGTCGTTGGCGTCAAGCGTGTAGGGAATGACGAGCTGCTTGCCGCCCGTGCCCTTGATCCAATAGGGCAGATCGTCGGCATAGGAGTCGCAGAGATAGAGGAAGCCGCCCTCCTCCATCAGCAGACGGTTGGTGTTGATCGAGGAGCGCCCGGTGTACCAGCCGAGCGGCCGCGAACCGGTCGCCTCGGTGTGGACGCGGATCGACTCGGCGATCTCGGCGCGCTCCTGCGCCTCGGTCATATCCTTGTGCTCGATCCATTTCAGGCTGTGGCTGGCGATGTCCCAGCCCGCCTCCTTCATGGCGGCGACGATTTCGGGATTGCGCTTCAGCGCGGTGGCGACACCGAACACGGTGGTCGGCCAGTTGCGCGCGGTGAACATCCGCCACAACCGCCAGAAGCCGGCGCGCGCGCCATATTCGAACATGGATTCGATGTTGGCGTGGCGCTGGCCGGGCCAGGGCTGCGCGCCGAGCACGTCGGACAGGAACGCTTCCGAGGCGCTATCGCCGTGCAGGATGTTGTTCTCGCCGCCTTCCTCGAAATTGACCACGAACTGCACCGCGACCCGCGCATGGCCGGGCCACTCGGGATGCGGCGGGTTGCGGCCGTAACCGCGGAGATCGCGCGGGTAGCGTGCGTCAGCCACTCAGACTTCCTCGAAGCGGATCGGCAGCGCGCCCTTCCACAGCACGCTCTTGCCCAGCGTCGCCAGATTCTCCAGGCCCGAGGTCAGCGTGATGAAATGGTTGCCGGCGAGCTGGCCCATCTTGCTGGCGAAGTGCACGCCGCCATAGGCCAGCAGGATCTCGGTCTCGCTGATGCCGCCGGGATAGAGGATGATCTGGCCCGGCGCGGGATAGCTGGTGTGGTTCTCGTAGCCGACGCCGAAATCGAGATCGCCGAGCGGCATCCACACGCCCTCACCGCTCCAGCGCACATGGATGATGTGGCTTTCGAACGGCAGCGCCTTGCGGAAGGCGGCCACGGTCTTGGGCGCCAGTTGCTCCTCGAAGCGGGCATCGAAGGAGAAATCGCCGGCGCGGATAACGAGTTTGCTCATCTCATCTCTCTGGATCGGGGCCGGTGGCCCACGGGATAACTCTCAAGCAAAGAGCATTCCCGACGGTTTCACGCAAGTGGGGTGGGGTGAAGCCCGGCAGCGCCGGGACCAGAAGATGCCTCGACACCCTTGTCGCCTGAAAACTCAACCGGTTCATTGAACCGGATTGTGGCGGGCAAGTCCACCGGCGCCGCCTGCGGAATTGCCGAATAATTGGCCGCGCCCCAGGGGCCACACGGCACGATGCCGCTACATGGGCCCCGGCTCTGCAGCGCACCGTCGAAGGGACGCTGCGCTGCAGAGCCGGGGCAAGACAGCTGAGTATGGCGCAGGCTCTGTCGACGTCGTCATTGCGAGCGCAGCGAAGCAATCCAGGCTGTCACCGCGGAGGGATTCTGGATTGCTTCGCTGCGCTCGCAATGACAGAGAATGAGGCGGCGGTGCCGCTCTTCCAACACGCATGTTGTATCGCAGACACGGCGTCGCGTTCTCGCGGCTGAATTCGCCCGAGCTTTGCTTCGTCGCTCACCCTCTCGAGCCAGGAGGGCGCAGGGAAGGCCGGGTGCCGGCGGCACCCGCGGTCCGCTGCGCGAAAGCACACGCAGGAAGAACCGCACAGCAGCATACAGGTGAAGCCCAACACACG
>NZ_LSIC01000179.1 GCF_001556045.1 Bradyrhizobium sp. CCH5-F6
TGGTCTGGGCATTGAAGCTGACGGTGCCGTTGACGCCGCCGCTCACGCCCGTGACCGTCAGCGGATCGCCGTTCGGATCGGTATCGTTCGCAAGCAGGGTAGACGCGGCAATAGCCAGAGCCGTGTTTTGCGTGGTGTTGTAGCCGCTGTCGTTGTTGGCGACCGGCGGCTGGTTTGCTGGGGCATTCACCGTCAGACTGACCGTTGCGGTTGCGGTGCCGCCCTGTCCGTCGGCGATGGCATAGCTGAAGGAAGCCGCACCGGTATAGCCGGTGGTCGGCGTGAAGGTGACCGTATTGGTCTGGGCATTGAAGCTGACGGTGCCGTTG